>NZ_JBXWKI010000001.1:0-268316 GCF_058190535.1 Serratia sp. CoH_134_PS_4
GGAACGGTCTGCGTTGTCGGGAAGATACGTGATCTGATCCTTCAACTCAGCAAAAGTTCGATTTATTCAACAAAGCCATTCCGCACTCTACACCGCCGCCTATCGCAAGTTCAAAGGCATCTACAACTATCAACCCGAACCTACCAAGAAGGAAGGTACTCGATGACCAGCCGTAAGAGAATTGTCCCAACTAACCAGTTTCGCAACAATGACAAAGCTATCGGTATTGGTAACCCTTTCTGGGATATGTCAGAGAACAATGGGCTCGCGGGGATCATCGCCGGGCTCGACAATGACCTTCTGTCGACCCAAAGTGGCCATCAGTTTATTAACTTTAGCTGTTGTTCTTACCTGAATCTGGACTCCCACCCGAAGGTCATCGAGGGGGCTATCGATGCTATTCGTCGTTATGGCGTGCTGGATCACTGTATCGCGCGTAGCCGAGTCCAGCTTCCTGTCTTGAAGGCGTTGGAAGAATCCCTGGGTGAGTTGTTCAAGGCCGATGTTCTCAGCGGTGTCTCAGCGAGCAGCATCAGCGGTGGTTTACTCCCTTTGATTGCGTCAGGGCATTTGGGTAACGGTGTGCGGCCTTTAATGATCTTCGATAAGCATGCTCATGTGTCGTTAGCGGCGGCTAAACCTGCCTGTGCCGATGAAACCGAGGTTGTCACCTGCAATTACCATGATCTCGACTTTATCAAAGACTGCTGCAAGAAATACGAACGGGTCTGCTACGTGGTTGACGGCAGCGATAGCCTGGGGGGATATGCGCCGGTCAAAGCGCTGGCCGAGCTGCAAGACAAATATGGCCTGATGGTGTTTTACGATGATTCCCACTCTATCTCGGCCTATGGTGAGCGCGGGATTGGCTATGTTCGTTCGCACAGCCCGGCGCTGAATGAGAACACCATTATGGTGGTCACGCTCAACAAAGCTTTTGGCACCAGCGGTGCGGCCATACTGCTCAACGGTTATTCCCAGAGGATGCTACGCCTGGTTGAACGTTTTGGCGGTGGGCTCAACTATTCACAAAATCTCAATACGGCAGCGATCGGTGCCAGCCTGGCCTCGGCAGACATTCACCGAACGGCTGAATTACCGATGTTGCAGAAGAAACTGTACGACAACATTGCGCTTTTTGACTCACTGATACCGACAGAGCAAAGCGGTAATACTTACCCGATCCGTTTGGTGCCGATGAGTGATGAGACGGTGATCAGCGAAGGGCGTCGCGTAATAGAGGCCGGTTTTTACGTCTCACCGGTATTTTTCCCTATTGTCGCTAAAGGCACCGCGGGTTTGCGGGTCATGATGCGTGCCGGGCAAACAGAAGATCAAATTCGCCGTTTGTGCAAGATTCTGGCTGATGTGAGGGCACCTCAATGACGGATACCGCACGCGCTATTCCCCGCAGCATTCTGTACACGCCGGCCTTATCACTTAACCGTGTCGTTAAGGCGCTGTCTTATGATGCCGATGTTCATTTGATCGATTTGGAGGATTCCGTTCCCGGCCCAGCCAAAGCCGAAGGACGGGTGATCTGCCGTACCGCCCTCGATAATGCCCCCGCATCTGCAAATATTGCCGTGCGCATCAACGCACTGGGTACGATTGATGCGTTGCATGACATGGTCATGCTTTGCAGCGGCAGCACGACACCGGGTTTTATCGTCATGTCCATGGTCAGGTCGCCTGCCGAAGTCATTTTTCTACGTGAGACGTTCGCTTCCGCGGGCAAGTACCCAGAAATTTATCTGACCATAGAGACCGTAGAAGCCATTACCGATCTTGATAACGTGGCCTCGGTGGCTGACGGATTGATTTTTGGTTCAGCAGATTTGGCCGCCACCCTTGGCGTTCAGATTACCTGGTCCGGGATGTTGGCGGCTCGCCAGGCGATGGTGTTGGCGAGCGCCAGACATGGCATTGGTTGTAATGATACCGCCAATTATCGTCTTTCTGAACCCCAGGTATTGGCTCAGGAAATTCAAAGCGCCAAAGATCTGGGTTTTCACGGCAAAGCCACCGTGCATCCTAGCGAACTTGAGTTGATCAATACTGCGCTGCGGCCTAATGAAGAAGCGTTATTGATCGCACGTCGTATCACCGATGCCGTCCAGGCAGCCGAAGGGGGAATTGCCCTGCTGGATGGACACATGGTGGGGCCACCTTTTGCCCGTATGGCCCGGACAACGCTGGGATTAGGCAAGGCGTGGGCTGCGCGTTTCGACAGGAGCAACCCATGACGCTTTCCGTTGCCGTTATCGGGACCGGCGCCATCGGCATGGATCTGGTCAATAAGATTCACCGTTCACCCTTGCTTACTTGCCAACTGCTCGCAGGGCGTAACAAGGATTCAGCCGGTCTTGACATTGCGGCCCGCTTGGGCTGCCCGACCAGCGCTGGCGGCATTGACGCCATTTTGGCAGCGCCAAAACCCTTCGATGTGGTGTTCGACGCGACTAACGCGATGTCACATGTAAAACATTGGGAACTGTTACGCCCGCTAGGCACGTTATTGATCGACTTAACACCCAGCCATGTAGGGAAAATGATCGTACCGACAGTGACGGGAACTGACGCACTGACCGATCGCAATGTCAGCTTAATCAGCTGTGGTGGGCAGGCATCGATACCTATCTTGCATGCGCTTAGCCAGCACTTCGTCATGAACGATATTGAAGTGGTTGCGACGGTTGCCAGTGACATTCTCGGGCGAGCAACCCGAATCAACATCGATGAATATGTGGAAACAACGCAGATTGCACTCAGCGCCTTCACCGGCGTGGCAAACACCAAGGCAATCCTCAACATCAGCCCAGCGGCACCGCCTGCCATGTTCAGAGTCACGATTTTTGCCGATATCCCGGGCGCGACAACGGAACAGATCACGCCTGTCGTCACCGCTGCGGCTGCGGCGGTGCGTGAATTCTCCGTGGGCTATACGTTGACAGCGTGCAAGGTCACCGAAGGGCGCGTGTCGATTTCTCTGGAGGTGGTCGCCAGTAGCCGTGTGATGCCCGAATACGCAGGGAATCTGGATCTGATCAATTCAGCCGCCATTTTGGTTGCAGAACAGTACGCCGCTTATCGAAACAAAATGGAGGGTGCAAATGGCTATCCTAATTAACGATTCAACCCTGCGCGATGGACAGCATGCGGTCAAGCACCAACTCACGGCGGATCAGCTGCGAGACTACGCGACCGCGGTCAATAAAACGGGTGTTTCGATTGTCGAGGTTGGCCACGGTAATGGGCTTGGCGCTTCTTCCTATCAGGTGGGGCGTGCCGCATTGAGTGATGATGCGATGCTGGCTATCGTGCGTGAGTCATTGACGAACACCAGGATGGGGGTGTTTATGCTGCCCGGTTGGGGAACCATCGCTGACTTGTCAAAAGCCCTTACCCTTGGCACAGACGTGGTCCGCATCGGCACCCATTGTACGGAAGCGACTCTTGCCGAACGCCATGTGGGATGGTTGCGTGAGCAAGGGGCGGAGGCACACGCAGTGTTGATGATGAGTCACATGGCAACGCCTGAGGAACTGGCTGCGCAGGCCGAGCAGTTAGTGAGGTACGGCGCTCAGGCTGTCGGCATCATGGATTCGGCTGGCAGTCTTTTGCCACAGGATGTGACTGCGCGCATCACGGCGATGCGAATGCAGGTCGATGTGCCGCTGATTTTCCACGGGCACAACAATTTGGGGATGGCGGTGGCTAACTCGGTGGCTGCTGCACAAGCTGGCGCCACCCTTATTGATGGTTGCGCACGGGGATTCGGCGCTGGAGCGGGGAATACCCAACTTGAAGTTTTGGTGCCGGTGTTAGAGCGTCTGGCGTTTAAAACAGGCATAGATCTTTATCGCTTCCTTGATGCTGCCGAACTGGCTGCCCGCGAGTTAATGGTGACTCCGCCGATGATCGACTCCCTGGGCATCGTCAGCGGCCTGGCGGGCGTGTTCTCGGGGTTCAAAAACCCGGTCATCAACCATGCAGGTAGCGCAGGGGTCGATCCGCGAGATGTTTTCTTCGAACTGGGGAAACGCCAAGCCGTTGCCGGACAAGAAGACCTTATCGTTGAGGTGGTGGCCGAATTGAAGCGGGTGGCCATGTGACGATGCAAATCATCAACGAAGACGACATGTCTGGAAATACCCCACTTCGGCATGTGATGGCCAACCTGAGCGAGGTCTTCCAGGATTTACGCGGCGGGAAAGCGCAATCGCCGTCGCGAACGTTATTGAACCATGGCCCCTCCGAAATGTTAATCAGCCCCGCGGGCTGGATTAAACGCGGTGTTGCCAGTGTCAAGATAACCACGCTGACGCCCGGCAATTCCATGCAGGGGCTTCCGCTCATTCACGGCGTGGTGGTGCTGACGGACATCAATACCGGTCAGATGCTGGCGTTACTCGACGGCGCCGCCTTAACCGCCGTGAGAACCAGCGCGGTTGCAGGTTTGGCAACCCAGTTGTGTGCGCCTGCGCGGGCCGCTGATCTGGCCATTTTGGGGGCAGGTGTGCAGGCTCGGGCAACCCTGCTGGCGATGCTTGCCGTGCGTCCGATTACCCGAGTGCGGATTTATTCCCGCACAAAGGCCAGAACCGAGGCGTTCGCACAGTGGGCCAGAACGGTAACGACGGCGGAGGTTGTCATCTGTCAGACCTTGTTCGACACAGTGCAGGGCGCCGAGATTATCTGCACGACCACGTCCACGTCTTCTTGCGAGCCGTTGATTGCCGCCGATTGGGTCGCGCCAGGCGCACATCTGAATATTATCGGTGGTACCCACGAAGAGGCGATGGAAGTGGATCCCGAATTGCTGAAAACGGCGTTGGTGGTGGTGGAAACCGCCTCTGCCGCGCAGGAGGACGCGGGGGAAGTGCGCACAGCGCTCACGCAAGGGTATATCCAACCGGAGCAGCTTCATGAACTTGGCGCGCTGATTCTTGGCGAGGTTGCGGCTAATAAAGGGCAGACCACGCTATTTCGCAGTGTGGGGCTGGCTATTGAAGACACGGCGGCGGCGATCGCGCTTTACGAATCCAGGGAGAAAACGGCATGTTAAAACGGATTGGCGACAATGAATATGTGGAAGAACAGGGTGGCGATTACGAGGATTTCGATCCTGGCATGACGATCAAACATTGGCCTGGCCGTACTCTCAGCGAGGCTGATAACACCTGGTTGACCCTACTGACGATGAACCAGCACCCCTTGCATTTCGATCAGGTTTACAGCGCCCAGGCCGAATATGGCCGCGTTCTGGTGAACAGCAGCATTACGTTGGCTCTGGTCAGCGGTATGACGGTACAGGCATTGTCTGCCCGGGCAGTCGCCAACCTCGGGTGGGATAAAGTACGGTTAAAAGATCCGCTTTTTGTCGGCGACACACTCTATGCAACCAGCAAAATCCTGGCGAAACGTCCCTCAAAGTCTCAGCCCAATAACGGCATCATCACGGTGGAAACGCGGGGGATCAAATCCACAGGTGAAACGGTGATCACCTTCGAAAGGTCTTTCATGGTACGGCGTCGGGAGGCTATTCAACCGTCACCGGGACGGGACTAAAAAAGGATTTTCATGTGCATGATTCACTGATGAAACCCCGCCGATAAGCCGTGCGGGGGCAATTTGCTCAGCGGATAAACAGAAAGCCCTCGCAGGGATGAAAGCCGTCTCCCCAAGGTTAAAAACTGCGAGGCAACTCTCGTTTATAGTCATTCGGAGCGAGGGGGGATGTACTATTGTTTTCTGGTTGCAGCACGCTACACACCGCTTCCGGTCGTGGGCGCAGCGGAGAGAACAGATGAACAAACGGGAATTAGAAAGCGCGATTGTCACCGACTTTTCCAAACGCATGAGTTACGGCGACTACCTGTGCCTGGACCAACTGCTGGACTGTCAGCACCCGCTGTCCAACCCGCAGCATCATGATGAGATGCTCTTTGTGGTGCAGCACCAGACCTCTGAACTGTGGATGAAATTGATGCTGCACGAGCTGCAAGCGGCACGAACCTTGGTGCAGCAGGACAAGCTCAGCCATTGCTTCAAGATCCTGGCGCGGGTTAAGCAGATCCAGCGTCTGTTGTTTGAGCAGTGGGCGGTGTTGGAAACCCTGACGCCGTCGGAATACGTTGAGTTCCGCGACGTGCTGGGCAACTCTTCCGGTTTCCAGTCTCACCAATACCGGTCCATCGAGTTTTTACTGGGCAATAAGAATGCGGCAATGCTGGCAGTGTTCAGTAACGACGCGGAAAAACACGCTGCGCTGAAGGCGATCCTCGAGGCGCCAAGCCTATACGATGAATATTTGCTCTATCTGTCACGTCATGGCCTGCCTATTCCGCAAGCGTGTATCGAACGTGACTGGACACAACCTTATCAGCGCAATCCAAATCTGCTGCCTGCGTTTAAAGAGATCTATGACAACCCGCAAAAGTATTGGGAAGCCTATGAAATGGCGGAGAAGCTGGTAGATATAGAAGAAAGCTTCCACCTGTGGCGTTTCCGACATATGAAGACGGTGGAACGTATCATCGGTTTCAAAATGGGCACCGGCGGCTCAAGCGGCGTCAGCTTCCTGAAAAAGGCGTTGGAATTGACTTTCTTCCCTGAGTTACTGGATGTGCGCACCGAAATTGGCGCGTAGGTTGAGCTCAACAGGGTGTCAGGTGCGGGTAATGACGTTAAGAATTGAAGATAAACGGGCAGAAAAAGTGGCTGGCGTGCGGGTCGTTGGGCCTTACCCGGAAACCGTTCCCCAGGGCGTCAAACAGCTGGTGGCCTGGCAACGGCAACATGGGGTCCCGATAGGCAAATGGCTGGTGTTGTATTGGGACGATCCGTCGGTGGTCGCGCCTGAACAACTGCGGGCCGACGTGGTGTTTACCGTGCCGGATGACTTTGTGCTACCAACGCCGATTCATGACGGATTCGCACTGCAAACGCTGCCTGCCGGGTTATACGGGATCTATCACGTGCAGATCACCGATGGCGATTTTGGCAAAGCCTGGGCAGATTTCTATCAGCGAGAACTGCCGGCCAGTGGCTACAAGCCCACCGCAGGCGTGTGTTACGAGCATTACCTCAACGACTGTGAGGCCGATGGCTATTTTGACCTTGATATTTATCAGACGGTGCAGAAAATGTAGGGCCTAAACCCGGTGTACTGGGGTTAAATCAGGATGTCACCCACGTTTAACTGGGCGATGGTATTACAGAGCCAGGCCAGCGCAGGATCTCGCTTGGCCTGCCGGCCCGCGATCAAATCGATAGAAAATTCAGCCACTGCCAGTTCCGAGGGCAGTGGCAAGAAACAGACCTTTTCAGGATCGGAAAAGCGTCTGGCGACGCTGCACGCAAGGGTGGCGATCAGATCGCTGCCGGCGACGACCGCAGGCAACGCGATAATATGAGAGAACGTCGCTGCAACCCGCCGCTCCAACCCCATGTCAGCCAGCCGCCGGTCTATGATCCCACGTGCAGATCCGTCATCCGACGGCGCGTAAAGTGCGTGGGGTAAGGTGAGGTATTCTCGCAAGCCCCAGTGTCCGGCGGCCAACTGCGGGTGCTGTTGGTTGGCAATACAGACGAAGCTCTCGTTAAACAACGGTTGCACCAGCATGCCTTCCTCCGCGTTGAGATGCCCACCCAGGGCTACGTCTATTTCTCCGCGCTCAAGTTGCTGCACTATCGTGCGGCGATCCAGCCGCGAAACGCGAATATCAATGCCGGGGGCGTCCTGGCGCAGTCGGCTTATGATGAGCGGCAACAGCGTGATATCGGCATAGTCGCCGGCGGCTAACCTAAAGCGGCGCTGGTTTGCCGTGGCGGGATCGAAGTGGGTCGGCGGCGTCAACGCATGACGGATTTGCTCCAGTACGGGGCGTATTTGCGGCATCAACTGGTGGGCACGTGCGGTTGGCATCATGCTGCCGCCACTGCGGACGAATAGCGGGTCGCCAAACAGGGTCCGCAGCCGGGTCAGGGCATTGCTGACGGAAGGCTGGGCGCGGTTCAGAGTGCGGCCTGCCGCGGTGACATTGCGCGTTTGGTACAACGCTTCAAACACCACCAGAAGATTGAGATCGATGCTGGATAAATTCATTTTATGAATACTCTATATACAGATAATCCATTTCCAGAATCATACCGCGTTGTTTAGGCTGAGAGCACGCTGATTCAATAACAACATAAGGTGTGATGATGGAGAGGGTATTGGTGACCGGCATTGAGCCGTTTGATGGGGATCTGATTAATCCGTCATGGCAGGTTGCACAGGCTTTGGCGGGGGAACGGATCGCCGGTGCTGAGGTGGTCGTCTGCCAATTGGCGTGCGTGTTGGGGCTGTCCAATCAGCAGTTGATGTCGGCTATCGACAGCGTGCGCCCAAAGGCGGTGATCTGTCTTGGGCTGGCCGGCGGACGAGCCGAAATATCCGTTGAGCGGGTAGCCGTCAACCTGATCGACGCCCGTATTCCTGATAATGCCGGCAACCAACCCATAGATATACCCATAGTAGACGGCGGGCCGGTGGGCTATTTCTCCACGCTGCCGGTAAAAGCGATCGTGCATCATCTGCGCCAACGAGGGATTCCGGCAGGGGTGTCACAGACAGCGGGTACCTATAACTGTAATCAGCTCTTTTATGGTTTGAGTCACCACATCGCTCAGCAGAATCTGGCAATAAAAGGAGGGTTTATCCACATCCCTTATAGCCATGAGCTGGCGGTGAATCACCCCGGCAAACCGAGTATGGCATTAGCGACCATGATCGAGGCGGTGCGCAGTATTGTGCATACCACATTGACTGTCGGAGAGGACTTATCGATGACTGGCGGTGCAGTGCATTAAGGCAATATGAGGGCGCATCCTAAGACTGCGCCCTGTCTGAGGTTAGTCCTCGCCTACGCGGATCACTAACTTGCCGAAGTTCTTGCCTTGTAACAGACCGATAAATGCCTGTGGTGCATTCTCAAGTCCGTCAACCAGGTCTTCGCGGAATTTGATTTTCCCTTGCTCAATCCACTCGCTCATTTGCCGCAGGAATTCGTCAAAACCTTCTGCAAAGTCATCAAAAATAATAAAACCTTGCATGCGGATGCGCTTACGCAAAATCAGCCCTTGCAACATCGGCAGGCGATCGGGCCCAGCAGGCAAGTTGGTTGCGTTATAGTGGGCGATAATGCCGCAGACAGGAATACGTGCCTGGGTGTTCAGCAGCGGAATCACGGCATCGAACACGGCGCCACCGACGTTCTCGTAATAAATATCGATGCCCTGTGGGCAAGCGGCGGCCAACTGTGCAGCAAAGTCAGGTGCCCGGTGATCGATACAGGCATCGAAGCCCAGCTCCTCCACGACATACCGACATTTCTCTTTACCGCCTGCGACGCCGACGACGCGGCACCCTTTCAGTTTTGCGACTTGCCCGACCACCGATCCCACGGCGCCGCTGGCCGCTGCGACCACCAGGGTTTCACCGGGTTTCGGTTGGCCAATCTCTGTCAACCCCATATAAGCCGTAAAGCCAGGCATGCCCAATACGCCTAGCAGACGTGTCGGGTGAGCTAGGTGGGGGCCAAGGTTGCGCAAGTCGCTGCCGTCGGACAGCGCGTAATCCTGCCAACCGTCATAGCCTAATACCCAGTCGCCGGGTTTGAAGTCGGGGTGTTGTGACGTGACAACGCGTGATACCGTGCCGCCGACCATGGCTTCACCGATCTGCACGGGGGGAGCATAAGAGGGGGCATCGCTCATGCGACCGCGCATATAGGGATCAAGTGACAGATAAACGGTGCGTAACAGTACCTGGCCCGCAGCGGGCTGCGGCGTGGGGACGGTTTCCAGACGGAAATTGTCAGCGGTAGGTTCACCGTGTGGGCGTGAGGCCAGCAAAAAACGGCGGTTTTGGTGCATAGACTGAGACATCAGAAGCTCCTTATGCGGACAGGGAACCTAAGTCTAGCCAATCATCATGAAGGGCGAATAGCCTAATGTGCTCAGCGTTAAAGAGGGATGATCAGTACGTCTATGTGGCTGGTATTGATAAAGCGCGCCGCAGAACAAGAGACTTTGTTCATCATGCTGTCACTGTGATTGCCGCATACCACCAGATCAAACGTCTGTTGTCGACTGGCGTAGCTCAGGCTGTCACCCAACTCGCCGTGTACGATTAACGTATCGGCAATCGGATAATCGGCCCGCAGGCGCAATTCCTCCATAAACAGCAGCGTTTCTTCCTCCATCAATGCACGCAAATCCCCCAGCATCGGCCCAGCGAAGTTATTGTAGATTTCTGGATTGGCGATCATGCTAAGCAGGGTGATTTTACCGTTGTAGGGCCGCACGATAGAGACGGCTTTTTCAACCAGGCGGTGGCTGTCTGCCGCCACCGCGACGGTAACCAAAACGTTTTGATATCCCATCTTCCACTCCTGTTTCCTGTTCTTAGGGCAAAGGGTAGAGCCTGGTGACGTTAATAAATGTGTTTTGTATCACGCGCGTCAATAAATCCCGGGTTATTGCCGTTATTTAGCAATAAAAGATAAAGGGCACGCGTGAGTAATTAAGGGCAATTATAGCACTTGCGCCCACAGCGTTTTTGGCACCTTACCCAAATCGAACAGTTTACCCGCAACCAACTCGGCGCGACGGTGATCCGCAGCACGATACATATTGCTGATTTCAATATCATTATCAATAGAATAGTTAAGCTTATCGTACACTTTTTCTACGCTGTCCAAGCTGGTGCATTTACGGAATGTCATCAGGTAATCCAGGGTATCAGTCATGATTAAAATATAGCCTGTTAATAGTTGTAGCCGGACGAAGAAACATCACCCTGTCATCATGACAGCAGCAAAAATGTGATGTGCGACCTGAAAAATTAATTTCAAATAAATAAATTGCAATACGGTAATAATTGGCTGTTCGCAGGCGATCCTGCCTCAGAATAATAATATGCCTGTGCGCTATCGGCAATGCCATCCTGCTGATCAAACTGCTAAATAAGGAAAGTCTCAGGCACATGAATCCGGATCGCAGGGCTGGATGGCGCTGCCAGCACCTACCGGCAACGGCGTTGGCTAAGGTTTTGAGGGCGACGGCGCGGGTTTATGTGGGCACCGGAGCCTTGTCTTGCTCCGCTGGGTACATTCGGCTTTTCGGAAGATCCGCTCTTTCAGCAATGGCAGGTGACGAATAAATTTCCACAATGAATATGATACTCAACCCTACCTGGGGATGAGCGTATGCTCTGCTGTCCGTGATGTGAAATCCGTGAGGTATAATGAAATCAGTACATAAAATAAAACGAAACTATGTTTTATTTTATAAGGGCGGTGAATCAAGCAGGGCGGTTTTAATTGGAATGTCGGTATTTGATGAGATTTAACTATTTTTAAGCAGTAACGATAAATTATTAAAGTTTTAATTAACCCTGCCGATAAATCGTTATGGGATACTTCAGTCAAAAATCTTCAAGAACCTGCCGTTTTTACTCAGTTTGTCCAGAAACATATCGTTACGTCTGTTTTCTTGTTCACAACGTAGGTGAGACCTTGTTAACCGAACGTGAGCATTCGTTGAAAATTAAAACAGCGAATACGGCAAAGTTTAAGTCAAATCCGAAACCTAATAACCTTATAGTTTACATGCGTTATTTTTCAATGCGGATAGTTTATTGTTTATTAAACGGTTATTTATACTGTCTTTATCGCCTACGAACAGATTTTTGTTCTGTTATTTTAGTTTGGTAATGCTTTTGTTCGAATTGATCTAAAAAAGATATTTTTTTGGCTTATATACATTGTTTTTAAGACGTTTTTTTACTTATGGTTGTTTTTTGAGCAAAAACAAGGTTAAAAAACGTACTGACTACGTGATATTTGGCTTAAATATTTTTTATTTTTGTGATTTAGATCACATTGTATTTAAAATTGCCGCTTACTTACATTGTGTGTGCTAATGGTTCGGGGGTAGAGTTGCGCTGCATTAGGAATAATCTTATTAATTTTGTAAAAATAGTTTCACGGTGGCTAAACACTGCTGAAGCAAAATGCTGTACATCCATACACGTTGGTTTACGCACGTATCAAATACTGAATGATGGTCCGAATTTAGTGATGTGAAAAAATTTATAACGACTGTTATTCAGAGATTCATTTGCCAACTTCGGGAACAAACCCAGGTCACGGGCGATAAAAATTATCACCCAGCGTATGTTTTTAAACATAGTCTGTCGGGATGGGGAATATGGGTACGTCTGAATTACTTAAGCATATTTATGACATCAACCTGTCATATTTACTTTTAGCACAGCGTCTGATTAATGATGAAAAAGCCTCGGCGATGTTCCGCCTGGGTATTGATGAAACTATGGCTGACGCGCTTGCTCAACTCACGTTACCGCAAATGGTCAAACTGGCTGAGACTAACCAGTTGGTCTGTCACTTCCGTTTTAACGATCACAATACGATTGAACGCCTGACGAAAGAGTCACGCGTGGACGATCTGCAGCAAATCCATACGGGCATTTTGCTATCAAGCCATTTACTGCAAGAACTATCGAGTAAAGACGGTAGTGTAACGAAGAAAAGAGCTTGATGATGGCAGAGAAAAGTATCGTTCAGGAAGCCAAGGACATTCAGCTTGCTATGGAGCTGATTACGCTGGGCGCCCGCTTGCAGATGCTGGAAAGTGAAACTCAGCTCAGCCGCGGGCGTTTGATCAAGCTCTATAAGGAATTGCGCGGCAGCCCGCCGCCAAAAGGTATGTTGCCGTTCTCGACTGACTGGTTTATGACCTGGGAACAGAACATCCATTCATCGATGTTTTATAACGCTTATAGCTTCTTGATGAAGAGTGGGCACTGTACCGGCGTCGAGGCTGTGATTAAAGCCTACCGTCTTTACCTGGAACAGTGTCCTTATCAACCGGGTGAGGCGCCGTTGTTGGCACTGACCCGTGCCTGGACATTGGTACGTTTCGTCGACAGTGGCATGCTGCAGCTTTCCGCATGTAACTGCTGTGGCGGTACTTTTATTACTCACGCACACCAGCCGTTGAACAGTTTTGTTTGCAGTTTATGCCAACCCCCATCCCGCGCAGTAAAAAGACGTAAACTTTCGCCGCAACTGGCCGATATTATTCCTCAACTGCTGGACGAGCAGGTTAAACGCGCGATTTGAGCCGGCGACAGCGCCGGTTTATCCAGACCTATACCCTCAATGGTTCAGGTTGCAGTCAACACCACTGCAACCTGAAGATGACGGGCATAAACAGAGTTGTTAAACACCGGGTTCGGCAGAACGAACCCATAGGCGCAGCCCAGCCGGCTGCGCCGATACGGCTCAACAGCGCGCTTATCCCACCTTCCATCCACATTGTTAATTTAAGGAATGCGTGTGTTAGTTATTTTGGGTTATCTCGTGGTATTGGGTGCGGTCTTTGGGGGCTACCTGATTGTGGGGGGCCATCTGGGTGCACTTTATCAGCCGGCAGAGTTCTTGATCATCGGCGGTGCGGGCATCGGCGCTTTTATCGTGGGCAACAACGGTAAGGCGATAAAGTCTACCCTGCGTGCCATTCCCAAACTGATGCGTCGTTCGAAATACAGCAAAGATTTGTACATGGATCTGATGGCGCTGCTGTACCGGCTATTGGCCAAATCCCGCCAGCAGGGCATGTTGTCCCTCGAGTTTGATATTGATAATCCGCAGGAAAGTGAAATTTTCTCTAATTATCCGCGCATTCTTGCCGATAACACCCTCGTAGAGTTTATTACCGATTACTTACGGCTGATGGTGAGCGGCAACATGAATGCGTTTGAGATCGAAGCGTTGATGGACGAAGAGATCGAAACCTTTGAGCAGGAAAGCGAGGTGCCGGCAGGCAGCCTGGCGATGGTCGGCGACTCATTGCCGGCCTTTGGTATTGTTGCGGCGGTCATGGGGGTGGTGCACGCACTCGCTTCGGCCGATCGTCCGGCAGCGGAACTGGGCGCGTTGATCGCCAACGCGATGGTCGGGACCTTCCTCGGTATTTTGCTGGCTTACGGCTTTATCTCTCCGTTGGCGACGTTGCTGCGACAAAAAAGTGCCGAAAACGTGAAAATGATGCAATGCATCAAGGTCACGTTGTTGTCTAGTCTGAACGGTTACGCGCCGCAGATCGCGGTCGAATTCGGCCGTAAAACGTTGTACACCACTGAACGCCCGTCCTTCGTTGAACTGGAAGAACATGTGCGTCGGGTGAAAGCGCCGGCACAGCAGGCGACGGAAGAAGAACAGGCATGAAGCAGAATCACCCGGTTGTTTTGGTCAGAAAGCGCAAGTCGCATCATGCCAGCCATCACGGCGGCTCATGGAAAATTGCCTATGCCGACTTTATGACGGCGATGATGGCATTTTTCCTGGTGATGTGGCTGCTGGCAATCGCCAGCCCGCAAGAGCTGACACAAATCGCCGAATACTTCCGCACACCGCTGAAAGTGGCGTTGACCGCGGGCGATAAGAGCAGTTCGGAAAGCAGCCCGATCCCTGGCGGTGGGGATGACCCTACCCAACAGGACGGGTTGGTGAAAAAGCAAATTGACACCTTGGAAAAGCGTGACGAAGAACTGCGACTGAACAAACTGCGTGAAAAGCTTGATGAGCTGATTGAATCCGATCCGCGCTTGAAGGCGCTGCGCCCGCATCTACTGATCAACATGATGGATGAAGGGCTACGCATTCAGATCATCGATAGCCAGAACCGGCCGATGTTCAAAACCGGCAGTGCGCAAGTGGAAAGCTACATGCGCGATATTCTGCGTGCCATTGCGCCTATCCTGAACGATTTGCCGAATAAAATCAGTTTGTCTGGCCATACCGATGACATTCCGTATGCCACGGGTGAGCGGGGTTACAGCAACTGGGAATTGTCAGCCGATCGGGCCAATGCGTCACGGCGTGAGCTGATCGCCGGTGGGCTTTCGGAAGGCAAGGTGCTGCGCGTCGTGGGTATGGCCGCCACCATGAGCCTCAAGCAACACGGCGCGGACGATGCGATCAACCGCCGAATCACCGTGTTGGTGTTGAACAAGCAAACCCAGCAAGGCATCGAACACGAAAATGGCGAAAGCACGGCGATGGACATTGCCCAACCGGTCGAACTGAAGTCATTGGCGCCGTCGGCAACGGCCCCGGCAACCCTCATCGTTCCGGAAGCACCGGCGGCTGTCCCTTCACCAACTAACAGCGACTCACAGCAGAGGTGACCCCGTGAGCATGGATATTAGTGCGTTTTATCAGACTTTTTTTGATGAAGCAGACGAGTTGCTGGCCGACATGGAGCAACATCTGCTGGAGCTCGATCCCTTGGCTCCGGACATTGAGCCGCTGAATGCCATTTTCCGTGCGGCACATTCGATCAAGGGCGGCGCAGCCACCTTTGGTTTCTCGGTGCTGCAGGAAACGACTCACCTGTTGGAGAACTTGCTGGACGGTGCGCGGCGTCAGGAAATGAGCCTGAGTACCGAAATTATCAACCTGTTTCTGGAAACCAAAGACATTATGCAGGAGCAACTGGACGCCTACAAAACGTCGCAAAAGCCGGATGCCGACAGCTTTGAATATATTTGCCAGGCACTGCGGCAGCTTGCATTAGACGCACAGCAGCAGGATGCTCCCGCTGCACAACCTGTCACAGAACATGCCGTTGTTGCGCCTGAGGCGATCGAAGGCGGGATGCGCGTTTGCTTGTGCGGCCTGAAGCCGAATGAAGTCCCGCTGATGCTCGAAGAGCTGGGGAATCTGGGCGAGGTGAAGAACCCGCACCAAACAGACAACAGCCTGGAAGTCACGTTACTGACTTCCGCCAGTGAAGACGACATCAGTGCGGTGCTGTGTTTTGTGCTGGAACCGGAGCAAATCAGCTTCTCCACGCCGCCGCAGGCCGAACCGTCGCCCGTTGTCTCGCCGCAGCCGGAGCCTGTCGTCGCAGCAGCCCCGCCAGTGCCTGCCGCCAAACCGGCACCGGCGATGGCTGATGCGCCTAAATCGCGCGCCAAGGCCAGCGAATCGACCAGTATCCGCGTCGCGGTAGAAAAAGTGGATCAGTTGATCAACCTGGTGGGCGAACTGGTGATCACCCAGTCCATGCTGGCGCAGCGTTCTGGTAGCCTGGACCCGGTGAATCACGGCGATCTGCTGAACAGCATGAGCCAGTTGGAGCGCAATGCGCGCGATCTGCAAGAGTCGGTGATGTCGATCCGCATGATGCCGATGGAGTACGTGTTTAGCCGTTTCCCTCGCTTGGTTCGCGATCTGGCCAGCAAGCTGAACAAGCAGGTAGAGCTGCAATTGCAGGGCAGTTCTACCGAACTGGACAAAAGCCTGATCGAACGCATTATCGATCCGTTAACGCACCTGGTTCGCAACAGTTTGGATCACGGTATTGAAGACCCGGAAACGCGTGTTGCGGCGGGTAAGTCGGCAGTGGGTAATCTGATCCTGTCGGCAGAACATCAGGGCGGCAATATCTGCATTGAAGTCACTGATGACGGCGCGGGCCTGAATCGTGAGAAAATTCTCGCCAAAGCGGCATCGCAAGGTATTGCGGTCAGCGACAGCATGAGCGATGAAGACGTCGGTATGCTGATCTTCGCACCAGGCTTCTCCACCGCCGAACAAGTGACTGACGTGTCCGGTCGTGGTGTCGGCATGGACGTGGTTAAGCGAAATATTCAGGAAATGGGTGGCCATGTAGAAATCCACTCTCAGGCAGGCAAGGGCACGGCTATCCGTATTTTGCTGCCGCTGACGCTGGCTATCCTCGATGGGATGTCGGTCAAGGTAAACAATGAAGTGTTCATTCTGCCTCTCAATGCCGTGATGGAATCACTGCAGCCACAGGCCGAAGATCTGCATCCGTTGGCCGGCGGAGAGCGGGTGTTGCAGGTACGTGGCGAATACCTGCCGTTGGTAGAACTCTTCCGGGTATTTGAGGTTGAGGGCGCCAAAACCGACGCGACCCAAGGCATTGTCGTTATCCTGCAAAGCGCTGGCCGTCGCTATGCGCTGTTGGTGGATCAACTGATCGGCCAGCACCAGGTCGTGGTCAAGAATCTGGAAAGCAACTATCGCAAAGTGCCGGGGATTTCCGCCGCCACTATTCTCGGTGACGGCAGTGTGGCGTTGATCGTCGATGTCTCGGCGTTGCAAACGCTGAACCGCGAACAGCGTCAGACGGACGCAGCTGCATAATAATTAATCTATTGATTTAAAGGTGAATGACATGGCAGGACTGGCAACCGTCAGCAAACTGGCTGGCGAAACGGTAGGGCAAGAGTTCCTGATTTTTACCTTGGGCAATGAGGAATATGGCATTGATATCCTCAAGGTGCAGGAAATCCGCGGTTACGATCAGGTTACGCGTATTGCCAATACGCCGGCGTTTATCAAAGGCGTGACTAATTTGCGTGGCGTGATTGTGCCGATTATCGATCTGCGCGTGAAGTTTGCTCAGCAGGACGTGTCCTATGATGAAAACACCGTCGTGATCGTACTGAACTTTGGTCAGCGCGTGGTGGGTATTGTGGTTGACGGTGTGTCTGACGTGCTGTCGTTAACGACCGAACAGATCCGCCCAGCACCTGAGTTCGCCGTTACGCTGGCTACCGAATACCTGACTGGCCTGGGCTCATTGGGCGATCGTATGCTGATTCTGGTGGATATCGAAAAGCTGCTGAGCAGCGAAGAGATGTCCTTGGTCGACAGCGTAGCGAAAAGCGCCTGACTCGCGGATGATTATACCCGTAGGGGCGCCGCATGCTGCGCCCTGAATTTCGACGCTCGATAATGGTTCCACATACAAACGTTGCATACCACGCTCTGAACCCTACCAAAAATAGTTACCTCCCCGCATAAAGTTATTCCCCGTCGCGCCGATAACTCTGTCAATCAACGTAATCAGGGCCTGTCCGCGCGGGCGTTCAACAAGGGAAAACATGTTTAATCGTATGAAGGTGGTCACCAGCCTGTTACTGGTGCTGGTGTTATTTGGCGCCTTGCAGCTGGTTTCAGGCGGGCTATTTTTCTCCTCACTGAAGAATGATAAAGAAAACTTCACCGTATTGCAGACCATTCGTCAGCAACAGTCAGAGCTGAACGAAAGTTGGGTCAACCTGCTGCAGGCACGTAACACCCTGAACCGTGCCGGTATCCGCCACATGATGGATACCAATAACATTGGCAGCGGTGCCACCGTTGCCGAGTTACTGGCACGGGCCAAGAGTAACCTGGTCGTCGCGGAGCAACACTATGCCGCCTATGACAAAATTCCTCTCAACGCCCGCCAGGACGCGCAAGCAGCCGAAAAACTCAAGCAGCAATACGGCATTTTGCACGGTGCACTCACCGAACTGACCGTATTGCTGGGTGAGGGCAAGATCAACGCCTTCTTTGACCAGCCGACGCAAAGCTATCAGGACGCCTTTGAGGATATCTACAACACCTATCTGGCTCAGAACGACAAGCTTTACCAGAGCGCAGTGGAAGACAGCAATAACTCCTTCAGTTTCGCCATCTGGACATTGGTGGTTGTGCTGGCGGTCGTGTTGGCAGTCATTGTGCTGGTGTGGAGCGGTATTCACCACATTCTGGTACGCCCGCTGAACCGCATGATCGAACACATCAAGATGATCGCCGCCGGCGATTTGACCCAGCAGATCGCCGTGACCAGCCGCAATGAAATGGGCGTGTTGGCCGCCAGCCTCAAGCACATGCAAAGCGAACTGATCGAGACCGTCAGCGGTGTACGCCAGGGGGCCGACGCTATTTATAGTGGCGCATCCGAAATTGCCGCCGGCAACAACGATCTCTCTTCACGCACCGAACAGCAGGCCGCCTCACTGGAAGAAACCGCTGCCAGCATGGAGCAGTTGACCGCAACGGTGAAACAGAACGCCGAGAACGCCCGCCAGGCCAGCCAACTGGCATTGAGCGCGTCCGAAACCGCGCAGAAAGGCGGGAAAGTGGTCGCCAATGTGGTGCAGACCATGCATGACATCGCCGGTAGTTCGCAGAAAATCGCTGATATTACAGGCGTGATCGACGGCATTGCCTTCCAAACCAACATTCTGGCATTGAACGCCGCGGTAGAAGCGGCACGTGCCGGTGAGCAGGGCCGTGGTTTTGCGGTCGTGGCTGGCGAAGTGCGCAATCTGGCGCAGCGCAGCGCACAGGCGGCGAAGGAAATCAAAGGCCTGATTGAAGACTCTGTCAACCGTGTTGATATGGGATCGGTACTGGTGGAAAGCGCCGGTGAAACCATGGGCGACATCGTGAATGCGGTCACTCGTGTTACCGACATCATGGGTGAGATTGCATCGGCATCCGATGAACAAAGCCGTGGTATCGATCAGGTGGGCCAGGCCGTGGCTGAAATGGATCGCGTCACACAACAGAACGCCTCGTTGGTGGAAGAGTCCGCCTCGGCAGCCGCGGCACTGGAAGAACAGGCCAGCATGTTGACGCAGTCAGTGGCGGTATTCCGCCTTAAAGCGGCAGGCCAGGACGAGTTCAAAATGCCCGTCACGAGCAAGGCAGCAGTAGCACCGGTACTCAATCATAAAAAAATGAACGCCAGCGATCCGCAGGATAACTGGGAAACGTTCTAACCGGCATTTGGGCCTCCTTCCGTCTCTGGGGGAGGCCTATTCCCCGTCGTAAGCTGGCCATCGGCCGGCTGCAAGGAGGTTCACAGTGTTTAACCGAATCCGCGTCTCTACCAGTCTGTTTCTGTTGTTGATGACTTTTTGTGTTATGCAGTTGGCCACCAGCGGCTTGTCGTATACCGCTTTCCGTTCCGATAACCATAATCTGAACCTGATCACCCTCGGTAGCCAGCAGCGCGACGCCCTTAGCTTAAGCTGGGTGTCGTTACTGCAGGCACGCAACACGCTGAACCGCGCCGGTACCCGTTCAGCGCTCAAGTTGCCGCAAGATCAGGTGAATTCACTGATGGGCAATGCGCGCAGTTCGTTGCAGAAAGCAGACCTCTATTTTAACCAGTTCCTGGCGGTGCCGCGTAATAGCGAACAGGAACAACAACTGACAGAAACCACCAAGGCAAGCTATGACCGGCTGCGCAGCGCGCTGCGGGAGCTGATCACCTTCCTGGAGAACGATAATTTGCAGGCGTTTATGGATCAGCCGACGCAGAAAACCCAGGATCTGTTTGAAGCTGACTTTGTTCAGTATCTGCAGCTGGTGAACGCGAATGTCAGCGAAGCCAATGCGTCGAATCAACGCTCGTTCACCCTGTCGGGCTGGTTTGTGGCGGGTGCCGTGCTGATGTTGGTCGTGGTTACCGGCAGCGCCATGTGGTGGTTACGTAACATGCTGGTGCAGCCGCTGAATATTATGCGCAGCCATTTTGATCGCATTGCCGCCGGTGACTTGGCCACGCCGATCCAGGTGTATGGGCGTAATGAGATCAGCCAATTATTCGCCAGCCTGCAACGGATGCAACAATCGCTGATTGGCACTGTGGGTGCGGTGCGCGACGGTGCCGAGTCGATCCTGATTGGCTTGCAGGAAATCTCTGAGGGGAACAACGATCTTTCTTCACGCACTGAACAGCAAGCCGCTTCGCTGGAAGAAACCGCTGCCAGCATGGAGCAGCTGACCGCCACGGTGAAACAAAACGCCGATAACGCACGTCAGGCCTCACAGTTGGCACGGGATGCGTCAACGACCGCAGCCAAGGGCGGTGAACTGGCGGGCGATGTGGTGACCACGATGCACGACATCGCCAACAGTTCTCAGAAGATTGGCGCCATTACCAGCGTTATCGACGGCATTGCCTTCCAGACCAATATTCTGGCGTTGAATGCAGCGGTAGAGGCAGCACGTGCCGGTGAGCAGGGCCGTGGTTTTGCCGTGGTCGCCGGAGAAGTGCGCAACCTGGCACAGCGTAGTGCACAGGCGGCGAAAGAAATTAAAGGCCTGATCGACGAGTCAGTCAGCCGTGTTAAGCAAGGCTCAGTACTGGTGGAAAATTCCGGTGCCACCATGCAGGACATCGTGCGTTCGGTCACCCGGGTTACCGACATCATGGGCGAGATCGCTTCCGCGTCAGACGAACAAAGCCGCGGCATCGAACAGGTGACTCAGGCGGTAACCCAGATGGATCAGGTGACTCAACAGAACGCCGCATTGGTGGAAGAAGCGGCTTCGGCGGCGACTGCACTGGAAGATCAGGCAATTACTCTGGCTGACGCAGTATCGGTGTTCCGCTTGGCGGACGATAACTTCGCTGCCCCTGTTAACGCGAAAGACGCCGTTTCACCCGTGGTAAAGGAAGCCTCAGATTGTCAAACCGCATAAGCAGCCCGTTTTTTCTAAGTGAGATGGTATGAAACCGGCACCGTCGATTCCTCATCGTGACCCTGCGACATTACTGACGCAGATGGTGCAACGTTTGCCGTTGCTGGACGTGCATTTTCGGCGTATCAGCCAGCTGATTTATCAGCGTGCCGGCATTGTGTTGGCGGAGCACAAACGAGAGATGGTTTACAACCGTTTGGTGCGTCGCCTGCGTTTATTGGGCCTGAATGACTTTGGCGACTATCTGGCATTGCTGGAAAGCGACCCAAACAGTGCCGAATGGCAGGCATTTATCAATGCGTTGACCACCAACCTGACGGCCTTTTTCCGCGAAGCGCACCACTTCCCCATTCTGGCGGAGCATGCGCGTCAGCGGCCAAACGGCTATAGCGTGTGGAGTACTGCGGCATCGACGGGGGAAGAGCCCTATTCGATTGCGATCACCCTGAGTGATGTGCTGGGGCAACGTGCCACTGGATGCCAGGTATGGGCCAGTGACATTGATACCCAGGTATTGGAAAAGGCCGAAGCGGGGGTATATCGACAGGAAGATTTGCGCACCCTGACGCCGACGCAGATGCAGCGTTACTTTTTGCGCGGCACCGGCCCGCATCAGGGACTGGTACGGGTACGACCTGAACTGGCGGGGCGCGTGAACTTCCAGTCACTCAACCTGTTGGCCCCCGAGTGGGCGCTGCCGGGCCAGTTTGACGCGATTTTCTGCCGCAACGTGATGATCTATTTCGATAAGGCGACACAAGAGCGCATTCTGCGCCGCTTTGTACCCTTGCTTAAACCGGGGGGCCTGATGTTTGCCGGTCACTCCGAGAACTTTAGCCAGATCAGCCGGGATTTCTACTTGCGTGGGCAGACCGTGTATGGCCTGACCAAGGAGAGGTAATGAATAAAATCAGAGTATTGTGCGTAGACGATTCGGCACTTATGCGGCAGTTGATGACCGAGATTGTCAACGGTCATTCCGACATGGAGATGGTAGCCAGTGCTCCCGATCCACTGGTTGCTCGCGATCTGATCAAAAAGTTTAATCCACAGGTGCTGACGCTGGACGTCGAAATGCCGCGTATGGATGGGCTCGATTTCCTTGAAAAACTGATGCGGCTGCGCCCGATGCCGGTGGTGATGGTGTCTTCGTTGACCGGTAAAGGTTCGGAAATTACCTTGCGGGCGCTGGAGCTGGGGGCGGTTGATTTCGTGACGAAACCGCAGCTGGGTATTCGCGAAGGCATGCTGGCTTACAGCGAACTGATTGCCGAAAAAATCCGCACGGCGGCCAAGGCGCGGTTACCACAGCGCTCTAACAGCCCGGCACCGGCGATCCTCAGTCATGCTCCCTTGCTCAGCAGCGAAAAGTTAATCGCCATTGGGGCTTCTACCGGGGGAACGGAAGCCATCCGTCAGGTACTGCAACCGCTGCCGGCGACCAGCCCTGCGTTGCTGATCACTCAGCATATGCCACCGGGCTTTACCCGTTCATTTGCCGAACGGTTGAACAAGCTTTGTCAGATCACGGTGAAAGAAGCCGAAGACGGCGAACGCGTGCTGCCGGGTCATGCTTATATCGCGCCGGGTGACCGGCATATGGAGCTATCGCGCAGCGGGGCCAACTACCAGGTGAAGCTGCACGACGGCCCGGCGGTGAATCGCCATCGGCCATCGGTGGACGTGCTATTCCGCTCGGTGGCGCAGTATGCAGGGCGTAATGCGGTGGGGGTGATCCTGACCGGTATGGGTAATGACGGTGCGGCAGGGATGCTGGAAATGCACCGTGCCGGTGCCTATACGCTGGCACAGAACGAAGCCAGTTGCGTGGTCTTCGGAATGCCGCGTGAGGCAATTGCCTCGGGCGGGGTTAATGAAGTGGTGGAACTGGATCGCATGAGTCAGCGCATGCTGGCGCAGATTGCCGGTGGCCAAGCGCTGCGTATTTGATTTTATGCCCTTATTGATAGGGCTATCGCTAATGGCTGCCGTGAGGTGGCTATTGTTTGGAATAATTTAAAAGGTTAGGAATAAAAATGGCAGACAAGAGCCTCAAGTTTCTGGTGGTGGATGACTTTTCCACTATGCGTCGTATCGTCAGAAACTTGTTGAAAGAGTTAGGATTCAACAATGTAGAAGAAGCCGAAGACGGTGCGGATGCGCTGAACAAACTGCGTGCCGGCGATTTCGATTTTGTGGTTTCCGACTGGAACATGCCCAACATGGACGGTCTGGAATTACTGCAAACTATTCGTGCTGACGGTGCGTTGGCGAGTATGCCGGTGCTGATGGTGACGGCAGAAGCCAAAAAAGAAAACATTATCGCGGCGGCTCAGGCTGGCGCCAGCGGTTACGTGGTGAAACCTTTTACGGCGGCAACGCTGGAAGAAAAGCTCAATAAGATCTTTGAAAAACTGGGCATGTAAGGAGAGGGCGATGAGAGACATTCCAATGCCTGCCAGCGATGCGGCAACCGCGGGGGAGATAATCTCCCGCATTGGCCAACTGACACGCATGTTGCGTGACAGCATGCGCGAACTGGGGCTCGATCAGGCGATCGCCCAGGCGGCAGAGGCAATCCCGGATGCACGCGATCGTCTTGATTACGTGGTCACCATGACGGCGCAGGCGGCGGAACGGGCGTTGAACTGCGTTGAGGCGGCTCAGCCGCGTCAGGCGGAGCTGGAGTCAGAGGCTAAAGCCTTAAAGGGCCGCTGGGACGACTGGTTTGCCGATCCCATTGAGTTGGACGACGCACGCGAGTTGGTGACCGACACCCGTCAGTACCTGGAACAGGTGCCAGAGCATACGGCGTTCACTAATGCCCAGTTGCTGGAAATCATGATGGCGCAGGATTTCCAGGATCTGACCGGTCAGGTGATCAAACGCATGATGGACGTGGTGCAGGAGATTGAAAAGCAGCTGTTGATGGTGCTGATGGAAAATATTCCAGAACAGCCGGCGAAAGAGAAAAAGCCGAACGACAGCCTGCTCAATGGCCCGCAGCTCGACCAAAACGGTGCCGGCGTCATTGCCAACCAGGCGCAAGTCGACGATCTGCTCGATAGCCTCGGTTTCTAACGCGCTCAGGGACGCGGCCTGGCTGCGTCCCTGATGTTTTCAGCGACAGGATATGGCCCACTTACCTTCATCCCTCAAATAACCCGTCTTTTTCCCCGCTGTTCCGCCAATGAAATCGGCATTTTTTTGGCATGCTGACCGCAATTTTATTCCCCCCGCACAGGAAGCGCGCCCGTGGCCGAAGACAGCGATCTGGAAAAGAGCGAGGCCCCCACGCCCCACAGGGTGGAGAAGGCGCGCGAAGATGGCCAGATCCCACGCTCACGTGAACTGACATCCGTCCTGATGCTGGTGGCAGGGCTGTCGATCATCTGGGTCTCCGGCGGCAACATGGCGCAACAGCTGGCGGCAATGTTGACGCAGGGCCTGAATTTCGATCACGGCATGGTCAGCAACGACAGGCAGATGTTGCACCAATTGGGCATGCTATTGCGGCAGGCGGTGTGGGCGCTATTACCGATCATGGCGGGGCTGACGCTGGTGGCGCTCACGGCTCCTATGCTGCTGGGCGGCGTGCTGCTAAGCGGTAAATCACTCAAATTTGATTTAAAGCGCATGAACCCGCTGTCGGGGTTGAAACGGATCTTTTCCAGCCAGGTGCTGGCGGAGCTGCTGAAGGGCATCCTGAAGGCGACGTTGGTCGGGTGGATCACCGGTTTATTCTTGTGGCACAACTGGGCAGCGATGCTGCATCTGGTGACGCAACAACCGCTCGATGCATTGGGTAACGCGCTGCACATGATCATCTTTTGCGGCCTGTTGGTTGTGCTTGGGCTGACGCCAATGGTGGCGTTCGATGTGTTTTATCAGCTGTGGAGCCACTTCAAAAAGCTGAAGATGACCAAGCAGGACATCCGTGACGAGTTCAAGGAACAAGAGGGTGATCCGCACGTCAAAGGGCGCATCCGTCAGCAGCAGCGTGCCATCGCTCGCCGACGCATGATGGCGGACGTGCCCAAGGCTGACGTCATCGTCACTAACCCGACGCATTACGCTGTCGCATTGCAGTACAACGACAAAAAGATGAGCGCGCCGAAAGTGCTGGCCAAGGGGGCCGGCGAGATTGCACTGCGCATCCGCGAACTGGGTGCGGAGCACCGCATCCCTATGCTGGAAGCGCCGCCGTTAGCGCGTGCATTGTATCGGCACAGCGAGATTGGACAACACATTCCCGCTACCTTGTATGCCGCCGTGGCCGAAGTTCTGGCCTGGGTTTACCAGCTAAGACGCTGGCGGCGTGAAGGGGGATTGATCCCGAAAAAACCTGAACGTTTACCGGTGCCGGAAGCACTGGATTTTGCTGGAGAAAGTAACTCTGATGGCTAATTTAGCCGCCTTGCTTCGTTTGCCGGGCAGTTTTAAAGATACGCAGTGGCAGGTGCTGGCCGGCCCAATACTGATTCTGATGATCCTGTCGATGATGGTGTTGCCGTTGCCGGCATTTATCCTCGATCTGCTGTTCACCTTCAATATTGCCTTGTCGATCATGGTGCTGCTGGTGGCGATGTTCACCCAGCGTACGCTGGAATTCGCCGCATTCCCCACCATATTGCTGTTCTCGACCTTATTGCGCCTGTCGCTGAACGTCGCCTCGACACGAATCATCCTGATGGAAGGGCACACCGGCTCAGCCGCTGCCGGTCGCGTGGTGGAGGCCTTTGGTCACTTCCTGGTCGGCGGCAACTTCGCCATCGGTATTGTGGTGTTTATCATTTTGGTGTTAATCAACTTTATGGTTATCACCAAGGGTGCCGGGCGTATTGCCGAAGTGGGCGCACGCTTTGTGCTGGACGGCATGCCGGGTAAGCAGATGGCGATCGACGCCGATCTCAACGCAGGGTTGATCGGTGAAGAGGATGCGAAAAAGCGGCGTTCTGAAGTCACACAGGAAGCTGATTTCTACGGCTCGATGGACGGCGCCAGTAAATTTGTGCGTGGCGACGCGGTAGCCGGTTTAATGATCATGGTGTTGAACGTGGTCGGTGGCCTGTTGGTCGGCGTACTTCAGCACGGGATGGAGCTGGGCACTGCAGCAGAAACTTACACCTTGCTGACTATCGGTGACGGCCTGGTTGCGCAGATCCCCGCATTGGTTATCTCCACTGCCGCGGGTGTTATCGTCACCCGTGTGGCCACCGATCAGGACGTTGGCGAGCAGATGGTTGGCCAACTGTTCAACAATCCACGCGTCATGTTACTCAGTGCGGCTGTGCTGGGTTTGCTGGGGCTGGTCCCGGGAATGCCGAACCTGGTCTTCCTGCTGTTCACCGCAGGCCTGTTAGGGCTAGCCTGGTGGCTGCGCGGGCGCGATCAGCAAGCGCCGAAGGTGCAAGACGTGCCGGTAGCGCAGGACAATCCGCAGGCGGTGGAAGCCAGTTGGTCAGACGTACAGTTGGAAGATCCTTTGGGTATGGAGGTCGGTTACCGCCTGATCCCGATGGTGGATTTCCAGCAGAACGGCGAGCTGCTCGGCCGTATCCGCGGTATCCGTAAAAAGTTTGCCCAGGAAATGGGGTACCTGCCGCCGGTCGTGCATATACGCGATAACCTGGAATTGCCCCCTGCGAGCTACCGTATCCTGATGAAAGGGGTCGAAATAGGCAGTGGTGAAGCGCAGCCGGGACGTTGGTTGGCCATCAACCCAGGCAACGCCGTGGGTGAGCTGGCCGGAGACAAAACCACCGATCCTGCCTTTGGCCTGGAAGCCGTATGGATTGACAGTGCGCTGCGCGAACAGGCGCAGATCCAGGGCTTTACCGTGGTTGAGGCCAGTACCGTGGTAGCCACCCACCTTAATCATTTGATTGGTCAGTTCGCCAGCGAGCTGTTTGGTCGACAGGAAACGCAGCAACTGTTGGATCGTGTCGCCCAGGATATCCCTAAACTGACCGAAGATTTTGTGCCCGGTGTGGTGTCGCTGACTACGTTGCATAAGGTGTTGCAGAACCTGCTGGCTGAACGGGTTTCGATCCGCGATATGCGTACCATTATTGAAACCCTGGCGGAGCATGCGCCGTCGCAAACCGATCCTTATGAGTTGACGACCGTGGTACGCGTTGCATTGGGACGGGCGATAACCCAGCAGTGGTTCCCGGGCAACGGTGAAATTCAGGTTATTGGTTTGGATACTCAACTTGAGCGCTTGTTATTGCAGGCGCTGCAGGGCGGTGGAGGGCTCGAGCCGGGGCTGGCAGATCGTTTACTGGAACAGGCCAGGCAGGCGCTCCAGCGACAGGAAATGCTCAGTGCCCCGCCGGTACTGTTGGTGAACCACGCACTGCGGGCGCTGCTGGCACGCTTCCTGCGCCGTAGCCTGCCGCAGATTGTGGTGCTGTCAAATCTGGAAATTAATGACGATCGACAAATCCGTATGACGTCCACGATAGGGGCAGCTTAATGAAACGGCTTTTGGCGCTGATTTGCCTGCTGGCGCCGTTGAGCGTACAGGCGATATCCGGTTCCTGGGTGGCCGACAGTGTCGGCGCCACGCTGGAATACGGGGGTGAGCGGGGGGAATCGCCAGGGCTACGTGCGCCTAATGCGTTACCGGACGGGAATGCGCGTATCACCAGCGTCAGTTGGCGCTACCAACTGCTGGCTGGCGAACCGGCGGGCATGCAAGCACAGCTCTGCACCTTAACCCGCTGTATTGTGCTGGGCGGCGGCAGCGGTAGCAGCAGCGGGTTACAGGGCGAACCGGCCAACGCCGAGCTGCGCTTTGTTTATTACGTGCAGGCGCGCGGTAGCCTAAACCCGCCACTGCGCGTGATTAGCAATCAGGTGATTGTTAATTACGAATGACGGATTAGGCAAGGATTGCCAGCCCGTTGTGTTCGACCAGCGAAAGTAGCTTCATTGCGGCGGAATTTGGAACAGCTTCACCGCGCTCCCATTTTTGCACCGCTTTTTTGCTGACGTTCAGGTGCAAGGCAAACACCGGTTGACTGACGTTTTCGCGCTCGCGCAGGGCGCGGATGTTGGCAGCGGTGTACTGTTTTACCGGGCGTAAACACAGCATGTTGAAGGTTCGCATAGTGACATCGTCAACAAAACCCGACTGATGCAGTTCCTGAACCTCTTGGTGGATCTCAGCAAGGATTTTGCTCATAGGTCAGTCTCCTCAACTTCTTGTCATTAACCAACGGATAAAGCCTGAAGGGCGAGAAATCCAGATAGAGTGCAGCCAGACACTGCAACCCGGCGAGCTCATCATTAGCGATATTGTTCTTTTCATTTTTTTGGCAAACCCCCCGCATGAAAAACAGGCGATCTTCCTCCCGAAAAGCGATAAGCACTCGGTAACCGCCGCGTTCCCCCCCCCGGCTCTGGCAACGCGTTTTTTATACACGCAACTGCCCAAATTGGCATCGTACAGTTTGTTTTGTATTTCACGAGCGGCCTTAATCACCGTAGCGTCGCTGATACGTTCATGAGCGGCGAATGCCTGAAACGTTTTGGTGAGATAAATATCGGCCATCCATCCTCCCTGTGAAATTATACCCTTTAAGGGTATAGATAAAGTAATTTGAAAACCAACACAGGGTGAGGGAAGGCGTTGAGAAGGTAAAAGTCCAAATGCCGGCATTGCGCAGCACTCTGCAAATAAAAAGCGGCTAATAAGATAGGGTGAGAATAAGAGTGCGAGTGCGATCGCAATGAAGCAGAGCACCCGGTTGAAGGGCAACCGGGTGGCATCTCGTAAGTCAAACGCCGATTTTTCGGCCTAGCAGGCTGGTGTTACGTGACTGGCCATCCGGGCCGTAAAGCGATTTATTTTGCTTGCCGAGGATCGCCAACGCCTGGGTGTTGTGATCGATCTGCTGATTGAGCAACATGCCGTTATGCTGGTTTTTATCGCGCAGCTGTTGGCTGAGCCTCTGTACGTGTTGCCATGCCTCTGCCAGGGGCGGATATGCAGAATAAGGGGCCTGCTGCCCTTGTGCACTTTCCTGGCGTAGCCGTTGCTGTTCCAAATAGTTTACCGTGGCCAATAACTGGCTCTTCGCGTCGGTCGCGCGCTGCAACGCTACACCCGGTAATTGGCCTGAGCAGAGCAAATCATGTTCTTCCGTCAGCACTGTATCCAGCGCATTCAGGGTTTCCAGCAGCTTATTGATCAATTGCGCCAGATTATCCATTGCAAATAGTCACCTTTCAAAGAGTCCCTGAGTCTTAATCTGGCGGCAATGCCCGATTAAGACTCTGGCGTTGGGCTGCCGTTTGACATCCACTGCGCGTCGTTTTGCACGTCTTGCAGCAGCGCATCGGCAATTTTGCCCGCATCCATTTTCAGCTCGCCGTTACGGATCGCCTGTTTAATGGCATCCACTCGGTTCATATCAATATCTTGCGTGCCCGGTTGCATTAATCGCGCTTGCGCGTCGCTCAATTTAACCTGGGTGCCGCTGACGGTGCTTTCTGTCTGTGCGGCCTTGCGCGGCTGAAGTGGATTTTCAGCTGGCGTTTCACGCGGTTGCACCGTCGGAACGGGGTGCAGCCGTTGGGTGCGATCGATACTCATGGTCAATCTCCATCGTTGCCGTCGCCGCGCAGGCAATGGCTGATATTTTTTTGCGGCCCTGGCGGCCAATAAAATACTGCTTATGTTTTTCTTATCGGCAGGTTTTAAGAAACCTTTATACCCGTCATGCTTGAAGTTGCATCTTTGTTGACTGCATTGAGACAACGTCCATTATCTTGGGGAGACATTTTTATAATGTGATGCGGATAGTGCCGTCGTCACCGGCAATACCACTGACAATTTGCCCGGAAGCCATGCGAACGCGGATGCTGTCTTCAGCGGCAGCATTGTTCATCGCCTTGCCCGAACCCGTGATATTAAATCCGCTTCCTTGTGCCGTCACCTGAACTGACTGACCGGCCTTGATCACCCAGGCCCGACGTAACATCGCGAAGGTCAGCGGTTGGCCAGGGCTGATATTCCGCAGGCTGATGGCCCCGAGGGCCTTGCCGGGTTCGCTCAATGTCCGTGGGGGTAGTGTGTCGAGCCGCCCACTTTTCAGCGTGATGTCCGCCGCCGTAAGCTGGCGACCTGCACTGATGCCGCGCGCCGACACCAGGTATTTCCCGATCACCTGAACCTGCGTCTGGATAAAACGCCGTTCCTGCCCACAGCGCGCCGAGACGCTGATATTACCCCATCGGCGCGCACTCTGCGGCAGAGAAAGCTGTGGAAATTCGCACTGTGGCCACTGGGATGGCGGCGTACGCACCAGCACCTTGACCTGCACCGGACTGCCACTGAACTGGCTGCTGATGAAGCGATCGATCTGCACCGCCAGATCGTCGGCGTGCGCGTTCATGCTGAACATCAGCAGGGCAAACAGCCGCATTTTACCTTTCATCATCGTTTCCTCAATAGCCATCAGGGTGCGCGTAAGTGTACCCGGACTGCGCGCAGGCTAAGCAGATAAATAGCGACGCATTTTGCTCTTATTCCCACGATAGGCTGGCGGAAGGGACGTTTATGCTGTCGGCTCCAAATTCTAACCTCGCGGAGGGAGCATGATCGACAAACTGGACGCTGCTCTGCGCTTTGGTCAAGAGGCGCTGAACCTGCGCGCCCAGCGGCAGGAAATTCTGGCCGCCAACATCGCCAACGCAGACACACCGGGCTATCAGGCGCGGGATATCGATTTCGCCAGCCAACTGAATAAGGTGCTGGAACAGGGCCGCGTCAGCGGCAGTGGTATTGCGCTGAATATGACGTCCGCACGCCACATCCCGGCGCAGAACATGCAGCCACCGCAACTCGATCTGCTGTTCCGCGTACCGGATCAACCGTCGATGGACGGCAATACGGTGGACATGGATCGTGAGCGCACCAATTTCGCCGATAACAGCCTGAAATATCAGACCGATCTGACGTTAATTAACGGTCAGATCAAAGGGATGATGTCGGTGCTGCAATAAGGATAAGGTTCATGTCATTACTGAATATATTTGATATCTCAGGCTCTGCGCTGTCCGCACAGTCGCAGCGCATGAACGTCAGTGCCAGCAACATGGCCAACGCCGACAGTGTGACCGGCCCGGACGGTCAACCCTACCGTGCCAAACAGGTCGTGTTCGAAGTGGCGGCCGCACCTGGGCAGCCAACGGGCGGTGTGCGAGTGGCACAAGTGGTGGATGACCCCGCACCGGAGCGCATGGTGTATCAGCCCGGTAATCCGCTGGCCGATGCCAAGGGTTACGTACGTATGCCGAACGTCGACGTGGTAGGCGAGATGGTCAACACCATTTCTGCCTCCCGGAGCTATCAGGCCAACGTCGAGGTGCTTAACACCACCAAGTCGATGATGATGAAAACCCTGACGTTGGGTCAATAACCGGAGACCACCATGGCTATTGCCGCAACGACGAATGAAACGCTGGATAACACCGTTATCGGGGCTAACAGCAAAACCACCAACAGCCAGGATCTGAACAACAGCTTCTTGACACTGCTGGTGGCGCAGCTGAAGAACCAGGATCCCACCAACCCGATGCAGAACAATGAACTGACCAGCCAGTTGGCACAGATCAATACCGTTCAGGGCATCGAGAAACTTAACACCACACTGGGGTCGATCTCCGGGCAGATCAACAGCAATCAGTCTCTGCAGGCCACTGCGTTGATCGGCCATGGCGTGATGGTCCCCGGCAGCAACATTCTGGCCGGCAGCAAAGAGGGCAAGGTCAGCACCACGCCATTTGGCGTTGAGTTGGAACGTGCCGCAGACCAGGTCACCGCGACCATCACCAATGCTAACGGACAAGTGGTACGTACCATTGAGATCGGCGGTCTGACCGCCGGCGTGCATTCGTTCACATGGGATGGCTCGTTGGATGACGGCAGTGCCGCGCCCGACGGTGCCTACAAAGTGGCGATCAACGCCAAGGGCAATGGCGAACAGCTGGTGGCCCGCAGCCTGCATTTTGGCATGGTCAACGGCGTAATCCGCGATGGCAACGGCGCCAAGCTGGATCTTGGTCTGGCAGGTAGCGCCACACTGGAAGATGTTCGACAGATCTTATAGCACAACAATGTATTTCACTCGGTTATACCCAAAATAATTCGGGTCGCAGGGGCGGCCACTGAACGATTCCCGATGCGCTTCCTCAGGTAGCCGATTCGGGTGAGTCAAGGCGGTCTGCACACCTGCAGCTTGAAGTATGACGGGTATGGATGCCTAAACACTATTCGGAGAATAACATGGCCTTTTCTCAGGCAGTAAGCGGCTTAAACGCGGCAGCAACCAACCTGGACGTGATTGGTAACAACATCGCCAACTCTGCCACTTCCGGCTTTAAATCTGGCAGCGTTTCTTTTGCCGACATGTTTGCTGGGTCGCAGGTTGGGCTGGGCGTTAAGGTGTCCGGTATCACCCAGAACTTTAAGGGTGGCACCACCACCGGTACGAGCCGTGCGCTGGACGTGGCCATCACCGGCAACGGTTTCTTCCGCATGCAGGACAAGGATGGCGGTATCTTCTACACCCGCAACGGCCAGTTCAAACTGGATGAAAACCGTAACCTGACCAACATGCAAGGTCTGCAACTGACGGGCTACCCGGCAGCCGGTACGCCACCGACCATTCAGCAGGGCGCTAACCCGGTGCCGCTGAGCATTCCTGAAGGCATGATGAACGCCAAGGCTTCTTCCTCTGGCTCTATGGTGGCTAACCTGAAGTCCACGCATAAAGTGCCGGAAAACAAAACGTTCGATCCGACCAAGCAGGACTCCTACAACTACGTCAACACCATCACCGCTTATGATTCACTCGGCAATGCACACAACATCAATGCTTACTTTGTGAAGACCGACGATAACAAGTGGCAGGTCTATACCCAGGACGGCAGCGAGAAACCGGTGGATGCAGGGACGATGCAGTTCAGCACCAGCGGTAATCTGGTCAGCACCACCAGCACCCAGGGTGCCGTGGGTGATTTCAGCATGTTGATCCCGATGGGCAGCAAAGACGGTGCCCCGGCGCAGAACTTCACGCTGAGTTTTGCCGGCAGTATGCAACAGAACGTTAGCAGCGACTCGGTGAGCAAAGTCTCGCAGGACGGCTACGCGGCAGGTGAATACACCAACTTCCAGATTAACAACGACGGTACGGTCGTGGGGATCTACTCCAACCAGCAGACGCAGGTACTGGGGCAGATCGTGATGGCTAACTTCTCCAACCCGGAAGGCCTGGCTTCTCAGGGCGATAACGTGTGGCAAGAAACCGGCGCGTCAGGTCAACCGCGCGTGGGTCTGGCAGGCGGCGGTGGGCTTGGCAAATTGGCCAGCGGTGCGCTGGAGTCGTCCAACGTCGATCTTAGCCAGGAGCTGGTGAATATGATTGTTGCCCAGCGCAACTATCAGTCGAATGCTCAGACCATCAAGACGCAGGACTCCATCCTGCAAACGCTGGTTAGCCTGCGCTAATAGGATTGAGTTATGGATCACGCGATTTATACCGCGATGGGTGCGGCACGGCAGACGCTGGACCAGCAGGCGGTCACCGCCAATAACTTGGCCAACGCCTCGACGCCGGGTTTTCGTGCCCAGTTGTCGGCGCTGCGCGCGGTGCCGGTAGACGGCCCGAGCCTGGCGACGCGTACATTGGTAACGGCTTCCACACCGGGTGCTGACATGAGCCAAGGGGCGCTGAACTACACCGCGCGTCCGCTGGACGTTGCGCTGCAGCAGGACGGTTTTTTGGCCGTAAGCCTGCCGGACGGCAGTGAAGCCTACACCCGTAACGGCAATATTCAGATCTCCCCCACCGGGCAACTGACGGTGCAGGGCGTGCCCCTGATGGGCGACGGCGGGCCGATCGAGGTACCGCCATCGGCGGAGATCACTATCGCCGCAGACGGCACTATCTCTGCGCTGAACGCGGGCGACCCGCCGAACAGCATCGCTCAGATCGGCCGACTGAAACTGGTGAAGGCCGATGCGCGTGAAGTGACGCGCGGCGATGACGGCCTGTTTCGTTTGACGCCGGAAACCCAGCAGCAGCGTGGCAATCAGTTGCCGAACGACCCGCTGGTGCAGGTGATGCCGGGCGTGCTGGAAGGCAGTAACGTCAAACCGATGGAAACCATGGTCGATATGATCGCCAACGCCCGTCGTTTTGAGATGCAGATGAAGGTCATCCACAGCGTGGATGAAAATGAACAGCGCGCCAACTCGTTGTTATCAATGAGTTAATAAGCAAGGAAATAACCCATGATCCCATCTTTATGGATTGCCAAAACCGGTCTGGATGCGCAGCAGACCAATATGGACGTGATTGCCAACAACCTGGCTAACGTCAGTACCAACGGCTTTAAGCGTCAGCGCGCGGTGTTCGAAGATCTGCTGTACCAGACCATGCGTCAACCGGGGGCACAGTCCTCCGAGCAGACGACGTTACCGTCCGGGTTGCAGATCGGTACCGGCGTTCGTCCGGTGGCGACCGAACGTCTGCACAGCCAGGGCAACCTGTCGCAGACCAACAACAGCAAGGACATCGCCATCAAGGGGCAGGGTTTTTTCCAGGTGATGATGCCGGACGGCACCCTGGCTTATACCCGTGATGGTTCGTTCCAGAGAGATCAGAACGGACAATTGGTGACGGCCAGTGGCTTCCAGGTGCAACCGGCGATCACCATTCCGGCCAATGCCTTGAGTATTACCGTAGGCCGTGACGGTATCGTCAGCGCCACCCTGCAAGGGCAAACCGCTGCCCAGCAGGTAGGCCAACTGACACTGACCACCTTTATCAATGACAGCGGCCTGGAAAGCATGGGCGAGAACCTGTATCAGGAAACCGAAAGTTCCGGTGCGCCGAACGAGAGCACGCCCGGATTAAACGGTGCCGGTCTGCTGTATCAGGGGTACGTGGAAACCTCTAACGTCAACGTGGCGGAAGAGTTGGTCAATATGATCCAGACCCAGCGTGCCTATGAGATCAACAGCAAAGCGGTATCGACTTCCGATCAGATGCTGCAAAAACTGACGCAACTGTAATTGACGGGCGCTGTTGCGCCCGTAACCCTATTTTGTGAAACAAAGGCGATACCCGTGGTAACCACATATCTGATGGAAAAGCAGCCGCAAGGAAAACGCTGGCTGGCGGCAATGGCGATGCTGACGCTGAGCGGCTGCGCTTACATTCCACATAAACCCCTGGTGGACGGTGCTACCACGGCGCAGCCAGCACCGGCGGGTGCGCCCGTGCCGAACGGCTCTATTTTCCAGACGGTGCAGCCGATGAACTACGGTTATCAGCCACTGTTTGAAGACCGTCGTCCGCGCAACATCGGCGATACCTTGACCATCGTGCTGCAAGAAAACGTCAGTGCCAGCAAAAGCTCCTCCGCCAACGCCAGTCGCAACGGCGCCAGCAAATTCGGCGTTGCCACATCACCGCGTTATCTGGACGGCCTGCTGGGCAACGCGCGTGCCGATATGGATATTTCCGGCGACAGCACCTTTGGTGGCAAGGGCGGGGCCAACGCCAATAATACCTTCAGCGGTACCATTACCGTGACGGTCAACCAGGTCTTGGTCAACGGCAATCTGCACGTGGTAGGGGAAAAACAGATCGCCATCAATCAGGGCACCGAGTTCATTCGTTTTTCCGGGGTGGTCAACCCGCGTACGATCAGCGGCAGTAACTCGGTTACCTCCACCCAGGTGGCGGACGCACGTATTGAATACGTCGGCAACGGCTATATCAACGAGGCGCAGACCATGGGCTGGTTGCAGCGCTTCTTCTTAAATGTCTCTCCGTTTTGAGTACAGGCTATTTTACGTGCCATTTTGAGGTTGGGCAGTGCTCGGGGCCGTCACGTACCGCGTGTAAGCTCCGCTCCCTGCGTGCTGTCAGCCCTCAAACAACCTGCGACAATAACGCCTTGTGGCTAAGGTGAATGAGGTTCCAATGTTAAAGAAATTTCTAATGGTGCTGGTGATGGGCGCGCTGAGCCTGCCGGCCGCGGCGGAGCGCATTCGCGATCTGGTTACGGTGCAGGGGGTACGTGATAACGCCCTGATTGGTTACGGGTTGGTGGTAGGGCTGGACGGATCTGGCGACCAGACCATGCAGACACCGTTCACGACCCAGAGCCTGAGCAACATGCTGTCGCAACTGGGTATCACCGTGCCGCCGGGCACCAATATGCAGTTGAAAAATGTGGCGGCCGTTATGGTCACCGCCAAGCTGCCGCCGTTTTCACGTACGGGTCAGAATATTGACGTGGTGGTGTCCTCAATGGGCAACGCCAAAAGCCTGCGTGGCGGCACCTTACTGATGACGCCGCTGAAAGGGGTGGATAATCAGGTCTACGCATTGGCGCAGGGCAACGTGCTGGTCGGGGGGGCAGGCGCGTCGGCCGGTGGGAGCAGCGTGCAAGTCAACCAACTGGCGGGTGGCCGCATCAGCAATGGCGCGACCATTGAACGAGAGCTGCCGACCACCTTCGGTGCCGGTGGCGTGATTAACCTGCAACTGAATGATGAAGACTTTACGCTGGCGCAGCAAATCAGCGACGCCATCAACCGCCAGCGTGGGGGCGGGACGGCTTCACCGCTGGATGCCCGTACGATCCAGGTGCTGGTGCCGCAGGGCAACAGCTCACAAGTCCGCTTCCTGGCCGAAATCCAGAACATTAGCGTCAGCGTGGGGGCGATTGACGCCAAGGTGATCATCAACTCACGAACCGGTTCTGTCGTAATGAACCGCGACGTAATCCTGGATTCTTGTGCCGTCGCGCAGGGCAACTTGTCAGTGGTGGTCGATCGACAAAATACCGTCAGCCAGCCAACGACGCCGTTTGGCGGCGGGCAGACGGTAGTGACGCCAAATACCCAGATCTCCGTGCAACAGCAGGGGGGCTCGCTGCAAAAGGTGAATGCCAGCGCTAATTTGAACAACGTGATCCGTGCGCTGAATGCGCTGGGTGCGACACCGAACGATTTGATGTCGATCCTGCAGGCGATGCAAAGTGCCGGTTGTTTACGCGCCAAGCTGGAAATCATCTGATGGCTGGGGATTTGATGGCGATGTCGGGCGCGGCCTATGACGCCCAGACGCTAAACGGCTTGAAGCGTGATGCGGCGGCGGATCCGCAAGGCAACCTGAAACAGGTGGCGCAGCAGGTTGAAGGCATGTTCGTGCAGATGATGCTAAAGAGCATGCGCGCCGCGCTCCCGCAGGATGGCGCGCTAAGCAGCGATCAAACGCGGCTGTATACCTCAATGTACGACCAGCAGATTGCCCAGCAGATGTCGCAGAAAGGCCTGGGGCTGGCCGACATGATGGTCAAGCAGATGGGCAATGCCAATGCTGTGCCGAGTGAAACCGCAGGCCTGTCGCCGATGGCGTTGGACAACGAGGTGCTGCAAGCGCTGCCAAATCAGGCACTGGAGCAGATGATCCGCCGTGCGGTGCCGAAGGCCCCCTCGGCGGCACCAATGACGCTCAATAACGGCAACTTTGTTGCTCGACTGTCTATCCCGGCGCGGGTCGCCAGTCAGCAGAGCGGTATTCCGCATCAGCTGATTGTCGCGCAGGCCGCGCTGGAATCAGGCTGGGGGCAACGCGAGATCCCGACCGCAGAAGGGGCACCGAGTTATAACCTGTTCGGCATCAAGGCAGGCGGGAGTTGGGACGGTCCGGTGACCGAAATCACCACGACCGAGTTTGAACAAGGGGCAGCGAAGAAGATTAAGGCGAAATTCCGCGTTTACGGGTCTTACGTCGAGGCGATGGCCGACTACGTCAAACTGCTGACGAATAATCCGCGCTACGCCGACGTTGCCAATGCCCGCAGTCCTGAACAGGCGGCGCATGCATTGCAACGGGCCGGGTATGCCACCGATCCTCAATACGCCAACAAGTTGGTCAGTGTGATTCAGCAAATGAAAAACACGGGTGAGCAGGTGATAAAAGCCTATACCCATGACTTGAAGGACCTGTTCTAAACCCCCTTCATTCCTGACGCCACAACGGTGTGGGGTGAAGGTGCTATTCGGCCCATTCGTGGGCCTTACTCCTGACGGACCAGTGCAGGCCGGTGGGTCACCCTGTTTGGGGCTGCCTTGTTGCCACGCGCATTATTGGGGGATTTGCGAAAGTTATGAATCATGAATAAAGGCCAGCAATTCCCTATCAAGTTTCCCCGTTTTTTGCCGATAACCGAGACAGGCTGAGTGAACAAACTCAGCAGCTTAATAAAACCCTGTGGGCCACCGGCACCGCAGCAAAAGGAATTCTTATGTCCAATAGCTTAATCAATACCGCGATGAGCGGGCTGAATGCGGCTCAGGTGGCGCTCAGTACCGTCAGCAACAACATTTCCAACTACAACGTGGCCGGCTATAACCGCCAGACCGCCATTCTGGCGCAGAACGGCGGCTTAAGTACCATGAGCGGTTTTATCGGTAATGGCGTAACCGTTACCAGCGTCAATCGCGAATACAACCAGTTCATTACCAACCAACTGCGTAGCGCACAGGGCAATGCCGAAGCGCAGGGTGCCTACTACGAGAAAATCTCTCAGATAGATAACCTGCTGGCGAGCAAAACCAACTCGTTGTCGACCAACATGCAGGATTTCTTCACTAACCTGCAAAACCTGGTGAGCAATTCTGGCGATGACTCTGCGCGTCAGACCGTGCTGGGCAAAGCCAACGGTTTGGTTAACCAGTTCAATAACACCGACAAATACCTGCGTGATATGGACAGCGGCGTCAACCAGCAGATCAGCGACAACGCACAACAGATCAACAGTTACAGCCAGCAGATTGCCCGCCTGAACGACGAGATCACTCGCCTGCGCGGCAGCGGCGGCGAGCCGAATGCGTTGTTGGATCAGCGCGATCAACTGGTGACGGATCTGAATAAAGTGGTTGGTGTCCAGGTGACCCAACAGGATGGTGATGCCTATACGGTTTCATTCGCTAACGGCCTGACGCTGGTGCAAGGCAGCACCACTTACCAGGTGTCGGCAGTCCCTTCCAGCAGCGATCCTGCACGATTGACCCTGGGCTATGACCGCGGCCACGGTGCCAGTGAAGTGCCTGAGGGCCAGATCAATAGCGGCAGTTTGAGCGGCGTGTTCAAGTTCCGCAGCGAAACGCTGGACGGCGCACGTAACCAACTGGGGCAAATTGCACTGGCGTTGGCAGATAACTTTAATCAGCAGCACCGCGCAGGTTTCGATCTGAACGGCGACGCTGGTACCGACTTCTTCAGCTTTGGTGGAGGCCGTGTGGTGGATAACACCCGCAATACGGGTGACGCCTCACTGTCGGTTTCTTATACCGATACCAGTAAAGTGAAAGCCAACGACTACCGCGTTGAGTTCGACGGCAGCAACTGGCAGGTGAGCCGCCTGCCGGACAACGTTAAGGTGAACGCTACAGCGGGCACGGGTGCCGACGGTAAGCCTACCTTGAGTTTTGATGGCCTGCAGGTCAGCATCGACGGTAGCGCCAAAGCCAAAGACAGCTTTACCGTGAAGCCGGTCAGTGACGTGGCGGGTAGCCTGAAAGTCGCCATCAGCGACACGTCGAAAATTGCTGCTGCCGGCAAGGATGACAGCGGTCGCGGCGACAATGAAAACGCCAAAAAACTGATCGATCTGCAAACCCAAAAGCTGGTGGACGGCAAAGCCACGTTTAGCGGTGCCTACGCCAGCATGGTCAGCAGCATCGGCAACCAGACCGCCGCCGCCAAGGTGGCGACGACCTCGCAGGGCAACATTGTCACGCAGCTGGCCAAGCAACAGCAGTCGATCTCCGGCGTTAACCTGGATGAAGAGTACGGTGAGCTATTGCGTTTCCAGCAATATTACATGGCTAATGCGAAGGTGGTTGAAACTGCCAGCTCGCTGTTTGACACCCTGTTGAGTATCCGTTGATTTAATTGCCGACCGGCCTTGATGGTGCCGGTCGCTCACAGTGAGGAACCTACAGCATGCGCATGAGCACCAGCATGATGTACCAACAAAACATGTCCGGTATCACCGGCAACCAGTCGTTGTTTATGAAGGCTGCCGAGCAGCTGGCGACGGGCAAACGGGTGATCAACCCCTCTGACGATCCGCTGGCGGCATCGCAGGCGGTGATGTTGTCGCAGTCACAGGCCGAGAACAACCAGTATACGCTCGCGCGCACCTTTGCCCGGCAGAGCGTTTCGATGGAAGAAAACGTGTTGGCCGGTGCAACGTCCACCATTGCCGACATCAAAACGTTGATCGTCAACGCGGGTGGCACCAAAAGTGATAACGACCGCGACTCGTTGGCAACGCAGTTACAGGGGTTGAAAGATCAACTGCTCAATCTGGCTAACAGCACCGACGGCAATGGCCGCTACATGTTTGGCGGTTACGTGAACGATAAGCCACCCTTTGTCGATGAAGGTGGAACCGTAAGCTATAAAGGCGGTGACAAGGCGGTCGAACAGAAGGTGGACGCCAACCGTACTATGACCATCGGCCATACCGGTGATGGGGTGTTTATGGCGCTGACCAGCAACCCGAAACCTGAGCCGGACGGCAGTGCCCCGGTTGCCAACGTGTTTGAGAGCATCGACATTGCCCTGAAGGCGCTGAAAACGCCGCAGCAGGATGCGGACGACGCCACCAAGCAGCAGGTGACTGATGCCTTGGCCAAGGCGAGTCGCGGCATGGATAACTCCTACAACAAGGTGCTCAGCGTGCGCGCCGAATTGGGGAGCCAACTGCAGGAAATGGATCAGTTGGACAGCATTGGCAAAGAGCGCGACATGACCAACCAGGTGCAAATGAGTGCGCTGACGGATGCGGATCTGGCCGAATCGATCTCTGCTTACTTTATGCAACAGGCCGCGTTGCAGGCGTCATACAAGACCTTCGGCGATATGCAGGGTATGTCGCTGTTCCAGATGAACCGCTAATTCCCGCCGTCTTTCAAGCCGCAGCGTGGTTGCCTGCACGACAAGGCCCATTCACGGGCCTTGTTTCTGGCTGCAGCCTGAAATCGATAGGCATAGCGATGATAAATCGCCTTTAGTGAGGGCGCAGCAGGCAGCGCGCGCTCAGAATGAACGGCAATAATAAACACCCGTTGTGAAGCCATAGCGGGTAACCCTTTGGGTGTGCTTAGAAGACTCTATCTCTGTAGAGAATTCTTGAAACCGGGCGCACTTGTTTGGCACGTCACTCTTTCCCCCACTAAGGTTTGAGTGACGTGCCTTTTTTTCGACAGACACAAAAAATAGATGTGTCATATCCGCCTTATTTAACGCCGTGAAACGCCGAGGTATTTATTGCGGACTGAGGAATAATTATAGATGTTATATATCTATATTTAATGATAACGGCAGCGTTATTTTTTCTTTTTAACCATTTTCCATTTTTCGTCTTTTTCCGACGGGCAGAGGGCAATCTGAATCCGGTTGGTTGCCCAGTGCGTCAGGCCCAAGGTTCTTCGTGCTCTTCGGTTGGTTTTTGCTTTCATGTCTATGCTCCTGAGAATAGAGGTAAAAACGCCGCAGATAATAAATATGCCTGACCCGCCGGCTGACCCCGGTGAGTGGCTGTTTTATCCTTGCGGAGATGGAATGTGTTTTATATTTCTACTTCCCTATGCGTTCTTTTTTAATCGCGCTCCTGTATTTTATTCTGTGAAAATTAATGGATGGTAGGGTGGTTTTCTACTGATGGCTTTATATTTAACAAGGCCATTCTAAGGGGGGTATTTTATTATTCAAGGCAATAAGATTAATTGAAGCCAAATAGTGTTTATCTGTTTTTTTCAACTTTTTATAGCGAGAAAGGGGGTTTACTGCCAGTTTGTTCGGAGAGGGCGGCCGCTAAGCCGCACGGGTTGGCTAACATTAAGGCGTCATGTTGCCGATGACGCTGGCCAGACGATCGAAGAATTCGCCGAAAAGGTGCTCACAGAACGGTGCCAGCATCGGCATCATCATACCTATGGTCATGATACCTATCGTCATGGTGACCGGGAAACCGATAACAAACACCGACAGCTGAGGGGTCATGCGATTGAGCAGGCCCAGCGCCAGGTTCAGCGTGAGTAACAGGCATATCAGCGGTAACGCCAACATCATGCCGTTGATAAAGATCAGCGAGCCTGCTTGGGTGAGCGCCAGAAAACCATTGCCATTCAAGGGTTCCGCCTGGATAGGCAGGGTATGGAAACTGTCCACCAACAGTGAAATCAGCCACAGGTGGCCGTTGAAGCTGAGGAACAGCAGCATGGCCAGCAAATTGAGTAGCCGTGCCAATACCGGCGTATTCGGCCCGCCACTGGGGTCAAAGAAGGTGGCGAATGACAAGCCCATCTGCATGCCGATCACTTCGCCAGCCAAGCGTATCGCCGCAAAGGCAAATTGCATCGTCAGGCCCAGCGCCACACCGATCAGTATTTGCTGAGCCGCCAGCCACAACCCGGCTGCGGAAAAAATGGGGACAGTACTGATTGGCAATCCGGGCGCAATCAGTATCACGATCAGCCCGCCGAGGCCAATTTTCACCTTCTTGCTGATTTGCTTTTCGCTGAAGACCGGAGCAGTACTGATGAGCGCCAGAATGCGTAGCAATGGCCAGAAGTATTGACTCAGCCAGACGCCGAACTGCGCGCTATCAAATGTGAGCATGATTAACCAATCAGATTTGGCAGATTAGTGAACAGCGTACGCATGTAATCCAGCAGCAGGTTCAACATCCATGGCCCGGCGATCACGATGGTGGCGACCACCGCCAGAATTTTTGGAATGAACGACAGCGTCATTTCGTTGATCTGGGTGGCGGCCTGCAGCAGGCTGACCACCAGGCCGCTGACCAGCGCGGCGAGCAGCATGGGGGCTGCCAGCGCCAGCGCCACTTTCATCGCTTCGGTGCCCAGTGCCATGACCGATTCGGGTGTCATTATGCTTCCTTCAGAGGTGGCGTGAGCGCCGGGTTACGAGTAAAAACTCTGCGCCAGTGAGCCGAGCAGTAACTGCCAACCATCTACCAGTACGAACAACATCAGTTTGAACGGTAGCGAGATGGTCGCCGGCGGTACCATCATCATCCCCAACGCCATCAAAACGCTGGCGACCACCAGGTCGATAATCAGGAAAGGAATAAACACGGTGAAACCAATCTGGAACGCCGTTTTTAGCTCGCTGGTGACGTAGGCAGGCAACAGAATGCGCATAGGCACCGCTTCCGGCCCCGCCAGCGGGGGTTGGTTAGCGAGTTTGGCGTACAGCGCCAGATCGGTTTCACGCGTTTGGCGCAGCATAAACTCGCGTAGTGGCTGCGCGCCTTTATCCAACGCCACATCCAGGCTGATTTTATCCTGGCTAAACGGCAGATAAGCGTCCTGATAAACCTTGTCGAACACCGGTGACATGATGAAAAAGGTCAGGAAAAGTGCCAGTCCAAGCATCACCTGGTTCGGCGGCGCTGACGGGGTACCCAGCGCATTGCGTAACAGCCCAAGGACAATGATGATGCGGGTGAAACTGGTCATCATCAGCAACATGGCGGGCAGGAAACTGAGCGACGTCAGCAACACCAGTGTTTGCACTGGCAATGACCAACTTTGGCCGCCGTTAGCCAACGGTTGGCTGATCAGCCCAGGCAGCTGTGCGAAAGCCGCCGGGCTGACTAACAGCAAGGCCGCGGTGATACCGCAAAGGCATTGCTTGCCCCGCGCAAATGAGGCGATATAAGGAACGAGGAATTTCATGCCGATTTTTCCGGGCGTTTCAGAACTTTTTGCATCAGTTGGCGAAAATCCGCCGGCGGCACCGTGTCGGCTACCGTGCTGTCTTTCGGTGGTGCGGGCAGGGTATGTAACGGCGTGATTTGCTGTGCAGTGACGCCGAGCACCAATAAGGTGTTATCCACCTCGATCACCACTACGCGCTCACGTTGTCCCACCTGACAACTGGCACGCAGGTTAAGCAGTTTGCTGTTGCGTGCCTGTGGGGCAAATCCCAGACGACGGAAAAGCCAACCTGCCAGCAGGATCAAGAGCAGGATACCGCCAAGCGCGGTGCTGACTTGCGTCAGCACCGAACCGGCCGGCAGCGCCGGCGCGGAGGATTGCAAAGTGCCTGCGTTAGGCGTGGTCGTGCTTGGATTCATCAGCGGCTCAGGCGGCGCATGCGCTCGGAAGGGGTGATGATGTCGGTAATGCGCACGCCAAACTTGTCGGCCACCACCACGACTTCGCCTTGGGCGATCAGATAACCGTTGATCATGATGTCCAGCGGTTCACCCGCCAGCCCGTCCAACGCCACGACAGATCCCTGCGACAGACGCAGCAGTTCCTTGATGGTCATTTTGGTACGGCCCAGTTCGACGGTTAATTTGACCGGGATGTCCAGGATCAGATCGATATCTTGCAGGCTGCCGCTTGCATCTTGCGGTTCCAGCGATTTGAACACGGCGTCACTTGCAGACGTTTTTTCAGTAGCTTGCTGTTCGTTAAACGCATCAGCCCACAGATCGTCCACGGATTCCTTTCCTTCGCCAGACGGTTGCTTAGGATCACTCATTTGGGCTGTTCCTCACTCAGAGCATTCAAAATAGGGTTAATCAAATGTTCAACACGCAGGGCATATTGCCCGTTTAACGTGCCGTATTGGCTGGTCAGAACGGGTACGCCGTCCACGTGGGCAATCAGGCGATCCGGCTTATCAATCGGTAATACGTCCCCTGGCTGCAACTTCAGGATCTTTGACAGCCGCATTGGGATATCGACGAAGTTGGCAATCAGTTCCAGCTCGGAATGTTGCACCTGCTTCACTAAGGTTTCACGCCAATGGCTGTCTTCCTGCCGTGAGTTTTCCAACGGCGGGTTGGTCAGCAGCTCGCGTAACGGCTCAATCATCGCAAACGGAATACAGATATTGAATTCACCGCTCAGCGCACCGATCTCCACCTGGAACGGCGTAGTCACCACAATGTCGTTCGGTGAGGTGGTGATATTGGTGAATTTCACCTGCATTTCTGCGCGCACGTATTCCACATTGATCTTGTAAATCGCGCTCCAGGCATCGCCGTAGGCGTCCAGCGCCAGGCGTAACATGCGTTTAATCACCCGCTGCTCAGTGGGGGTAAACTCACGGCCTTCCACTTTCGTTGGAAAGCGGCCGTCGCCGCCGAACAGGTTATCGACGGCGATAAATACCAGGCTCGGTGCGAACACGAATAACGCGGTGCCACGCAGCGGATTCAGGTGCACCAGGTTGAGGTTGGTTGGCACCGGCAGATTACGGGCAAATTCGTGATACGGCTGGATCTTGATCGGGCCGACGGTAATGTCCGGGCTACGACGCAGCAGGTTGAACAATCCCATGCGGAACTGCCGGGCAAAACGTTCATTGATGATTTCCAGCGCGTGCAGACGCTCGCGTACCACGCGGCGCTGGGTGGTCGGATCGTACGGCTTGACCTCGCTCTCGTTGCTGGTGACGGCTTCGGGTTCATCACCCGCGCTGTCTCCATTGAGCAAGGCGTCGATCTCTGCCTGTGAAAGAATGCTGTCGCCCATAGTGATTACCGCAATATGAAGGCAGTGAACAGCACATCGCTGACCACCTGCTTCGGTTGTCCCTTAACCAGCGGTGGGCTAAGCACGTCCTTAATTTGCGCCACCAGTTGCTGCTTCCCTTGTTCGCTACTCAGTTGACCCGCTTCCTGACGTGACAGCAGCATCAGCAGACGGCTGCGCACTTCCGGCAGGAAATCGTTCAATTGGCGGCGGGTGTTTTCGTCCGGCAAGCGTAATGTCAGGCCGATATACAACACGCGATCCGGGTTGTTATCGGGCGTCATCAGATTGACGGTGAAGGTGTCCAGCGGCATGAATACCGGTGCGGCCGGCGGTTGTGGTTTGGCGGCAGGTTGCGCGCCGCTCTGATGTTGCTTGAGCTGCCACCAGCTGTAACCGGCCGCGCCGCTGGCGATGACGGCGATCAACACCAGCAGAATGACCAGAAGGGAGCGTTTAGGGGCTGCCGGTAGGGTATTTTGAGACATAGCTAAATCAAATTCCTGTTGTTATACCCGTCGTCTTTCAAGCTGCAACCTAAGATCTCGCGGGTATATAGCGCGTGTAAAAGCCGCACGCATGACATAATTTATCCAAAATAATTGGAGTTGCGTCGCGACGGCCTGGTTGTCAGTCCCCAAGCGCATAGATAACTATGTGACCGGGGTGCGCAAACGCAGCCAACAATGATGCAGCTTCAACTATGACGGGTAGCGGTATTATCGCGTCTATTCCGGCGTGCAATAGCCAGAATAGACAGAGAAAAGCGTGCCAGCTTGGACGTTTGCGGTGGCTCAGGCGAAAATATCAACGCCGCTGACGGCGCGGGCCATCGCCTGCAATTCCAGCGGCGCGCTGAGAGCCTCACCGGTCAGATTGCTGTCACCGTGGCGATCGCGGTAATCCGGTCGGCCCTGCTGCTCAGCGTTTTGTTGCTGTGCCTGTTGCCACTGGGGTGTGGATTCCCCCCCGACGCTGCTTTGCCCCAGATTGATGCCGCTCTCTGCCAATGCATGACGCAGTTGCGGCATGGCGGCTTCGACGGCGGCACGTACCTGACCTTGTGCGGAGGCAATGTGCAGGTGGGCCTGATTGTCATCCAGCTTGAGGGTGATTTGCAGCGCCCCCAGTTCTTGCGGATGCAACCGCAGCTCGGCACTTTGCTGGCCGTTGCGATGGAACATCAGGACCTGTTGGTTCAATGCCTGCTGCCATTCTGGGCTGCCAAGTTGGGCGTTCAACTGGGGGGTTGGCGGCGCAGTGACCAGCGAGGTCGCGGGTGCCGATGCGGCTATCGGGCTGGACACCGGTGGAGCCATGTGAGGATTAACCGCTGCCTGAGGTTGCGCGTCCGCGCTGAATTTCAACGCGGCGGTATCCATCTTGTCGTGCGTTGCGGCTGTCTGTTGCGGGCTGTCCGCGCGGCTTTCAACGTTGAGCGGATCTTTGGCCAGCGTTGCCGGGGTTTTCTGTACGTCGGCTATCGGGCTGCCCTTGGCGTCTGGTTGTTTACCCAGTGCGGCGGTCAGCAGGGCGGCAGGTTGAGTGGCATCCTGATCACCTTCAACGGTAAGTTTGGCGGTGCCTGGTACAGAAGGGGGAGTGGCGATGGGCAGCATCGCGAACAGGGCTTGCAGTGTGGCTGCGTCGATCTCACCGGCAGGCCGCAGAGCAACGTCTTGAGGCTGCTGATCTGAGGGCAGCTCTTCGTCGGCGTCGCTGGCTAACGGCTGATTACCACGTAATAACGAGGGCGTAATAAGCCCATCGCGCTCGCCGAAGGCGGCCAGAAGCTGCGTCAGTTGGTTGTGGCTGAGCGGGCTTGATTCACCTTCTGCGTCCAGTGCCGTCGGTGACAGTTTTCCTGCGGACTTGTCGGCAGGTAGCACGCGTGCACCGAGCAGTTGGGCAAAGGCGGAGGAGAGCGCTGACTCGTCCAGCGGCGCCTGTGCGTCCGGCAGTAAGCCGGTCTCGCTCTGAGCCGATATGCCTGGCAAAGCGTTGAGATTCATTGTTGTAGATTCCTTTGTGCACTGCGTTGAGCGAACTCATCCATCAGTTTTTGATCCCGTTTGTTCTCCAACTGCTGCTCCGCGCTCTGGGCACGGGAGTGCAGGGTTTCGAAGGCATTCAGCCGCTGCTGCTTGTCTTGCCAGTGCTTCATGGCGTGGTCGACCTTCTGCCCCCACTGCATCAGCTGTTGGCGATGTTGGGTAATGGCCTGTTCCAGCGTGCCGATAAACTGCTGGTAGTTCTGCCAATTTGACGACTCCATGCCGCCACTCAGTTGGTTATTCAGCTTCTGGCGGTACTCATCCTGATAATTGAGCAACATGGAAAGCTGCTGCTCAGCGGCTTGTTGTGCCTTGCGTACCTGACCCAATTGCTGCGTTGCCTGTTCCACCGCATCCTGAGCCAGATCGCGCAGGGTAATGAGGGGTGACTGTGGTTTCATCGGATTTGCGCCTTTAGTGACGTTAAACGATCAACTGTTGTAGCTGTTGGCAGGCGTCGTCGTAACCGCTGCGCTCGAAAATACCCTGTTGCAGATAGGCCTCCATCTGCGGATACAGCGTCATGGCTTTGTCCAGCAGTGGATCGCTGCCGGCGACGTAGGCACCGACGCTTATAAGGTCACGGTTACGTTGATAGCTGGCCAGCATCTGTTTGAAGTTGCGTACCCGGCGGTAATGCTCGTCGTCAATCAGTGACGTCATGGCGCGGCTGATCGACGCTTCGATGTCGATAGCCGGGTAGTGACCGGCTTCGGCAAGCCGTCGCGATAGCACGACGTGACCGTCGAGAATGGCGCGCGCCGAGTCGGCAATCGGATCCTGCTGGTCATCGCCTTCCGTCAGGACGGTATAAAAGGCGGTAATGGAACCACCGCCGCTGATGCCATTACCGGCACGTTCTACCAGCGCCGGCAGTTTGGCAAAGACGGAAGGTGGGTAGCCTTTGGTTGCCGGGGGTTCGCCAATAGCCAGGGCGATCTCACGCTGCGCCATGGCATAACGGGTTAGCGAATCCATAATCAGCAGCACGTGTTGACCACGATCGCGGAAGTCCTCGGCGATACGGGTGGCGTAGGCGGCCCCTTGCATACGCAGTAAGGGGGAAACGTCTGCCGGTGCGGCAATGACCACCGAACGTGCCCGGCCTTCAGGGCCAAGGATGTTCTCGATAAAGTCTTTGACCTCGCGGCCGCGTTCACCGATGAGGCCGACGACAATCACATCGGCCTGGGTATAACGCGCCATCATGCCCAGCAGGACGCTTTTCCCCACGCCAGAACCGGCAAACAGGCCCATACGCTGCCCGCGCCCGACGGTCAGCAGGCCATTGATGGTGCGTACGCCGACGTCCAGCACCTGTTCGATCGGCGTGCGTTGCAGTGGGTTGAACGGGGCCGTGATCAAAGGTGCACGGTAGCCGGTTTCCGGTGCAGGCAGGCCGTCGAGCGGTTTGGCACTGCCGTCGAGCACGCGTCCCAGCAATGCCGGGCCAAGTGGCAATTGCTTGCCGGCACTTTGCCCTTCGGGCGAGATGCGGGCGTAAACCCGGGCGCCGGGGACAATGCCTTCCACTTCTTCCAGAGGCATCAGAAACAGCCGCTGACCGTTAAAACCGACCACTTCGCTTTCCACTTCCTGCACTTCACTGGCGTCGTGACGTTCGATCAGGCAGGTGGCGCCAATCGGCAATTGTAGCCCGGTGGCTTCGAGCACCAGCCCGGTGGCGCGTGTCAGACGGCCATAGCGGCGTACCGTCGGGGTGTGGGCAATGCGTTTTTCCAGCTGGTCCAGGGACGTCAGCCAGCGACCGAGGCGCAGGGTCATTACACGTCCCCCGGCGCGGCAAGGCGGCAGAGTTCGTGCCAGCGTGTTGCCAGGCTGGCGTCGAGATCGCCTTCATCGGCACTGACCTTGCAGCCTCCCGGGTGCAATTGGCCATCCGCCAGCAACCGCCAGCCGTGCAGGCTGAGGGTTGCACCTAATTGCTGCTCTATCCGCTGATAGTCATCCGGATGAACGCGCAGCTGCGGTTTGCCGCTGAACATAGGCTCTTGTTGGATCAACTGCTGGATTTGGGCCAGCAGAGCGGTTCCGTCACACACCGGGGGCTGGCCGAGCACTTGCTTGGCGGCGGTTAAGGCGAGTTGCATAAGGCGCGAGGCTATTACGCTGTCGAGCGCATCCAGCGTGTGCTGGAATTCGATCACCAACTGTTGCCAGTGGGCAGTCAGAGGCTGTTGCTGCTGTTGCGCCTCCAGCAAGCCCTGCTGGCGACCGTCCTCCATGCCGGCCTGAAATCCTGCGTCGTAGCCCTTTTGCTGACCGTCCGCATAGCCCAGCTGCTGGCCCTGTTGCTCGGCCTGCAGGCGCAACTGGGCCAATTGCTGCTCCTGGACGACAGTGTCGTCCACCGGGATGCCGTAAGTCTCTGCCACCGGCAGAGGGGCAATCTCTGGCTTGGGTTCGGTCAGATCGTTAAGCGACCATGGCTGCCAGGGCAGGGTGTTGATGCGATCAGACATAGGTGTCCTCGCCACCGCCGATAATCATTTCGCCGGTTTCTGCCAAACGACGGACCACCAACAGGATGGCTTTCTGTTCGTTCTCTACCTGCGACATACGTACCGGGCCACGGTTGGCCAGGTCGTCGCGCAGAATGTCGGCGGCGCGTTGCGACATGTTCTTGAGGAACTTCTCGCGCAGCGGCTGTTCCGCACCTTTGAGCGCGACCAGCAAGGATTCGCCTTCCACTTCCTGCAACAGGCGTTGGATGCTGCGATCGTCGACTTCCACCAGATTTTCGAACAGGAACATCTCGTCGATGATTTTCTGCGCCAGTTCGCCATCGTACTCGCGCATGGCGTCGATAACGGCTTCTTCCTGCTGCGTTTTCATCAGGTTGATGATCTCGGCTGCGGTGCGCACCCCACCCATTTTGCTGCGCTTGAGGTTTTGGCCATCGAGCAGGTTGTTCAGAACTTCGGTCAGTTCTGCCAGCGCGGCCGGTTGCACGCCGCCGAAGGTCGCGATACGCAACATCACGTCGTTGCGCAGGCGTTCGTCGAACAGCGCCAGAATATCTGCCGCCTGACCCCGTTTCAGGTGGACCAAAATGGTCGCGATGATTTGTGGATGCTCGTCGCGGATCAGATCGGCGGCGCTCATCGGCTCCATAAAGTTCAGTGTTTCCATGCCGGTGGTGGTTTCGCGCGATTCGAGAATATCCTCCAACAGGCTAGAGGCACGTTCTTCGCCCAATGCCTTGACCAACACAGAACGCAGATAGTCGCTCGCGTTGACGCTCAGCGCTGCATATTGTTCGGCGTCGTCTTCAAACTCGCGCAGTATTTCGTGCAGCTGTTTGTGGGACACCTGGCTCATGCTGGCCATGGTGCCACTCAACTGCTGGACTTCACGCGAGGAGAGGTGTTTAAACACCTCGGCAGCGCGATCTTCACCTAGCGTCATCAGCAGGATGGCGCTTTTTTCGGTTCCGGTCAGACTCATAGTTCATTACTCATCCATTGGCGGATTACCAGAGCGACCACACGCGGGTCTTTATCAGCCAGATCGCGGATCCGCTGGCTCTGGACTTCTGCACTGACGCGCTGCTGCGATTTACGGTGCTGCGCCAGCTCCTCATTACTCGGTTTAGTGCTGTCGGCCGGTTTAGCCATTGGCGCATTGGCAGCGGCGAGCGCGGCTTTTTGCACGGCCTGACGGTTTTGCAGTTGCGGGCGTACCAGCTTGCGCCAGAGTAGCCAAGCGACCAGCAGGACCAGCAGATAACGACCTGCGTCGAACAGACGATCGATAAAGGCCTGGCTTTGCCAGAACGGCAACTCGGCACCCGTGACGTCGTTATCAGTAAACGGTGCGTTGACCACATTAAGGGTATCGCCACGGGCGCTGGAGAAGCCCATGGATTCACGTACCAGGGATTCAATCTGTGCCAACTGCTCTTTGCTCATCGGCAATGGCTTGCCGCTTTTATCCGTGCCGCTGTAGTTGACCACCACCGCAACCGACAACCGCTGTACTGTCCCGGCTTTTTGCTGGGTATGGCGAATGGTGCGATCGACCTCGTAGTTGGTGGTTTCATCGTGACGGCTGTTCTGCGGCCCAGTGCTGCGCGGCGCGGTAGAGGCGGCGGCAGTATTGGCCGTGTTGGTGTTATTGCCTGCGGCAGCCGGTTTGGCGGTTTCGATCGGCGCGGTAGCAGGGGTGCTAGGCTGATTTGACAACGCACCCGGTACACCGCCGACCTGTGGCCCACCAATTTGATCGCTTTGGCTCATTTGCTTTGAGCGCACGGCAGCTTTGTTCGGCTGCTGGTTGGGTTGATATTCTTCGTCGGTTTGCTCGCGGGTCGCAAAATCGATCTGTGCAGTGACCTGAGCACGCACGTTGGCGCTGCCGACCATCGGTGCCAAAATGGCTTCTATCCGGCGTTGGTAGCGGCTTTCCACTTCGTTGGCGTATTTCAGCTGTGCTGCGTTCAGATCGCGACCTGCGCCGTCAGACTGGGTAAGCAGCCGACCTGATTGATCGACCACCGTAACGTTGCCTGGCGGCAAACCGGCCACGCTGCTTGAGATCATATAAACGATGGCGTTGATCTGGCCGTCATCCAATGCGCGACCGGGTTGGAGCGTCAGTGTCACCGAGGCAGATGGGGATTTTTGCTCGCGAACGAACAGGGAAGGCTTTGGCAGTGCCAGATGCACCCGGGCGTTTTGTACCGGCCCCAGTGATTCGATGGTGCGTGACAGTTCACCTTCCAGCGCACGCTGGTAGTTGATTTGCTCACTGAATTGACTGATGCCGAATTTTTCCTGATCCAGCAGTTCGAAGCCGACGGCTCCCCCTTTAGGCAGGCCCAATTGCGCCAAGCGTAAACGGGTTTCATGCACTTTCTCTGCGGGGATCAGCAGCGCCGCACCGTTCTCGGCGAAGCGGTAAGGGATATTCATCTGCGTGAGTTGAGTCACGATGGCCCCGCCGTCGCGATCGTTAATGTTGCTGTACAGAACGCGGTAGTCTGGGCTTTTCACCCATAACAGCAGCGCAACCACAATGGCGATGGCAGCGGAAGCGGCGATCAGCAGTGGGATTTTTGGGTTGGCGCGCAGACGATTCCACATGGCTTGCAGGCCATTATCGCGGCTTTCGGTGGCGGTAATTGAAGCACTCATTTTAGCCAGTGTCCTTCAATGACGCTCAGGATCCGGTGCAGGCCACGGCGTAGCTCCCTGCCAGGCTGATGAACGATGTGGTTAGCGTTGTGTGACAAAACAGACTCCCTGATACACATATAAATATACCCTATGCCTTTCAAGTTACAGCTAGGCTGCCGGCTCGCTCATTCCCTGGTGTTGTAGGGGCGCAGCATGCTGCACCTGAGTTAATCGGGGCGAATTCATTTGCCCTCTACAGCAGCCATTGAGGTGAGCGCGTGCAGATAACAACGCTGCAACTTGAAAGACGACGGATATAGCGGCGCTCCCATTTCTGGGCATGCCATTATTTCCTCTTGAGGGGAATTTCGATGGCCCGATAAGCCGGGTTTTTTGCAGTTAATTAACGGCTTTAGGATAAAAACGCTGTGATAGGGTGTGGATCATCAAAGTAGTGCCTGATGAAACAACGTCCGGCAACAACGTTTTTATTGAGGTCAGAATGGCAATTCAGGGCATTGAAGGGGTATTGCAGCAACTGCAGGCCACGGCGATTCAGGCGGGGACCATGGGGCAAAGTGCGCCGGTACAGGGCGTCAACTTTGCCAGCGAACTGAAAGCCGCGATCGGCAAGATCAGTGATACCCAGCAGGCCGCACGCAAACAGGCGCAGGATTTTGAAGTGGGCGTGCCAGGCATAAGCTTAAATGACGTCATGGTTGATTTGCAAAAATCCTCAGTCTCACTGCAGATGGGCGTACAGGTGCGTAATAAGCTGGTTTCCGCCTACCAGGAAGTGATGAATATGGCGGTGTGATGAGCATGGCCTCGTGTTTGAGGCCATGTTTGTTGGAAATGACGATCAGGAAAGTAACGCAGCAAGTTGATGGTGGGCACTTTCCATACCCCGATCTCGTCCATGTGGTTTCATATCCAGGCCTTCCGCATAAACGAATTCCACTTCACTGATGCCCATCAAGCCTAAAACGGAACGCAGGTAGGGGGTGACCGCATCGGTTTCGTTACCCACATGTATGCCGCCGCGCGAACTGATCACCAGGGCACGCACGTCTTCAACCAGACCGACCGGATAAGTCGACGTGTAGTTGAACGTGACGCGGGCACGTGCCACCAAATCAAACCAGTTCTTTAAATGTGTCGGCACGTTAAGGTTGTACATCGGCGCACCAATCACCACCAGATCGCTGGCTTTAAGCTCGGCAATTAATTGATCCGAGAGTGCCACCACCTCTTTGGCCCGCGGGCTGGGGGACTCGCTGCCACGTAATGCGCCAAACAATTCGGCGTCCAGCACGGGTAAGTCGAGCGAAACCAAGTCGCGTATTACGACGTTATCCTGAAGCCCCTTGGTGTTGCGTTCGGTCAAAAAGGCGTCGATCAATGTATTCGTGTGGGATTGATCGCCCATGATGCTGGATTTGAGTACCAAGATATTGTTCATGATCTTTTCCTGATGAGTGTCTGCATAAGCCCCAATGCGTCAGTTGGCCCCTTGGGGTGTTCGAGATAACGCATGTTAACATTGCTGAATATTCACCAGTGGTGATAGTGTTTCACATCATTGATTCCAAAAAGGAAGCAATACGGTGAGAACAGAACTAAACGGCATCCCGGTATTTGTCGCCGTCGCGGAGGCGGGCAGCTTCGCCAACGCGGCTGAAAAATTGCATCTGACACGCTCTGCCATCAGTAAAATTATCTCTCGGTTGGAGGCGCGTCTGGGGGTCATGCTTTTCCTGCGCACGACGCGCAGTCAAAGTCTGACGGATGAGGGGGTGTTGTTCTATGAGCATTGTCGACAGGCACTGGCGACGATCAACAATGCCGAGGCTTTGCTCGATAGCGGCAAAGTGCAAGCCAGCGGCAGATTACGTGTGTCAATGCCCGTGCTGTTCGGCCATTTGTGCATTGCGCCGATACTGACGGAGCTGGCGATACAGCATCCGCAATTGACGCTGGAACTCTCCTTTAGCGATCGCACAGTGGACTTGATCGACGAAGGGTTTGATCTGGCTATTCGTATTGGCGCCTTGCCTGACAGCAGTCGCCTGATAGGTCGGCAGTTAGGCCACCACGGCATGACATTTTGTGCGTCACCGGCCTATTTACAGCGCTATGGCGAACCGCAGTCGTTACAAGCACTGAGCCAACATCAGGCGGTAGGGTATTTACGTGCCGGCAGTGTCCAGAAATGGCAACTCAGGGACGGCAACAACAGCCTGCAAGAAATCAGGCCGCAGGCAAGAATCGTGATGGATGATATGCAAGCTATTGCCAATGCTGCGGTAAGCGGTGCCGGCGTGGTTTGGCTACCGTATTGGCTTGCTCGTGAGCACCTTGCTGAAGGTCGCCTGGTGGCGATAATGCGCCGCTTTGGCAGCGTAGATTTCCCCGTTAGTGCCGTTTGGCCCCATGCCGCTTACCAACCGTTAAAAGTCAGGCTGGCGGTGGACCAATTAGTTGCGCAACTTCCTGCCCGATTGGCCCTTGTTGCGCCTTGAACACCGAATGACTGTGCTTTAGTGATGTCATTTTGAATAATCAGTGACTTGATCATGGCGATAATGGCAACGCAACGAACATCAATCGCCGGAGTAGAAGGGGAGAAAATACGATGTAACGCAAATTGCCATGTTTATCGCTGCATTATAATTCCAGGGTGTAAAGACCTTTCAATTACCAGGTAATATAATGAGCGGTAAAAGTGAACGCAGATGGCGGTTGTTAAGTATTTTAATACTTATCGTTTTAACTGTATTAATAAGCATTTTAATTAAACAAAGTTAAAACAATTGGGGCCACGTTTGTGGCCTTACTGTTTTATTTTCCCGCCAACATTCGCATGGCTTCTTCTTCATACAGTAAGCCAAACAACCACATGCCGAGCAGTAATACAACCAAGGAAAACAGCAGCTTTTCGTTGAGCATGGTTTATTCACTTCTGACCGTTTTAATGCTGCGTTGATGCTATCCCACCTGGTCGTTTTGTGCCAATCCTGTTTACAAAAACAACGACTTCATTGTCCAATGATTTAATTTACGCGTGTGGCCATCACTCCTGCGCTTGCATCATGCTGAAGTGATCGGGGCGAGGCGTGCTGGGTTCCATTGCGCGCTGGTGCCCGCGGATTGCCGTGGGAGCAAAACCGAAACGCTTGCGAAAACGCTCTGCGAACCGTGACGAGCTTTCATAACCCACATGTTGTGCAATGACGGATATGGGCCAATCTGTAGATTGCAGAAGCGCCAATGCACTACTCATACGCACGTCGATCATCAGATTGCGCAACGACGTATTCTCTGCTGACAACTTGCGACGCAACATCACTTCACTCATCGACAATGTTTCCGCTACCTCGGCCGCCGTCCAGATATTATGGGGATCGGTTGCCAGGCAACGACGCACGCGCTGGGTTAAATTCCTAATCTCGTTATGCATAAAGTGGACGTTGAATTGTTTTAACCAGAGCAGGATTTCTAACATTTTGTGGCGAATGATAACCGTTGGGAAACGATGCTTAAGAGCCAGTGCAAGGCTGGTGGTCTCGAAACTGTGCATCAAGGCACAGGGCAGGTTGCGTAACGCCAGCACCGCATCGAAGGGGGTTGAGGGGGCGGTTTCGACGGTGGCTGATGGTGTGGTGAACAACAGGGGATCGCAGGTCAGCAACTGGCAACTGAAAACCCCATCTTTTGAGGGGCCGTTAATTATATCTACGGTTTGGCCTCCGTCGATGATCAACAATTCGCCCGCATGAGCGATGATTTCTCGTTGTTGCCAACGTATACGCTTGTGGCCTTGTTGTACCAGATACAGATGTGGTTGCTCAAAATAAACTGAAGGGAATAATAATTCAGTATGCTGAATGATGTGTGCCGATGCACCAATTCCAGGACAAATATTAATTGTACGTTCCATCGATATTCATTTCGCAGCCATTATCTGTGAATATCTTTACGCTTTGATGGGCGTTGGAGCAACTTTTTTCCATATGTTGTGAAGTACAACGACGTGTTTTATCTATCAAAAATAAATTTCCTGCTGAACAGAAAACGTCCGTGTTGGAGTGATGCTTATCCGTGAAAGTGAGAGCAAGGCTCAAATTGTGCATTTTTACTAATTACCCATTATCTGAATAATTCAAATGCCATGGATTAATATCCTGACTTAACCGGGGAATAATAGTACATGCTGCTCCTTATCCCAACGTCGCCGTTATTGTTACGATTTCACCTGATTTGTGGCTCTCCTAGCAGCAGAGCGCGATCGTGAAACTGACCGTAGGTGTTGTTGACCACGTTTTGGCGCGTTGATTGGCCGATTAATTCTTTCAATTGGTCCATGCGTTGCTGCAGCAAACGTTTCAACTCGGTTTCGTTGTCCAGGATTTGCTGCAGTTTATGATGCAGCAGCTCCTGCAGTGCCATCGACGGGCCAGCCTGACCGGTAAAGGCGGCGGTTTTTTCTACCGCCGTCACATAGGCCAGTTCCTGCTCAACCAGTTCTTCCCACCGGCCGGTTTGTGCCAGCACAATCATATGGCTACTCAGGGTAAAAATTTGCTGATAGGCGGCTAACAACTGCTGTTGACGTTCCATTACACGGCGTCCTGAGAAGGGTGATAATTAGGGCCAATCTGGCGCCAGGCGTCAGCAATATTTTCCAACAATTTGACCACTTCGGTGATCGCCGCTTCGTCGTTGTGCAGGTTGGCCTGCATCAAGCGCCGCTTCATATAGTCATACAGTGCCGCCAGATTATCGGCCATTTCACCGCCTTGCTGGTGGTCAAGCCCGCCTTTCAGGCCGTTATCAATAATATTGATGGCCTTTGACAGTGCCTGACCCTTGCCGGCGATATCCCCCTGGTTCATCAGTATCCGTGCGCGTAATAGGGCGCTAAGCGCCCCATCGAAAAGCATCACGATTAACTGATGCGGGCTGGCGCTCATCACGCCGCTTTCCAAACTGACCTGCGCATAGGCCTGAGTGCCGCTACGGTTATACATGCTTTTTTTTACCTGGTTAAAAAGTGGTTATTTAAATTGTTGATTCAAATAGTTACTGGTGCCATTCATTTTGGACATCATGGTGTCCAGTTGTACGAATTGTTGTTTATAACGATCTATGGTGTTTTGAATGCTGGCGGTGACCGTAGTTATCTGGCTGTTCAGGCGGTCGAGGTTGGTATTGATGCTTTTGGTCGAGTTTTCGATGATACCGCCGGACTTGATATAACTCTGGATCTCGTTATGGATCTCGGTGGCCATACCCGTGTCCTTGCCGTTCCCGACGAAGAAGTTGGTGACCTGATCGGGTTTATCATCCAGCGCTTTTTTCAGCTTGGTGCTGTCGATTTCCAATTTGCCGGTTTTGGTATTTGTTGAGATCCCCAGATTGCCCAGGCCTTTCAGCTCGGGGTTATCCTGTGCGGCGCTGAGAGCGCTTTTAATCGATGACTGAATACCGCGCAGCGTGTTGTCCCCTAACAGGGGGCCGTTGCTGGCATTCTGCGCCTCGCCGGTTTTGACCGGGGTATATTTGGTCAGCGAGTTAAAGGTATCCAGCAGCGAGTTATAGCCGTCGACCCACTCTTTGATCTTGTCGGTGGTGCCGGCGGTATTGGTGCTGATCACCAGGTTTTGCGGCTCGGCGTCTTTGGTTTTTGTCTTCAGATCGATGGTTACGCCCTGCAGGGCATCGTTGATCGAGTTGGTGCTGCGCTTAATGGCGGTACCGTTCACCACCAGCTCGGCATCCTGCGCTTTCACCGTTTCTTTCATCGGGCTGGTGCTGCGTTTGGAGTCGTAATTCAGGATATCACCCAGTTGGTCATCATTATTGACCTGAATGGAGACCCTGTTGTTCTCGCCAGTGGTGGAAGAACTGATCGCCAACTGATACTGATTGTCGCCCACGCGCATGATACTTGCGGTGACGCCAGCCTTGGCACCATTGATGGCGTCACGCATTTCCACCAGCGAGGTTTGATCGTCGCTCAGAGGGATCTTGGTTTCTTTTGGCGGGTTGCCGGCGGTGATACTGATGGAGCGATCGGTTGCACCCTCTGCACCCAGCTTGGTGGTCTGATCGCCGATCGCGGCCTGCGTTGTTAGGGTTTGAGCCTGCGCCAGCTTGGTGACTTCCACCACATAGTTGCCTGGGACCGCCTTGGCGTTAGTGGTGATCTTGAATGCATCGTGTTCGCTGGCGGTAGTGCTTTTAAAGAAATCTTCTTTCGCCAGTTCTTTGCTCAAGTTGTCAAACTTTTCCAACGAGCTTTTCAGCGTCCCGTAGGCGGTGATTTGAGAGTTGTAGCTCGACTGCTTGGTCGTATAAGGGGTCAGACGCTGCTGTTCCGCTTTGGTCAGCTTATCCAGTAAACCGTTGAGGTCAAGCCCTGAGCCGAGGCCTAATGAACTGATCGATGCCATTGGTAATTCTCCTTGATAATGACTTTATTCGCTTTACGCGTTATCGGCCCAGTGGAGAAAAAGTTTACCGAAAAAATAAAAAACCGATGGCGCAATAGAAGAGGGAAAAACTGCGTTAATTACCCTATTGCTGAATATGCAAAAAAAAATAAAAAATTTCTAAAGGTTGCAGGGGGAGGGCCGATACCTGATGGGACGGTGGTTGACGCCGTGGGCAAAGCAGCCCGAACCTTTTAACTACGTTGCGAAGATCGCAACTGACTCGTAAGGAAAGCATATAATGGCACAAGTAATTAACACCAACAGCCTGTCTCTGATGGCGCAGAACAACCTGAACAAATCTCAGTCTTCTCTGGGCACTGCGATTGAGCGTCTGTCTTCTGGCCTGCGTATCAACAGCGCGAAAGACGATGCTGCGGGTCAGGCAATCTCTAACCGCTTCACTGCTAACATCAAGGGCCTGACTCAGGCTTCCCGTAACGCCAACGACGGTATCTCTCTGGCGCAGACCACTGAAGGCGCTCTGAACGAAGTTAACGACAATCTGCAGAACATCCGTCGTCTGACTGCACAGGCTCTGAACGGTTCTAACTCCACCAGCGACCTGAAATCCATCCAGGACGAAGTCACTCAGCGTTTGGCTGAAATCAACCGTATCTCCGAGCAGACCGATTTCAACGGCGTGAAAGTGCTGAGCAGCGATCAGAAACTGACCATCCAGGTTGGCGCTAACGACGGTGAAACCATCGATATCGATCTGAAAAAAATCGACGCTAAACAATTGGGTCTGGATACTTTCGACGTTACCACTAAATCTGCAAAAGCGGGTGCTGACATCGCTTCTGGTACTCAGATCTCTGTTGACAGCGACGCCACTGGCGCAACTAAAAAAGCTGCTGATGTGACAGGTCTGGCTACAGGCAAAACTTTGGTTTCCGGTACTGATGCAAACGGCAAATCTGCTTACTTCATCGCGACTAAAGATGCGACTACTGGCGCAACTTCTTACACCAAAGCTGCTGTTGCAGATGACGGTAAAGTGACTGACTCCGGCACTGACGCTGGCGTTAAAAACCCACTGGACACCCTGGACAAAGCACTGTCTCAGGTTGACGGCCTGCGTTCTTCCCTGGGTGCGGTACAGAACCGTTTCGATTCTGTTATCAACAACCTGAACAGCACCGTGAACAACCTGTCTGCTTCTCAGTCTCGTATTCAAGATGCTGACTACGCGACCGAAGTGTCTAACATGAGCCGTGCAAACATCCTGCAACAGGCTGGCACCTCTGTTCTGGCACAGGCTAACCAGTCTACTCAGAACGTGTTGTCCCTGCTGCGTTAATCGACTCTCCTCGATTAACCTGTCGCAAAGAACCCCGCTCCGGCGGGGTTTTTTTATGGTCGCGCGCTGCGTGGATGTTGCATGGCGCAAATAAGGCCTGTTTTGTACGACTGTTCAGCCGATTGGCATTTTGCCCCCTACGGATAATAGCGCTGACTCTCTTATCCGCAGGTTTTAGACATAGTGAGCGATCTGTATACCGCCGAAGGCGTGATGGACAAAAATTCTCTCTGGTTGCGCTACGTACCGTTAGTGCGCCACGAGGCGTTGCGCCTGCAAGTCAGGTTGCCCGCCAGCGTGGAGCTTGACGATCTGCTGCAGGCAGGCGGAATCGGGTTATTGAACGCCGTTGAGCGTTATGACGCCCTGCAAGGAACAGCCTTTACCACCTACGCGGTGCAACGCATCCGCGGTGCCATGCTCGATGAGCTGCGCAGCCGTGACTGGGTGCCGCGCAGCGTGCGTCGCCATGCGCGTGAAGTCGCGCAGGTGATGCGACAACTGGAACAGCGGCTTGGCCGGCCGGCCAGTGAAGTAGAGGTCGCACAGACGCTGGATATGTCACTGGATGAGTACCGTCAAATTCTGTTGGACACCAATAACAGCCAGCTTTTTTCCTACGACGAATGGCGGGAAGAGCATGGCGAAAGCGCGGAACCGCTGCTGGAAGGGCACGAAGAGGCCAATCCGTTACATCATCTGTTGGAGGGGAACCTGCGCCAACGGGTGATCGACGCCATCGAGGCGTTACCGGATCGCGAGAAAATGGTGCTGACGTTGTATTACCAGGAAGAGTTGAATCTGAAAGAGATCGGCGCCGTGCTGGACGTGGGGGAATCGCGTGTCAGCCAATTGCATAGCCAGGCGATTAAACGCCTGCGTGCGCGTCTGGCGAGCGAAAACTGACATGTCTTCAACCGTTACCCTTCAACCTGATCACCATTGCGATAATCGGACTGTCCCTATGCCAGGAATATTATTGAAAAAACGGCCGCTGAGCCGTTATTTGAAAGATTACAAACACAGCCAGACCCACTGTTCCCAGTGTGGCAAGCTATTGGATCGTATGGCCTTAGTGTTTCGCGGCAAGATCATTAACAAAGACGCGATTGCGCGCATGGACCAGCCAATTGATGACCATGTTTGGCTGAATGTGCAAAATGAACTGACCGCGTTGTGCCGTTTCTGCAGCGAGATTTCCTGTAATAGCCATCCGAGCTATTTCGACATTATGGCGTTTAAACAGTACCTGTTTGAGCAGACCGAAATGAGCCACAGCACCATCCGCGAATACGTCGTGCGCTTGCGCCGGTTGGATGAGATGTTGGTGGAGCGCAACTACCCGGCAGACAAGTTCGCCAACAATGCCAGCCATCAGCGCATTATCGAAGAGCTGCCTTCTGCGGCACATAACAATTACCGTATTGCCCTGCGTAAATACGACCAGTATCTCGCCTGGCAAAAAAGCTATTGATCTGCTCTCCCCGGCGCACCAGCCGGGGTTTTCGTCTATCCCCCATCACGAATAAAGAGTGATTATTAAGTCCACATCTGCTAAATCTATCTTTTAGATGTTGATACTTTATTCCCTGGGGGAAGTTGTGAATCTGCAACAACAACTGGCGCAGTTCCCGCGCCTCGATTTTGTCGGCTCTGCGACACCGCTCGAAAAACTGTCTCGCCTTTCAGATTATCTCGGTCGTGAAATTTACATCAAACGTGACGATGTCACGCCGATGGCGATGGGCGGTAACAAACTGAGAAAACTGGAGTATCTGGCTGCTGATGCTTTGCGTCAGGGCGCAGATACGCTGGTGACTGCCGGCGCTATTCAATCTAACCACGTGCGCCAAACGGCAGCGGTAGCGGCCAAGCTGGGCTTGCACTGCGTGGCGTTGCTGGAAAATCCGATCGACACCAAAGAAGAAAACTACCTGACCAATGGCAATCGCCTATTGCTTGGGCTGTTCAATGCGGAAGTGGTGATGTGTGATGCGCTGCACGATCCCCAGCAACAGCTCGCCGATTTGGCGATTCGTCTTGAAGTGCAAGGTTTCCGGCCTTACGTGGTGCCTGTAGGGGGATCTAATGCATTGGGTGCGCTAGGTTACGTCCAGTGTGCACTGGAGATTGCCGAGCAGAGCCGCCGCAGCAACGTCGAATTTAGTTCTATCGTGGTAGCTTCCGGCAGTGCCGGTACACATGCCGGACTGGCGGTTGGCCTGCAGCAACTGTTGCCGGAGGCTGAGCTGATTGGTGTGACCGTATCACGCAAGGTGATTGATCAACTGCCCAAGGTTGAGCTGATCCAAAAAGCGCTGGCCTGTTCGTTAGACATCGACGAACTGAGCCCCATCCAACTGTGGGACGACTACTTTGCGCCGCAGTATGGAATGCCAAATGAAGAAGGCTTGGCGGCGATACAGCTGTTGGCACAGCAGGAAGGGGTGTTATTGGATCCGGTATACACCGGCAAAGCGATGGCTGGCTTGATTGACGGCATTGCCCAACAGCGTTTCCGCGATGACGGCCCGATTCTGTTTATTCATACCGGCGGTGCGCCAGCGCTGTTTGCCTACCACCCGCAGGTGTGAACGCAATCTGTTATTCCATTTTGAACTATATTTATAAGGTTATATTCCTTCATGCAGGCGGTCACACTGTTAAAGTGCTGATATCAAAAAAGATAAACAACAGATGGGGTGTTTATGGTCTTTTCTAAAGTTCGTCGTCAATTGCTAATGGGCGTGATGACCCTGGCACTGACAGCCGGGTTGAGCACGCAAACCTATGCCACCGATAACCTGCTGGAGCAGGTAAAGCATCACGGGACGCTGGTGGTTGGGCTGGAAGGCACCTATCCGCCGTTCAGCTTCCAGGGGGAAGATGGCAAGCTGACGGGCTTCGAAGTGGATTTCGCCAATGCACTGGCACAGCATCTTGGTGTTAAAGCCAAACTAAATCCGACCAAGTGGGACGGTATGCTGGCCTCGTTGGATTCCAAACGTATCGATGTGGTGATCAATCAGGTGACCATTTCTCCAGAACGCCAGAAGAAATACGATTTCTCCACGCCTTACACCGTCTCCGGTATTCAGGCGCTGGTGAAGAAGGGCAATGAAGGCACCATCACCAAGCCGGAAGATCTTAAAGGCAAGAAAGTCGGTGTCGGTCTGGGCACTAACTACGAACAATGGCTGCGCGACAACGTGCAGGGTGTTGACGTGCGTACTTATGATGATGACCCAACCAAGTACCAGGACCTGCGCGTAGGCCGCATCAACGCCATTTTGGTTGATCGTCTGGCCGCATTGGATCTGGTGAAGAAAACCGGTGATACCCTGGCCGTCGCCGGTCCGGCGTTCTCTCGTCAGGAATCAGGCGTTGCGGTTCGCAAAAACAACCCGGAACTGCTAGCCGCGATTAACCAGGCCATTGCCGAGATGCAAAAAGACGGCACGATGGCGAAGATTTCTGAGAAATGGTTTGGCGCGGACGTAACTAAATAATGCACGAAAGTATCCAACTGGCGCTGGATTCAGCGCCATTTTTATTGCGGGGCGCGATACTCACTCTCCAGCTCAGCCTGGGGGGCATGGCGCTTGGCTTACTGCTCGGTTTTGTGCTGGCGCTGATGCGCCTTTCGCCGTTATGGCCGCTGTCGTGGCTGTCGCGCATTTATGTGTCGCTGTTCCGCGGCACGCCGTTGATCGCGCAGCTATTCATGATTTACTACGGTTTGCCGCAGTTCGGTATCGAGTTTGATCCCTTCCCGGCGGCGTTGATTGGCCTGTCGCTCAATACGGCAGCCTATACCTCAGAAACCCTGCGAGCGGCAATTTCGTCGATCGAAAAAGGGCAGTGGGAAGCCGCGGCCAGTATCGGTATGACCCGCTGGCAAACGCTGCGCCGGGTGATCTTGCCGCAGGCGGCGCGTACCGCATTACCGCCATTGGGCAACAGCTTTATCGGCCTGGTGAAAGACACCTCGCTGGCGGCGACCATTCAGGTGCCGGAGCTGTTCCGTCAGGCGCAGCTGATTACCTCGCGCACGCTGGAAGTCTTTACCATGTATTTGGCGGCGTCGTTGATTTATTGGGTGATGGCGACGTTGCTCTCAGCGCTGCAAAACCGTCTGGAAGCCCACGTAAACCGCCAGGATCAGGAGTAATGCATGAGTGCCATTGAAGTAAAACAATTGACCAAGAAATTCAAAGGTCAAACGGTGCTACATGGGATTGATCTGGAGGTCGGTACGGGTGAGGTGGTCGCGATTATCGGGCCCAGCGGCTCGGGTAAAACCACGTTGCTGCGTTGTATCAACCTGCTGGAAGTGCCGGATTCGGGCACTATTCAGGTTGGTGATATTAAAATCGACAGTTCAAAACCGCTGAGCAAACAGAAAACCTTGGTGCGTGCTTTACGCCAACAGGTGGGCTTTGTGTTCCAGAACTTCAATTTATTCCCGCATCGTTCGGTGTTGGAGAACATTATTGAAGGCCCGGTCATCGTTAAAGGTGAATCAAAGACTACGGCTGAACAACGTGCACGGGCACTGTTGGCCAAAGTGGGTTTGAACGGCAAAGAGTCGGCCTATCCGCGTCGTCTCTCTGGTGGGCAGCAACAGCGGGTGGCGATTGCCCGTGCGCTGGCGATGCAACCGGAAGTGATCCTGTTTGATGAACCGACCTCCGCGCTCGATCCCGAGCTGGTGGGCGAGGTGCTCAACACCATTCGTTCGCTGGCGGAAGAAAAGCGCACCATGGTGATTGTGACGCATGAAATGAGCTTTGCCCGCGATGTGGCCGACCGCGCCATCTTTATGGATCACGGTCGCATCGTTGAGCAAGGTCCAGCGAAAGAACTGTTCGCTAACCCGCAACACCAACGCACTCAACAATTCCTCGATAAGTTTTTGAATCAGTAAGAAGGGGGGCATTTTGCCCCCTGGCTCTCGACTAACCGACTTTCAATAATTCATTACGGGCAGCTGCGGCCAAAAAGGCACTGCGGCTACCGTAGCCCGGATGCTGTTGTACCAGTGAATCGATCCGGTTCAGCAGACGATGCGGCAGGGTGATATTGATGCGTTCCGCACGCCCATCGAACTTATCCATATTGATATCGACCAACAGCCACTGCCCGCCGTTCAGGCTGTCGTTATCCTGTGCCAGATGGAAGGAAACAGCCTGCGGATGCGGAATGGGCTGGTTGTCTTCGCTCAGGAGTTCGAAATGCGCATCCAGTGCGTTTTTGGCGTCCTCAAAGGCTTTGTCGAGGGTATCACCGGCAAAATAGCAGCCCGGCACATCGGGGAAGAAACCGCTGGCGCTGCCGTCGTGTTCTGAATGTACATAAGCAGGGTAGAACATAATTTTTCCTGTTAACTTAAGGTGCTCTGTCAGCACAGTCCGGCATCTTTCATGATTTGGCGCAGTGTCCCTGGTTTCAGATCTTTACGCGGGTGTGGAACGGTGATCACCAGGCGGGATCTCGGGTGTTTAAACTGATGATGGCTTCCCTTTATTCGCTCTAAAACCCAACCTTCCCGTTCTAACAGCCCGATCAGTTCTGAACTTTTCACGCACTTACCATCCCTTAATGATACACACCATACACACTCATTGGCAACGAGATTGATACGCTAGCGTTCTGCTGTGGTACAGACAATAAAAAACCCTGCATGAGTGCAGGGTTTGCGGGAAGGTTCGCAGATTGGAGGCGTGCTACCGATTAACCGATCGTCATCAGGCTGGCGTTGCCGCCGGCGGCGGCGGTATTCACGCTCAGCGAGCGTTCTATCAGCAGGCGCTCCAACAGGATATTGGTTTCGCCGTGGGCAAAGCCCTGCACTGACACGATTGCACCGCTGCGCTGGGCGATTTGTTCACACAGGATACGCAACTGATCGGCGTCGCCGTGGTAAATGGCGGCGTCGAATTCGACCTTATCCTGCTGCCAATCTTTGCTGAAGCTGATGCTGGCCTGAACGGCTGCCGGCAGGCGGCGATACAGGCTGCGTTGCAGCTCGGCTTCTGGCCACAACACGCTGCTGCCTACTGCCAATACCGCCGCCAACTGCGTCAAGGCATCGGCCTCGTTATCGGCCAGGCACAGAACTCGCTCACGCGGTAGCAGGGCATAAGTATTGCGTTCGCCGGTCGGGCCTGGCAGAGGACGCATGGTGCCACCTTGGCCCAATTCGGCGTAACGCTGTGCCAAGGCAACCAGTTCCGGTTGTTTATCGGCCATTGCCCATTGTTCCAGCGCGTGATGTGCTTTTAGCAGCTGTGGTCGTGCGGTGGCTTCCAGCGGGCGTTCGTCATCCTGACGGTTTAGGGTGCGTTGTACGGCGTCATCCGGGCGGTTAGCCAGCAAACGATACAGGTACAGCGGACCACCAGCTTTCGGACCGGTGCCGGACAGGCCTTCGCCGCCGAACGGCTGCACGCCGACGACTGCACCGACCATGTTGCGGTTGACGTACAGGTTACCGACCTTGGCGCGCTCAGTCACGCGGGCAATGGTCTCATCAATACGCGTGTGGATACCCAGCGTCAGGCCATAACCGGCGGCGTTGATCTGATCGACCAGCGACTCCAGATTGGTGCGTTGGAAGCGGACCACGTGCAGCACTGGGCCGAAGATCTCTTTTTGCAGCTCATCAAAGCTGTCCAGTTCGATCAGCGTTGGTTTGATGAAGGTGCCGCGTGACCACTCTTTCTCATCCTGCGCATTGCCTTTCGCTGCCTGATAAACCTTGCGGCCTTTGGCGCGCATCGCCTGGATATGGCGTTCGATACCGGTTTTGGCATCGGCATCGATCACCGGACCGATATCGGTAGACAGGCGTTCCGGGTTACCCATGCGGCACTCGGCCATCGCACCGCGCAACATTTGCAACGTGTGATCTGCCACGTCTTCCTGAATGCACAGGATACGCAGGGCAGAGCAACGCTGGCCAGCGCTGTCGAAAGCGGAAGCGACTACGTCGGTTACGACCTGTTCAGTCAGCGCCGAAGAGTCCACGATCATGGCGTTCAGGCCGCCCGTTTCGGCGATCAACGGGGTTGGACGCCCTTGCGGATCCAGACGGCCGGCGATGCTGCGCTGCAGGATACCGGCGACGTCGGTAGAACCGGTAAACATCACACCGCGGACGCGGGCATCGTTAACCAGTACCGAACCAACGCTCTCGCCCTGGCCTGGCAGCAGTTGCAGCACGCCTTGCGGAATACCGGCTTCCAACAGAATACGCACGGCCTGCGCGGCAACCAGTGGGGTTTGTTCTGCCGGTTTGGCCAGCACGCTGTTGCCTGCTGCCAGTGCCGCGGCAATCTGGCCGGTGAAGATTGCCAGTGGGAAGTTCCACGGGCTGATACAGACGACCGGGCCCAGTGGGCGATGGCTGTCATTGGCGAAGTCATCACGTACCTGGCCTGCGTAGTAATGCAGGAAATCGACCGCTTCACGGACTTCTGCGATGGCGTTATTAAAGGTTTTACCGGCTTCGCGTACCAGAATACCCAGCAGGCTCTGCAACTGACCTTCCATCAGTTCAGCGGCGCGTTCAAGGATCGCGGCGCGTTCGGACGGTGGGGTAGCAAACCAGATTGGGCCGGCGGCGGCGGCGGCATCAAGCGCCCGGCTGACTTCCGCTTCGGTGGCTTCACGTACGTAACCGACGACATCGCCCGGTTCGGCAGGGTTAATCACCGGTTGCTCAACACCTTGATCCAGCTCAGCGTCGATAATTGGCTCTGCGCGCCATGGATGCGTGGCGCTGGTCAAGAGTGCGCTGGACAAGGAGGCCAGACGCTGTTCGTTGGACAGATCCAGGCCGCTGGAGTTGGTGCGTTTCTCGCCGTACAGTTCGCGTGGTAGCGGGATGCGTGGATGCGACAGGCCAATTTGACCTTCCGTCGCAGCCAGAGCTTCGACTGCGCTGACAGGATCGGCAACCAGCTCGTCGAGCGGCAGCGTGGCGTCGGCGATGCGGTTAACGAATGAGGTATTGGCGCCGTTTTCCAATAGGCGACGTACCAGATACGCCAGCAGCGTTTCATGGGTGCCGACCGGGGCATAAATACGGCAAGGGCGGTTCAGCTTACCGTCAGCCACTTTACCCACGACTTGCTCATACAGGGGTTCACCCATGCCGTGCAGGCATTGGAACTCATACTGACCTGGGTAGTAGTTATTGCCCGCCAAATGGTAAATGGCGCTCAGGGTATGGGCATTGTGAGTAGCGAACTGTGGGTAAATCAAATTTGGCACAGCCAACAGTTTGCGCGCGCAGGCCAGATAGGAAACGTCGGTGTAGACCTTGCGGGTATATACCGGATAGCCCTCCAGACCGTCCATTTGGGCGCGTTTGATCTCGCTGTCCCAGTAAGCGCCTTTCACCAGACGGATCATCAGACGGCGGCGGCTGCGTTGTGCCATGTCGATCACCGCATCGATGGCGAACGGGCAACGTTTCTGATAGGCCTGGATAACGAAACCAATGCCGTTCCAGCCTGCCAATTGTGGCTCAAAGCACAGCTTTTCCAGCAGATCGAGTGAGATTTCCAGACGGTCGGCTTCTTCGGCATCGATGTTAATGCCGATGTCATATTGGCGCGCTTGTAGCGTCAGTGACAATAGGCGCGGGTAAAGCTCTTCCATGACGCGTTCGTACTGCGCGCGGCTGTAGCGCGGGTGCAGTGCAGAAAGCTTGATCGAAATACCCGGGCCTTCATAGATGCCACGGCCGTTGGAAGCTTTGCCGATCGCGTGGATGGCTTGCTGGTAGGACACCAGATAAGCCTGGGCGTCAGCTTCGGTCAGGGCAGCTTCACCCAACATGTCGTAAGAGTAGCGGAAACCTTTATCTTCCAGCTTGCGGGCGTTAGCCAGCGCTTCGGCGATGGTTTCACCGGTAACGAATTGTTCACCCATCAGGCGCATCGCCATATCCACGCCTTTGCGGATCAGCGGCTCACCGCTTTTGCCGATAATACGGTTCAATGAGCGAGACAGGTTAGCTTCGTTATGGGTCGACACCAGTTTGCCCGTAAACAGCAGGCCCCAGGTGGCGGCGTTAACAAACAGAGACGGGCTGCGGCCGAGGTGGGAATGCCAGTTGCCGTTGCTGATTTTGTCGCGGATCAGCGCATCACGGGTTGGCTTATCTGGAATACGCAGCAGGGCTTCTGCCAGGCACATCAACGCAACGCCTTCCTGTGAGGAAAGCGAGAACTCTTGCAGCAAACCTTGCACCATCCCGGCGCGGCCGTTTGCACTTTTTTGGTTACGCAATTTTTCTGCGATGCTGTAAGCCATCTTATGGGTAGCTTTGGCAAGATCGGCAGGTAATCGCGCTTGTTCAAGTAACATCGGCACCGCTTCGGTCTCAGGGCGGCGATAAGCCGCCGTGATGGCAGCGCGGTTAACCGACTGGGGCAGAATCTGTTCTGCAAATTCAAGGAATGGCTGGTGGGACTCTTCTTGCACTTGCGGCATAATGTCGTCCGCTTCGGCCTGGCCGGCGGCGGCAAGTGCAGGAATTTCAGGAATATCGGAACCGTTCTCGAGACGTTCGAGATAATTAAAGATGGCTTGTTTGATCAGCCAGTGTGGCGTGCGATCGATACGCTGTGCTGCGCTTTTGATGCGATCGCGCGTTGCCTCGTCGAGCTTCACGCCCATTGTGGTAGTGCCCATGCCAATCCAACTCCTGTGTTTAAGAACCTATCCCATCAGGCTATACACACTGCGGGCCAAATAGCCTGTGGGGATAGGTTCGTGCGTTGTGTGCTGTGATGAATGCAGACAATATCCTGCATGTTGCAACTTTGTGCAACCTTGTTAAATCAAGCTGATGAGCGAAGTGTGAGTTTCATCAGTTTTTTAACATCGATAACCGGCACGGTTCTTGCTGCTGCTTTTGACAGACAGGATAAACAACGGGGGTGAATAGGGTATTTAGGCGTGTTATCCCCAGTAATTTCAGGGGTAAGGCCGCGTTTGTATGAGGTGCAACTCTTTCGGGGTGTGGCTGGTGCAACTTTGAGAGCGGTTAAATGTGACGCAGGGTAAACTTTGTGTAACTTTGTTGTTAAATGTCTTGTTGGGTAATGAAAAGGTCAACTAGGATAGCCAGCGGTCAGACAATTACGGGTGGAAACTATATTTCACCTGCGGGGTGTCCGCATTTCGCCACGTTCCGGCGGATTGGCAAGCAGTAACTATCGCAATACAGCGCGAAATAATAATGAGAGTGGAGAATTTCATGACAATGAGCACACCAATGCTGGTGACTTTCCTGGTGTATATCTTCGGGATGGTGTTAATCGGCTTACTTGCCTACCGGGCAACCAATAACTTTGACGACTACATTCTGGGCGGTCGTAGCTTGGGTAGCGTAGTGACCGCGCTCTCTGCCGGCGCATCAGATATGAGCGGCTGGTTGCTGATGGGCCTGCCGGGCGCCATCTTCCTGTCCGGCATTTCAGAAAGCTGGATTGCCATTGGCCTGACGATCGGCGCTTACTTTAACTGGAAACTGGTGGCGGGGCGGCTGCGTGTTCACACCGAGGCCAACAATAACGCCCTAACGTTACCGGATTATTTCACTAGCCGTTTTGAAGACAGCAGCAAGATGTTGCGGGTGATTTCAGCCATTGTCATCCTGGTATTCTTCACCATCTATTGTGCCTCCGGTATCGTGGCCGGCGCGCGCCTGTTCGAAAGCACCTTTGGGATGAGCTACGAAACGGCGCTGTGGGCCGGCGCTGCTGCCACTATCCTTTATACCTTTATTGGCGGTTTCCTGGCGGTGAGCTGGACTGACACCGTACAGGCCAGCCTGATGATTTTCGCGCTGATCTTGACGCCGGTGATTGTAATCTTTGCCGTTGGGGGTATCGACACGTCAATGCTGGTGATTGAGGCGAAGAATCCGGCCAATATCGACATGCTGAAAGGCCTGAACTTTGTGGCCATTCTTTCGCTGCTGGGTTGGGGCTTGGGGTATTTCGGTCAACCACACATTCTGGCGCGTTTCATGGCCGCAGACTCTCACCGCACTATCCGCAGCGCACGCCGTATCAGCATGACCTGGATGATTCTGTGTCTGGCTGGCACCATTGCCGTTGGTTTCTTCGGCATTGCCTACTTCGCCAACAACCCGGAATTGGCGGGTAATGTGTCGCAGAACGGCGAACGCGTGTTTATCGAACTGGCGATGATTCTGTTCAACCCGTGGGTTGCGGGCATTCTGCTGTCGGCGATTCTGGCGGCCGTAATGAGCACCCTGAGCTGCCAACTGCTGGTTTGTTCAAGTGCCATTACCGAAGACCTGTACAAAGCCTTCCTGCGCAAAGGTGCCAGCCAACGTGAGCTGGTGTGGGTAGGGCGTATCATGGTGCTGGTCGTGGCGTTGGTGGCTATCGCACTGGCAGCAAACCCGGAAAACCGCGTATTGGGTCTGGTGAGCTACGCGTGGGCCGGTTTCGGCGCGGCCTTTGGCCCGGTCGTCCTGATCTCTGTGATGTGGTCACGCATGACGCGTAATGGCGCATTGGCCGGTATGCTGGTGGGAGCGGGCACCGTGATCGTCTGGAAACACTTTGCCTGGTTGGGGCTGTATGAAATTATCCCTGGCTTCCTGCTTGGCTGCGTCGCTATCGTCGTGGTGAGCCTGATGGGGCGCAAACCTTCGACGACCATTACCGAACGTTTCGAACAGGCTGAAGCCGAGTTCAAAACCGTTTAACGCTCTCGTCGTGCAAGACCAAAGGACGCTTAATGCGTCCTTTGTCATTTCTCGCCTTGCTGCCCTCTGCCTGAAACAACTGGCGACATTTGATTAGAAAAAATCACCCTTGCCGCTCTTGTATTTCCGCCAGCCAGAATGATAATCACTATCGTTGTGTTTTACTTTTCTTTACATTGGCGTTGCCGCCGTTTCGGCGTGCGGGCGCTTTGCAGCAGATGCCTTTTTAGGGGTTATTACTTATGTTTGTTCCCTTCCTTATCATGTTCCGTGAGGGGTTGGAGGCTGCGTTAATCGTCAGCCTGATCGCCAGCTACCTAAAACGCACGCAGCGGGGTCAATGGCTAGGTGTGGTATGGATAGGGGTGATTGTTGCCGCTGCCCTGTGCCTGGCGCTTGGCATTTTCATCAATGAAACCACCGGTGAATTCCCCCAGAAGCAGCAAGAACTGTTCGAGGGCATTGTCGCCGTGGTGGCCGTGTTTATCCTGACTTATATGGTGTTCTGGATGCGTAAAGTGTCCAAGTCGGTCAAGGTGCATCTGGAAGGGGCGATCGACAATGCGCTCAACTCCGGCAAAGGCCAGGGCTGGGCGCTGGTGGCGATGGTGTTCTTTGCCGTTGCCCGCGAAGGGCTAGAGTCGGTGTTCTTCCTGCTGGCGGCCTTCCAGCAAGACGTGGGGATTGCGGCCCCGATCGGTGCGGTGCTGGGCCTGGTTGCCGCGATCATTCTGGGCATGGTGATCTACTGGGGCGGTGTGAAGCTGCACCTGGCCAAATTCTTCAAATGGACCAGCCTGTTTATTCTGTTCGTTGCTGCCGGTCTGGCCGCAGGCGCGATTCGTGCTTTCCACGAGGCCGGGCTGTGGAACCATTTCCAGGATATTGCCTTCGATTTCAGCAACCACCTTTCAACCCATTCACTGTTTGGCACCCTGCTTGAGGGGATCTTCGGCTACCAGGAAGCACCGACGGTGAGTGAAGTGGTGGTCTATTTCTTGTATCTGATCCCGGCTCTGATTTTCTTTTTCCTGCCGCAGCGTGCGGAACCGGCTGCGGTTTCGGCGCAACGTAAAATCAATCATTAATTTAAGAGGGAATCTTGTATGTCTACTCCGTTATTCCGCCGCAAGGCGTTGCACGCAGCATTACTGGCTCTCCCGGCGTTCGCGCTGAGCACCAACGCCTTAGCGGCGGACGTGCCGCAGGTAAAGATAACCGTAAACGACAAACAGTGTGAGCCGATGCAATTGACCGTGCCGGCCGGTAAAACCCAATTTGTGGTGCACAACACCAGCCAGAAAAACGTTGAATGGGAAATCCTGAAAGGGGTGATGGTGGTGGAAGAGCGCGAGAATATCGCGCCGGGCTTCACTCAGAAAATGACGGCCAATCTCGATGCGGGTGAGTACGACATGACCTGCGGCCTGCTCAGTAATCCGAAGGGTAAATTGATCGTGACGGCTGCTGCCGGCGCGGCCACTGACGGCAAACCTAATGCGATGGATTTGGTTGGGCCGATTGCTGAATATAAAGTTTACGTGACCAAGGAAGTGGAAGGGCTGGTCAAACAGACCAAACTGTTCACCGATGCGGTAAAAGCCGGCAACGTGGAGCTGGCGCGCAAACTCTATGCCCCGACACGTCAACACTACGAGCGCATTGAACCTATTGCTGAGCTGTTCTCTGATCTGGACGGCAGTATCGATGCCCGTGAAGATGATTACGAGAAGAAAGCGGAAGATCCGAAATTCACCGGTTTCCACCGTCTGGAAAAAGCGCTGTTTGCCGACAACACCACCAAAGACATGAGCAAATACGCGGAGCAACTGTATAACGACACCGTTGAACTGCAAAAACGCGTGAACGATTTGACCTTCCCGCCAAGCAAAGTGGTCGGTGGTGCAGCCGGTTTGATCGAGGAAGTGGCCGCGAGCAAAATCAGTGGTGAAGAAGATCGTTATAGCCGTACTGATCTGTGGGACTTCCAGGCCAACGTCGACGGTGCACAAAAAATTGTGAACCTGCTGCGCCCGCTGTTGGTTAAGGCCAACAAGCCGTTGTTGGACAAGATTGACGCCAACTTCAAAACTGTGGATACCATCTTGGCGAAATATAAAACCAAAGAGGGTTATGAGTCTTACGAGAAGCTGACGGATGCCGATCGCAAAGCCATGAAGGGGCCAATCACCACCCTGGCGGAAGACCTGTCACAACTGCGTGGCGTTCTGGGTCTGGATTGAGGCAAAGCACTATGAGTAACAAGATCGGCCCGGAAAACGGGCCGCATCAGCAACCCCAGGGCGCGGCGTCACCGTCGCGTCGGCGTTTGCTGCAAGGGTTAGGGCTCGGCGTTTTGGCGTTGGGCAGCAGCCGTTTGGCTCAGGCAAAAGATAGCGCCGCTGAACCGCTGGCGGTACCGCAGGATGAACGTTGGCAGAAGCAACCCTTCTATGGTGTACATCAGGCCGGTATTCTCACCCCGCAGCAGGCGGCAATGATGCTGGTGGCGTTCGACGTACTGGCAAGCAACAAGCAGGATTTGGAGCGGCTATTTCGGCTGCTGACCACCCGCATTGCCTTTTTGACCACGGGCGGGAAGGCCCCGGAGGTTGATCCCAAGCTGCCACCGCTCGATTCGGGCATTATGGGGCCGGAGATTTATCCCGATAACCTGACCATCACCGTGTCGGTTGGGACCTCGTTGTTCGACGAGCGTTTCGGTCTGCAGGCGCACAAACCGCTGCGATTGCAGAAAATGACGCGTTTCCCCAACGATTCATTAGATGCCAGCCTGTGCCACGGCGATTTGGTGTTGCAGATTTGCGCGAATACCAATGAGACGGTGATCCATGCATTGCGTGACATTATCAAGCATTCGCCGGATCTGCTCAGCGTGCGCTGGAAGCGCGAAGGATTTATATCCGCTCATGCTGCCCGCAGCAAAGGCAAAGAAACGCCGATCAACCTGTTGGGCTTTAAGGACGGTACCGCCAACCCGAAAACCGACGACAAACCGCTGATGGACCAGGTGGTGTGGGTGGCTGACAACGCCGGGGAACCTGCGTGGGCGGTGGGGGGCAGCTATCAGGCTGCGCGTATTATCCGCTTCCACGTCGAGTTCTGGGACCGCACACCGTTACAGGAACAGCAAACCATCTTTGGGCGCGAGAAGCACAGTGGTGCGCCGCTTGGCATGAAGCATGAGCATGACGAGCCGAACTACGCCCAAGATCCCGAGGGCAAAATGATCCCGATGGATGCGCACATCCGTCTGGCGAACCCGCGTACGCCACAAACGCAGAGCAATTTGCTGTTGCGCCGTGGTTACAGCTATTCGATCGGCGTATCCAATTCCGGCCAGTTGGAAATGGGGCTGCTGTTTGTGTGCTACCAGGCCGATCTGGAAAAAGGCTTCCTGACGGTGCAAAAACGCCTGAACGGCGAGGCACTGGAAGAGTATGTCAAACCTATCGGTGGCGGCTATTTCTTTGCGCTGCCGGGGGTAAAAGACGCCAATGATTACCTGGGTAGCGGGCTGCTAAAGGCATAAATTACATCTCATTGGGCGGGGACTTCCCCGCCTCCTTATTTCAGCTCTTCACGATGAACCTCGGTTAATTAAAATCAACAGTGGCCTTGCGCTATTGATGGACCGGGCTTTAATTAGGCTAACTATTTTCATTTTTTGTTAAAAGCATTAACATGTTGGCCATAACGTTCCAAATGGTTCATATCATTCTGTCCCTTTAACGGCATTCTCCTGATGAAAAGCACTCATAAAAACCGGTTGGCAGTTTCAGCGCTGGTTATTCCGGCTCTACTGCCTGTTTCTGCCAGCTTTGCGCAGGACAAGGATAGCGAACAGACCATGGTGGTCACTGCCAAGCGCAGCGGTCTTTCTGAACTCTCAACCCCGGCGGCCGTTAGCGTGGTCACTGGCGATCAAATCCGTGAAGCACGGCCGCAGATCAACCTGTCGGAAAGCCTGGGTAGCGTGCCTGGTCTGCAAATCCAAAATCGCCAGAACTATGCGCAAGATTTGCAGTTATCGGTGCGCGGTTTTGGCGCACGCTCAATGTATGGCGTGCGCGGAGTGCGTATTTATGTTGACGGCATTCCTGCCACCATGCCTGATGGGCAAGGGCAAACGTCGAACATAGATCTGAATTCGGTCGAAAAAGTGGAAGTGTTGCGCGGGCCATTTTCCGCACTTTACGGCAACGCGTCTGGCGGTATGGTGAACGTGGAAACCGAAACCGGCCAACAGCCCACCCGCCTTGAGGCCAGTTCATACTTTGGCAGTTACGGCACCTGGCGCTATGGCGTCAAGGCGACCGGGGCAACCGGTGACGGAACCCACGCGGGTGATGTTAACTACACCATTTCAGGCACGCGTTTCACCACTCAGGGGTTCCGCGATCACAGCGGTGCGCAGAAAAATCTTGGTAATGCCAAGCTGGGCGTGCGCATCGATGATGTCAGCACGCTTACGCTGCTGTTCAACAGTGTCGATATCAATGCCAATGATCCCGGTGGCCTGACGTCAGCCGAATGGCATGATAATCCCCGGCAGGCGCCACGCGCCGATCAGTACAATACGCGTAAAAGCACGTCGCAAACCCAGGCAGGTTTGCATTACGAGCGCCAAATGGGCGTCAATGATGACTTGAGCATCATGATGTACGCCGGCGAGCGTGAAACCACGCAATATCAGTCGATACCGGTTGCGGTGCAACAACGCAGCGCGCAGCATCCTGGCGGAGTGATTGACCTGACGCGTCACTATCAGGGGATTGATACTCGCTGGACGCACCGTGGCGAACTGGGCGTGCCTTATACCCTGACCGGTGGGCTGGATTATGAAACCATGACCGAACAGCGCAAAGGGTATGAAAACTTTACTCGGGTTAATGGCGTTACGGAACTGGGCACTGAGGGTGCGCTGCGTCGGAACGAGCGCAACCTGATGTGGAATGTGGACCCATACCTGCAAACGTCGTGGCAGTTGTCCCAACAACTGACGCTGGATGTGGGGATGCGTTACAGCACCGTCAATTTCGACTCCAACGATCACTACATCACCGGCAGTAACGGCGATGACAGTGGCAGCGCCAGCTATCACCAGTGGCTGCCGGCCGGCTCCCTCAACTATGCCGTGATGAGCGGTTGGAACCTGTATCTGTCAGCCGGTCGCGGCTTTGAAACACCGACCATTAATGAGCTGTCGTACCGCTCCGGCGATCAGGCTGGGCTTAACTTTGGCTTACAGCCTGCGACCAGTGACACGGTGGAGTTGGGCAGTAAAACCCGTATTGGCAATGGCTTGTTGACCGCAGCCGTTTTCCAGACCGACACACGCAATGAAATTGTGGTAGATGAAAGCAGCAACGGGCGCACCAGTTACAAAAATGCCGGGCAAACCCGCAGACGCGGGCTGGAGCTGGCACTGGATCAGCAGTTCGCTTACGACTGGCGGGTGCAGTTGGCCTGGACGTTGCTGGATGCACGCTACCGCGATGATGTCTGCGGGGACAGCCAGTGCTCGGCGGCGAACAAGGTGCCCAGTGGCAACCGTATGCCGGGCATCGCACGCAACATGGGCTATGCTTCGCTGGCCTGGTCCCCACCGGAAGGCTGGTATGCCGGTGCGGAGATTCGCTATATGAGTGACATCGAGGTGAACGATGCCAACACTGAACAGGCTCCGGCCTACACAACCGTGGGCTTGAATACCGGCTACCGTTATCCGATGGGAAACTGGATGCTGAATGTTTTCGGTCGGGTGGACAATCTGTTCGATCGACAATACGTAGGTTCGGTGATCGTCAATGAAGGCAATGGACGTTACTACGAACCGGCTCCGGGGAGAAACTGGGGCGGCGGAGTGAGCGTTTCTTATACCTTTGAGTAGGCGTGACGAGACGGTACTGACGTAATCAAAGAACACCAGGGCGGGAGCTTTCCCGCCTTTTTTATTTATAAATGGGGTAAGAACGGCAGTTTTTTGTTTGTTTAAAATTTAATCAGGAAACCGAAATGTCATTTGCCGATTTTAATCATAAAGTATTGATATTTAATAATTAAAAAATTTTATTGAATGACATATTCGGCGTGATATAGTGTTCTTGCAGCGGCTGAAAACAAAAAATATTAATCTTTTTTACATTTTAGCAACGCGCGAGAGATGAATGTCATTATACTGTAATCATCTGGCGGTAGTTTTCACACGGTGCACAGCTCGAAGCTGTAAATATCACTGCGGGGATCGCTAATGGTAAAGTCCTTGGTTGGGCTAGAAAGAGAAAATAACAAACCTTTCCTGATGACTCGTTGTAACGAGGGCTCTCTCTCCGACACTCTTTTCCTGACCAAAACGCATTCCCGGCAACACAAACTCTTGTCACTTTCTACTCTACGTTTAATGTCACAATCGCGTTGTCCCGTGAAAAATCGACATGCCGAAATGCCTGCCGGGTATTCACGTTTTCTATTGGCTATCGCTGGCTCAAAAGGGAGCCAAAATCGCATCTGTATGTGAAACATAATCGCACGGCCAGGCCGTTGCGGTAGGTGAAACAAACTGTAAGGTGCCACTATGAGACAAAAAGCAGTGATCAAAGCACGTCGTGAAGCGAAACGCGTTATTCGTCGTGACGCTCGTAGTCATCGCCAGCTTGAAGAAGAGTCCGTAACCTCGCTGGTACAAATGGGTGGTGTTGAGTCTATCGGCATGGCGCGAGACAAGCGCGACAGCTCTCCCATCTTGGCACGAACCGAAGCTCAGGGTCATTACTTAATAGCCATAGATAAGAAGCAGTTGATTTTTGCCACCGGTGAAGCCGGCTGCGGCAAAACATTTATCAGCGCCGCGAAAGCGGCAGAAGCCCTTATACACAAAGAAGTGGATCGGATAATTGTTACTCGTCCGGTTCTGCAGGCGGATGAAGACCTCGGTTTCTTACCTGGGGATATTTCTGAGAAGTTCGCCCCTTATTTCCGCCCGGTGTATGACATTCTGGTGCGCCGCTTAGGATCGTCCTTTATGCAATACTGCCTGCGTCCGGAAATCGGCAAGGTAGAGATCGCGCCTTTCGCCTACATGCGCGGGCGCACCTTCGAAAATGCGGTGGTTATCCTGGATGAAGCCCAGAACGTCACTGCCAGCCAGATGAAGATGTTCCTGACCCGCTTGGGCGAAAATGTAACGGTAATCGTAAATGGTGACATAACCCAATGCGACTTGCCGCGCGGCGTGAAGTCCGGCCTCAGCGACGCGATGGAGCGCTTCGAAGAGGATGACATGATCGGTATCATCCGCTTTGATAAACAAGACTGCGTCCGCTCCGCCCTGTGCCAGCGCACGCTCAACGCCTACAGTTAACACCTGCCTGCTCACCAAAGGCCGCCTCGGCGGCCTTTTTCTTGCCTGCCATTAATCCCCGCTCGTTTAGCTTTTGTGTAAATTATTGTGGTTTTTTGTATAGATTTCCGTTTAATTAGCGTTAATGATTAGTGGTGTTCCGGAAGGGCGACGCGGTTCATCCGCCAAAAGGAAATAACTGGGGTGTACGCTGGATTGGCGTACAGGGTGTTGGGATCTTCAATGCGGTTCAATCATGAAATACATTATTTTACTTCTATTTATTTTATGCGTTGTGTATGTGCATTACCGTGGCCGGGTGCGTTATAACTTCTGGCGGCAGCTTTCGGATCATTCCACCTTTACCGCACCGATGAATGTTTTTATGTATCTGTTTTCACGGGTGCCGACCACGCCTTATTTGAAGCCGGAGCAATTCCCAGAGCTACAGGTGCTGCGGGATAATTGGCAAACCATTCGTGATGAAGGGCAGCAGTTAATGGCGATCCAGCAGATTAAAGCCTCGGATCAATTTAACGATGCCGGTTTCAATTCATTCTTCAAAACCGGCTGGAAGCGTTTTTATCTCAAGTGGTATGAAGACAGCCATCCATCGGCGATGAGCCTGTGCCCGCAAACGACCGCGCTGCTGCGCAGCCTGCCTTCGGTCAAGGCAGCAATGTTTGCCGAACTGCCGGACGGTAGCCGTTTGCCGCGGCATCGCGATCCTTACGCCGGCTCGTTGCGTTATCACCTGGGGTTGATTACGCCGAATGATGACCGCTGCTTTATTGAAGTGGACGGTGAGCGCTACAGCTGGCGCGACGGCGAGGGCGTGATGTTTGATGAAACCTATCTGCATTTTGCCGAAAACCAGAGTGGGCAGAACCGGCTGATTCTGTTTTGTGATATCGAGCGGCCAATGCGTTTTCGCTGGGCGCAAGCTATCAACCATTGGTTGGGCCGCAACCTGATGAGTGCGGCTACCGCGCCAAATGAAGAGGGCGATCGCACCGGTGGCGTCAATAAGCTGTTCAAGTACATCTATGCGGTGCGCAAAGTGGGGAAACGGTTAAAAGCGTGGAACCGTACTGGCTATTACATCATTAAATGGATTTTGTTTGGCGGTATCGCGGCGGGCGTGTTTTTCGCAATCTAGTGTAAAGACGATGGGCGCAGCACGTGCGCCCATCGGTTATTCAGGCAAAGATAGTCATCATATAAGCGGCGAACAGCGCCAGGTGCGCAGTGCCGTTCAGTACGTTGGTTCTGCCGGTCGAGAACGACAGCTGGCACAATAGCAACACCGTCAGCATCACGACGATATGCGGGGTCTGCAGGCCGAAGATCAGCGTTTGCCCGGTCAGCGTGGCGATGATGGTCACCGCGGGCACCGTCAGGGAGATGGTGGCCAGCACGGAGCCGAAGAACAGGTTCATGGCGCGTTGCACCTGGTTGTTCAAGACCGCGCGCAGTGCGCCCAAACCTTCAGGTGACAGGATCAACAGTGCGACCAGGAAGCCGGTAAACTGCGCCGGTGCATTTACCTTGGTCAGCAAACCTTCCAGCGGATTGGCGTTGAACTTGGTCACCGCGATTACCGCAATCAAATGCACCACTAACCAACCGGCATGCCAGGCGCTACTGTGCGAGGAAGGCTTACCGTGGTGCGGATCGCCATCGTCATCTTCGTGCTCGTAGACAAACAGGCTCTGGTGAGTTTTGGTTTGGATAACCAGAAACACACCGTACATAGCCGCGGAAATGACCGCGACCAGCAGCGCCTGACCGGTACTGAAGTTGCCACCCGGCAGGGCACTTGGGAACACCAATACAATCACTGCCAGCGGGAATATGGCCATCAAATACTGCTTAATGCCGCCCAGGTTAACGTATTGGGTTGCAAATTTGCGGCCGCCAAGCAGCAGGGCAAAACCCACCAGCCCGGCACTGACAATCATAATGATGGAATAGAGCGTATCGCGCATCAGCGCCGGCGCGGCATCGCCGGTCGCCATCAACGCGGAAATCAGGCTCACTTCCAGGATGACCACGGACAGGCTGAGGATCAGCGAGCCATAGGGTTCACCCAAACGGTGAGCCAGCACGTCGGCATGGCGGACGACGCTGAAGGCGCTGCTGAGAATACCGATCAGAGCAACAATGTTAATGCCGACGATCAGCGGGAAATTGCTGGTAGTGCCCCACAGATTCAGTACCACCAGTGCGGCAATCGGGAAAAGCAGTGAGTATTCAGTGTGGCGGGATTTGGATCGGCCAGGATCGTTTTGCGACTTCATTTCGATGGTACTCCTTCTCAAACAGCGTGGTCCCGTCATCGCTGACTGCCATTAAGGACAGCTCTGCGCATCCAGAATGTTTACCCGTCGCCTTGCAAGTCGCAGCTTGAAATGCAATGGGTATATTTACATTTAATAATAATAGGATACACCCAGTGGCTCGCGCCGGGGAATGATGTGATGTTGTTAACGTAAAAAAGCCTAGGCTTGCGTTGTCCCTCTTATCCTTCAAGCCGCATTTTTTTAGCTGCGTTGCGATTCGGCTCATCCGTGGCCTCACCTTGCGGGTCAACGCGTGCAGCCGCGATGCAGCAGGATTATTTTGGGGATCTGTGACTAGATTAACAAAAAAACCGCATCGGATGCGGTTTTCTTTACTTACTTTTACGCAGTGAGCTGAGTTTTACTCATTAACGGCACATAAATTGCAGTCTCTGCATCTATTGTATGGTTAATAAAGGGAAAAAATATCGTCAGGCGTCAATATTATCCATAATTTCATGCCGTTTATTATGATAACCCTCTTCATTTAGACCCTCACGCCAGTAAGGTACGGCATAAAGCTGATTACGATCACATTGGCGCTCACGGCGCAGGTAGCGGCGCAGTTCGACCACCAGCCGGTCTTCACCCGCCAGCCAGTATTGGGTGTCGGCTTGTGGCAAGGGTAAGGCGCAAAACTGCGTAACCAATTCTGCTGTTTTCTCGGTGCCACCAATAATCCAGCTCAGTTCAAAGCCCGCAGGTTTTTTCAGGTCGATCACGTCGGCTGCGCTATCGACACGGATAAAGGCATGGCCTTCGCTGGCTGCCGGTAAATTTTCCAACAATGCTGCCAGCGCAGGTAATGAAGACGGATCGCCAGCCAGACAGTAGAAATCAGCCTCTGGCAACATCGGTTTAGGGCCGCCGGGATTGCTGATACCAATTTTATCGCCGGCTTTAGCCTCACGGGCAAAATTAACGGCCGGGCCGCTGTGATCGTGTATAGCAAACTCGATATCGATTTCTGCCTGTTCTGGGCGTACCGCACGGATGGAATAGGTGCGGACGATCGGGCGTACTGCATCTGCCGCCCAGCGTGGGCCATTTTCGGTCAGCGTTGGCAAGTCAGGCTGCATCTGGCCTTCAAGCGGCAGAAAAACCTTAATGTGTGCGGCGGCAGCGTTAGCCGGGTAATAACCCAGGTCGGGCGCAGTAAAGGTGATACGGCGCAGGTGTGGGGTAATATCGCGAATGGCACTGACTGCAATCAGGTAGGGCGCGCGTGAGCGTGGGGCTTCGGTAGTCACGGGGTTCTCCTTATGTTCGTTTGGCGGTGAGTATATCATGCCATTTGATAATGAGAATTGTTTGCTGATTGGCGCAGCGCTAGCCACACAAATCGGTGATTGGGTCGCTCTCGGATCTCCGGGGGTAACGAATGCAAAAAAGCGAAATCTCGACATGCTTAGATTTAGTATTTTAACTTTCGATATTATTGCTCACGAGTACAAATACTTTTTCACCTTAAACATCGTTTGAAACTTGATTGCTCACCGAGAAAAGAATAAGGTCATTATTAACGTGCGAAAGGTAATTAATTAATAAAATTCCGCACTCAATAATTAAGATTGAACAGTGGCTAGGGAGTATGAGCAATCCTATTCCCGGGAGGTTGTTAAGGTGTTAACGCGAGATTTTCTGCAAAATGCGGATTGCAAAACAGCATTCGGCACCATTGAGGAGTCGCTGTTACTGACATCAGAGCAGCGTGCGGCCTCGCTGGATTGTACTTTATCCCGTCGGCCAGATAATAGCCCCGTGTGGGTCTTCGGCTACGGTTCATTGATGTGGAATCCGGTGTTTGAATCTGAAGAGGTGCGACCGGCTACGCTGCATGGCTGGCATCGCGCTTTCTGCCTGCGGCTAACCGCCGGGCGCGGTACGCTGCATCAACCTGGGCGTATGCTGGCATTGAAAGAGGGCGGCAATACCACAGGCTTGGCGTTCCGACTGCCCGAAAGCAAACTGCGCGAAGAGTTGGAGCTGCTGTGGAAACGCGAAATGGTGACCAACTGCTATTTGCCGACCTGGTGCGATCTTCGGTTGGCCGATGGTAAAGTCGTCACCGCGTTGGTGTTTGTCATGAACTCACAGCATCCACTGTTTGAAGAAGACACCAGCCATCAGGTGATCGCCCCGTTGATCGCCAGCGCCAGCGGGCCATTAGGCACCAATGCCCAGTACCTGTTCGCACTGGATAACGAGCTGAAAAACCACGGCATGAAGGACGACTGCATTGGTGACTTGGTTAGCTATGTACAACAGTGGCTGCAACAAAATACCTCAGGCCCTATCGGCGGCGAAGCGACGGCGTGATCAACACCCTGCATTTTCGAGAGGTTCAGCATGCTGAACCTCTTTTCGTTTATCCCCTTCATATTTGGCGGTTCATCCGTCGGTCTTACCTGCGTCGTACCACTGCGATGTCAGTTGAATGATTTAGGCCATATATATCTAATACCTATAGTTAATAACTTTATTCTGTATGAATACATAATCCACAATTTAACTGTGGATATATATCTGTTTAATTTTGAAAGGATTGTTTTATTTTATCCGAAGAAACAATGAATTCACCGTGGTGAAAAATCCACTTAGCATGAAAATGCATAACTAAAGGTTATTTCTTATTTGTCCCCTCAGGTCAGATTCCGTATCACTGTGATTAACAATATTGCTCGACAGGGGGGAGTGGATGAACTTTCAACAATTAAAAATCATTCGGGAATCGGCGCGCTGCAACTATAACCTGACCGAGGTGGCCAACACGTTATTTACCTCCCAATCTGGGGTGAGCCGTCATATTCGGGAGCTGGAAGAAGAACTGGGCATTGAGATATTTATTCGTCGCGGCAAGCGTTTATTAGGCATGACAGAGCCGGGTAAAGAGCTGCTGGTCGTGGCTGAACGCATCCTGAATGACGCCAATAATATCCGCCGTTTGGCGGACGTATTCAGCAGCAACGACACTGGGCAGCTACACATTGCGACCACTCATACCCAGGCGCGCTACAGCTTACCGGGGGTGATTAAAGAGTTCCGGGCGTTGTATCCGCGGGTGCGCGTGGTACTGAATCAGGGCAGCCCCGAGGAAATCGTCGGTATGTTGGCTTCCGGTGAAGCCGATATAGGTATTGCCAGCGAGCGGTTGATGAGTGATGAATCCCTGGCGGCGTTTCCCTATTACCGCTGGCATCACACCATTCTGGTGCCGGAAGGGCATGAACTGACTCGCCAACCGCAGGTGACGCTAGAAATGCTCAGCACCTTGCCGCTGATTACTTATCGACAGGGCATTACCGGCCGCTCACGGCTGGACAGCGCGTTTAAAGCCGCCGGGTTGACGCCGGATATCGCTCTAAGTGCACAGGATTCCGACGTGATCAAAACCTATGTCGAATTGGGGCTAGGGGTTGGCGTGTTGGCAGACATGTCGTACGAGAAGGAGCGCGATCACGGGCTGGTCAGCCTTAACGCGGAACACCTGTTTGAACCCAACACCGTTTGGTTAGGTTTGAAACGCAGTCAGTTACAACGTAACTATGCATGGCGGTTTATCCAGCTATGCAACCCGACGCTGTCGCTGACGGAAATCAAAGACAAGGTATTTTCGTCACAGCTGGATACGGTGATCGACTACCAAATCTGATCCTGAAGATGATGGAAACCGGGCCAGGCGCCGTGCCCGGCGAAAGATAACGTGGATACCGCTTTCAAACCAGGCGGCGTAGATTGCGTGCTGTTAGCAGCGCGTCGCCTGCTTAATAATCAAAATCTCAGCTATAGACATAAAAAGAATATCTATAGTTGTTTAAGTACCTTCGCCTGCCGATGGCTCTCACATACACTCGCGAAATTACTATAAATTCCATCCGGTTGGAGAGATTTTGATGAAAGCGTTCGTTCCCTCTTTGGTGTTTTTGGCTGTGGCAGCCAGTTTCAGTGCCCAGGCGGCAACCCCCGCCAATACCTTGGTGATTGCCCAATCAATCGATGACGTTGTTAGCTTTGACCCGGCTCAGGGGTTTGAATTAACCACGGTGCAGTCGTTCAACAGCCTGTACCAGCGCCTGATTCAGTCAGATCCTCAAAACCCGATCGCGCTTAAGCCGACGCTGGCCAGTGAATGGCAGGCGGGCAGCGATAACCGCAGCCTGACGTTTACACTGCGCCCGGATGCGAAATTCGCCAGCGGCAACCCGTTACGCCCGGAAGACGTAATCTTCTCGCTGTCGCGCGTGGTGAAGTTGAATTTAGAGCCGTCGTTTATCCTCACTCAATTGGGTTGGAATGCGAAAAACGTCGATCAATACTTGAGCAAAGTGGATGACCAACGGGTAAAAATCAGCTGGAGTGAAAACGTCAGCCCGGCATTTGTGCTGAGCCTGCTTTCGGCTCCGGTGTCCTCAATTGTTGATGCCAAAGAAGCCTTGGCGCATCAGCAGGGGGATGATCTGGGTCACCAGTGGCTAAATAGCCATTCCGCGGGCAGTGGTCCGTATAAAATCCGTACCTATGTACCGCACGAGGTGGTGGTGCTTGATGCCAATCCCACCTCGCCGGAAGGCGCACCAAACCTGAAAACCATCCTGATCAAAAACGTACCTGATCCGGCTGCCCGCCGCTTGCTGATTGAGCAGGGGGATGCGGACATTGCGCGTAACCTGGGTGCAGATCAGATGGCGGCCCTGAAAGGTAAGCCGGGTGTCAAGCCGCTGGCTATCCCGTATGCGTCGCTCTATTTCTTGCAGTTCAACGCCAAGGCGTCACCGGCATTGGGTAACCCGGCCTTCTGGGAAGCGGCGCGCTGGTTGTTCGACTATAAAGGCATTGCTGACGATCTGTTGAAAGGCCAGTTCCAGACGCATCAGGCATTCCTGCCAGACGGTTACCTGGGGGCGTTAAAAGATCAGCCTTACAGTTTTAACCCGAGCAAGGCCAAAGACATTCTGGCGAAGGCCGGTCTTAAAAATGTCAGCTTTAAGCTTGAAGTCAACAATCAGCCGCCGTATCTGGATATTGCGCAGGCATTGCAGGCCAGCTTTGCGCAAGGTGGGGTAAAGGTGGATCTGGTGCCGGGCCTCAGTGCGCAAGTCTCTACCAAGGTAAAATCCCTGAACTACGATGCGACGTTGACCTCCTGGGGGCCGGACTATTTTGATCCGAACACCAATGCCGCAGCTTTCGCCTATAACCCGGAAGACGGCAGCAAGACCTTGGCCTGGCGTGCCAACTGGCAAATTCCTGCGCTAAGTAAATTGACGCTGGCGGCAACGGCGGAAAATGACACCGCCAAACGGGTGGCAGATTATCAACAGTTGCAGCAGGCCGTTCAGCAAAGCTCGCCGTTCGTGATTGGCTTGCAGGCGCGGAGCCTGATTGCGGTGCGTGACAATCTCAAAGGCTACGAGCAGGGCATTAACCCTGACATGGTGTTCTACAGCAAGGTCAGCAAGTAATGATAAGCCGTATTCCCTCCGCCGGGTTCGCCCGGCGTAGTTGGCGCTGGGGGCGCAGGCTGTTCACCGGCTTGCTGTCTTTGGCGCTAACGCTGCTTGGTCTACTGTTATTCACCTTTATGCTTTCGCATTTGGCGCCGATTGACCCTACGTTGCAGATCGCCGGCGATCACGCCAGCGAAGCTACTTATGCCCAGGTACGTCACGATCTGGGGTTGGATCAACCTTTGCCGGTGCAATTCTGGCGTTATCTGGTTCATCTGGCCCACGGGGATATGGGCATCTCGCGCATTACTTCGCAGCCGGTCTTGAGTGATTTGCTGCGCACCTTCCCGGCGACGGTGGAGCTGGCGACGTGCGCCATTCTCCTCGGTGCGGTCGGTGGCATTACGCTGGCGTTTCTCGCAGTGATTAAACCGGGCGGATGGCTAGATAACGTGGCCCGTCTGCTGTCGTTGATCGGGTATTCCGTGCCCATCTTCTGGCTTAGCCTGTTGGGGCTGTTGTTGTTTTACGCCACGCTGCATTGGTCTGCAGGGCCGGGCCGGCTGGACGACATCTATCTGTACAGCATGGAACCCCGCAGCGGGTTTATCCTGATCGACAGTTGGTTATCCGGCGATCGGGAGATGTTCTATAACGCCATCAGTCATTTGTGGTTGCCGGTGGTGGCACTGGCATTACTGTCGATGGCGGGCATCACCCGCTTGCTGCGTGCAGCCATGCTGGAAGAGTGCAATAAAGAGTACGTGACCCTGGCGCGCTCCAAAGGTGCCAGCCGCACGCGCATTTTGTTGCGCCATGTGTTTCCCAACGTGCTCGGTACACTGATTACGGTATTGTCGCTGTCCTATGCCAGCCTGCTGGAAGGTGCAGTGTTGACTGAAACAGTGTTTGCCTGGCCGGGCGTTGGGCGTTATCTGACTACGGCATTGTTTGCCGCGGATACGCCAGCCATTCTTGGCGCGACCTTGTTGATCGGTACCTGTTTTGTGGTGCTTAACGCGCTGGCTGACGCGCTGACCTATTTAGTGGACCCGCGAACCCGATGAGCCAATACCTTTCTGAACATGAACCCCAGAGCGAGCCGGCTGCCGTTTACCGCTCGCGTGGCAAGTTGACCACGCTGACGTTGGGCGCCACGCTGGTGGCGATTTTGATCCTCACCGCACTGCTGGCTCCCTGGTTGGCCCCCTTTGATCCCAATCTACAGCATATAGAGATGCGGCTATTGCCGCCGTCCTCCGGTCATTGGCTGGGGACTGACGGCTTTGGCCGCGATCTGTTGTCACGGGTCATTTATGGCGCGCGGCCAACATTAATTCTGGTGTCATTGATCCTGCTGCTGACCATTCCTATTGGTTTGTTGGTGGGCATTAGCGCCGGTTACCTCGGCGGCTGGGTGGAGCGCATTCTAATGCGTGTCACCGATATTTTTCTGTCATTGCCAAGCCTGGTGATCGCGTTGGCGTTTGTCGCGGTGCTAGGCCCCGGGTTGATGAATGGCGCTCTGGCGCTGGCATTGACCAGTTGGCCGTCGTTTGCCCGGCAGGCACGGGCGGAAACGCTCGCGCTGCGCCGCAGTGATTATCTGGCGGCCGCGCGTATGCAGGGCATTGGCGGTTTGCGGCTGATGGCTGGCCATATATTGCCGTTGTGCCTGCCAAGTGCGGTGGTGCGTGCTGCATTGAGCCTGGGCGGGATTATCTTGTCTGCCGCCGGTTTAGGTTTTCTCGGTATGGGTGTGGCACCGCCCACTGCGGAATGGGGATCGATGGTCGCCGAAGGCAGTAAAGTGATTTTTGATCAGTGGTGGGTGGCCGCCGCACCGGGCGGAGCAATCCTGTTTGCCAGCCTGGCCTTTAACCTGTTGGGCGATGGCCTGCGCGATAAAATGGATCCTCGTCATGGGCATTGATAACAACTTATTGACCGTTGAACGGCTGACGGTGGCATTGCCAGGGGCACAGCCGTTGGTAAAAGGGATTTCTTTCAGCATGGGCCAGGAACGGATGGCGCTGGTGGGCGAATCCGGCTCGGGCAAATCGTTGACTGCACGCGCCTTGATGGGGCTGCTGCCGCCACCGTTACAGTTGCAGGCGCAGCGTTTGACGCTAGGGGGAGACGATCTGACGCGGCTGAATGAACGTCAGTGGAACCGCCTGCGTGGTAACAAAGTGGCAATGGTGATGCAGGATCCCAAACATGCACTGAACCCGACCCAACAAATTGGCCGTCAGGTGGAAGAGCCGCTGTTACTGCATACCCGCCTTGGGCGTGCCGAACGGCGGGAGAAGGTGCTGGATATGCTGGCCGCGGTGGGGTTGCCCGATCCGGTTGCGCTACGTCAACGCTACCCGCACCAGCTGTCCGGGGGCATGGGGCAACGCGTGATGTTGGCGATTGCGCTGATTAACGATCCGCAATTACTGATTGCCGATGAGCCAACGTCAGCGCTGGATCACCAGATGCGCGATCAGGTACTGCAACTGATCGAAAATCTGGTTGAGCAACGTAATATGGGCCTGATTTTGATCAGTCATGATTTACAGCAAGTGGCGCATTACTGCGAACGGGTGCTGGTGATGTACAAGGGTGAACTGCTGGATCAGTTACCTGCCGATCGCCTGGCCACGGCCACTCATCCCTATACCCGCACGCTGTGGTCATGTCGGCCAAGCCGGGAAACGCACGGCAAACAGCTGCCTGTGCTGGATCGTGCGCTGCTGGAGTCACTGAAATGAGCCTGATTACCCTGGACAATCTCAGTGTCAGCCACCGGCAGGGCTATGAATTGCGCACCGTGGTACATGATGTCAGCCTGCATATTGAGCAGGGTGAGTGTTTCGGCCTCGTTGGCCCTTCCGGCTGCGGTAAGTCGTCGCTGCTGTGGGTGCTGGCCGGATTGAATGAACACTGGAGCGGGGAGTTCCACCTGTTGGGCCGTGATCTACAGCCGGGGCGGCCTTTTACCGGCACGCTGCGGCGTGAGGTACAAATGGTCTTTCAGGATCCCTACGCGTCGCTGCACCCCAAACACCGCTTGCTGCGCACATTGGCGGAGCCGCTGAAATTGCTGAAAGAGAGTGATATCGAGCAGAAAATCAGCGCCGGTTTTCGTCAGGTAGGCTTAGATCCCCGTTTGTTGGATCGCTATCCCCATCAGCTTTCCGGCGGGCAGCGTCAACGGGTGGCGATAGTGCGCGCGCTGTTGCTAAAACCCAAGCTGTTGTTACTCGATGAGCCCACCTCGGCACTGGATATGTCGGTGCAGGCGGAGATCCTCAATTTGCTCAACGAACTGAAACAGGCGGGGGATTTAACGATGATCCTGGTCAGTCACGATGCCGATGTTATCGATCACATGTGCGATCGCTCGGTGGCGATGGCGCAGGGCCGGATCCTTGCTTGAGCCTATGCCCGCCAACGTGGCGGGCATATCCATCTTGGTAATAAATAAAGCAATTTATAGTCGTTCTTCTGCTAAGCCGCTGCCCCTACACTCGAAAAATAGCGCATCCGCGTGATTTTGGAGAGTGCATCTTATGAAACGGTTCATCCCGACCTTATTATTCAGTGCCCTGGTAACCAGTTATGGTGCGCAAGCGGTCACCCCAAAAGACACGCTGGTGGTGGTCAGTTCGCTGGAAGGCATCATCAGCCTGGATCCGGCGGAGAGCTTTGAAACCGTCAGTTCGGCCAACCTGGTCAATTTGTACCAGCGGTTACTTACGCCGGACCGAACCACACCGGAAAAACTGGCTCCGGAGCTGGCCAGTGGGTGGGTGGCGGGGGCGGACGGCCACAGCCTGATTTTTACCCTGAAGGCTAACCAACGCTTTGCTTCCGGTAACCCGGTGCGGCCCGAAGACGTGATTTTCTCGCTGGTGCGTGCGGTAAAGCTGAACAAGGCACCGTCGTTTATTCTCGGTGAGTTAGGCTGGACGCCGGATAATGTTGCGAGCCAATTGACGAAGCTGAGTGACAGCCAGTTGCGCGTGAGCTGGTCGGCCAGCATCGGCAGCGGACTGGCGTTGCGGCTATTGACTGCACCAGTAGCGTCCATCGTCGATGAAAAGCTGTTGAATGAACACAGCCAACAGGGAGACTACGGCAACCTTTGGTTGCGCTCGAATTCCGCAGGGGCCGGCCCCTATCGTGTCAGCAACTATGTCCCGCATGAGGCACTGCTGTTCAGTCGCAACGACTACGCTCAACCGCAGGCAAAACTGAAAACGGTGCTGCTAAAGAATGTTAGCGATGCCGGGACTCGACGGTTATTGTTACTCAAGGGGGACGCAGACGTGGCCTATGACCTGGGGGCCGATCAGTTCAATTCGCTGCGTAAAGAACCGGGTATCCGCATAGAACAGCAGGACTCGGCCAAGGTCTATTACCTCGGTTTCAACACCGGCAGCAAACAGGTACCGGCGTTGAGTAACCCCGCCCTGTGGCAGGCGGCGCGCTGGCTGGTGGACTACCAGGCGATTGCTGACACCCTGTTGAAGGGGCAATACCGCGTCCATCAGGCATTTCTGCCGCTGGGGCTGGACGGTGCCATCGACAATCAACCGTTCAGACTCGACGTGGACAAGGCCAAACGGATTTTGCATGACGCCGGGATCGCCGAAGGGACGCGCATTGATCTGATCGTCATCAACCAACCGCCTTATACCGATATAGCCCAAGCGTTGCAGGCCAGCTTTGCCAAGGCGGGTTTGCAATTGGCTATCCATCCGGTGGTGGAGAGTGACCTGTGGGGCAAAATGCGCAGCCGTGATTTCCAGGCCATTTTCACCTATTGGGGCGCCGATTATTTGGATCCAAACACCAACGCCAGCGCCTTCGCCTACAACGTGCCGGATGGGCCGAAAACCCTGGCCTGGCGTACCCAGTGGAATATCCCGGCGTTGAGTGCAGAAACTCGTGCGGCAGCGGCGGAAGGCGATGGCGCACAACGCGCTGCCCGTTATGCCACACTTCAGCGCGAAGTGCAGGCCAGTTCCCCTTACGTCGTGGCGCTACAGGGGCAAACCCTGGTGGCTCTGCGCGATAACGTCAAAGACGCCAACGTGGATATCGCCAACAGCATGCTGTACCTGGATCGCGTGAGTAAGTAGTTCCCCACGGCACGGCTTTTGCAGGATGAGGTGTATTTACCGACTCGGGGATCCTGTCATGAGCCGTAATCACGCTTTCCCTTCTCGCGCCGGCGATTTTTTGCTGGCTTCAAAACGTTGTGAAATTACCCTGTTGCAGCAGCTGTTGCAGATGGGGAAGTTGGTTGGTCGGGTCAGCCAACTGATCCATGTGCTCCAGCGGGAACGCGGTACCGTCAATATTTACCTCTGTTCGCAAGGAGCGCTGTTCAGCGAGCGGCTAGCCGGACGCGCTCAGGACGTGGAGCAGGCCGAGCTTGAAGTGCAACGACAGTTGGCGCAGTTGGACGACAATAGCGCTCCGCTGGTCAGCGCCAGCCGTCTGTTCAGCCGTATTGCCTGCGCGTTGCATAATCTTACGGCTTTGCCTGAACTTCGCCGTCAAGTGCAGCAGCGGCAGATGTTGCAACCTGTGGCAATGAACACGTTCAATGACATCATTCACAGTTTGTTGGCGCTGGTATTCGAAGCGGCGGACGCCTGCGTGGATCCCAGAACGGCACGCGCTTTGATCGCTATGTTCAGCTTTATGCAGGGCAAGGAGTTGGCGGGGCAAGAGCGGGCGATCGGCTCGGCCGGTTTCGCCGCTATGCGTTTTGATAATACGGCACACCAACAACTTTTGATGCTTATTGAGGGACAGGAGCGCTGTTTTCATACCTTCAGTGAGTTTGCCGATCAATCCTCGTTAGACCAATGGCAACGTATGCAACAGCAGGATGACCGCGAATTTGAGCGCCTGCGTCGTATCGCGTGCACCCAATTGCAACTGAGCGATCGCGCTGATAGCAGCCTGCGTTGGTTCGAGATTACCAGTGCGCGTATCGATCTGATGAAGCACATTGAGGACCGGTTGGAAGAGGCACTGATGGCCAGTTGTCGCCATAGTCTGGCGCAGGCCCAGCGCGCGCTAGCGACGGATTGCGTGGGTGATGTTCCGCCGCAGGCGAAAGAAAGCTACGCAGTGTTCGTGGCCGCGCCCTTGGGGGATGCGTCGCCGCTGGTGGGGGACGGCATCAATCCACGTCTGGGACGCTCGATGCTGGAGCTGATCCAACAGCAGTCACAACGGTTACAGGTCTTGTCGGAGGAACTGGCAACGGCGCGGGCAACACTGCATGAGCGCAAAGAAATTGAGCGTGCCAAAGGGCTGCTGATGCAGCATCGGGGGCTGACGGAGGCACAGGCCCACCGGTTACTGCTCAACATGGCGATGAACCAAAATCGGCGGCTGATTGATATCGCCAACGCCATGCTGGCGGTAGCGGATATTTTGCCACCGGCAGGAGATACTCCCTAAGGAGTATATGCACACAGTCAGTGCAGTTACTGCCTTGCGACTGTGCAGAAAAAACCACAATGCAAGGCGCGGTGGCGCGTTGCGCCGGAAAATCCACGGGTTACGGAGTTGGCACGCAAGCTGCATTAAATAAAACGTAACCCGGCCAATGGCGGTCGGGTTACCAATAATATTTTGGATAAAGGCGTCCTTTCAGCATGTTCACCCCAACGGTGGAATGTGCTGATGGGACGCCTTTTTTATTTTATCGCCTGATTGAAGGACTTGCTGATGACGCACACAAAACCCCCGGGGCTTAGCTTGACGCGCCGCCGTTTTCTGGCCGGTAGCGCGGCGCTGGGCGGCAGCATGATGTTGCCCGGTCTGATGAATGCTGCCTGGGCCGCAGGCTCTGACGCACCGGAGAAAAAAGAGATCCGCGTGGGCTTTATTCCTCTCACCGACTGCGCGTCTGTGGTGATGGCTGCGGTGAAACAGTTTGATCAGAAGTACGGCATCAAAATCATCCCAAGCAAGGAAGCCAGTTGGGCAGCGGTGCGCGATAAATTGCTGTCCGGCGAGCTGGATGCGGCGCACGTGTTGTACGGCATGGTTTATGGCCTGCAGCTGGGTGCCGCAGGGCCGCAGCATGATATGGCCGTGTTGATGACACTCAACAATAACGGTCAGGCGATTACGCTTTCCAATCAGTTGAAACAAGCCGGTGTCACCGATGCGGCGACGTTGAAAAAGGCTGTCGATGCCAGCGCCAAAGGGACTTATACCTTTGCCCAAACCTTCCCAACCGGTACCCACGCCATGTGGCTGTATTACTGGCTGGCGAACGCCGGTATCCATCCGTTTGATGACGTACGTAACGTCGTGGTGCCGCCGCCGCAGATGGTGATGAACATGAAGATCGGCAACATGAGCGGCTTCTGCGTAGGTGAGCCGTGGAACCAACGTGCGATTGCCGAGAACATCGGATTTACCGCGATCACCAGTCAGGATATTTGGCCCGATCATCCGGAAAAGGTGCTGGGTACGACAGGTAACTGGGTGGCGACTCACCCCAACAGTGCGCGTGCGCTGACTGCTGCGGTATTGGATGCCGCACGCTGGATCGACAGTTCAGATGCCACTCGCCAGGAAACGGCGAACACCGTGGCAGGGCGCGCCTATATCAATACCAAACCGGAAATCATTACCGGTCGCATGCTCGGTCAGTATCAAAACGGCCTGGGCAAGTCTTGGCAAGATGCCCACGCGATGCGCTTTTTCCACGATGGGGAGGTGAGCTATCCCTATTTGTCCGACGGTATGTGGTTCCTGACACAGCATCGGCGTTGGGGCCTGCTGAATACCGAACCTGATTATCTGGGCGTTGCCCAGAAAATAAACCGTATTGAGATCTACAAACAGGCAGCCAGCGCGGTGGGTGGGGTGAGTTTGCCCGCCAGCGATATGCGCACCAGCACGTTGTTTGACGGCAAACGATGGGACGGCAGCAATCCGGCGGAATACGCCAACGGTTTCACTTTAAAGCGCTGAGGTAACCAATGAAGAATCTGGCTGAACGGAGAGATATTCCTGTGTCATCAGGTGTGGAAGTCAGTGCGCAAATTGTGCCATTGAAGCGACCGAGCACTCCGTCGTCGCCGCGTGCTCCTCGTTGGCGTTTATACCTTCAGCGGTGTTTTCGTCGCGGGATACCTGCGCTTTTGGGGGTGATATTGACCTTGGTGGTGTGGCAAATAGCGGCGCTTAACAGCAAGGGGTTTCCTACGCCTTGGGCCACCTGGCAGGCGGCTCTGGTGCTGTTTGCCGATCCATTTTATTCCGCCGGGCCGAACGACCAGGGTATTGGCTGGAACGTGTTGGCTTCGTTGCAGCGCGTGGCGACGGGTTTTGGGCTGGCGGCGCTGGTGGGGATCCCTGCCGGCTTTCTGCTGGGGCGCTTTGCGTTTCTGGCCAACATGCTTAACCCGATCATTTCGCTGTTGCGCCCGGTGAGCCCATTGGCCTGGCTGCCGATTGGTCTGCTGCTGTTCCAACGTGCGGAACCGGCGTCAACATGGACCATTTTCATCTGTTCGATCTGGCCGATGATCCTCAATACCGCGGAAGGCGTCACGCGTATTCCGCAGGATTATCTCAACGTGGCGCGGGTGCTCAAGCTGTCGGAGTGGACGGTGATGCGCAAAATCCTTTTCCCGGCGGTGCTGCCTTACGTATTGACCGGCGTGCGCCTGTCGATAGGTATTGCCTGGCTGGTGATCGTGGCGGCAGAAATGCTGACCGGCGGCGTCGGCATCGGTTTTTGGATCTGGAATGAGTGGAACAACCTCAACGTCGAAAACATCATTATCGCCATCATTGTGATCGGCGTGGTCGGGTTGCTGCTAGAGCAGGGGCTGATGTTGTTGGCAAAACGTTTTAGCTATCAGAGTCGTTAAGGAGCACGCCATGAAACCCATTATTCAGGTCCAAAACGTCAGCCAGCGCTTTGCTACGCCACAAGGGGAATTTATCGCACTGGATAGGGTGAGTTTTGATATTCAGGCCGGAGAGACAGTCAGCCTGATCGGCCATTCCGGCTGTGGTAAATCAACCCTGCTGAACTTGATTGCCGGGCTTACGTTGCCCAGTGACGGCGTGCTGTTGTGCGATAACCAGCATATTACCGGGCCTGGCCCGGACCGGGGCGTCGTGTTTCAAAACCATTCGCTGCTGCCGTGGCTGACCACCTATGAGAACGTGGCGTTGGCGGTGCATCAGGTGTTTCGCCAAGAGATGAACCGCAGCGAAATGCGTGACTGGATCGAACACAACCTGGCGTTGGTGCACATGAGTCACGCGCTACACAAACGGCCACACGAAATTTCTGGCGGTATGAAACAACGCGTCGGCATTGCTCGCGCGCTGGCGATGAAACCCAAGGTACTTTTGATGGACGAACCCTTTGGTGCGCTGGATGCGCTGACCCGCGCCCATTTGCAAGATGCGGTGATGGAAATCCAGCAGCGTTTGCATACCACCCTGGTGCTGATTACTCATGATGTGGACGAGGCGGTGCTGCTGTCGGATCGGGTATTGATGATGACCAATGGCCCCTCGGCCACCGTCGGCGAAATTCTGCACGTGGCACTGCCACGCCCACGCTCAAGGGTTGAGCTAGCGGACTCCCCGGACTATCACCATTACCGTCAGCAGGTGCTGAAGTTCCTTTATGAGAAGCACGCGAAAGCGGCATGAGAGCCAGAAGATGGACAAATCCAAACTGGTGGTGATTGGCAACGGCATGGCCGGTATGCGGTTGGTGGAAACCCTGTGCCAGCGAGTACCTGAGCGTTATGCCATCTCGGTAATTGGTGATGAGCCACGCGGCAATTACAACCGTATTTTGCTGTCACCCGTGCTGGCAGGAGACAAGACGTTTGCCGATACCCTGCTGCATGACGATGACTGGTATCGGCAACACCGTGTGCAACTGCTGTCTGGAGAGCCTGCGTTGAGGGTCGATCGGCAGCAAAAGTGCGTAATCACGGCCCGGCATCAACTGCCTTATGACCTGCTGGTGTTCGCTACCGGTTCGCGCCCGTTACGGCCCTCGGTAGAGGGGGGGACATTAAAGGGCATTTATGGCTTTCGCACGCTGGATGACGTTGAGGCAATGCTGAGTCACTGCGGCACAGGCAGACCAGCGTTGGTGGTAGGGGGCGGGGTTTTGGGTATTGAAGCGGCGGCAGCGCTGGCGCAGCGCGGCATGGGGGTCACCGTGGTGCACCGTGGCGAGCACTTGATGGAGCGGCAGTTAGACGCACATGCAGGACGGATGCTGCAACATACCTTGCGGCAACGGGGTATCGAATGCCGGTTGCGGTGTGAGGTTAACCAATTTCATGGCAGCGATCGGGTGAGCCGCGCCACGTTGAGCAATGGGCAACAACTGGACTGTGAACTGGTGGTCATTGCCATGGGTGTACGACCTGAGATCAGCCTTGCACAGGCTGCTGGACTGGCTTGCGATCGCGGCATTGTGATCAACGATCGGATGCAAACTGACGATCCCACCGTGTTCGCCATCGGTGAATGTGCCCAGTTTGGCAGCACAACCTTCGGCCTGGTGGCGCCTTGCTGGCAGCAGGCCGGGCTGTTGGCACAACAACTGAGTGGTGAATCAGTGGCGGGTTATCGACCGACCCCACTGCATACCCGTCTGAAGGTGAGCGGGATTGAAGTATTCAGCGCTGGGGAAATGGCGGCAGGCGCGCAGACTGAGACTTATCACGCTGAAGATCCACAGGTGCAGCATTACCGTCGGTTGCTGGTACGTGACGGCAGATTACAGGGCGTGGTGCTGTATGGCGACGCTCAGGACAGCGCCTTTTATCTGCAACAGCTTAGCCAACCGGTTCAACAACCGGATGCCCTGTTGTTTGGCCATAGTGAACCTGAGGCGCCAATGGCGTCTGAAGAGAGGATTTCTGATATGCACAAACCCGTTCTGTTGGTTGCCGGACACGGCATGGTTGGGCATCACTTCCTGGAACAACTGGTTATTCGTGAGTTGCACCAGCAGTACCACATTGTGGTGTTTGGCGAAGAGCCGGTCGCGGCATATGACCGGGTACATTTGTCCGAGTTTTTTTCCGGCCGCAGTGCAGACTCGCTGTCAATGGTGGCGGCTGGCTTCTTCGAGCAGAACGGTATAGAGCTGCGCTTGGGACAGGCAGTTTGCGCTATCGATCGCCAACGTAAATGCGTGATTGATGCCGAAGGTCGTGAAACGGCCTATGACCAACTGGTACTGGCAACCGGTTCTTACCCCTTTGTTCCGCCCATTCCAGGCAACGACCGTCCGGGTTGCCTGGTTTACCGCACACTTGAGGATCTGGACGCCATTGCGGACTGCGCCAGCACTGCCCGCGTGGGGGTGGTGGTCGGCGGCGGCCTGCTCGGGTTGGAGGCCGCCAACGCGCTGCGCCAGCTTGGCTTGAACACCCACGTGGTCGAGTTTGCCCCGCGCCTGATGGGGGTACAGCTCGATGACGGTGGTGCAGCCATGCTGCGCAAAAAAATTGAAGCGTTGGGCGTCAGCGTGCATACCGGTAAACAAACGCAGGCGATTATTGACGGTTCGTTACACCGTCACTGCATGGTTTTTGCTGATGATGAACGCTTAGAGGCTGATTTAATTCTTTTTTCCGCCGGAATTCGTCCCCGTGACCAACTTGCTCGTGCTGCGGCGCTGGAGGTGGGCGCACGCGGTGGCATCGTGATCGATAGCCAGTGTCGAACCAGTGATGAGGCGATCTACGCCATCGGCGAATGTGCGTTGTGGAACGGGCAAATTTTCGGACTGGTGGCACCGGGTTATCAGATGGCGCGTACGCTGGCGGATTGCTTGGCGGGGCACGATAGCGTGTTCTGCGGCGCGGACATGAGCACCAAACTGAAACTGTTGGGTGTCGAGGTTGCCTCGATCGGCGATGCCCACGGGCATACGCCGGGCAGCCAAAGTTACAATTGGGTCGATGGCCCGGCGCAGGTGTATAAAAAAATGGTCATCGATGTTGACGGTAAACGGTTACTGGGCGCGGTATTGGTAGGTGACAGCAGCGAATACAGCACACTACAGCAAATGATGCTCAATGATATGCCGTTGCCTGCCGCACCGGAAAGCCTGATTTTACCCACCTCGTCCGGGGTGATGCCGAAAGCACTGGGGGTATCGGCGCTGCCGGCAACGGCGCAGATTTGCTCCTGCCATAACGTCAGCAAGGCCAACATCAGCGACGCAGTGGCCCAAGGGTGTGGCGATTTGGCCGCGGTGAAAGCCTGCACCAAAGCGGGGACCGGCTGTGGCGGTTGCGCTGCACTGGTTAAACACGTGATGGAACATGAACTGCAGCAGCGTGGCGTGGTGGTAAAAAAAGACGTTTGCGAGCATTTCGCTTACTCACGCCAGGAGCTGTATCACCTGGTTCGCGTTGGCCATATCCGCACCTTTGATGAGCTCTTGGCCCGGCATGGTCATGGTCACGGCTGCGAAGTATGTAAACCACTGGTGGGATCTATTCTGGCGTCGTGTTGGAATGAGTATCTGCTCAAACCTCCGCATCTGCCCCTGCAAGATACTAACGACCGCTTCTTTGCCAATATCCAAAAAGACGGGACTTACTCGGTGGTGCCGCGGGTACCGGCCGGTGAAATAACCCCGGCAGGGCTGATCGCCATCGGTCAAATCGCTTTGCGCTATCAACTCTACACCAAGATTACCGGCGGCCAGCGGGTTGACATGTTTGGCGCACGATTGGAGCAATTACCGGAGATTTGGCAGCAATTGATCGACGCCGGGTTTGAGACCGGGCATGCCTACGGCAAGTCACTGCGCACGGTAAAATCTTGCGTTGGCTCCAGTTGGTGCCGCTATGGCGTGCAGGACTCTACCGCGCTGGCTATCGAACTGGAGCACCGTTACAAGGGGTTGCGATCGCCGCACAAAATCAAGATGGCGGTTTCCGGCTGCACCCGAGAGTGTGCGGAGGCGCAGAGCAAAGACGTTGGGGTCATAGCAACCGATAAAGGCTGGAACCTGTACCTGTGCGGCAACGGCGGCATGAAACCACGCCATGCAGATTTGTTTGCCAGCGATCTTGATACCGCCACGCTGATCCGTACGGTCGACCGTTTCCTGATGTTTTACATTCGTACTGCCGATCGCCTACAGCGCACCAGCACCTGGATGGACAATCTGGAGGGGGGGCTGGACTACCTGCGTGAAGTGGTTTTGCAGGACAGCCTGGGGATCGGTAGCGAATTGGATGCCGAAATGGAAACTGTGGTCAGCCATTACCAATGTGAATGGCAAACCACGCTCGCCAGTCCGGATCGTCTGAAGCTGTTCCGTCCGTTTGTTAACAGCGAGCAGCCCGATGAGGCAATCGTCTGGCAGCCGGAGCGCGGGCAACGCCGTCCGGCTACGAGGGAGGAGCGTGGCCAAGTGATCGAGGTGCAACCGGCGCCGAACACAAAAGAACAATGGCTGGATATCTGCGCACTGGTGGACATTCCGGACAATACGGGAATTGCGGCCCGTCTGGGGCAGCGGCAAATCGCCCTGTTTAATTTACCGGGCAGCGGTGTTTATGCGTTGGCTAACCAAGAGCCTGACAGTGACGCCAATGTGCTGGCACGTGGGTTGCTCGGCGACGTGGGGGGCGAGCCCGTCGTGATTTCCCCGCTGTACAAACAACGTTTCCGCCTGAGCGACGGCATCTGCGTGGATAATGCCGAACGCAGGGTCACCGCCTGGCCAGTAAAGGTGGAGGCAGACCGAGTGTGGGTGTGTAGCACGCCATTGGGGGTACGGAGTGCGTTGCCCGAAACGCTGGACGTAACATCATGACCGCCGTGCATTGCACCACCTGTCCTTACTGCGGGGTTGGCTGTGGGGTGACTATAGCGCAGCAGAACAACGGTGTGTTGACGATTGGCGGTGATACTGCGCACCCGGCCAATCAGGGGAGGCTCTGTGTTAAAGGCAGTGCGCTGGGTGAAACGCTGGATCTGGCGGGCCGCCTGCTGCAACCGCAGGTCGATGGCCAATCAGCCTCCTGGGAGCGGGCGCTTGGGCAAGTGGCGCAGCGTTTTAACCATATTATTGAACAACATGGGCCACAGGCCGTGGCGTTTTATGCCTCCGGCCAACTGCTGACCGAAGACTATTATGTGGCGAACAAACTGATGAAGGGATTCATTGGTGCGGCCAATATCGATACCAACTCCCGGTTGTGTATGGCATCTGCCGTGGTTGGCTACAAGCGAGCATTTGGTGGCGATGCCGTGCCCTGTTGTTATGAAGATATCGAACAGGCGGATTTGGTGATATTGACCGGTTCTAACACTGCGTGGGCGCACCCGGTGGTCTATCAGCGTCTGGTGAAAGCGCGGCAGCAACGCCCGCAGATGCGGGTGGTGGTGATTGACCCACGAGAGACGGCAACCTGTGATATTGCCGACGTACATTTGCCGCTGCAACCCGGCACTGACGCCGCGTTATTTACGGGCGCACTGCGTTGGTTGGTTGAACAGGACGGCCTGGATAGCGCCTTTTTGCAACAGCATGCCAGTGGCACAGAGGCGACATTGGCAGCGGCAGCAGAGTGGACGCCGCAGCGGGTCGCAGAGTTTTGCGGATTGCCGCTGCGGACAGTACTGACGTTTTTCCAATTGCTGACCACGTCCTACAACTGGGTGACGCTTTATTCGATGGGCATTAACCAGTCCGCCAGTGGTGCGGATAAATGCAATGCGATTATCAACCTGCACCTGGCGGGGGGGCGCATTGGTCGGGCGGGCAGCGGTCCGTTTTCGATAACCGGTCAACCCAATGCCATGGGCGGACGCGAAGTGGGTGGGTTAGCCAATCAACTGGCAGCGCATATGGGGTTCAGCGCCGAAGAGACCGACCGGGTACAACGTTTTTGGCAATCACCCCGCATCGCCCGCCAGCCGGGGCTGAATGCGGTGGCGTTGTTTCAGGCGATAGCGGCCGGGCAGGTGAAAGCGGTGTGGATCATGGGCACCAACCCGGCGGTCTCTCTGCCCGATGCCGATGCCGTACGGCAGGCGCTGAAGCAATGCCCGCTGGTGGTGGTATCCGACGTAATGGCAATGACCGATACCGCCGAGTTGGCGCATATTCGCTTGCCGGCGCTGGCCTGGGGGGAAAAAGAGGGCAGCGTGACTAACTCCGAACGCTGCATTTCACGCCAGCGTGCTTTTCTGTCGCCACCGGGACAAGCCCGGGCTGACTGGTGGATCCTCAGCCAGGTTGCGCAACTTATGGGTTATGGTGAGGCATTTGGTTACCAGCATCCGTCAGAGATTTTCAGCGAACATGCAGCACTGTCCGCATTTGAAAATAACGGAACGCGCGCGTTTGACATCGGCCTGTTGGCGGGATGGGATAAGCAGCAATGGTTAGGCATGACGCCGGTGCAGTGGCCGGTGAATGAACAACATCCTGCCGGTTGCCGGCGCTTGTTTGGTGATAAGCGATTTTTCCATGCTGACGGCAAGGCGCGATTACTGCCGGTGACGCCGCGCCTGCCGCAAAATGCGGTATCGCAGCGCTATCCACTGGTACTGAATACGGGGCGTATCCGCGATCAATGGCACACCATGACACGCACCGGTAAAGCGGCGCGGCTGATGCGCCATTTGAGCGAACCTTTCTGTGAAATACATCCACAGGACGCCGCCGAGTTGGGGATTGCTGACAGCAGCGTGGTACGGCTCAGCTCTCCGCATGGCTGGATGCTGGCACGAGCGCAGTGCAGCCCAGGGCAACGTCGCGGCAGCGTGTTCGTTCCTATGCACTGGAACGGCCAATTTACCGGACAGGGGCGGGTTGACAGCCTGATCCCACCCGTGGTGGATGCCGATTCCGGGCAGCCAGAAAGCAAACATGCGCCGGTGCGAGTAAGCCCGTGGCCAGTGAGTTGGCAGGCGGAGATTTTTTTGCGTGCTGAGGTAGCCGCGCCCAAGGGCATTTACTGGAGCCGGGTCGCGCAGGACGGCTTGACGCACTACATCATGGCTGGGCAGCAACCGGTTGAAGATTGGCAAGCCTGGTTACAGCAGCATTTCACGTTGGCGGGCCTGACATTGCAAACGGCACAGCTGGCACAGCGGGGTCTGCATCTGATTGGCTGGCGGCAAGGCGAGGTGCAATTGGCGTTTTATGCCCGCCAGCATGCACCCGCGCTCGATCGACCGGCGATCCTTACTGCGTTTAAACAGGCACCCGCCAGCGGACCGCAACGGCTGGCGCTGCTGGCAGGGCGTGGAGCCGCCGATCAACCTGCGGCGGGTGCGACGGTTTGTAGCTGCTTTGGCGTAGGGGAAAATCGCATCATTGCGGCGATCCAGTCAGGGTGTCATAGCGCGAAGGCGTTGGGAGCCAGCCTGCAATGCGGCACCCATTGCGGTTCTTGTCTGCCAGAACTGAAAAAACTGATTCAACAGCATGCGTCCCAACGGGTAGCTTAGCGGAGGTATCGATATGAACGTGATTGATAAACTGCTGTATGCCGGGGACAGGCAACAGCCGGTACGTGGCGGTGAGGTATGGCTGGTGGGGGCCGGACCAGGGGATGCCGAGCTGCTGACCTTGAAAGCGCTGCGGGTGATCCGCCAGGCGGATGTGGTGGTGTTCGATCGCCTGGTTTCCCCGGCGGTAATGGCATTGCTGCCGCTGGAGACGTTGCGAATCGACGTGGGTAAATCCATGGGGTGCCACACCCTGTCGCAAGTGGAGATCGAACACCTGCTGGTGGAACTGGCGCAGGCGGGTAATCGGGTGGTGCGGTTGAAAGGAGGGGACCCCTTTATTTTTGGCCGTGGCGGGGAAGAAATGGTGCAATTACAGCGCCATGGCGTGCCGTGTCATGTGGTACCGGGTATTACCGCTGCCAGCGGATGTGCGGCGGCGAGCGGTATTCCGCTGACCCATCGCGACTACGCGCAATCGGTGCGTTTTGTCACTGGACATTGCCGCAGCGGTGAAGTGGATCTGGATTGGCAAAGCCTTGTTACCGCAGGGCAGACGCTGGTGTTTTATATGGGGCTGACCCTGAGTGAAACCATTGCGGCACAGCTGATACGCCATGGCATGGCGGGACAGACCCCCTTGGCTATCATTGAGCGCGGTACGCAACCGCAACAGCGAGTATTAATCGGTACTTTGTCCTCACTACCGGCGTTGATCGTCAATCAGCGGCCTATGTCACCCAGCCTGCTGGTGATTGGTGAGGTGGTCAGTCTGCACCGCCCTGTGACGGTCAACGCTGTGCGGCCCCAAAAGGCGCGGGCCTTTAGCCCTCTATTGGCCGAAGCGGCCGATAATGCCCGCACCGCCCTTGGCGTGGCCCTGTAGTTTTTCCAGTAGCTGTTCACGGGTTAATCCGGGGCCAAGTGCATGCGGGGGGAGATCGGTGGCGATCAGCACAAACGTGTAGTGATGCAGCCCAGAGCCAGCGGGCGGGCATGGGCCATGATAAACCGCGGTACCCGGTGAGTTTTTGCCACCGACAAAGCCTTTGCCTTGGGTGAGATCGCCTTCAGCGAATCCGTTGATGCTGGCAGGGATGCCATAGGCGACTAAATGGCTGACGCCCAGACCGGCTTTGCCTTCTGGATCGGACAGCAACAAGGCGAAGCTTTTGGTGCCTACGGGGGGGTTGGCCCAGCTTAGCGGTGGAGAAACGTTATCGCCGGTACAGCTGGCGTTGCCAGGGGTGGCGCCGGCATATTTCTGCGCCAGCATACCGTTATCCTGAAACGCCGGTGAGCTGAGGGTAAAGGTGCTGGCGGCTTGCGCCGCAAAGGGTAACGAACCCGTAAATATCACGCTGAGCGCGAGTGCGGATAAACCACGACCGATCATACAGCCTCCTGTGTTTGCTTAAATAAAGCATAGTGGCGCAGAGGCTTGCCCGCTATAACAGCCGGATCAACAGTCGGCTATAACAGTGGCCAAAGGGGAGAGCCTGTCTGCCATTGGGGTGAAATAAGCTGAAATTAAGGAATTTCCCTTGATGAAGGTCACGATGCCCATGTCGGCCATCGATAATAGAATCCACCAACCTGAAATGGCCAGATAAAGGCCAAATGGCAGCGGGGAATGCCCGTCGGTTTTGCGCAATAAACAGGCCAAAACCGTGGTGCACAGAGCGGCGGCGGCCGCGACGGTGACCAGCACCGGTAAAGCAGCCCATCCCGTCCAGGCACCCAATGCCGCCAGCAGTTTAAAATCGCCTTGGCCGATGCCGTCAGTTTTACGTTTGCATCTATAGGCCGCATTGAGCAGCCACAGCGACAGGTAACCGGCGATTGCGCCCGTGACCGCCTCACTCAGCGAGGTAAAGTAACCCTGCTGGTTAACCCACAATCCGGCCCACAGTAACGGTTGTGTCAAGCGATCGGGCAGTAAGCGGTATTGCCAGTCGATGAACGCCAGTGCGAGCAAGAGGGCGGCCGCCGACAGTAAGAAGAACCCTTGTGGTAGCGGGATACTGAAAGGCAGTGCCGCCATGCCGGCACCCAGGGCGATCCACCAGACCCACCGTATTTTCGGGGGGGATGGCGGTGGCGTAAGCCCCTGTGACAGTAAATCAATCAGCCGTATTGCTGCCGCGGCCGGAAGGAGCATAGCCAGGATAAAAAACCCGCGATACCAGAGCTCGAACGGTGGCCCACTAAACATAAAATGTCCCTGCTGAACTGAAAGTAGTGTTCAAAATAGCGGCAAAACCCGGTGGGAAGGGAGTGAATGATTTGCCGTTTTTCAGTCTTGCGAGGTGGGCCGCAACGTGTTGCACTTGGCAGCGCAAACGCGCTGAGGTTTTAAATTAATATTGGTAATCAGTGTTTTGATATGATTTTGTATTTTGGTGTGCGTTTTTTTTAGGCAAAATTGAGAGTGAAATAAAGTGAATTTTACCCTTTGGGTTGGGGGGATGAAAGCCGTAGCCCGAAGACGGCAACCTCTTCTTGCCGAGTGGTGCTTTGTGTGACGGTGTCACAATGCCAAATGAGGTTTATCCGATTGTTTCTCATCAGAAACCGATTAGACTTTGGGTTTTACGATGCACTTTGGTGTCCCGGCACCCGGCAGAGAAACGCCCTCTGTTCAGCCAGTGTGTGATCCTTGGGGTGTCTGTTGCCTGGAGTGGCGGCAGCAAAAAAAGGTTTATGCGCCAAGCCTTCTGGATGAGGCGGCGGCGACTGCGTAATGACAGACGTTATACAAAAAGCACGTTGTACAATGAGAGAAGCCGTTCATGTCCTCTCCCGCCTTGCTGGTTGTTCACCGGCCGCGTGGTTATTGGGGGCGTTTGCCTGTGCGTTACCCGCCTATGCCGAGTCCCCGCCAGCGCCAGACACCGTGACCCCACAACCCACCGCGGACGATAGTCTTCCTGAGCTGGGCAGCAACACGTCGAATGATGCCGAACGCGAGAAAGAGTGGGCCACCATGGCCAAGCAGTTGGGGGAACGTAATCTTAATAACGTTTCGGGCCAGCAGGTGCGTGCCCGTGCCGAAAACTATGCCGTGGGCCAAGCCAGTGATGTATTGCAACAACAGGCTCAGGAATTGCTCTCTCCACTGGGGACCGCCAAACTGTCGTTGGCCATGTCCGATCGCGGGGATTTTGCCGGCAGCAGCGGGCAGTTGTTCAGCCCGCTTTATGATGTCAACGGCCTGCTGACCTACAGCCAGATAGGTTTGCTGCAGCAAACGGGCGGTTCGCTCGGCAATCTTGGCGTTGGGCAGCGCTGGGTCGCTGGCGATTGGTTACTCGGGTATAACACGGTGCTCGACAGCGATTTCGAACGTCATCACAACCGCGCCAGCTTGGGAGCGGAGGCCTGGGGCGATTTCCTGCGTTTCTCAGCAAACTATTACTACCCGTTATCAGCCCTGGCGCAACAGGCCGATAACGCGGAGTTTCTTAGCCGGCCGGCGAAGGGCTATGACATTACTACGCAAGGCTACCTGCCATTTTATCGCCAGATTGGTGGCTCGCTCAGCTATGAGCAGTATTGGGGAGAGAATGTCGATCTGTTTGGCAGCGGTAAAAAGCAAAATGACCCGCGGGCTATGCAGTTGGGGGTAAATTACACCCCGGTTCCCTTGGTCACGGTGAAAGCGTTGCATAAGATGGGTGAGGGTGGCGTGAGTCAGGATCAGGTTGAGTTGGCGCTAAGTTATCGGCTCGGCGTGCCTTTGGTGAAACAGATATCGCCAGAATATGTTGCGCAGGCCAAGTCGTTACGCGGCAGCCGTTATGACAACATCGAGCGCAAAAATGTGCCGGTGATGGCGTTCCGCCAGCGCAAAACGCTACAGGTGTTCCTGGCGACACCCCCCTGGCAACTGAATCCGGGGGAAACGCTGCCGTTGGTCTTGGAAATTAAAACCACCAACAAGATCACCCACGTCAGCTGGCAGGGAGACACCCAGGCCTTGAGCTTGACGCCGTCACAAAACAGTAACGATCCGCATGGATGGAGCCTGATTGTGCCGCAATGGGATGACGCACCAGGTGCCAGCAACAGTTACCGTTTATCGGTTACGTTGGAGGATGACAAGCACCAGTTGGTAACCTCAAACTGGATCCAACTGCAGGTGACAACGCCTTTGACGCTGTCTGCCGGTAACGAGGAAGGTCTGCCACCGGCAAAAATACTGCAAACGCCGGCTATCCCGGCAGAGACTGGGCCGTTATACGGCGATAACTAACCGTTCTTGCCCTGTAATACCCATACTGCGGCCTCAACGCGCGACTTCAGCTTCATTTTTTTTAAGAGGTGCTTAACGTGCACCTTGACGGTGCTCTCAGTGATGGTCAATTTGCGTGCGATCATTTTATTCGGCAGGCCTTGAGCGATCAGCTTCAGAATGTCGCGTTCGCGCGGCGTGAGCTGCTGGATATCGCGCTCGGCGCTGGGGCGGTTCTCACGCAGGCTGGCAGCCAGAATGGGCGTTAAGGCTTCGCTGAGTACCATTTGACCGGTCGCCGCCTGATGCAAAGCTTTCAGCAACTCTTCCGGTTCCATGTCTTTAAGCAGATAGCCATCGGCACCGCGTTTTAGCGCGCTGACGACATCATCTTCATGATTCGAGACGCTAAACACGACAATGCGCCCGGAGAGTGCGGTCATTCGCAAACGATCCAGCGTTTCCAACCCGTTGATACCCGGCATGTTGAGGTCAAGCAGGATCAGATCAGGATCGTGCTCTTCGGCCAGTGTGACGCCTTGTTCACCATTACCGGCCTCGGCGATTACCTGCAGGCGCGGATCCATGCCGATGAGCTGTTTTACGCCGTTACGCAGCATTGGGTGGTCGTCAATCAGTAAAATGGTGGCGGCAGTTTCAGTTGTCATGTTTTCTCCCATGAGAGCCGATTGGGATCGGCTCTTAGTCGATGGCGTGGTTGTCCGGTTTGAATACCACCCGGACTTCAGTGCCGCCGCCGTTGCAGGGCAGTATTTCGCAGCGGCCGTGCAGGCTTTTGGCGCGATCGCGCATAATTATCAGGCCGTAATGATCAGGGCGGGCGGTATTTTCCGGCAGCCCACGACCGTTATCACTGACACTCAGGGTCACTTCCCCTCGTTGATTGATGACCTGAATGTTCACCCGGCTAGCCTGGGCATGTTTGTGGATGTTACTTAAGGCTTCGCGGGCAATCTGCAACAGGTGGATGGCCTGATACGCAGGCACTGTACGTGGCGTTAATTGATAATCGAGGTTGATGGTGATGCCGAGCCGTTGGCTAAATTCCTGAACCGTCGACTGCAATGCCGCCAGCAGCCCCGGCTCGGTTAACCGTAGACGGAAAGTGGTCAGCAATTCGCGCAGTTGCCGATAGGCAATGTTCAGTTCTTCGCGCATTTGCTGAACCAGCGCCAAATTCGCCGGTGAGAGCTCGGCCCCTTGCATTTGCAGGCAACTGGTTTGCATCTTCAAACATGACAGCGACTGGGCAATGGAATCATGCAGTTCGCGCGCTATCGCTGCGCGTTCCTCCATCAGCATGAGCTGTTGTTGATGGTCAACCTGGCGCTCAATAGCCAGCACGCTGGTCAACTGCTCAACCAGGGTGTTGATCAACTGCTGGTGGTCGTCGTTCAGCGGCTGCTGTGACGTATGTTGCGCGATAATGACGCCGTAATCTCCCAGCTTGTCGCTCAGGCTCCAGCTCAGTAAAGGGAGATCGGCGTGCTGTGGGCTGTCATCGCTGAGACAAGCGCTACATACCGGGTTGTTGCAGTATTCCGGTCGAAGCGGCTGGTTGCCGCTCAATTGGACAAACTGTTCTTGGCTGTTGTTTTCGTACAATCGCACCTGAATGGCACGTAATGGCGTCAGGGCTTGCAGCTTATTGAGGATGGGCGTCAGTCGGCTGCACAGCGGTTCATTGGCGTGTAATTGGCGGCTGGCACAATACAAAAAACTCAACACCTGATTTTTTTGCTGCAGGTCGGCGGTTTTTTCCGCAACGCGTTGTTCTAGCCCGTTATACATTGTGGCCAATTCGTCGGACATGGTGTTCAACGCGCCGCCCAGCGAGGCCATTTCATCCTGATGGCCGCGTTGAGCAAAGCGTCGACTAAAATCGCCACGGCCTGCTGACAGCGCCATCTCCACCAGTTGGCGCCACGGGTGCAGCAGGCGACGGCGCAGATAGCAAATGGTGCCGACCAAAAGCAGCAATGTCAGTACGATAAACACCGCCTGCACCAGGGTGACTGTCAACAGCCGGCGTTCGGTGTGATGGTCGATATCGGAAACCAGCGTATCCAGCAGTGACACGAAATGCGCAACCTCGGCGGCAGCCTCTGCAGGCCGCTGGGCATTGCGCAGCTGTGGCAACAGCATTAATTGCCAGTAATTGTGCAGTGCCTGAAATTGTTCGGTCAGTTGCTCTTGTTGTACCGAACGCTGCAAATCAGGGCTGTTTGCGTCCTGATCCAGTTCGCGAATCAGCGCTTCGCTGTGGGCATTCAAAGGCACTTGTGCCAACAGACGGTAACTTTGCATACGCAAGGAACCGGCTTTATTGATGGCGTGCGCATTGCCTTGAATGCTTTGCGACATCCAGGCAGAAATGCTCATGCCAGCAACGCCCAATATGCCCAGAAGCAGCATTAATATAGCTACCTGGTTAACGATGGAAAGCGGAGCTAACAGGCGTTTCATAGGTTTTGGATCCCCGGCGGTAACGCAATGCAACAACTGGAAACCTGAGTGCAGGAGCAGGTGATGCCAGTGAATAGAGTAACGATTCAGCATTATTTTTCATTATCCCCGCGCATAACCCCATACCTCTAACGAAGTACCCCCTAGTTTCCTGGCTGGGCTGCGGATGCATCAGGATGACATCGGGCATTTTTTAATCTTTTGATTTGTATTGTTTTTGCGGGAAAGCGCGCCTTACTCATAAAGGGCTGGTGGGGATTTTCCGCGCGTTTACTACCTGCATCCGGGTTGATTTACATCAACTTTGCCGGGGGGATCGCCGCCTAGGGTGGGCGGAATTATCACCCTGTGTCTGAGGTTTTTATGTCGCAATCTGCAACGTCATTATCAAAAAAAACAGGCGCGGTTATTCAGGACTGGCAGCCTGAGGATGCCGCATTCTGGCAACAGCGCGGTCAACGCGTTGCCAACCGCAACCTGTGGATTTCCATTCCCTGCCTACTGTTGGCTTTCTGCGTTTGGATGTTGTTCAGCGCGGTGGCGGTGAATCTGAACAAAGTCGGTTTCAATTTCACTACCGATCAGCTGTTTTTACTCACCGCGTTACCTTCTGTGTCGGGGGCTATTCTGCGTGTGCCTTATTCGTTTGTTATCCCGCTGTTCGGTGGGCGCCGTTGGACGGCGATCAGCACCTGTTTTCTGTTGATACCCTGCCTGTGGCTGGGATTTGCCGTGCAAGATGCCACCACCCCTTATGGCGTGTTTGTCATCATCGCGTTGTTGTGCGGTTTTGCCGGCGCCAACTTTGCTTCCAGCATGGCCAACATCAGCTTCTTTTTCCCTAAAGCACGGCAAGGGGGCGCCCTGGGGCTCAATGGCGGTTTGGGCAATTTAGGCGTTAGCGTGATGCAGCTGGTCGCCCCACTGGTGATCTCCGTGGCCATATTCGGCGTATTTGGCGGTACTGGCCAAACACAACCGGACGGCAGTCAGCTGTGGTTGGAAAATGCGGCCTGGATTTGGGTACCGTTCTTGTTGATAGGTACATTGTTCGCATGGTTTGGCATGAACGATCTGGCGGCTTCCAAAGCGTCGCTGCGTCAGCAGTTACCGGTGCTTAAACGCGGCCATCTGTGGGTGTTGAGCCTGTTGTATCTGGCAACCTTCGGGTCCTTTATCGGTTTTTCCGCCGGCTTCGCCATGCTGTCTAAAACACAATTCCCGGACGTTGTGATTCTGCATTATGCTTTCTTCGGTCCCTTCCTTGGTGCTTTAGCTCGTCCTGTGGGCGGGGCGCTGTCCGATCGCTTTGGCGGCATTCGCGTCACGCTGATTAACTTCATATTGATGGCGGTGTTTGCCGCATTGCTGTTCCTGACCTTACCGGGTGCCGGTGATAGCGGTTCATTTATGGCTTTTTACGGCGTATTCATGTTGTTGTTCCTGACAGCCGGTTTGGGCAGCGGCTCGACTTTCCAGATGATTGCCGTGATCTTTCGGAAAATCACCGTCGAACGGGTTAAAGCTAGCGGCGGCAGCGACGAGAGTGCACAGCGTGAGGCGGTCACCGATTCTGCGGCGGCGCTGGGGTTTATCTCGGCAATAGGCGCCGCTGGCGGCTTCTTTATTCCGCAGGCATTCGGTACTTCGCTCGCGCTGACGGGCTCACCAGCAGGGGCGATGAAAGTCTTCCTGGTATTCTATGTGCTCTGTGTTGTGATCACTTGGGTGGTCTACGGTCGTAAAAAGTAATCACACGTTCGGATAATGTTGGCCACGTAGGTTTTTTTAGCGAGTTCAACGCTCTTTTCGGTCGATAAGCGCGCGAAGCACCATGAGGCTCATGCGCCTCGACCGAGCAAGGGGCCGTAAGCGCGGCCCCTTGCAACCCGCGCTCTTGCCCACTCAGACGGTTGGCTGCGCCAACGGCTCTCACTTCATCACACCGCATCACGGCCGGCTACGACAGGCGTCCCTGCCTGTCTCGCCTGAAACCGCCGTCCATGGCGGTTTCGCCTATGCGTTGTTCTTGCGTTCGACGTCTTCAGGGCGCCCAACCCCATGCTCATCTCATCGTGTTCACTGTCTTTCATCGCGCAACGTCACACTGAGGGCATAGGTTGCCCGATGACTACAGATTCGGGTGTTGACCTTGGTGCGCATCACCGGCTGCCGAGCAAGACGGCGTTGTCAGGGGCAACCGGCCAGGGAAGGCCGATTGAGGCGAGACTAACAGGGACATTTGTCGTAGCCGACCCGCCCGACAACGCAGGTGCAGGAGGACAAATCTGCCGGGAGCAGATTTGAACGCTGCTTGCAGCGGCCCCGAAGGGGCGAGGCCCAGGACGGGCAGAGTAATTACCGCTCAGCGGGCAGACGGTGTTAAGCGAAGGCGTGGGTGGAGGGGGCCGCGCTTACGGCCCCTTGCTCGGTCGAGGCGCATGAGTTTCATGGTGCTTCGCGCGTTTATCGACCGAAAAAAACGCTGAGCTTGCTAAAAACACCTTAACCGACCCCGCATTCCGCGCTCGGGTATAATCTGTTCCTCTCCAAGAGGGGAGGGCTGTTTCTTTCTCTCTTCCATGTGATATTTTTACGCCCCGAGTGAAATTTCCTGCCTTTAGGTAATATTCTTATTATCCTGCACTGATTTTTCCTTTGTTTATAGATGCATCTCTCAGGTTCTGTTTTTTTTGGTCAATGATGAGCTGAAATGTCATTGAAGGATATTGTTCATTTTCCTGTCTGAATCCTTACAAAGAAAATGTGCGTGTAATGAGGTTTGTCAGGATAATGAAATCTGCGTTTTTTCATTATTCGAGACGTGTGTCACCAAGTTGGCAATATGCCTTTGTATTTGGTGCTATATTTAGTTCAATACAATATGAAGGATTAAATCAGATAACTCTCATTCTGTTTTCGTAGGCTTTTTGTAGGCTATCTGACAATCAGATTAAGCGGAAAAGCAGGTGATACTTTCTGATGTTATTATGAAATTTCACAATTTCATGTAATTAACAAGCAAACAACATAATTTACTTTCTTGTTAAAAAACATGGTGTTGTGTTTGTTTTATTGCCGATTAACATGATAAGAAACCATGTTGCCAACAGGGAAATAGAGACATTCAGAGAATCTAATCCTCCGTTTGAGAGAGGAAGTAAAAAATGAAATCAGCAAATTTTTATAAAAATAAACATCTGATGAATGCAACCTGTTGAGTTTACATTTAATTTCTTGAACATTTTTTCATATTTCTATACAAAGTGTGCAGGACAGGCACGCTAAGGAAATTAAAAGTGAATCTTGATAAAAGAATAAAGATTAGGAATCTAGATGTTCTGACACCGTCCAGGGAAAAATTCCGCCTGCGTTGGAAGGAGTATCAAATCCTTTCACTTCTTGTCGCCAGATCCCCAGAATTGGTTACACGTACGGAAATTATAGAAAATATATGGAAAGGAACTTACTGTTCGGATTCAACGATAAATCAAACAATTAAATCAATCCGTCAAAAGATTGGAGATACTGAGCACACCCTTATCAGAACTATTCCACGCCTGGGATATAAGGTGGAAAACAAGGCTGCTTTTCACTTTATTTCTGAAGAGGATGAATATGTCGACGACGAAATATGGAATATCAGTGATGAAACTGAAGATAATATTCAAGCGGATATTTCTGAAAGTACAAATAAAGATGATGAGGTTACCGCTGAGGAAATAGATCAACATAAGGAAGATAGGATACCGTCTTCCCCCGTTGAGGTTCCCGAATCGCTTAAAAATACCGCAACAATAAGAAAAAAGCCGGTCACACCCGTAGGTTTTTTCTCCGTTCCTGCCGTCAGAGTTGTGAAATACCTGTCGGTATTCGTATCCTTGCTAATTATTTCACATTTTTCATATGTTTTGGGAAATCAAACTCGGCCACCCATTATCAATGACATTCAAAACAATACGCGTGTTGTTTTGACCCTGACGTTGAACAACGCTCGGACCAATAGTCCGCAAACGTTGCTTTGCTTGTATGAAGGCGAGAGCCTGGAGCTGGCAACCATAGAATGCGTCGATCCCAAAGAAGGGCGATTGAAACAACCGGTGAAATATGAAACGTCCAGCGTTCAAGGGAGCGGTAAGATTAATCTTATATTGCCGAACAAAACCATGCAATATCAGGTTGCTTACGATGTTAAAAATTAGCGCGTAAGACGATTTCATCTTTCCCCATAATTTTACATTTTTCAAAGACTATTATTTCATTATTTGTTATTTGAAAGTGAAGAATGATTTGTCCAGTCTGGTTTCCATGATTTAGCGCGAATAAGCGTCCTGCCAAAATGCTGTGGCAGGAATAATGGAAAACCGAGCTGAGTGACAAATTATGGATAAGCGTAAAGTAGCTATCATCGGGGGTTCTGGCTTTATCGGAACGCGTCTGGTTAAACGCCTGAGTGCGCGTAACGACCTGGTGTTGACCATCGTGGATAAGAAGCAGAGCGAGCAATTTCCTGAGCTCTATCAGTTTGGCGATGTAACTCAACCCGAAACATTGCGGCAGCCCCTGGCTGGTTGTGACGCCGTGATTAATCTTGCGGCTGAACATCAGGACAATGTCGACCCTATCTCACTGTATTATCAGGTTAACGTTGATGGTGCGCGTAATGTCTGCTTGACGGCCTCCGCGTTAAATATCACGCAAATTATTTTTACTTCATCCGTGGCGGTCTACGGTTTTGTGACCAAAGAAACCGATGAAGAAGGGCTTTATGAACCCTTTAACCATTACGGTAAGTCCAAGCTGGAGGCTGAATATGTCTACGAGGCCTGGCGCAAAGCCGACGCCAGCAACAAGTTAACCATTATCCGACCCACGGTGGTGTTTGGCGAAAACAACCGTGGCAACGTTTATAACTTGTTCCGGCAGATCGCCAGCGGCCGATTTGTGATGATTGGCAGTGGTAATAATATGAAGTCTATGGCCTATGTTGAAAATATTGCGGCCAGGCTGGAGCATGCGTTGGATCAGCAGGCGACATATCAGGTCAGTAATTATGTTGATAAACCGGACTTCACCATGAATCAGTTGGTCGACGTTATTTCGTCTTCATTAGGGCGAAATAATAAGACTATTCGCATTCCCTATTTATTTGGAATATGCGGTGCAACGGCATTAGATATGGTGAGTAAAATAAGTCACCGTAAATTCCCTATTAGCCGCGTTCGTGTACAGAAATTCTGCGCCAGAACGCAATTTAAGAGCAGTGTACAAAGTGATTTCGTGGCGCCAGTCGATCTTGATTCGGCAATCGAAAAAACAATTAAGCACGAATTTTCCTAGAGATAACTTTCTCACGGGCAAAGGTTATTTATTTTTCGTCGCTGGCAGTCGGGGTGAATAACGTCGCCCCGACTATTGCGGCAACAGAGTGTAGTGGGACCGCATGCAATATGGGCGCATCATGCGGCGCCTCTACAGATTAATTTTTAATAGCGCATTGGGAGCTGTAACTCAAGGGCGGTAGCGTGCTTATTCGCTGGAGGAACAATGTTATATCAACTGAGCGTGATATTTATTTTGGCACTGGTGCTGGTGATTATTGCTCGCCGCGCTGCGCTGGTCGTGGGATTAGTGGATAAGCCCAATGCGCGCAAACGCCATCAGGGGCATATTCCGCTGGTCGGCGGAATCGCCATTTATCTCAGCATTACATTTGTGACGTTCTGGCAGCCAGACTGGTTGCCGCACAGCACGACCTATTTGTTGTGCGTCACCGCGTTGGTGATGCTGGGCGTGCTTGATGACCGTTTCGATCTGCCGGTGGCGCCGCGCGTCATTGTGCAGGGAGGGATCGCGCTGGCGATGATGCTGGTGGCAGGGATGCAACTTACTTCTTTCGGCTACCTGTGGGGCCATCAAGAACTGCTGTTGGGCTATGCCGCGTTACTGGTCACGCCACTGGCGGTATGGGGGGCGATCAACGCCTATAACATGGTCGATGGGATTGACGGCCAACTGGGGGCACTGTCTTGCGTCACCTTTTTGGCGTTGGCCATTTTATTCGGACTGGCAGGACATGACGAACAGGCTTTGTGGTGCCTGAGCCTGATTGCGGCGTTGGCTGCCTATCTGTTGTTCAACCTCAGCGTCTTTGGTGCGCGCAATAAAATTTTTATGGGTGACGCCGGCAGCATGGTCATTGGTTTTAGCGTGTTGTGGTTATTGGTTATCGCTACACAAGGACCGGATGCCGTCATCCGGCCGGTGACCGCGCTGTGGCTGATCGCCATTCCGCTGATGGACATGGTCACTGTGATGGTGCGCCGTCTGCTGCGCCGCCAAAGCCCGTTCAAGGCGGGTCGTGATCATCTGCACCATATTTTGATGCGCCGCGGTCTCAACGCGCGGCAGGCTCTGGGGATGAGCTGCATGTTGGCGGTCACGTTGGCCTGTGTCGGCATCTGCAGTGAAGTCCTGAAACTGCCGGATTACCAAATGCTATTGGCATTTGTATTTTGTTTCTTCGGTTATTTTGCCCTGTTGCACGAACCGCGCCAGGCAAGGATTTTTACGGATAACCCTACCGCCGATCGTTAATCCTCCCACGGGCCGCAACGGTGGCCCGTTTTTCACGGTACTGTTATGAACCTTCACTTGCCTCATTTGATGCCACTGGTGCTGTCCAGCGCCTTGCTTAGCGGCTGCACAGCGTTTCCGGGTTCACACCTCCCGACTCAGGGAAAAGAAAAAGTCATCCAACAGGACGAAAACTTCGATCTGGACAAGCAGGTCCAGGTGTACCGCGTCACGCCGATGTTGTTGGAAAAAATGCGCCGGATAGAGCCGGTGGCGCGGCCCAACCTGGCACTGGACCAGCGCCTGCAAAGTTACCAGTACCGTATCGGTGTCGGCGACGTGCTGAATGTCACCGTCTGGGATCACCCCGAGTTGACCACGCCAGCAGGGCAATACCGCAGTGCCAGTGACACCGGTAACTGGGTACACGCCGACGGCGCTATTTTCTATCCCTACATTGGTCGGGTACAGGTCGTCGGTAAAACGGTCACTGAAGTGCGCAACCAAATCGCCGCTCGATTAGCGACCTACGTAGAAAGCCCGCAGGTAGATGTCAGCATTGCCGCATTTCGTTCGCAGAAGGTGTACGTGACTGGCGAAGTGAAAACCTCAGGGCAGCAGGCCGTGACCAACGTGCCACTGACGATTCTTGATGCGATTAACGCGGCCGGAGGGCTGACCGATAACGCTGACTGGCGCAACGTGGTGCTGACGCACGACGGCAAGGAACAGCCGATTTCCCTGCAGGCGTTGATGCAACGTGGCGATATCAGCCAGAACCGTTTGCTGGCACCGGGTGACATTCTTTATGTGCCGCGCAACGACGAACTCAAAGTGTTTGTGATGGGTGAGGTTGGCAAGCAGTCGACGCTGAAAATGGACCGGAGTGGTATGACGCTGACCGAGGCGCTGGGCAGTTCTGAAGGCATCAGTCAAACGGTGGCCGACGCCACGGGCGTGTTTGTGATCCGACCGAACGGCGGTAAACAACTGAAGCGTCTGGCGTCGCTGTATCAGTTCGACTTGTCCGACGCCGCTGCGCTGGCGATGGGCACCGAATTCCAGTTGGAACCTTATGACGTGGTGTATGTCACGGCGGCACCGATAGCGCGTTGGAATCGCTTGATCAGCCAATTGGTACCGACTATTTCCAGCTTCAACGACCTCAGCGAGGCCACGTTGCGGATCCGTAACTGGTAAAGCCGCCACGGTGACTTAAGGAATACTGATGATGAAGAACAATGCATTGCCAATTGTAATGGCTGAGCAGGACGACAAATTGGAGTGGGAGCGGTTGATTGGCCCTTTGTGGGACAACCGTTGGCGTATTCTGCTGGTGACGGGGGTGGCCGGCATACTGGGCTGTGCCTATGCATTGATGGCGACGCCTATTTATCAGGCGACCGCGTTGGTGCAGGTAGAAAAGCAGCTTTCGGGCGATTCGTTACTGCGTGAAACGCTGGACAGTTCAATCGGCTCAATTGGGCAGAACTCGGCGACGCAGGATGAGGTTTCCCTGGCGAAATCGCGCTACGTGATTGGCAAAACCGTGGACGATCTTGGCCTGACGGTGCGTATCAGTCCTGATTATTTTCCGCTGTTCGGCAAGGGCATCGCCCGCCTTAGCGGAGAAACGCCACCGGCATTGCGTATCGCAGGAATGAAGACGCCAGCGGTGATGCAAGGGCAGGAATTAACGCTGACGGTGGAGGACAAACAACGTTATAGCCTGAGCTATGACGGGAAAACGCTGTTCAGCGGTGTCGTAGGGCAAGCATTGCAGCAGGGGGATTGGGCGATCAACGTGACGGCGCTGGATGCCTTGCCGGGCACGACCTTCACGGTGGTTAATGTGCCACGACAAAGAGCGGTGGACGATCTGCGCAACATGCTTGATGTTGCCCCTGGCGGTAAAGAAAGCGGCATCATGACGTTCAGCCTGGCGGGCGAAGATCCACAGCGTGCAGAGGCGGTGTTGAAGAGTATCACCGACAACTATCTGCAACAGAACGTGGATCGCAAGACGGAAGAGGCGCAGCGTATGCTGGCTTTCCTGCATGAGCAACTGCCACGCACGCAGACCTCGCTCAACAACGCCGAGAATCAGCTTAACCAGTTCCGTCAGCAGAACGATTCGGTGGATCTGTCACTGGAGGCCAAATCCGTGCTGGATACCCAGGTTCAGCTTGAGGGGCAGTTAAATGAGCTGACGTTCAAAGAAGCAGAGATTTCCAAACTTTATACCCGTGTGCATCCCGCCTACCGCGCACTGTTAGAAAAGCGCGCCACGCTGGAAGCAGAAAAGGCTCGCCTCGGTAAACAGGTGCAAACGCTGCCGAAAACCCAGCAGGAAATTCTGCGGTTGACCCGAGACGTACAGGTGGATCAGCAAGTGTACATGCAGTTGATGAACAAGCAGCAGGAATTGAGCATCAGCAAGGCAGGGACTGTGGGCAATATTCGCATTATCGATGAGGCGGAAACCGGCCTGCGCCCGGTGCAGCCACAAAAAGTGATGATCGTATTCTTCGCGCTGTTGTTGGGGGGCGTGCTGTCGGCGTCGGTGGTGGTGTTACGCGCGGCGCTGCATCGTGGCATCAGCGATACCGATACGCTGGAAAAACGGGGGATCAGTGTGTATGCCACCGTGCCGTTGTCGCCATGGCAACAAAAGCGTAACCGTGCTCAACAGCAACTGCTGACCAAAAATGGTGGCGACAAGTTGCCAATCCTGGCGCAGGAAGCGCCGGACGACTTGTCCGTCGAAGCGATTCGCAGTCTGCGCACCAGCCTGCACTTCGCCATGATGGAAGCCAAAAACAATATTCTGATGGTTTCGGGCGCCAGTCCTGCCAGCGGTAAGAGTTTCACCAGCACTAACCTGGCGGTGGTGATCGCGCAGGCGGGCCAGCGGGTGTTGCTCATTGACGCCGATATGCGCAAAGGTTTTCTGCATCGTTGGCTGAACAACAGCGCCAAGGGTGGGCTGTCTGACATGCTGTCAGGACTTATTGCGCCAGACCTGGCCGTCAAGAAAACGGACATTGCGAATCTGGATTTCGTGCCTCGGGGCCAGGTTCCACCCAATCCGTCTGAATTGCTGATGCATCAACGTTTCGCTGACTTCCTGCACTGGGCGGGCCAGCACTACGATCTGGTGTTGATCGACACCCCTCCCGTACTGGCGGTGACGGATGCTGCGATTGTCGGGCATCACGCCGGCACCTCACTGATGGTGGTGCGTTTTGAGGTCAATACCGTCCGACAGATCGAAACCAGCATCCGACGTTTCGAGCAAAACGGTGTGGTCATTAAAGGGGTGATCCTGAACGGGATGGTGAAGAAAACGGCTAACGACGCCGGTTACTATACCTTTGCCTACCCTAGTCATCAGGAAAAGGTTCAGTAACCGCATGAAAGCGATGCTGATGAATTCCCTGTGGTTAATGTTGGAACGGGTATCGCTAAGCCTGTCGGGCATTTTCGTTTCGGTCTATGTGGCGCGTTATCTGGGGCCGGCCCAATACGGATTGATCAATTACTTGCTGTCCGTGATCGCCATTGCCGTGCCGCTGGTGCAATTGGGGGCCGATGCGGTGTTGTTCAACCGTGTTGCACGGCAGCGGCACAGCGGTATTCGTCTGATGCTGGCCTCCATGCGATTGCGGCGTCGGTTTTTTGCGCTGATCGCCGTGCCCTTGATGGCTTGGGCACTGCTGACGCAGGATCGGACCAGCCAAATGATGATGGCGCTGATGCTCGCCAGTGCGTATTTCTCCATTCAGGACGTTTACAAGATTTATTACGACGCGCTGCTGAAATCCAAGTTGAACACGTTGATCAATAACCTGGCGCTGTTGTTGTCGATCATCTTGCGGCTGGCGTTAGTGCACGCCCAGCTGTCGTTGGCGTGGTTTGCCATTCCCTACGTGCTGAGCAGCCTGATTCCCTACGCAGTACGGTGGGTCCTGTTTCGTCGTGAACAGGGCGGCATGATGCCCATCAGCCGGCGCCACCAACGGCGTTATGGTCGTTATTTGTTGAAGGTAGGGTTGCCGCTGGCCGTTTCCGGTTTGTCGATTGTCATTTACACGCGTATCGATCAGATCATGATCGGCAACTATGTGGGTGAGCACAGCGTCGGGCTTTATAGCGCAGCCATCACCTTGAGTCAGGGATGGATCTTCGTACCGATAGCTTTGATCACCTCGATGATGCCAGGAGTGGCAAATGCGCGCACATTGGCCGAGCAGGAAGGGCGCATTCGGTTGTTGTATCTGGTGGTGTTATTGCTTTCGATGCCGGTGATAGTGTTGTTATCACTGTTTCCAGGTCCGATCGTGGCCTTGATGTTTGGCAGCAGTTACCGCGAAACCGCCACTATTCTGGCACTGTGTTCGGTGACGTCGTTATTTTCGGTGATGGGCACGGTGTCCTACCGGGCCATTGTGTTGTTTGGTGGTTACCGCTTTATCGCCATAAAAATGCCGTTGGCCGCATTGGCCAATGTTCTGATGAATCTGGTGTTGATACCGCGTTATGGCATTTGGGGGGCGGCGGTTTCAACCTTGGTCACCGAGTTTGTTTCATTTTTTGTACTTAATGGCTTTTTCAGAAGAGGACAAATTACCCGGCTGCAGGTCACCTGCTACCGTTGTTTACCTCAATTAATAGGGAAGGTGCGAGAACTTTATGCTAAATAATCTGGTGAAGGGTTTTTACCGCAATATACCCGACGCATTATATCATCAGTTAAAATATGCTTTGTTTTTTCGTAAAGTGCCACATTTGGCGAAGCCAGTGGGATATAGCGAAAAACTGATGCGCAGGAAGGTATATCCTTTGGCGATGTATACTCAGCTATCCGATAAATATCTGGTGAGAGAGTATATTGAAAAGTTGTGGGGGGCAGAATACCTCATCGAACTTTATGCACAGGGGCGCGAATTAACGGAGTCGATGTATCAGGGATTGCCGACGTCGTTTGTCATCAAGGCAAACCACGGCAGTGGCTATAACAAGCTGGTGTTCGATAAAAACCAGACCAGCTTTAATGAATTGAGGGTGTTAACCAACAGTTGGTTACGTCAGAATTTTTATCAGGTCTACCGTGAGCGTCATTATAAGGACATTACGCCCTGCGTCATGGTTGAGAAAATGCTGCTTGAAGACGGCAAGACACCCAATGACATTAAGATTCATTGTTTTAATCGTGGTGGGGAGGTTCGGTTCTTTATCCAGATTGATTATCTGCGTTTTACCGATCACCGTCGGGATTTTTTTGACGCCAACTGGAACCGTACCGAGATCCGGTTGGGCGTTCCCAATAGTGACGTACCTATGGACAAGCCCTGTAAGCTGGAGAAAATGCTGGCATTGGCAACCCAGGTCGCAGAGCAGTTCTCTTATGTTCGGGTCGATTTTTATCAAGTGGAGGAGCGTATTTATTTTGGTGAACTGACGTTTACCCCAGGAGCCGGCTTGCAAAGGTTGACGCCGGAAACCATTGAACAGGAGTGGGGAGGTTATTTCCAGGATTAGCTGAATAACCGGTAGGCTGCGTGCATTTTACCCGCGTCAGTATGGGGGATAATAACCGGACAAGGATATGCTGGGATAACAAACTATTCCGTTGGCATCATTATTTTTTTTGCCAAATGATAATATATTGTTGAGGTAATAAATGGACTTATCAATTGTCATGCCCGTTTTTAATAACTCAGCCAGTCTGGCCACAACATTAGCCCGCATGACCCATGCTTGCTCCGGGTTCGATTATGAAATTATCGTGGTTGATAATGCTTCAGATAAACAAGAGTTGGACAAAATGCGCAGCCTGTTGGTTGCTAATCACCGGGCGCGTTTGCATGAAAGTAAAACACGGAGTAATACGGCGGTATCCTGCAATACCGGTTTTCGCTTGGCGAGTTCAGACGTAGTTTTCTTTCTGGAACCGGAAGACTCATTCAGCACCAATTATATTATCCGCCGTCTGAAACGCCATCAGGATACACGGATTGACATTGTCTTTGGTAACTACACCACGGTGAGTGACAGAAATACCCGCAGTTATATGTTTGATTACAAGGAAGGCGCAACGGGCGCGGATTTTTTATTCCTGGATATGGGTGACATTCGGACTTCCACCATCAGCCTGCGTAAAAAAGCTGACCGGCGATTTTTATTTCCGGAGTTTCTCTACAAATACCAGGATTGGGGGTTTTTGGTTAATGCCACCAACCTGGGGGCGAAAGTGGCATTTGATGAAGGGCGCGGGGTATTTATCCGTTGCGGTGATGCTGACGCCGATCGCTGCCGGATGAGCATCGACGCCAGTGAACAATTTATTGACGCATACCTCAACGCCAGCGGGCGTTATATCAGCGGTTTTGCCTGCAAACATCTGCTGGCTTCGTTGTACAGCGAGAATTTGCAGGCTTTCAACTATTACTCATCACGCACAGAACACCATGCCCTTAGCAGTAAGTTTAAGGCAATTAAATTGTATGGGGACTGCCTGGCCAGATTGGGGCTGTTTCCGTTGGGGGGGCGTCTGTTGCGTACCGCCCGCGAGGGATTTCGGAGATGACATGCAGCAACGAAAAGTAGCGATTGTGATTGAGAACATCGCCGAGAAAGGCGGTACCGAACGGGTAGCCAGCAATCTGGCCAATGCATTATCCACGCGTTTGGGCCACCAGGTGGATCTGGTGTCGATCAGCGGCGATCGGGCGTTTTATCCGTTAGAGACCGACGTGACGTTACGTTTTATGCCCGGCAGAACGTTGCTCTGGCCTTGGCGACTGGCGTGGACACTGCGGCGGGGTCGTTACGACGTTATCGTCACTGTGTCGATGGGGAAACTTTCGTCAATCATGGTGCCGTATCTGCGTTTGCTGTGCCCACACAGTCGTCTGCTACTGAGTGAGCATGTCAGTTTTCACCAGTACGCGTGGCCGATGAAGTGGTTGAAGGTACTGGTTTATCGGCTGGGTGACCGCACGGTGCTGTTGACGAAGAAGGATCAGTCGATCATCAGTCGTTGGGTGCCTGAGCGGAAATGTCGGGTTATCGAGAACGTTTCACCGTTCCCGGTGCAACCGCCGCAACCGGCCCTGCAACAACCGGTTGCGTTGGCGGTGGGGCGATTGTGTTATCAGAAGGGGTTTGACCGGTTAATCGCGGCTTGGCAGGGCGTGGCCCAGCAGGCTGCGGGCTGGCGGTTGCATATCCTCGGTGATGGTCCAGATCGTGCGGCGTTACAGCAGCAAATTGAGGCTGCCGGTCTTACTGAACAGATCACGCTGCTGCCGGCGACGGCTGACATCGCCAGCCACTATCGCCAAGCGTCGATGCTGTTGATGACATCGCGTTATGAAGGATTACCGATGGTGCTGATTGAAGCGATGAGTTTTGGTCTACCGCTGGTGGCGTTTGACTGTCAGACGGGGCCTGCCGAACTGATCGACGACGGTGATAACGGCTACCTGGTGGCTGAAGGCGATATCGACGCGTTCAGCCAGCGTACGCTGGCGTTGATTGATGACGGTGAACTGCGTCAGCGTTTCTCCCTGCATTCGCTGACGCGGGCGCAGCAGTTTATCCCCGAGCGTATTTATCCCCAATGGCAACAGCTTATCGCTGGAGGTTAAGATGGAAAAAGTGTCAGTTATCATGCCGGCCTACAATGCCGCTGGTTTTATCAAACAATCCATTCTGGGTGTGTTGAATCAGACGTACCAGGATTATCACCTGTATGTGATCGACGATGCTTCAACGGACAATACCGCCGATGTGGTGAAGCCCTTTATTCACGATCGTCTGACTTACATTCGCAATAACACCAACCAAGGCGTAGCCGAAACCCGCAATATCGCGATTGAAGCCGCGCGCGGCGACTATATTGCGTTTTGTGATAGCGACGATGTCTGGCACCCCAACAAGCTGGCGCGCCAGGTCGGTATCTTGAAAACCGATCGTTATGACGTCGTATGCTCCCATTATTACACCTTTATAGATGACCCTGCCCAGGTAAAAAACTACCGCGGTGCCGGAGAGATTATCGCCTACAACGACATGCTGAAAAGTAACTGGATCGGCAATCTGACCGGTATGTACAACCAACGTCAGGTCGGCAAGGTGTATCAGAGCAAGGTCGGTCATGAGGACTACGTGATGTGGCTGTCGGTGCTGGAGAAAGCCCGTAACCATCTGGCGTATTGCATTCCAGAGCCACTGGCCTTCTACCGCCTTTCTGCCCAGTCGTTGTCCGGTAATAAGATCCAGGCTGCGGATTGGCAATGGCAGATTTACCGCCGTCATCTGGGGTTGTCCTACCAGAAGTCCTGTTATCTGTTCTTCTCTTATTTGTACAGCGCGGTGATGAAAAGACAATGAACCTCAGCACGCTAACGTCGGCCTGCCTGTTGGCGGGCGCCGGGTGGACGGGGCTGGTTAATGCCGCCCCTTGTGGCGACAATCTGTTGACGAACCCCGGCTTTGAACAAGGGGGAGCAGGTTGGTCATTGGCTTCCGCCGAGGTGGTGCCCGGTGGGCACGGCGGTCAGCACAGCCTGTTCTATCAAAACCACAATCCCGCCAATTACCACAATATGGTGCAGACACTGCCGGTTAAACCGGGCCAGCAGGTGGCCTTCGGTGTTTGGGTGCGTGGTGAGAACCTGAAGGGTAAGGGAGAAAATCAGGGCGCGAGCCTGTTTATCGAAAGCTATGACGACCAGGACCGCTTTTTAGCCGGTAGCTATCCGCAGGGGGTATTGGGTACCAGCGGTTGGCAGCCGGTCACGGGCGACTTCCGGGTGCCGCCGCGGGCAGTGAAGGTCGTGCTCGGGGTGTATCTACGCCAAGGCACGACCGGTAATGCCTGGTTCGATGATGTTTACGCCTGCCGGCAACCTGTCGCACCGGCGCTATATCAAATGCGCAGCAGCAAGGGCTCGGCATCCAGCCTGATTGAAGTGGTGGATCCGCAGCAGGTTCAGGTCGACAGTACGCTGGTTAACGACAAAAACACCCCGGTGAAACGTGACAGTCGCCGCTATAGCATCAGTGCGAAACAGCCGGTGGAATTTCCGCTGCCTGCGGGGCTGGCCGCCGGGGAGTATCGCTTACAACAACAGGTGACGGATGTGGCTTCGCAGCGCAGCCAGCGTAGCGAAATGCCCATCAGCGTGGGCCGTGCTCAACCCAAAGTGGCGTTGGATGCGCAAGGTTACACCCTCAAACAGGGTAAGCGCTTCTTCCCACTTGGCATCTATATGTATGGTGAGATGGCAACGGACGAACATCTGGCGCGCATCCGCGATGCCGGTTTCAACACGCTGCTTAATTACAATTACGGTACCGGTCGCGATCCATACAATTATTTTCGCAAAACGCAGCAGTACGGTTTACAGGTGATTTTCTCGCTCAAGGATATGTACGCCGGTACCCGTTTTGCACCAGACACCCACTTGAGCTACCCGCAACTGACGGCAAGCTACGTGGAAAAATTCAAGAACGAACCCAACCTGCTGGCCTGGTACATCAACGATGAGTTGGGGCCAGAATATGTGCCGCAGATTGAGCAGAAACACCTGCAGGTGAAACAATTGGATCCCGATCACCTGACGTTCCAGGTGCTGGACAAAACCGGCACGCTCAACGCCTACTTCAACAGTTCGGACGTGTTGGCCAGCGATCCTTACCCGGTTGGCAGAGATGCCGATCTGACGCGCACACTTGAGTACACCCGAGTGACCAGCCAGGTTGCGCGCCAGGTGAAAGGAGCCTGGTTGGTGATGCAGATTATGGATCACGCTGCCTACGCGCCGAGCCGTAAACCACGTCAACCTACGGAGGCGGAGATCCGCAACCAGGCTTGGTTAGGCTTGATTGGCGGTGCCAAGGGCATCCTGTTCTATTCCTATACCGACCTCTTCTACAAGCGCCAACGCGGTGGTTTTAGCCAGCAGGAGTTCGATGCCATCTGGCAAGGCGTCGCCAGCGTGAGCAAGCAGATTGTCAGTTTTGACCCCTATCTGCTCTCGGGTGAAAGCACGCTGCTGCAAGGCAACAATACTGCCATTCCTGCCCGCTTGTTTATCAATGGTGGGCGCGGCCTGGTGCTGATAGCCAACCCGTATTATCGGCCAATGTCGGCACGTTTTGATTTGCCTAGAGGCTGGCAGGCCGAAGGGCGTGGGCAGATCGACGCAGAATTGCCGTCAATGGGTAGCCGAGCAGTATGGGTGCAACGTCAAACAGAAAATAAAGGATAACCTGTCATGAATACCACCCTGAGCCTGATTATTCCGGTCTATAAGGTTGAGGCTTATATTGAGGCATGCCTGTGCTCGGTGTTCCAACAGCTGCCTGACTGGGCAGAGGTGATCATCGTGGATGATGGCAGCCCGGATGGGTCCATGAGCATTGCCGAAGAGGTGCTGTGCCGCTACCCGCAACATAAACGACGGGTGAGCATTCTGCGCCAGGACAACCAAGGGCTGAGCGCAGCGCGTAACAACGGTATCGCCTTGGCCGAGGGGCGTTATGTCGGCTTTCTGGATTCCGATGATGTTCTGCTGGAAGGGTACTTCAGCATTCTGGGGCGTTTGCTGGCAGATAATCCGCTGTCGGACATTGTGGCGTTCAATGCCCAGCGTTTCTCGGCGATCCGTCGTAATGGAAAGATCCAACCCGACTGCACGATGGCGATTGTGCCCGGCAATGCCGCACCACAGCACAGCGAAAGCCACATGGCACTGCTGGCGGACAGCTTCAACCGCAGCATGTGGTTCGCCTGGGCGCGTATTTACCGGAAAACCCTCTTTGACGAAGCGCGTTTTCCGGTTGGCCGCAACTTCGAGGACATTCAGTTAATTCCGCAGCTGTATCTGAAAGCGGAGCGCATTGTGGTCTGTGACACCCCATTGATCGGGTATCGCGCCAACCCGAAGGGCATTACGCGAGCGCCAAAAAGGCGCGATCTGGACGATCTGGATTATGCGATCGACGGTGCGGACAGCGGGCGCCGGCAAGGGGCCGGTCATGGGCTGTATTCGATTCTTTTCGTCACGACGTTGAAGGCACGCTTGCTGGTCGGGTTGGACTTTTTTGGACTGCGTGATGCGCTGCGAGAAACGCGCGAACTGAAACGCCGTTACTCCGGTCTGCGAGCTGAAGAGCGCAAAATGCTCAGCCGCAAGAATCGGCTGTTCTACCGCAGCCCACTGGCGTACTACCTGATGGCGCGTTTGTATAACCTGCGCGGATAGCGGCGCAGTTTTCGTCCATTTCTCCATTGTGTCGGGCGCTGCCTACTGCGCCCATGTCAACTGGGGCGAATTTGCTCGCCCCCAACAGGCAGAACCAAACTATGAGTATCACCGTCAGCGTCATAATACCCACCTATGGCCGCAGTGAGCTGCTGGCTCGCGCTATTGACAGTGTATTGGCGCAAACGCACCGCCCATTGGAAATTATCGTGGTGGATGATAATCCACAGGGCGATGCCCATCGTCTTGCGACCCAGGAACGTCTGGCCGAGTATATCGAGCGGGGGCAGATTATTTATTATCCACGTCGACACAACGGCGGGGGGGCTCAGGCGCGTAATAGCGGGATCCTGCGTTCACGTGGGGAATACATTACGTTTTTGGATGATGACGACTACTACCATCCACAAAAAATCGCGCGTCAGTTGACGTTTATGCAGCAGGGTCATTACGACGTTAGCCTGTGCGATATGGATATTTTGCAAGCGGGGCAGATCAGCGCTGAGCATTACTATCGGGCGCGTTGCGAGGGCCTGGAAGACTTTATGTTGGCTGGTGTGGCTTACACGCCGATGATCATGATGCGGCGCAGTACGGCGATTGCGGTACGTGGCTTCTTCAACACCCCGCGCTACCAGGACCATATCTTCCTTTACCGGCTACTGGCTGCCGGGGCTCGCATTGGCACTTTGCATGAACGGTTGGCGGTGCACAACGACCATGATGGTGAGCGGATCACCTCCAGCCCGAAAGGCATTATCGGTTATCGCAATAAAATGCAGTTCGAACAGCGGCTGATGCCGCAAATATCGCCTCGAGCGCGCAAGATCATGCGCCTGCGCCATACCTGCATTAACTCGCGCATCATTACAGACTGCAAGAGCCGTCTGGTGGGTGTTTTGTATGGGTTAAAGGGCATCATCTACATCAACAGTGGCCTGATGGCCGGTGTGTATATGAAGAATATCATCCGTAACGTGTTTTTCCGTGGCCTGCCGTTCTGATGCGTTAGCCGAAAAGATAAAGAACAACGCCCCTCCAGAGGAAGATTATGCGCTTTGAACGTTCGACGTTGATTGGCAGCGTGCTGTTGCTGACGGTTCCGCTTTTTGCGTTGCTGCACAGTATTGCCACGCTGCGGGTGGGAAAGAAAAACTCGGCGGCTTATCTGCTGATAGCACTGTGCTTTTTCTTCATTTTCATCAAGATCCCGCCCTTGGCGGATCTCTACCGTCATTTTGCCAATTACGATGCCATCAACTCGGCCACCCGCCTGGGAGATGTCATTCAGGGCAAGGTGGATGTGGTGTTGTACGCCAACTTCTATATTTTTAAAACGCTGGGTATTCCCTTTTTTGTTATCCCCGGGCTCTACGTGGGGCTGTCGGTCTACTGTTATCTCAGTGCGTTGAATATTGTTATGCGGCACACCGGTAAGGTGTTTTCGGCGCGGCAGTTTGTGTTGTTGCATCTGGCGGTATTGTTCCTGATTAACCCCTTTATCATTGCCATGGGGTTGCGCTTTGGTTTCTCGATGGCGGTGATGACCCTGGCAATGGTGTTGTTTTGCCATAAGCTCAACCGCCCACTCGCCGCGAGCCTGATGCTGTTTGCCATGCTGACTCACTTTTCCAGCATGCTGCTGGTTGGGGTGTTTCTGTGCAGTAAAGTGATGCGTCTGAACCGCTTACTGACGGTGGTATTGAGTGCCATTGCGTTGCTGACCGCGAAGTTCGCACTGCCGTTTATCGTTTCCCATATTACGATTTCCGGCATCAACAGTTATTCCGATGTGTATACCTCAGGGATGTATGCCAGCGATTACCTGACGTCCGGTAACGCTAACGGGATGATTAATTTCTTGATTGTGTTATTCCCCGCGCTGTTTCTCGGCGTATTCATGTTGTCCCACCCGATGCATAACCAGGTTGGCGACATCAAAAACTATGCGGCCTGGCTGGTGGTGTTTGTTTTCCTGTGTTCCAGTTCGCTACAGGCAGCCAGCCGCTATGCCAGCGTGGCATCGGTATTTTTGCTGTTTTACTACATTGCTCATCAGGGTTCGTTTATCCGCGGCAGGTTTAACTACTTCTTCCTGTGTTTCATGTTGATGGCGACAGGTTATAACCTCATTGAGAACATTTATGTCCCACGCCGACCGATCATGTTGGGGCAAATGTGGCAGCAGTTCTACAAAACGCCTCTGTTGAATCTGTTTTATGGCGAACAGGATTATGAGCAGTATCTGCGCGTGATTAACCGCGACAGCGGTGAGTGGATAGGGCATGAGATGGATCTGGGGTAACGCGCCTTACCCACCACCAACAACAGCAGCAAAGTGAAGGAGGCGGGCGCCGACCCGCATCCTACCCCCAAATACCCCAACGCACCCCGCAGCACATCCCGCCCTATGTTTACGTCGTAATTTCTTATTTGTTTTCAGTAAATTGAATTCACGTTAAGTCCTGATACTTTAGGGGTAGGCACGACGCTGCCGCCGTTATTCTCCCTCCGTTCTCTTGATCGCAATCAATTTGCCGCCTGAGTCGCCTGAGTAGGCTGGCGGCAGATTGAGCAACGTCGTTCCTTATAACGATAAGATTATAAAAGCCTTCAGGAGAACTCCGGATGAGCAAGTTTCTAGACCGATTCCGCTATTTTAAGCAGTTGGCGGAACCCTTTTCTGGCGACCATGGCCAGACGCTGAACACCAACCGTGACTGGGAAGACGGCTACCGTAGCCGCTGGCAGCACGATAAAATTGTGCGTTCCACCCATGGGGTGAACTGTACCGGCTCCTGTAGCTGGAAGATTTATGTGAAAAACGGTCTGGTGACCTGGGAAACCCAGCAAACCGATTACCCGCGAACTCGTCCCGACTTGCCAAACCATGAACCACGCGGTTGCCCACGCGGCGCAAGCTACTCCTGGTATCTGTACAGCGCAAACCGACTGAAATACCCACTGATGCGTAAACGCCTGATTAAACTTTGGCGTGAAGCGAAGGCGTTGCACAGCGATCCGGTCGATGCCTGGGGCTCAATCGTCAGTGATGCAGAAAAGTCTAAAAGCTACAAAGTCGCACGCGGACGTGGGGGCTTTGTGCGTTCCAGCTGGCAAGAAGTGAATGAGCTGATCGCCGCGTCCAATGTCTACACCGCCAAAACTTTCGGCCCGGACCGCATTATCGGCTTCTCACCGATCCCGGCAATGTCGATGGTGTCCTACGCCGCCGGCGCCCGTTATCTGTCGCTGATTGGCGGCACCTGCCTGAGCTTCTACGACTGGTACTGCGACTTGCCGCCGGCTTCGCCAATGACCTGGGGCGAGCAGACGGACGTGCCGGAATCGGCCGACTGGTATAACTCTTCCTACATTATCGCCTGGGGCTCCAACGTGCCGCAGACGCGTACCCCGGATGCACACTTCTTCACTGAAGTGCGCTACAAAGGCACCAAAACAGTGGCAGTGACGCCGGACTACGCCGAAGTCGCCAAGCTGTGCGATCAGTGGCTCAATCCGAAGCAGGGCACCGACAGCGCCATGGCGTTGGCGATGGGCCACGTGATGCTCAAAGAGTTCCACCTGGATCGTGAGGTGGGTTATTTCCGTGACTATGTGCGCCGCTACACCGACATGCCGATGCTGGTGATGCTGGAACCGCGCGAAGAGGGGCATTATGCCGCGGGCCGTTTGCTGCGGGCAGCCGACTTGGTTGACGGTTTGGGCCAGGAAAACAATCCAGAGTGGAAAACGGTCGCCGTTGATCAACGCAGCGGTGAACTGGTTGCCCCTCAGGGGTCGATCGGTTTTCGCTGGGGTGAGCAGGGCAAATGGAACCTGGAACAGCGTGCCGGTGAAGACGGGCAGGAAGTCGAGTTACAGCTCAGCCTGCTGGGCGCACATGACGATGTGGCAGAGGTCGGCTTCCCGTACTTTGGCGGCATTAAAAGCGGCGGTGCCGAGAGCGAGCACTTCAACAGCGTGGCGCTGGACGAGATCCTGTTGCACAAGCTGCCGGTAAAACGCCTGCGTTTGGCGGATGGCAGTGACGTGCTGGTGACCAGTGTTTACGATTTAACCTTAGCCAATTACGGCCTGGAACGTGGTCTGGGTGATGCCAACTGCGCGGCTAGCTATGACGACATCAAGGCTTATACCCCCGCTTGGGCCGAACAAATCACCGGTGTTTCACGCCAGCATATTATCCGTATTGCCCGCGAGTTTGCCGATAACGCCGAGAAAACCCACGGCCGGTCGATGATTATCGTGGGGGCGGGCGTCAACCATTGGTACCACATGGACATGACCTACCGCGGCCTGATCAATATGTTGATCTTCTGCGGCTGCGTGGGTCAGAGCGGTGGGGGGTGGGCGCACTATGTTGGCCAGGAAAAACTCCGTCCACAGACCGGTTGGTTGCCGCTGGCGTTTGGCCTCGATTGGCAACGGCCACCGCGCCATATGAACAGTACGTCATTCTTCTATAACCACTCCAGCCAGTGGCGCTATGAAACTGTCGGTACCGAAGAGCTGTTGTCGCCGTTGGCGGACAAGTCTCGCTTTGGTGGCAGCCTTATCGATCTCAACGTGCGTGCCGAACGCATGGGCTGGTTGCCATCGGCACCTCAGTTGGGCACCAATCCGCTGCATTTGGCGGCGCAGGCGAAAGCCGCTGGCCAGTCGCCACTGGACTTCACCGTCGAGGGGTTGAAAAAAGGCACCTTGAACTTTGCCGCTGAACAACCGGACAACCCGCAGAACTTCCCGCGTAACCTGTTCGTTTGGCGTTCTAACCTGTTGGGTTCCTCCGGCAAGGGCCACGAGTACATGCTCAAATACCTGCTGGGCACCGAAAATGGGATTCAGGGCAAGGATCTGGGCCACCAGGGTGGGGCAAAACCCGAGGAAGTGGAATGGTTGGATAACGGCGGCGAAGGCAAACTGGATCTGGTGGTCACGCTCGATTTCCGCATGTCCAGCACCTGTCTTTACTCCGATATCGTGCTGCCGACGGCCACCTGGTACGAAAAAGACGACATGAATACCTCGGATATGCATCCGTTTATTCACCCGCTGTCGGCGGCGGTCGATCCTGCCTGGGATTCGAAGAGCGATTGGGAGATCTACAAAGGTATTGCCAAGGCCTTTTCCGAGGTGTGTGTCGGGCATTTGGGCCAAGAAACCGACGTGGTGACCTTGCCAATCCAGCATGACTCCGCTGCCGAGCTGGCACAACCTTATAGCGTCAAAGACTGGAAGAAAGGCGAGTGCGATCTGATCCCCGGTAAAACGGCGCCGCACATCATGGTGGTAGAACGTGATTACCCGGCGACCTATGAGCGTTTCACTTCGCTGGGGCCGCTGCTGGATAAGCTGGGCAATGGCGGGAAAGGGATTAGCTGGAACACCCAGACTGAAGTCGACTTCCTGAAACAACTTAATTACGTGAAGGCCGATGGCGCGGCCGCCGGCCGGCCGAGGATTGATACCGCCATTGATGCTGCCGAAGTGATCCTGGCACTGGCCCCGGAAACCAACGGGCACGTTGCGGTCAAGGCATGGGACGCGCTCGGTAAAATGACCGGTCGTGACCATCGCCATCTGGCGCTGAACAAGGAAGACGAAAAAATCCGCTTCCGCGATATTCAGGCCCAGCCCCGCAAAATTATTTCAAGCCCGACCTGGTCAGGTTTGGAAGACGAACATGTGTCGTATAACGCCTGCTATACCAACGTGCATGAGCTGATCCCATGGCGCACCCTTAGCGGCCGTCAGCAGTTGTATCAGGATCATGAGTGGATGCGTGCCTTTGGCGAGAGCCTGCTGGTGTATCGCCCACCGATTGATACCCGTGCCGCGCAGCCGTTGCTGAACCAGAAGCCGAACGGTAACAAAGAGAAGGCGCTGAACTTCCTGACGCCACACCAGAAATGGGGCATTCACTCCACGTACAGCGACAACCTGCTGATGCTGACCCTGTCGCGCGGCGGGCCGATCGTTTGGATGAGCGAGGAGGACGCCAAAGACCTGGGCATTGAGGATAACGATTGGATCGAAGCCTTTAACGCCAACGGCGCGCTGACGGCGCGGGCGGTGGTCAGCCAACGCATTCCGTCCGGTATGACCATGATGTATCACGCGCAGGAACGCATCGTGAATATTCCTGGCTCGGAAATCACCAGCCAACGCGGGGGTATTCACAATTCGGTGACGCGTGTCTGCCCGAAACCGACCCATATGATTGGCGGCTACGCGCAGCTGGCTTACGGCTTCAACTATTACGGTACCGTCGGCTCTAACCGCGACGAATTCGTGGTGGTGCGCAAGATGAACCGTATCGACTGGTTAGACGGTGAAGGTAACGACGATTCGCAGGGCAGCCAGCAGGAGAAAGTAAAATGAAAATTCGTTCGCAAGTTGGCATGGTGCTGAACCTGGACAAGTGTATCGGTTGCCACACCTGTTCTGTGACCTGCAAGAACGTCTGGACCAGCCGCGAGGGCATGGAATACGCCTGGTTCAACAACGTAGAAAGCAAGCCCGGCGTCGGTTATCCGCATGCCTGGGAAGATCAGGAAAAGTGGAAGGGCGGTTGGATCCGTAAAATCAACGGCAAGCTGGAACCACGTATGGGCAGCCGCGTCGGCCTGTTGTCGAAGATTTTCGCTAACCCGGACGTCCCGGCGCTGGACGATTACTACGAACCCTTCGATTACGATTACCAAAACTTGCATACCGCGCCGCAGGGCAAGCATCAGCCGATCGCCCGTCCGCGATCGCTGATCACCGGCCAGCGCATGAAGAAGATTGAAAATGGCCCAAACTGGGAAGAGATCCTCGGTGGCGAATTCTCCAAGCGTTCGAAGGACAAAAACTTCGACAATATGCAAAAGGAGATGTACGGCCAGTTCGAAAACACCTTCATGATGTATCTGCCGCGCCTGTGCGAGCACTGCCTTAACCCGGCCTGCGTCGCGACCTGCCCAAGTGGCGCTATCTACAAGCGTGGCGAAGACGGCATTGTGCTGATCGATCAGGATAAATGCCGTGGTTGGCGCATGTGCCTGACGGGGTGCCCGTACAAGAAAATCTATTTCAACTGGAAAAGCGGCAAGTCCGAGAAGTGCATCTTCTGCTACCCGCGCATTGAATCCGGCCAGCCAACAGTGTGTTCGGAAACCTGTGTCGGTCGTATCCGTTATCTGGGCGTGCTGTTGTATGACGCCGACCGCATCGAGCAGGCGGCAGCGGCCGAAAACGACAAAGATTTGTACCAAAGTCAGTTGGATATCTTCCTCGATCCCCATGATCCGGCGGTGATTGCCCAGGCGTTGGCCGACGGCATTCCGCAAGGGGTGATCGAATCTGCCCAACAGTCACCGGTCTACAAGATGGCGATGGACTGGAAGCTGGCGCTGCCGTTGCACCCGGAATACCGCACGCTGCCGATGGTGTGGTACGTGCCGCCGTTGTCACCGATTCAATCCGCCGCCGATGCCGGTGAACTGGCGCACAGCGGCGTGCTGCCGGACGTGGAAAGCCTGCGTATCCCGGTGCAATATTTGGCCAATCTGCTGACTGCCGGGGATACCGCTCCTGTGCTGTTGGCGCTCAAGCGCATGCTTGCAATGCGCCACTACAAACGAGCCGAAACCGTTGACGGCGTGCTGGACACCAGCGCACTGGAACAGGTGGGGCTGACCCAGGCACAGGCGCAGGAAATGTATCGTTATCTGGCGATTGCCAACTACGAAGACCGCTTTGTGATCCCGTCCAGCCACCGCGAACTGGCACGTGAAGCTTTCCCTGAAAGCAAAGGCTGCGGCTTTAGCTTTGGCGACGGTTGCCACGGCAGCGACGGTAAATTCAACCTGTTCAACAGTCGTCGCATTGACGCTATTGATGTAAGCCAAAAAACGCCCCGTCAGGAGGATGCCTCATGATCAGCCTGAAAGTGATTGCTCGCCTGCTGGACTACCCGGAACAGGCGCTGTTTGACCACCAACAGGCGCTGGTGGAAGCACTGGAACCGGCCAGCGAACTGGATTTGCACCATAGTGCACAGCTGATCCTGTTTATTCGCCGTTTTTGTGCCCGCCCGCTGTTGGACGTACAGGCCGACTATTGCGAGCTGTTCGACCGGGGTCGTGCCACCTCGCTGCTGTTGTTTGAGCATGTCCATGGCGAATCGCGCGACCGCGGGCAAGCCATGGTCGATTTGATGGCGCAATACCGCGAAGCCGGGCTGGCGATCGACAGCCGTGAACTGCCGGATTTTCTGCCGCTGTATCTGGAGTATCTCGCTAGCCGCAGCAAGGAACAGGCCGCAGGGGGGCTGCAGGATATCGCGCCAATCCTGGCGCTGCTGGGTGCACGGTTACAACAGCGAGAAAGCCCGTATGCGCTGCTGTTTGACCTGCTGCTGGCGTTATCTGGCAGTGAGGTGCAGGCGAAAACGCTGGAATCCCAGGTCGCAAAAGAAGCCCGTGATGACACGCCGCAGGCGCTAGATGCGGTATGGGAGGAGGAACAGGTGCGATTTATTTCTCAGGGCAATTTAGGCGAGCAGGGCTGCGCTTCGGCGCAGCAGGTGGCGCACCAACGGCGTTTTGCCGGTGCGGTTGCGCCGCAATACCTGGACCTGACGGATGCGCTAACCGGAACCAAAGGACGCTAATCATGCAATTTTTAAATCAGTTCTTCTTCGATATTTACCCCTATCTGGCAGGGGCGATTTTCCTGATTGGCAGCTGGCTACGTTACGATTACGGCCAATACACCTGGCGCGCAGGATCCAGCCAGATGCTGGATAAAAAGGGCATGCGCCTGGCCTCCAATCTGTTCCACATCGGTATTTTGGGTATCTTTGCCGGGCATTTCCTTGGCATGCTGACGCCGCACTGGATGTATGAATCCTTCCTGCCGATTGATGTTAAGCAGAAACTGGCCATGATCGCCGGTGGTGCCTGCGGGGTGATGACATTGATCGGCGGTGCTCTGTTGCTGAAACGCCGCCTGACTAACCCACGGGTGCGGGCGACCAGCAGCTTTGGCGACATTATGATCCTGACGCTGTTGGTGGTGCAGGTGTGCCTCGGTCTGCTGACCATTCCGTTCTCCGCCCAACATATGGACGGCAGCGAGATGATGAAACTGGTGGGCTGGGCGCAGGCTGTGGTGACGTTCCACACCGGTGCGTCACAGCATCTGGTGGGTGTTGCCCCTATATTTAAACTGCATATGGTACTGGGGATGACGCTGTTCGTGCTGTTCCCATTCTGCCGCTTGGTGCATATCTGGAGTGTGCCGGTAGAGTATCTGACTCGCCGTTATCAGTTGGTGCGCAACCGTCGATAGCTGCAGTTTGCCTTCTATTTCACTCAGGTCTGACGGTATCGATAACGGTTTATTTCTCGCAAACTGCTGAATATACGAGATGTTACGCAGTTCGCTAATTGAACAACGCTTGCTGGTGAAGTAAGCTTTCCCTGCTAACAGACAGCCACAGGAGGTGGGGGATGCGCAGTTTGCCAATTCGATTATCAAATGAAATCGACGATAATCTGAACGATATAGCTAAGCGGCATGGGATGGCGAAAACGGATGTGATCCGCCTGGCTTTTGCGCTAATTAGCATTGCTGACAGGCAGTGGGCGAAGCAAGATGGGTCCTCGCTTGGTATTGTGCGCGAGAACGGTGAGGTGCTGGAGGCGGTGGGTCAGGTCGTAGGGGTTTTCCCATGAAGACCGAAAACCAGAATGCAAAAGTGGATGCAGAAACACTGTATTTGGACCCGACATTAGTGTTCGATGAAATGGAGCGTCTGCGGCTGGCGCGTCAGGTGTTGTACGGTATCTTCGTTATCAGCGTGGGCGTTTTTGTCGCCCACGCCTACTGGGATCAAAATGAGTCTATCAGGCAGGTGTTCGAGCTGTTGAAGATTGGCGCACTGCCTCTGGTCACACTGGTGATCTCCTTTTACTTCCCTCACAGTCCCACCAGATAATGTTTGCCAATTTATGCATTTTTGCTTCCTTGCCGTAAACTTACTATCTCAGTATGGTGACACTTACTGTCGATGGATGTCGGCTATTCGTAAGCTATAAAAACAATCAATAGCCCCTGTATGCGGGCATTTTGGGATTTAAAACCGGGGATGACTCGTCGCTGCCAGTAGCGTAGCGCCGGGAGATCGCTTTATGGATATTCAGGTTAATCAATAACAATAATGACAATACACGCATTTTCGTCACCTGCGTTGCTGCCTCTGAAGGTCATCGCTACCGGGGCGGCATTACCGCCTAATCGCGTCGAATCCTCCACACTGGACAGGTTGTTGCGTAAGCCTGCCGGTTACGTCGAAAAACGCTCCGGCATCGTTCATCGTTATCACGCGGCTGATGATGCGAGTCAGGCTGAACTGGCGGTGGCTGCGTTACAGGATGCCTTGGCCCGTTGCGATATCGACGCGCAATCCATCGACTTATTGATTTCCGCGTCTGCGATCTCGGTGCAGGCGCTGCCTTGTACTGCGGCGCACATTCTCAAAATCGCCGGTTTGGCACCCGGTACGGCAGGCTTTGACATTAACAGCAGCTGCGTCAGTTTTATCTCTGCTATGCAAGTGGCTGCCGGTTTGCTCAATACCGGCACCTATAAACGTATTGCGATTATCTCGGCAGATTTGGCCTCGCGCGGCATCGACTGGGATCATGAAGAGTCCTCGCTGATTTTTGGCGATGGCGCGGCTTGTGCCATTGTTGAGCGGGGTGAGGGAACCAGTGGCATTCTGGCAAGCCTGGTGGAAACTTACCCCGAAGGCAGTGAACTGTGTGAGATCCGCGCCGGGGGCACCCGCCGTAATCCACGGGCGGGTATGACCAGCAGCGACTTCCTGTTTCATATGCAAGGTAAACAGCTGTTCCGTCAGGCCTCGGCGTTGATCGAAGACTACCTTGCTCGTCTGCTGGCCGCCAGCGGCCTGACGTTGGCGCAGATCGCCACGGTTGTGCCGCATCAGGCCAGTCATCTGTCACTTGAACATATGCGTAAGCGGCTGCATGTGTCCAGCGAGGTGCTGGTGGACATTTACCGCTATCACGGCAATCAGGTGGCCGCGTCTATTCCCACGGCTCTGCATGCCGCGGTGACCAACGGACGCTTTAACCCTGGGAAGCCGGTGATGCTCATTGGCACCGCCGCCGGGTTATCCCTGGCTGGCATGGTACTGCTGCCGTGAAGGTGTTGGTCACGGGAGCCACCAGTGGGCTGGGCCGCAATGCCGCACAGGGGTTGCTGGACGCAGGCTATCAGGTGCGTGCTACCGGGCGCGATAAGCAAGCCGGCGACGAGCTCAGGCAGTTGGGGGCCGAGTTTAGTCCGTTGGATTTAACGCAGGCCACGGCGGAACAGTGCCGGCAACTGATGGCGGGTTGCGATTGGGTATGGCACTGTGCGGCAAAGTCCTCCCCTTGGGGCAGCAAGGCCGAGTTTTATCAGGCCAATGTGGTTGCCACAGAAAAGCTGGCTGAGGCGGCAGGGGCGTGCGGCGTGCAGCGCTTTATTCATATTTCTACGCCGGCAATTTATTTCGATTTCAAACCTCATCAAGATGTTGAGGAAGGATACCGTGCGCGACGCTTCGCCAATCATTACGCGGCCAGTAAATATGCCGCGGAACAGCGGTTACTGGGGGCCGTGCCGCGCTACCCGCAAACGACCTACGTTATTCTGCGCCCGAGAGGTTTATTCGGCCCACACGACCGAGTGATTGTGCCACGTCTGCTGCAACAGCTAGATCGCGACCGCGGTGTACTGCGCTTGCCCGGCGGAGGGAAAGCACGGCTGGATCTGACCTTTGTACTCAACGTGGTGCATGCGATGGATCTGGCGAGCCGCCAGCCCCGTTTGCCATCCGGTGCGGTTTACAACATCACAAACCACCAACCGCAGCGGCTGGCGGATATGCTGGATGCGTTGTTGCGTCAGCAGATGGGGGTAGATTATCGGCTACAGTCTGTGCCGTATCCCTTGCTGAGTGTGCTGGCTGGGGGGCTGGAGCTGCTGGCCCGCTTTACCGGCAAAGAGCCCTTGCTCACGCGTTATAGCGTGGCAGCGGTGTATTTCGATATGACGCTTAGCCCGACCCGCGCCATCGAAGAACTGGGCTATTTACCCCGTTATTCGATGCAGGAAGGGATCCGCCTGACCGCTGAGTGGCTTAAACAGCAGGGAGGCGTGACCTATGGCTAAGGTGACGGTGTTTGAAGTGGGGTACTGTACCCACATCGGTTGTATGGCGCTGCGTGGCGCCGGGTTCCGGGTGTGCAAATTCCCGGCGCGCGCTTACCTGCTGGAAGTGGGAGAACGCCGTTGGCTGTGGGACACCGGCTATGCACATTATTTCCAGCAGCAGACAGAGTCCGGCATTTTCCGTATCTACCGGCAGATGACGCCGGTGTATTTCGACGCCAACGCATCCTTGGCGCAACAATTGCGCGCCGCTGGCTATGATGCCAATGATATTCAGGCGTTAATCGTTTCACATTTTCATGCCGATCACGTCGCCGGGCTGCGTGATTTTGCACACCTCGACTTTATCTGTTCCGGTGACGGTTGGCGGAAAACCCGTGAGCTGCGCGGCTTTGCCGCATTAAAACGCGCCTTTATCCCTGGCCTGATACCAGAAAGCTTTGAGACAAACCTGGCGTTTATCGAAAGTTTTCCTCAGGTCAGTCTGCCAGCGCTGCTGGCCCCCTTCGATCGCGGCTATGCGTTACCGGGCAGCGAAGGGCACATCGTGCTGGTAGATCTGCCGGGACACGCTGCCGGCCATATCGGTGCGTTTATCCTCACCGATAACGGCTGGACGTTGCTCGCCAGCGACGCCGCCTGGTCTCCGTTAAGCTATCAGCAGTTGCGCGGGCCTTCACGGTTGGCCAACCTGGTGATGGAGGATGCCAACGCCTATTACCGCACGCTGGAGCGGCTGAACCAGCTGTGGGCGAGTGGCAATGCCGAGATCCTGCTGTGCCATGAGGGCGACTTATGATCCCGTTAATGACACTGTGGCACTACTTTCGGGCGCGCCGTTTAGCCTTTTCCGATCGCCAGTCTTTGGTGGCATACCAGAACAGGCAGTTAAAACGATTCGCTCGGCGCGTCTTGAGCAAAAGCCCGTACTTTAGGCGCTTCAACCGGCAAGCGATAGCCACCTGGCCGCAGATGGACAAGGCGTTGATGATGGCGCAGTTCGATCAAATGAACACGGCCGGGTTGCAACGCGATGCGCTGTTGGCCTGCGCGCAGCGCAGCGAAGCCGAGCGGGATTTTACGCCGAAAATCGGGAAATACAGCGTCGGTCTGTCGTCGGGAACATCAGGGCAGCGTGGCATTTTTGTCGTCAGCCCGAGTGAACAGCAGGTTTGGGCCGGAGGCATGCTGGCGAAAATGCTGCCGGACGGTCTGTTTGCCGGTGAGCGCGTTGCGCTGTTTCTGCGGGCGGACAACAACCTGTATCACAGCGTGAACAATCGTTGGCTGAGCCTGGCGTTTTACGATCTCTTTGCGCCTTTTACTCCACAGCTGTCTCGGCTGGAGCAGCAAGCACCGACCATCATTGTCGCACCGGCGCAGGTACTGCACGCATTGGCGCTGGCGGTGTTAGCCAAACAGATTCGTCTTGAGGTCAAGAAGGTGATTTCGGTGGCGGAGGTGTTGGAAGAACAAGACCGACGTCTGCTTGCGCAGGTCTTTCCCGTGGTGGGGGAGGTGTATCAGGCCACTGAGGGCTTCCTGGCCGCCACGTGTTCGCACGGCACTCTGCATCTGAATGAAGAATTCTTGCATATTGAACCGCAGTGGATCGATGCGCAGCGTTTTACACCGTTGATCACGGACTTTACCCGTAGCACCCAGCCCATTGTTCGCTACCGGCTGGATGACGTGTTGGTCAAACAGACAGAGCCTTGTCCTTGTGGGCAGCCTTCAATGGCGATTGCGCGTATCGAAGGGCGGCGTGACGATCAACTGGTGTTGCCCAACCAGTTTGAACAGCCGCAGGTGGTGTTTGCCGACGTGTGCAGCCGCGTGATTGCCAATGCGTTGCCGCTGACCAGCGATTATCGGCTGATCCAAGAGGGTGAGAAGCAATTGCACCTGATCGCCGACTGTAGCGAGGCTGAGTTGGCACACTGTCAGACGCAGCTGGCCGCATTGTTTGAACAGCAGGGCATTGCCATCGCCAATCTGGAGTGGCAACGGACGGTACAGGCGGTGATGCCGCAGTTTGATCGTAAGAGAAGGCGGATTATCCGCCGGGCGGGTGCATGATGAAGACGGTGGTGTACCGGCTGTGGCAAATGTTGCTGGGCTGGGGATGTGTGGGCGTCGTTTATACTTTAACCGACCGTCTACAAGGAACCGGCACCCTGCTCCCGCCATCGGCAATTGACCGCTGGATCCCGTTTAGCCCGTCAGCCATTTGGTTGTACCTGTCCTTCTTTATCATTGTCCCGCTCGGCTATCTGTTGGCGCCGATTCAGCGGGTCAAATGGCTGAGAGCGGCGATGCAATTGGCCGCCGTGGGCGCAGGAGCGGTATACCTGTTGTGGCCAACCACGTTGGTGTATCCGAAAGACAAGGGCGACGGAATAAGTTCGCAACTGCTGGCGGCCTTGACCCAGGTCGATTCACTGCAAAATTGCCTGCCCTCGCTTCACATGACGCTAACGGTGCTGGCCGTGTGGGCATTGAGCGATAGGCAGCGTAAAGTGAGAACGGCGTTGCTCATGTTATGGGCACTGGCGATCGCGTTTTCCATTCTGCAATTGCGTCGCCATTTGCTGGTTGATCTGGTCAGTGGGGCTCTGTTGGCGTTTATTGCCGGTTGGGTGGTGCAGCGCCTACATAGCATACGGCGAAATGCCGTCAAAGGAGAAATAGGATGAGCGAACTGGCGTTGCCAATCGTGTTCATGCTGTTTGTCGTCATTGGCGAGGCGCTGGTGTTGCAGTACGCCCAGCGGCGGCAGGTGAACTGGCACGATCTGGTGTTCAATTTGAACTCCGGTCATATCATGCTGTGGCTGTTTCGCGGGCTGGAGATCACCTGCTATGGCTACGTGGCGGCGCATTTTAGCCTGGGCCTGCTGGATAGCTGGCCACCGGTGCTGATGTGGCTGTTTGCCCTGCTGGCGTGGGACTTCGGCTTTTACTGGTTGCACCGCTTGCACCATTATTTACGGGTACTGTGGGCAGTGCATGTGGTGCATCACCAGGGGGAGCATTTCAATCTCTCGCTGGGGGTGCGAAATTCCTGGTATTCGTCACTTACGTCAATCCCGTTCTTTTTATTATTGGCGCTGCTGGGGGTGCCGTTGTCAGTGTTTGTCACGGTGTCTATCCTGCACTACAGCATTCAGCTGTTTAACCATAATGCGCTAACCCCCAAGCTTGGCCTGTTGGAAAAAATCCTGGTCACGCCGGCGCATCATCGGGTGCATCACGTTAAAGACATGGCCTATTCGAACAAAAATTTTGGTGGCAGCTTTATCTTCTGGGACAAACTGTTCGGTACTTTTTGCCCTAACCTGCCTGAAACGCCCTTTGTGTACGGCGTCAGCGGCGAGAAGCCGTCTGCGAATCCGTTCTGGGCGAGCAATCTTCCTTTCTTGCGTTACTTACGCCTGCCCTGGCGGCCTAAAGTGGCAACGGGGCGTTTCCGTTGCTCAGCGCTGAGCGTGTTCAGCGGCGCGATGCTGCTGTTTACGCTGGTCATTGGTTATGTTTACCAGTACGGCTACGGCTACAGTGACGTGAGCTGGCCGCAAATGGCGTTGTTGGTCCTGCTGGCGTTTGGGTCAATGGCGTTGGGTGGCATGACAGAAGGACATCGCTGGGCGATTGCTGCCTGGTTGCTGATTACGCTGAGTATTCCGCTGTTGTTCATCGGTTATCTCGGGTGGTCGCAGCGCTATTGGCAAATTGCGATGGCCGTTATCGCACTGCACGGTGTTTGCGTGGCATTAGGATGGGGCCGGGCGAAAAAGCCGGTCCCGGCGGGGGTGTCGCATGGCTGATACGCTTCCACCGCTGCGTTTTCCCGCCGATGGCGAACAGGCGTTTCATCGTGCGCTCAAACAGGCTGCGCACGCCTATTTGGCGGGCGACCACCGTTATGCCGACGGCTGGCGGCTGGCCAAAGCGGCACTGCTGCTGGTGCTGTGCTGCGCTTTTTATGTGCTGAGTCTGATGCAGCAACAGCCGTGGGCGTTTTTCGGCTGTTATTTCCTGTTTGTGATGATGGGGATGTTGCTCAACGTGAATGTGAATCACGATGCTTCGCATAATGCCTTTTTGCGCAGCCCTTGGGCCAACCGGCTGGTAGGGCGGTTAGTCACGTTGCCGCTGGGGGTGGATCCGGATTATTGGCGCGTGCGGCACGTGGAGTATCACCACGTTTATGCCAATGTTGAACATTACGATTTGGATACCGAGGAAAATGGCTTCTTTCGCCAAACGCCGTTTCAACGCTGGCGTAAACACATGCGCTATCAGCATCTGTATTGGCCGGTGATTGCCGCACTCTCGCTGCCCTATATCGCCTGGATTTTTGACTGGTCGGATCGCATGGGGAAAACCCCCTTGCATGAGAAGAATATTTTACCGGGGCGCGGCGGTTGGGCCGTGTTTATCCTGTGCAAGATTGGCCATCTGCTGCTGGTGCTGGCCGTACCGCTGGTGTTGTGTCAACAAAACGGCATCAGTTGGCAATGGGTTCTGCTGGCTTATGCACTCAGTCAGATGTGTGCCTCACTGTTGGTGGTGTTTTTGTTGTTGGGCACCCATTGGGCGCAGGCTGAGTTTTACGCGGTGCCGGAAGGCGAAAGCATGCCGCACGGCTGGTACCGACACAATTTTGCTACCGCGTGCGATTGGGAAACCTCGCCGCGTGCGTTACGGCATCTGACCGGCGGGTTGAATTATCATCTGACCCATCATCTGTTCCCCGGTTGGAATCACCGGCATTATCCGGCGCTGGCGGCCATAGTGGCGCAGCTGGCGGCACAGCATGGTATGGACTATCGCTGCATTGGTTACACTGAGCTGCTGGCGCAGCAACAGCAATTCTTACGCCGGATGGGGCAGCCATGACCGCGTTGCGCCCGCTGGCTTTTCAGCGTGATGACTCTGGCCTGCATCGTGCATTGATGCAGGCTGCACAGCATTACCTGGCCGAAAACCGCGACCACCGTTTTGCGGATAGGGGCATGTTGGCCAAGGTGTTGCTACTGCTGGCGCTGTGTGCGTTTTGTTATGGACTGAGCCTGCAACAACACAGCTTTTGGGCGTTTTTTGCCTGTTACTTCGGTTTTATTTTTATTGGAATGTTCCTCACGGTAAACGTGGTTCATGATGCGTCGCATAACGCATTTTTCAGGCAGCCGTGGGCCAATCGCTGGCTGAATTGCCTGGTGAGCATTCCACTGGGATTAGATCCTGATTGCTGGCGGGTGCGGCACGTTATTTTTCATCATGCACACAACAACATAGAGCATTACGATCCCGATATCGATGCCAACGGCGTACTGCGTCAGACGCCATTCCAGCCTTGGCGGTCTTTTATGCGTGCTCAGCGTTTTTACTGGCCGCTGGTGGCTGCAATGACCTTCCCGTATTACATCTGGTTGTTCGATTGGCTGGATCGGGCGGGAAGAACCCGGGTCGCGGCACGAATGGCGCAACGGGGGATCCGTGGCTGGAGTGTGTTTTTGATGGGCAAAACCGCGCATGTGCTGCTGGCGTTGGCGATACCCTGTTACCTGTTGTCGCCAGCGATAGGCGTGGGGCAACTTGTGCTGGTGTATTTGCTGAGCCAGATGCTTTCGTCATTGCTGTTTGTGATGCTGATTATCGGTACCCATTGGGCCAAGGCGAAGTTTTATCAGGCGCCGGCGCAGGGGCCGCTACCGCACGGCTGGTATCATCATGTGTTCGCCACGACGTTTGACTGGTTTCCCCGGCCGCGTTGGTTGGGCTATTGGTTGGGCGGTGCCAATTTGCATCTGACACACCACCTGTTTCCGCATTGGAGTCACCGGCATTACCCGGCCTTGAGCCGTATTATTGCTGAGGTGGCGCCGCGTTTTGGGATCGACTATCGGGTGTTGGCGTTGGGGGAGCTGCTGCATTTGCAACAGCGTTTTCTGAGCGCGATGGGGCGAAAACCGGGGGAGTGATTAGCGTGGGCATTTTACCGCCCACGCTTGCCAGACAGCGCCTGGGTTAATGCGTTCTCATGCCCGCAGCATTCATCAACAGCCGGAACATCGACGCGACGGCAAACAGCCCCAGCACGCTGGCACTCCAGATCACGACCAGCCAGCCGATGCGTTTCCACCAAGGGGCGGGTGAGGTTTTATCCTGCATAGTTTCTTCCCTCATCAGTGATAGCCATGTTCATGGCTGACCTTGCCGCGGAACACGTAGTAGCTCCAGAAGGTATAAACCAAAATAATCGGAATAATAAAGAGCGCCCCCACCAACATAAAACCGAGGCTTTGCGGTGGCGCGGCGGCTTGCCACAGGGTGATGGACGGTGGGATCAGCAGTGGCCAAATGCTGATGCCCAATCCGCTGAGTCCCAGAAATACCAGCAGCAGGGTGAGCAAGAACGGCGAGTAATGCGCGGCATTTTTCACCCCATGCCGGATGCCCCAGGCGCTAAGCAGCACCAATATAGGCACTGGCAGCAGCACAAACAGGTTAGGTAACGTGAACCAGCGTGTGGCGATTTCCGGGTGAGCAATGGGCGTCCAGATACTGACGACGGCCAATACCAGCAGCAGGATCACCAGCAGCGGCGTTGCCAACCAATACATACGCGCCTGTAGGTCGCCGGCCGTTTTCATCACCAGCCAGGTGCAGCCGAGTAACGCATAAGTCACCACCAGCCCCAGCCCGCAAAACAGCGCGAACGGCGTCAGCCAGTCGAGTGCGCCACCGGCATAGGTACGGCCGTTGACCGGGAAGCCGTTAATGATGGCCCCGACCACCACTCCCTGGCTGAAGGTGGCAAAGATCGACCCCCAAATAAATGCCTTGTCCCAAATGTGGCGCTTTTCTGGCCGGGCTTTAAAGCGAAACTCAAAGGCCACACCGCGAAAGATTAACCCGAACAGCATCAGGGTGAGCGGAATAGCCAGTGCGTCGAGGATCACGGCGTAGGCCAGCGGGAAGGCACCAAACAGTGCCGCGCCGCCCAAGACCAGCCAGGTTTCGTTGCCGTCCCATACCGGGGCGACGGTGTTCATCATCACATCGCGGTCACCGCTGTCCTTAACCCACGGGAACAGGATGCCGATGCCCAAATCAAAACCGTCCATTACCACGTACATCATGGTGCTGAACACAATGATCACAAACCAAATCAACGGAAGATCAATACCCATGTTCAGCTCCTGTCGTCCAAGGTGTCTTTTACTGCGGAGAGCGGTCGTGCCGGTCGGCCGTCGGTATCGTCTTCATGGCTTTCATGCTGCTGCGGCCCTTTGCGGATCAACCGCATCATGTAGGAATAGCCCACGCCGAATACCGAACAGTAAACGATGATAAACGCCAATAAGCTGATGCTCATGTGCATGTCGCCGTGCGCAGAAACGGCATCCTTGGTACGCAGCAGACCATAAACGACCCATGGCTGGCGGCCAATCTCGGTCGTGAACCAACCCGCCAGCAGCGCCAGCAAGCCGGAAGGCCCCATCCAGAGAACGAAATAGAGGAACGGGCGCGATTGATATAACCCGCCACGCCAGCGTAGCCAAAGGCTCCAGACCCCGGCGAGGATCATCAACATACCCAGGGCCACCATAATGCGGAATGACCAGAACACCACCGTGGAGTTAGGGCGGTCCTCCGGTGGGAAGGATTTCAGCGCCGGGACCTGTTCGGTCAGGCTGTGGGTCAGGATCAGGCTACCGAGGTAGGGAACTTCCAGCTTGAAGCGGGTTTCTTCACGCTGCATATCCGGCCAACCGAACAAGATCAGCGGCGTGGCTTCCCCCGGCGGGTTTTCCCAGTGACCTTCGATGGCGGCAATTTTTGCCGGCTGGTATTTTAGCGTATTCAGGCCGTGGGCATCGCCGATCATCGCCTGTATCGGGGCGACAATCAGTGCCATCCACATGGCCATCGACAGCATTTTACGCATGGCTGGCGTGTCGCGACCGCGCAATAAATGCCAGGCGGCGGAGGCGCTAACGAAGAACGCCGAAGACAGGAAGGCAGCGGTTGACATATGCAACAGTCGATATGGGAATGACGGGTTGAAAATCACTTTCAGCCAGTCGACCGGCACCACCTGGCCGTTGATGATCTCGTGCCCCTGAGGCGTCTGCATCCAGCTATTGGACGCCAGGATCCAGAACGTGGAAATCAGTGTACCCAGCGCCACCATGCAGGTGGCGAAAAAGTGCAGGCCAGGGCCGACACGGTTCCAGCCAAACAGCATGACGCCCAGAAAACCCGCTTCCAGGAAGAAGGCGGTCAGCACTTCATAGGTCAGCAGTGGCCCTGTGATACTGCCGGCGAACTCGGAGAAGAAACTCCAGTTGGTGCCAAATTGGTAGGCCATAACCAGGCCGGAAACCACGCCCATGCCGAAGTTAACGGCAAAAATTTTCGACCAGAAATGATACAAGTCGCGGTAGGTTTCATTGCGCGTTTTCAGCCACAAACCTTCCAGCACCGCCAGATAACTGGCCAGGCCGATGGTGATTGCAGGGAAAATAATATGGAAAGAAACGGTGAAGGCGAACTGTATTCTGGCAAGTTCTAGTGCATCAAGACCCAGCATGGCGCCTCCTTGGGTTGAACATAAAATAACCTCTTCAGTATAGCGGTAATTTTTCTGTGGAAAGCTTGGCGCTAAGTTAATCACGGAGTACATTGACTATAATAGTGACAGTTATTTCACTTTTTCATATAACAGTTAGGGCCTATGACCAGATACGAGCAGCTTGCACAACAGATTCGTGAACAGATCCAGAACCGGGTATGGCGGGCGGGGGATAAACTGCCCTCACTGCGTGAAAGCGGTAAACGTGCGGGATTGAGTCTGATGACGGTAGTGCAGTCCTACCAACTGTTGGAGAGTCAGGGGTGGATCGTCGCACGGCCGCAGTCCGGTTATTACGTGGCGGCGCGTCCGCAACCCTTACCACAGCCGGTGCACGGTGAAAAACTGTTGCTGAGTGAACAGGTGGATATCAACACCTTTATTTTTGATGTGCTGCAGGCGTGCAAAGACCCGGCTATTATTCCTTTCGGTTCGGCGTTCCCCGACGCCACCTTGTTTGCTCAACCTAAACTGGCGCGGGCGTTGAGCAGCGTTGCGCGCAAGCTTACGCCGCACAGTTCACTGGCTAACCTGCCGCCCGGCAATGATGCATTACGGCGGCATATCGCCCAGCGTTATGCGCTGAGTGGTATGCAGGTAGCGCCGGACGAAATAGTCATTACTGCCGGGGCGATGGAGTCATTGAGCCTGAGTCTTCAGGCGGTGACGCAGCCGGGGGATTACGTGGCGATTGAATCTCCGGCTTTTTATGGCGCATTGCAGGCGTTGGAACGCCTGCGGTTGAAGGCGGTGGCGATCGCCACGCATCCGCAGGACGGAATCGATCTGGACGCGCTGGAACAGGCGTTAGAGCAGTACCCGATCAAGGCCTGTTGGTTAATGACCCACTTCCAGAACCCGTTGGGCGCCAGCATGCCGGAGGAAAATAAACAGCGGTTGGTAAGCGTACTGCGCGAGCGCCAGATTTCGTTGATCGAGGATGATGTTTACGGCGAGCTGTATTTTAGCGCCGAGCGTCCGCAACCGGCCAAAGCGCTGGACAGTGGCGGGCAGATCCTGCATTGCTCGTCGTTCTCCAAATGCCTGGCACCGGGCTTTCGTGTCGGTTGGGTAGCGGCGGGGCGCTATGCCCAGCAAATCCAACGGTTGCAGTTGATGAGCACCGTATCGACCAGCGTCCCTACGCAGTTGGCGCTCGCCGATTATTTGCTACACGGCGGTTACGATACACACCTGCGGCGCTTGCGCCGGTTGCTGGCGCAGCGCCAAAGTATGATGCGTCAAGCTATCGCCCATCATTTCCCGTCCACGGTGAAAGTCAGCCAACCCGACGGGGGGTATTTCCTGTGGCTGGAGCTGGATCCGGCGTTGTCGTCGATGGAGCTATACCAGCGTGCGCTGGCTCTGGGGGTGAGTATTGCACCGGGCAGGATGTTCACTACCGGCAATCATTTCAACCATTGCTTCCGCTTGAACGCTTCTTTTGACTGGAGCGACAAGCACGAGGCAGCGATCAAAACCTTAGCCAAACTTATCCGGCAGCTTGAACCGGCAGACTGAGCCACGCTGAGCAATCGGGTTTCGCAATAGAAAAATTCATAATGCTTTTTCCGGCAATGGAATGCCGGTTTCGTTGTTAGACAGCCCTCCGGCCGCCCATTACTCTGCGATAAATTTTGTCACATTTTATCAACGGGTAGACAAGGGGCTGGGGTGAGCAGAATAAAAAATAAGATAAACAGGCTGTTGCAAAAACGTTTGGTGCCGTTGGCGCTGGCCACCGCGATAGGTCTTTCATGCAGTGCACAGGCAGAAACGTTAACCGAGGGGATCACTCCGGCGAGCGATGCCAGTTTGGTGCCGGCCGCTGCCAAGCTGCGAAAAGACACCGTGGTGGCGGGTATTCTCGAGCCACAGGGCAACTTTAACCCTTATCTGTTTACCAACGGCTGGGATGAGAACGTCACTGACGTGATTTTCACCCGGTTAATTGGCCTGGACAGGGAAGGGAAACCGGTGGCGCGGTTGGCTGAGTCCTGGCAAGTCAGCCCGGATAACCGGGTGTATACCATCAAGCTGCGTCCTAATCTGGTCAACAGTGACGGCTCACCTATCAAAGCCGAAGACATCGCCTTTACGTTGACGCTGCTGCATGACCCGGCCTATGACGGTGAAACCGACATTACCCCGGCGCATATTCAGGGTGGCGCCGAATACAAGAACGGCACAGCACCCAGCATTAGCGGATTGAACGTGATCGACGATCGGACGATTCAGATCACCACCACCCAGCCGGGCGCTACCACGCTGCAGCTGATTGGCGGGCCGGTATTGTCGAAGACGTATTACGGCAAAGACTATCAGCGCGGTAAGTTGGAAAGCGTTCGCGCACTGAATGGCAAGCCGTTAGGCAACGGCCCTTATATTTACGACAAATACATTCCAGGGCAGGAGATTCGCTTCCACGCTAACCCTCATTTCTACCTGGGTCAGCCGGCGGTGGCGCGCTTTATTTACCGCGTAACCAACCCGACGACCAACTTCCAGCTGTTCCAAACCGGTGAAACCGACTATGACGCCTTCACCTCCAAGCCAGATGATATTGAGCAGTTAAAACTCTTGGGCTTCGCCAACATCAACTTGTACAGCTCAAGCGATTACAGCCGGGTGGATTTTAACCTTAAGCGCCCGGCGTTACAGGACGCGCGCGTACGTCAGGCGCTGATCTACGGCCTGGATCGTCAGAAACTGATTACGGTGGTGTACCAGGGTTACGGCACTGTGGCTAACCAGCCTATTTCTCCCGTTTCCTGGGCCTATGATCCGCAGGGTATCAATCCTTATGCTTACGACGTCAACAAAGCGAAACGCTTGCTGGATCAGGCTGGCTGGGTGCCGGGTGCAGACGGTATTCGTCAGAAAGACGGCAAAAAGCTGGAACTGACGCTGTTGGTGACCAAGAAGCTGATTAACGATGCATTGGTACCCATTGCCAAAGACAACTACCGGCAGATTGGGGTGCTATTAAAGCCGCAGGTGCTGGACTTCAATGCGCTGTTGGCCCAACGCAAGGAGGGTAATTATGACCTGGCATCGCTCAGCACCAGCGGGCTGAATGACCCGCATGACGGGGTACGCGATTTCATCAGCCAGATGAGTGAAACCGGCTATAGCAATCCGCAGGTGGATCAGCTGATTAGCCACGCTAACGCCACGTTGGATATTGAACAGCGCAAGCCTTTGTACCATAAGCTGTACCAGGTATTGGCGGAGGATCCACCGGTGATCCTGCTGGGGAACCGTAAAGTGCTCAGCGCCAGCAGTGCTCGCGTCAGCGGTTTTAAGCCGGACGTTTACAACGGCCTGACGGGCAGTTTGCCGGACGTCAAACTGGCTCAGTAACGGCAATGCGCCGCCGCGCGATGCCGTGCGGCGGCGATGGAAAACACCATGAGAAATTTTATCCTGCGCCGTTTGCTGCAAACCATTCCGATGATGTTACTGGCCTCGCTGTTGATTTTCTTCATCTTCGCGCTGACGCCTGGTGACTTTATTGACGGCAACATCAACCTTACTGCGGAACGGGCTGCCGAGCTGCGGGCGTTGTATGGGTTGGATCAGCCGCTGTTCACCCGCTATCTGCATTGGCTTGGTCGCCTGCTGCAAGGCGATCTCGGCTTTTCGTTACAGTACCAAATCCCGGTCAGCACCTTGCTGAATCAGTACATCTGGAACTCATTCCTGCTGGCGTCAGTGGCACTGGTGCTCTACTGGGGCATTGCGTTGGCGGTCGGTGTGGCGTCGGCGATGAAACCCTATTCGCTGTTTGATCATCTGGTCACTGTGGCGGTGTTCGGTGCAATGTCATTCCCGACTTTTTTCCTTTGTTTGCTGTTAATCAAATGGTTTGCCGTCGATCTGCACTGGTTACCGGCGGGCGGCATGCTGCGAACGGGCAGTGACGCGACCGGATTGGCCTGGGTGGGGGAAGTGGCGGCACATCTGTTGCTGCCGGTGCTGGCATTAGTGATGTTGCAGGCTGGGACCCTGACGCGCTATTTCCGCGCCAGCATGCTGGACGTGATCCGCATGGATTATATCCGTACCGCCCGGGCCAAAGGTCTGAAGGAAAAAACGGTGATCGTCAAACATGCGCTGCGCAATGCGCTGTTACCCATCATTACGCTACTGGGGTTTGAATTGCCCGCGCTGTTTTCCGGTGCGTTGATCACTGAAAAAATCTTCAACTGGCCCGGCGCGGGGCACATTCACATTGACTCTCTGGCTGCGCGCGACTACCCGGTGTTGATGGGCTTTACGCTTTTTCTGGCGGTGCTGACCATTTTGGGCAATCTGCTGGCGGACATTCTGTACGCCTATGCCGATCCGCGAATTCGTTTGAGGTGAGTATGTTGGCAACGCTGTTTTTTGGGCGCCGTCGTCGTTGGCGGCAGGCGCAATTACCCGCCCTGGCGCACGTGTCGCCGCCACCGGTTGCACAGGCCTGGCAACGGCTGCGTCGCCACCGATTGGCGATGGCCTCGCTGTTGCTGCTGCTGGTTTTGACCCTGCTCTGCGTTTTTGGGCCGATGTTTTCGCCGTGGCAGGATGATGCCGGCGATGCGCTAAACATTAACCACGCGCCTAATGCCGAACATTGGCTAGGGACAGATTTTCTCGGTCGCGATATTTATACCCGCCTGTTGTTGGCAGGCCGCATCTCGCTGACCATAGGTCTGGTCTCCATGCTGCTGTCAGTCACGCTCGGCTACCTGCTGGGCGCGCTGTCCGGCTATCTGGGGGGACTGGTGGATAAGTTGATCATGCGCTTTGCCGATCTGTTGATGACCATTCCCAGCCTGCCATTGCTGATTATCATGGGGGCGATGTTGTCCGAACTGGATGTTTCGCCGGACTACCGCATTTATATGGTGATGATCATGCTCAGCCTGCTGGGGTGGCCGTCCCTGGCGCGGTTGGTGCGCGGGCAGATCCTATCATTGCGAGAGCGTGATTTTATGTTGGCGACAGAAGTCTTGGGCCTGTCCACGCGCCGACGTTTGTTTGGTCACCTGTTGCCGAATACCATTCCGATTTTGATTGTAGTGGCGACCATGGGTGTCGCCAACGCCATTCTCAGCGAGTCAGCGCTCAGTTACCTGGGGCTGGGCGTGGTGCCGCCGACGCCGTCGTGGGGCAACATGATGGATGCGGCCAACAGCCTGATCGATTTCCAGCGTCGCCCCTGGCTGTGGATGCCGCCGGGGTTGGCCATTTTTATCACCGTAGTGGCGATTAATATTCTGGGTGACGGCCTGCGGGACGCACTCGATCCGAAAATGAACGGGGTGAAACGATGAGTCGACCACTGGTGGCATTCAATCAACTGTCGGTGGCTTTCAATGGCGAACAAGGGCAGGTGCGTGCGGTACAGCAAGTCAGCTTTGAACTCCATGCCGGACAGACGCTGGGCATCGTCGGCGAGTCAGGTTGCGGCAAAAGCGTCACCGCGATGGCGCTGATGGGGCTGTTACCGCAGCCGCTGGCACAGATCGACGGCGGTGAAATTCATTTTGATGGGCAGGACTTGCTCAAACTGCGTCCGCAACAAATGCGTGATTTGCGCGGCAACCGGCTGGCCATGATATTTCAGGAACCGATGAGCGCGCTGAACCCGGTATTGACGATCGGCGAACAATTGGTGGAGCCGTTAATCCGCCATCGAGGGACAGCACCAAAGACCGCCTGGCGTGAGGCGACGGCGCTGATTACCGAGGTCGGGTTGGCGCGTGCAGAACAGTTGATGACCTGTTATCCGCACCAGCTTTCTGGCGGTATGTTGCAGCGCGTTATGATCGCCATGGCCATCAGCTGTCGGCCGGCGTTGCTGATTGCCGATGAGCCCACCACGGCGTTGGACGTCACCGTGCAGGCGCAGATCTTGGCGCTGCTGCGTGAGCAGAGCCGTAAAAATAACATGGCCATGATGTTGATCACCCACGACCTTGGCGTGATTGCCCAGATGGCCGATCGGCTGGTCGTGATGTATGCCGGACGCATTGTCGAGCAGGGGGACACGCGGGAGGTATTAGCCAACCCACAACATCCCTATACCCAGGGATTGATGGCTTCACGGCCGGTCGCCGGCCAGCGGCGGCGCAGACTGTACTCGATCCCCGGTCAGGTGCCCGATCTCGCCAATCTGCCCGATCACTGTGCCTTTGCCGATCGTTGCGCTCAGGCCAGTGCACGTTGCCGTGACGGCATTCCGCCTTTGTACGGGACTTTGCAGCGCCAGTCTGCCTGTTTTATCAATGCGGGAGGGCGTTTTCATGCCGTCTGATCTCTTGGTGGAAGTGAAAGGCTTGAAGAAGCATTTTCCGCTGCGTGAAGGGGTGTTTGGCCAGACAACCGGCCAACTGCGGGCGGTGGATGATGTCAGCTTTGGTATTCGCAAAGGCACTGTTTTCGGCCTGGTCGGTGAGTCGGGCAGTGGGAAAACCACCGTAGGCCGTACGTTGTTGGGGCTACACGACAAAACGGCCGGTGAAGTGTTATTCAACGGGCAGGCGCTGGATAAGCTCAGTCCCCGCCGATTGCGTGCCCTGCGCCCGAAGATGCAGTTGGTGTTTCAAGACCCTTACAGTTCGCTAAACCCGAGGATGCGTATTGGCGATGCCATCGGTGAAGCCCTGTTGGAGCATGGGCTGGCGCATAAAAGTGAATTGCGTGACAGGGTGATTGACACTATGAAGATCTGCGGTTTATCGGCGCAACAGTATGGGCGTTTTCCGCATGAATTTTCCGGTGGTCAGCGCCAACGTATCGGTATTGCCCGCGCGTTGATCCTGCAGCCGGAATTTATCGTCGCGGACGAGCCGATTTCGGCACTCGACGTTTCTATCCAGGCACAGATCATCAACCTGTTTTCCGATCTTCAGGAGCAGCAAGGGGTGACCTTCCTGTTTATCTCTCACGATCTTGGCGTCGTGGAGCATTTGTGTCAGGACGTGGCGGTGATGTATCTCGGTCAGATTGTGGAGAGCGCCGATCGCGATAGCCTATTCCGGCAGCCACGGCATCCTTATACCCAGGCGTTGCTGGCGGCGGTACCCCGTCTGGATCCTTCACGGCTGCCGCAGGCGATGGCCCAGGGGGAGTTGCCTGACCCTGCACAACCGCCGCACGGCTGCCGTTTTCATACCCGTTGCCCGCGGGCGACCGCACAATGCCGGGAATTGGCCCCGGCGTTACGTACGGTGGCGGTGGGACATAGGGTGGCTTGCCATTATGCCGAATAACCTAGGCCAGATAATGCTTCAACGCTCGCCCGGCCTGATGGATGGCGGAATGCACTGCCGGCACATGGGCGATGGGGTTCAGCAGGCCGTAATCGTGGATCAACCCATTGTAACGGGTAGAGGTCACCTCCACCCCGGCAGCGTTCAGTAGCCGGGCATAGGCTTCACCTTCATCACGCAGTACGTCCAGTTCAGCGGTCTGGACCAGCGCCGGCGGCAGGCCTTTTAGCTGTGCCAGCGTGGCGTTGAGCGGTGAAGCATAAATTTCCTTACGCTGTGCTTTATCAGTGGTGTAGTTGTCCCAGAACCATTTCATCATGTTGCGCGTCAGGAAGTGGCCTTCGGCAAATTGATGATAGGACTCGGTGTCAAAGTTGGCGTGCGTCACGGGCCACAGCAAGATCTGACAGCGCAGCGCCGGGGTGCCTTTTTCTTTGGCCATCAGGCTGACCACCGCCGCCATATTGCCACCGACGCTGTTGCCGACCACGGCCAGGCGGGAGCCATCGACGTTGATTTTTTCGCCGTATTCGGCCACCCATTCAGTGGCGGCGTAGGCCTGATTGATGGCCGTCGGGTAATGGGCTTCCGGCGAAGGGGTATAGTTGACGAACACCGCTGCGGCACCCGCGCTGTAGACTAAATCGCGTACCAGCCGTTCATGGGTAGGGAAGTCACCCAGCACCCAGCCACCGCCGTGGAAGAACATAAATACCGGCAGCGCCTCTTTAACCTTGGCTGGACGCACGATGTGCAACAGGATGTCCTGCCCCTCGACATGGATCGTCTTCTCGTTGATCTCGACCTCGTGAAGTGGCACGTCGACGCTGCGTTGTGCGCCCTCCAATACCTTACGCGCCTCTTTCGGTTTCATCTCTTCCATCGGCTTGCCACCACCTGCATTCAACGCGTCCAGAAAGGCACGGATATCCTGCTGTGCTGCCGGTTGGCTTGGATCTACAGTTTTTTTAGGCATTTTGGCTCCTCAAGCGTTTTGCGGTCGAGATCACAGTGTAGTCGAACGACAGGTGTTTGCTGTCCGTACAGCACGCAGTGAAAAGACGTGTTGCACCACGCTTTTCGCCGCCTGAGTTTGACTTTTCAACGGGGCAACGATACTTTTTAGTTATTAATGGAACACGTGTTCCATTGGCGGCAATCACCGGAGGCCCCGGTGCATCTCTTTTGGCGCTCAACGCCGTGCAGGAAACATAACCTTATGATTGTGATTGCAAATTCTGAAGGGCATCCGGGTATCGCTCTGTCTGCCGAACGGCTGCAGCAGGGACACAACGGCCTGCGCGCCATTGTTGATGGCATCAAGTTGGTGGAACTGGACCCGAGTGTGCGTACTGTTGGTTATGGTGGCTGGCCGAACGTATTGGGTGAGATGGAACTGGATGCCTCGGTAATGGATGGTGACAGTTTGCGCACCGGTGCCGTGGGGGCGTTACAAGGCTACCTGCATCCGGTGGAGGTTGCGTACCGGGTGATGGAAGATCTTAACCACGAAATTCTGGTGGGTGCCGGAGCCGCCCGGTTTGCTGCCGAAATTGGCGCGCTGGCGGGTGATAACCTGATCGCCGATTCCAAACGCGTATGGTGGGACAAGCTGGAACAGGCGATGAGCGCAGAACAGCGACGTGACTGGCCGAATATTCCGCTGGCCGGGCTGTCTAACAATGCCACCGATCCCGAACGTGTACGTGACACCACGGTGTTTTTAGCGCTTGATGGCGGGGGAACACTGAGCGCAGCCACGTCTACCTCGGGTTGGGCGTGGAAATATCCGGGGCGATTGGGGGATAGCCCAATTATCGGCAGTGGTTCGTATGCCGACAGCCGTTACGGCGCTTGTGCTTGCACGCATACCGGGGAAATGACCATCCGTTGCGGCACCAGCCGTGCCGTCGTGTTGTACATGAAGATGGGGATGACGCTGGATCAGGCGGTGTATGAAGCGATCGAAGATTTGAACTACCTGAAGGACGGTTATACCGAAGGGGTGACGATTCATGCTGTCGATAAACACGGCAATCACAAGGTGGTGAGCCTGAACTGCCCAGGCCCCATCCAATACTGGCTGTGGCAAACCGGTATGGCGGCACCAGAATTGCGCGATGCCGAGATCATAACCACCCGTTGACACAGTGCTCTGGGGGTTAAGAGGTGGGGTGGGGCGCTGCATGCTGCGCCCAAGAGCAGAATCCATGGGGTAACGCGGGTCGACCCTGTTCGATCCCTGCGGGTTTAGCCTTTTCACGGGGATGACGACAGCCTGAACCGCCGAAAGCGGCTCGTTCAGCAAGAGGCACGCACCACCAGTTCGGTGGGAATGGTCACTTGCTGCGGTGCGGCCTGCGGGCTGCTGCTGCGTAACTCCACCAGCCTGACAATGGCGGCGATCATCGCGCTGATATCCCGGCGCACCGAGGTCAGTTGGTAGCTTGGCCAGGCGGCCATCGGGATATCGTCAAAGCCGTAGACCGCGACGTCCTGTGGGATGCGCAGCGGCGTATGCAAACGAATATAATCCATCACACCCATCGCCATCGAATCGGCCGTGCAGAAGATGGCCTGTGGGGCCGGTTGCGCTGCCAGCAGCTGTGGTGCCAGTTTGAAACCGCTTTGATAGCTGTAGTCGCCGCTGAGTTGCGCCACGATCTGCAGTTGCTGTGTGGCCGCATGTGCTAAAAAGGTCTGCTGGCGCACTTGTTCGCCTTTGGCGCTGCTGCGCCCACCAAGGAGCGCCACATGTCGTTGGCCTTTTTGCGCCATTAGCGCTGCCAGTTGTTGCAGGCTGGGTGCTTCATCGGCGTTGAGCGCATCGCACAGGGTGTCACCGGCTAACCCATTGAGCATGATCGGTGTGGCGATGCGGAACAGATCTTTCGCTGTGCGAGCGCTAATGTTGTCGGCGAACACCACGGCGGAATCAACATGATAAGAAATGGTTTGTTTGAGGTAGTTGGCCGGATCTTCAATGCCTTCCAATCGGATCATCACCGCCTGCCGGTTGCTGTTTTGCAACTGCTCCACCAAACGATCGAAAAACTCCAAATCAGACAGGTCATGAAAGTGGTTAACCACGACCGCGACAAACCCGGTTTTACCGGTATGCAGGCTTTGGGCAATCGCATCGGGTGCATAGCCCAACTGGCTGGCCACACGCATCACCAACTCACGATTTTTTTGCGATACCCGGCCTTGATTGGAAAAGGCGCGGGAAACCACGGTGCGTGAAACGCCGGCTACGCGGGCGACATCGTGAGACGTGACTTTTTTAATCGGCATGGCGCAAGTACTCAACGGAAAACGGGGCGCTGCGGTAAGAGGGGCAGCGGCGGTATGGTCTCACAGAATGCCGGCCGGCAACACTGTTTCCCCGTGTGGCGCCAGACGCTCGCCGCTGTTTGGGTCAAAAAAGTGCAGGGCAGTGGTATCCAGCGTCACCGCCAGCGGCAAACCCTGTGGGTAGTGCTGCTGAGTGTGTTGCTTCACGATGTATTGTGCGCCATTGTCACCCTGAACAAACAGATTGCTTTCTGCACCCAGATTTTCACTGTACACCAGCGTACCGCGCAGGTGCGGTTCCACCTGCGGTGCGCTGATGCTGCACGCTTCCGGTCGGCAACCCAGCGTCAGCCACTCGCCCGCTTTTGTCGCCAGCGCCGGAAATTCGGCGGTGTTCACGGGCAGCAGCAAGCCAGAATCGCCTTGTAGCACAATCTGCGTCCCCTGAACCTGTACCTGCACATCGAACAAGTTCATCTGCGGTGAGCCAATAAACTCGGCGACAAAGCGGTTAACTGGCCGGTGATAGAGGTCCAGCGGTGTGCCAATCTGCTGTACTTTACCCTGATTCATGATCACCACTTTATCGGCCATGGTCATGGCTTCAACCTGGTCATGAGTGACATAAATTATGGTGGCACCGATGGCCTTGTGCAGTGCCGACAGCTCTTGGCGCATGCGATTACGCAGTTTGGCGTCGAGATTGGACAACGGCTCATCAAACAGGAATACCTTGGGGCGCCGGACGATGGCACGCCCCAGCGCCACACGCTGGCGTTGACCGCCGGAAAGCTGGCCCGGTTTGACCTTTAGAAACTCGGTCAGATGCAGCATGTCGGCAACGGCCGCAATTTGGCTAGCGATCTCTGTTTTAGCCATTCCTTTAATTTTCAACGACAACGCCATGTTTTCGTACACCGTCATGTGCGGGTACAGCGCATAGCTCTGGAATACCATGGCGATGTCGCGGTATTTGGGCAGCACGTCATTCATGCGTTCGCCGTCGATCAGCAATTCACCGGAAGACAGGGTTTCCAACCCGGCAATCATCCGCAGCGTGGTAGATTTACCGCAGCCTGACGGACCGAGCAGCACCACAAACTCGCCTTTCTCCACCTGCAGATTGACGTTGCTGGCGGCCTGATAGCCGTTGTCATAGCGTTTGTTGATATCAACCAGTTCTACGTAAGCCATCAGTGCTCCGTTTGGGCAAGCAGGGAACTGAGTCGTGCCAGCAATAGCACGCCGAATGAGGATGCACCGTTGGCGTACAGCTTGCGGTGCGGCATATCCGTCGACATGGCGGCGATGTCCAGGTGCGCCCAGCGTTGACCCGGCTGTACGAATTCGCTGATAAAGGTTGCGGCCACGCACGGGCTGCCGTGCGGATCCTCGCCACCGTGGCGATAATCGGCAAATTCAGATTTCAGCACACCGCGATACCAGCCGCCGTGTGGCATGGGCCATACCGGTTCTGCGCTAGCGTTGCCTGCTTGGGTAACCTGAGCCAGAAACGCATCGTCGTTGCCCATCATGGCGGCATATTCCTTGCCTAGCGCTACGCCTGCACCACCGGTCAGGGTCGCAATATCCAACAGATAGTCCGGTTGGAAGCGTTGCTGGGCATAACTGATGACGTCCGCCAACACCATGCGTCCTTCGGCATCAGTCGAAATGATTTCCACCGATTTGCCGTTGTGCATGGTTACAACGTCGCCAGGGCGCTGGGCGCGTGAAGAGGGCATGTTTTCCACCAGCCCACACAGGCCAATGACACGGATCGGCAATTGCAGCGCGTCGATGATACGCATTGCGCCCACGACCGCGGCTGCACCGCCCATATCAAACTTCATGGTGCTCATGCGCGCCGCGCCTTTGATACTGATGCCACCGCTGTCGAAGGTCACGCCTTTGCCGACCAGCGCCAGGGTGTGACGAGCATTGGCTGGATGGTGATCGAGTATCAGCAACTGCGATGCCCGGGCACTGCCCTGGCCAACGCCCAGCAGACCGCCAAAGCCTAGCGCGGCCATTTGTTCATCCCCTAACACCTCCTGATGCAGATGGCTGAACGGCAATTGCGCGACGGCCTCCACGAAGCTTTCAGGGTAGAGAATATTGGCGGGTTTGTTCATCAGCTCGCGGCCGGCGATCACGCCCTCAGCATGCAGGTTTGCCCAATCGCACAAGGCTTGCGTTGCGGCATCTTGGCTGCTCAGCCGCAGCGTCGGATCGGCCAGCGTTACGCTGGCATGATGCTGATAGCGGTAAGCGCCGAGACGCAAACCAAACAGCAACCAGCGCCAGGTTTCATCGTCTGCTGTCAGTTCCGGCACCAACGTCAGTCGCAACTGCTGCAGCCCAAAGTCTTTTTGCCCGGCGGCGATAACGGCCCCGGCATCTTGCAGCGCGGCAGGGGTCAGACGGGGGCCGACGTTGAGGCCAAATCGCCCTTCACCCAGTGGATAAAGTACACCGACGCTTGCCCGTTGCAGCCCGGCATCTTGCAGTGTGGCGGGCAGTTGCTCCTCTGTGGCAGCAAACAGGATGACGTGCTGGTGCGCAGCCGTGCCCTTTACGCTGTAAATATCGATTGATTGCATAAGTTACCCTTTGACCGCCCCACGCGTGAGGCTCTCCATCATTTGTTTGGACGAGAAGATAAAGGCAATCAGCAGTGGCACGATGGCCAGGAAGCTGCCGGTCATTACCAGGTTCCACGGCGTGGCGGTGGCTCCGCTCAGGCTGCGCAGTACCAATTGAAGAATTTGTTTATCCGGTGACTGTAACGCCACCAACGGCAGCATGAAGTTGTTCCAGGTGTCGACCACCACAACGATCGCCACGGTCAGCAATGCTGGGCGCATCAAAGGCAGGCCGATTCGCAAGAAAATCTGTAATTCATTCAGGCCGTCCATGCGTGCACTGTCGAGGATTTCGCTGGGTAATGAAGCGCTCACGTATTGGCGAACCAGAAAGATACCGAAGATGTTTACCCCGGCAGGCAGCCAAACGGCGGCGAACTGGTCGAGCAGGCCCACGCTTTTGATGACGAAGAAGTAAGGCACCAGATTGACCACGCTGGGGACCATCATGGTCAGCATCAGCGTAGTGAACAGCACCTTCTTACCCTTGAACTGGTAAACGCTGAAAGCGTAGCCCGCAGCAGCGGAAACCAACACGCTGGTCAAGGTGGCCATGGCGGTGACATACAGGGTGTTAAGCAGCGAACGGGTAAACGGAACCTGTTGTTCCAACCCGCGGAAGTTTTCCACCAGATGCGTGCCAAAGCGGAGAGACATACCCATGATGCTGCGGGTGTCCTGCGTCGCCAGCAAGGCAGACCAATAGAACGGAAACAGCGACAACGACGCGAACAGGGATACCAACAGATAAATCACCAGTTTTCCGGTGTCGAAACGGCGGCCTTCAGCGATCATTTTTCACACCTCCCCGGTTGCCGAAGCCCCAAAACACCAAGGCACTGACTACGGCTATCAACAGGAACAAGATCCAGGAAATCGCCGAAGCCGTTCCCATATCCAGGTAGGACCAGCCGGTTTTGTAGACGTACATCGACACCGTGAGGCCGCTGTTGTCAACGCCGCCCGTACCCTGGGTCAAGATCATCGGTTCGTTGAATAACTGCATGTTGCCAATCAGCGTCATCAGCGTGGCGAAGAAGATAAAAGGTGCCAACAGCGGCAGCGCGATATAGCGGAATTTCTGCCAACGGCTCGCACCGTCCAGCTCAATGGCCTCGTACAGGTCCGGTGAGATAGACGCCAGGCCGGTCATGTAAATCACCGTATTGATGCCGGTAAATTTCCAGGTCACCTGATTGGCGATGGTGAAACGGATCCAGTCGCTGTCAAAGAAGTTGATGGGCAATGCGGCGGCTAACGTGCCGAGGTGCAGTTTGGTCGCTAACCCGCTGAGCAGCTCGTTAACCATGCCGACGGGGGAAAACAGGTTGAACACAATCAGGCTAACGGCCACGGAAGAGGTAATGTAGGGCAGGAAGATGGCTGCCTTCAGAAAACGTCTGCCGCGCACGATGATATGCAGCAAGGAGTAAGCCAGCGTAATCGCAAACAGATGCTGGCACAGGCCCGACACCAGCGTGATTTTGATGGTGTTGACCAGCGACACCCAGAAGGCATCGTCGGTGAAGGCGTAGTAAAAGTTATCCAGCCCGACAAACTTCATCGAACTGAGGCCCTTTACCGGGTTCCACGACTGGAATGACAGAAACGCCGAAAAGAAGATCGGGAACGCGTTAAACACCGCGAACAGCAGCATAAACGGCAGCAACAGCAGGTAGGCGGTGCGGTGATCGTGCAGCAGCCCTTTGAAAAATCGCTTACGCATAGACTCCCCGAACCGGTGGAAAATATAAAATCGGCGTCAAAAAAACGCTGGAGTTATATCCTAAATAATTCGAGTTGCAGGAAGGCGGCAAGAGCATGGGTCCCCAGGAGCTTACATCAGTAAGTGACTGGGGGGAGTGCTTGAGGCCAACACACCTGCAGCTTGAAATATGACGGATATAGATGATTACAACGCGCGCATCCGCCGCTCGAGCAGCTTGTTGGCATCGCGCAGGGTGCTGTCGATATCCTGATGCTGCACCAGAATTTTCTTCGCCGCTTCATTGAGAATTTCGTTGGCGATGTTATCTTCCGGCGCTGAGGCAACCGGCTTCAGGTCCGGCACCAGACTGGCGTAGTAGCGCATCGAATGTTGACCGCCGAGAATGCGACTCGGCGTGTCAAAGTAGGGCGCGTTATACACGTCGAGACGGGCAGGTAAGGTACCGGCGGTTTTGGCCGCGTCGATCACCACGTCACGTTGCATAAAGTATTGAATGAACTGCCAGGCCGCTTCGGCGTTTTTGCTTTGTTTCGGGATCACCAGCGTGGTGCCGCCAGCATTGACCTTGATGTTGCCCGGTACGTCGGTCACACGCCACAACCCAGCTTTGGCACCGTCCGGATCCAATTCTTGCTCAATACGGCCTTCGTCCCAGGGGCCGTCGATATCTGCGAACAGTTTCCCCTGACGGTACAGCTTGATGTATTCCTGCGAATTGGTTGAGCCGTCGAGCGAGGCGGCTAATCCTTTGTCATACAGCGTTTTGATGACCGTCATCAACTGTTTGATTTGAGGGGAGTCGAGGTTGGGTTTACCGTCTTTGGTGTACACGGGTTTGCCCGGTTCACTGTTCATGCCCACCACGAGTGGGTTTATCAGGCTGGTGGCGGCAGGCAACAGGTAAGCGCCTTGCTCTTTTTTCAATTTCTCACCAAAGGCGATAAAACTGTCCCAACTTTTGGTGATGTCCTCAATCTTCATCCCCGCCTTTTGCACCATGTCGTTCCGGTAGATCATGATTACCGGGCCGGTATCGTAAGGCACACCATAGATGTTGCCGTCGTTGCCTTTTGCCAGACTGATCATTGAAGGATCAAACTGCCAGCCCTGGCTGTCGATGCTGAACGGTGGGGCGCTCAGGGTGTTCAGACCACCGGAGTTGGCGAAGCTGCCCAGCTTAATGGTGCTGACGCTGAAGATATCGGCGGCACCTTGGCCGACGGCCAACGCGGTCGTCAGCTTTTGGTGGCAGTCAGAGAAGCCGCATTTAATCGACTGCACCTGAATGTCCGGGTGCGCCGCTTCAAAATCTTTAATCACCTTATTGATGTAATCATTCGGCAAATAGTTGGCGAAGGTAATGCGGGTAGTGGCGCTGGCAGAAAGGGGCAGGCCCAGCAGCACGGCCAGTGCGACCCCGGTGATCCTATGGTTAGTACGCAAGCAGAAATGAGCCATGATAACCCCGATGCTGTGCAGTCGATGTGTACCCGTCCTACTTCAAGCCGCCGCGGTGTCGCTGCGTGACTCGGCCCATCCATGGAGCTCACCCCCGTGGCTGGCTTAGGCCAGCGCCTGGGGACGCATGTTTTGCCGCTTTCCTGCGGCTCGAATTATTTAGGGTGGGTGCGTTTTTTTTATCATGGAACACGTGTTCCATTGAAATTAACCTATTATCGCGTCCTCAGACTGTCAACAATTTGTTCAGTAAGTTAACAAATATGAGATCTGGCGCGGGGGTTGCGTGTGCGCATGCACAATGATGCGCCGCGATGTGCTGCGCAGAGCCTTGGCTGGCGTGGGTTTGCTCTCATAGGGTGCAGTGCCTGCACTGAAGTGGGGCAAAAGTGTGATGGGGCGCATGTCAGGCCAAATTATTTTTGCGAGCGCGATCAGAAATATTGAAGTTTTTTGTAATTGAATAGGATTTCGCAGCCAACGATGATTTTTCGCCTTATTTTTCCAATTATTCATTACCAATGCATATTTATTGAATAAGTATGCATTGTAAGCCGTTGTTTTAGCGTAAAAAAACCAAAAAATTGCCGGAAATCCCAGTTTGGCACGATAGCTGCTCTACACTCTTTATCAAACGGCATGTATTTTAACTGCTCGTTAACATTTATTCCCCGTTCCAGGACCTGATTCCCGGCATAAATAGCGAAAAACGCGTTTGATGTAACAGATTTGTTTCTGAATAGACGGTGAGAGGCAGAGTTATCACCGGTCGAAAAGGAGATGCAACGGCGCTGTTTTTCTTGTTTTGTTGTGGAACATCCGGGCAGGAACGGCCCTTACAGTCAAAATTCAGTCTTTGCTGAAGTTATGAGGTCATTATGGAACAGCCAATCGCAGTTACCCGCCAGTCTTTCGATGACTGGATGGTCCCGGTTTACGCCCCCGCTGATTTTATTTTGGTTCGGGGAGAAGGATCGCAGGTCTGGGATCAACAGGGTAAGTCTTACATCGATTTTGCCGGTGGTATCGCGGTAAACGCGTTGGGCCATGCTCACCCCGTGGTGACGGCAGCGCTGGTGGAGCAGGCGGGCAAACTGTGGCATCTGGGCAACGGCTATACCAACGAACCGGTACTGCGTTTGGCAAAGCAGCTGATTGACGCCACCTTTGCCGATAAGGTGTTTTTCTGTAACTCCGGTGCGGAAGCCAACGAAGCGGCACTCAAGTTGGCGCGTAAACGCGCTCTGGATAAAGGCAACGGCAGCAAAAACCAGATTGTCGCGTTTAACAACGCCTTCCACGGCCGCACGCTGTTTACTGTCTCAGCGGGTGGGCAACCGAAGTATTCAAAAGATTTCGCCCCGTTACCGGGTGGGATCACCCATACACCGTTTAACGATTTGGCCGCTGCGGCTGAAGCGATCAATGACAATACCTGTGCGGTGATTGTTGAGCCGATCCAGGGCGAGGGCGGTGTATTACCTGCTGATCCTGCTTTCCTGCAGGGCCTGCGTGAGCTGTGCGATCGCCATGATGCGGTGCTGATTTTCGATGAAGTGCAAACCGGCATGGGCCGTACTGGCGATCTGTATGCCTACATGCAATACGGCGTGGTACCGGACGTGTTAACCACCGCGAAAGCTCTGGGCTGTGGCTTCCCTATTGGTGCCATGCTGACGACGGATGATCTGGCCAAAACGCTGGGTGTCGGCACCCATGGCACCACCTACGGCGGTAACCCGCTGGCGACGGCCGTGGCCGGTGCGGTGTTCTCTATCATCAATACGCCAGAAGTATTGGATGGGGTGAAACAGCGCCACCAGTGGTTCCTCGACGGGTTGAACAAAATTAATCAGCAATATCCGATTTTCTCTGAAATCCGCGGTGGTGGCCTGTTGATTGGTTGCCAGTTGACGAAAGATTATGCCGGCAAGGCGAAACAGATCACGCAATTGGCCAACGAAGAAGGTGTGATTGCCCTGATTGCCGGCCCGGATGTGGTGCGCTTTACCCCTTCACTGATCATCCCGGAACAGGATGTGAAAGAGGGGCTGGCGCGATTCGCGCGAGCCGTGGCGCGGATTTGCAGCTAATACACAGGCTGCGCCCTTACCGGCGCAGCCTGATCAAGACGAGGTTCGCATTATGATGATTATTCGCCCTATAGAGCGTCGCGATTTGGCTGATTTATTGACGCTGGCCGGTAAGTCCGGCATCGGTCTCACTTCCCTGCCACAAGACGAAGATACCTTGTCGGCACGCATTGAGCGGGCGTTAAAAACCTGGCAAGGCGAACTTCCGCGTGGTGACCAGTGTTATCTGTTTGTCCTGGAGGACAGCGAGCGTCAGCAGGCCGTAGGGGTTTGCGCCATTGAAGTGGCCGTTGGGCTCTCAGAGCCGTGGTACAGCTTCCGCGTCGGGACCCAGGTGCATGCGTCCAAACAGTTGAATGTGTATAAATCGGTGCCGACGCTGTTCCTCAGCAACGATCACACCGGTCATTCCGAATTATGTACGTTATTCCTTGACCCGGACTACCGCCACGGCGAAAACGGCAAACTGCTGTCGAAGGTGCGTTTCCTGTTTATCGCAGCCTTCCGTGAGCGTTTCTCCGAACGGCTGATTGCCGAAATGCGTGGTTTTTCCGATGAGAATGGCCGCTCACCTTTCTGGGAGAGCGTCGGGAACCACTTCTTTTCTATCGAGTTCGCCAAGGCGGACTACCTTAGCGGCACCGGGCAAAAGGCATTTATTGCCGAGCTGATGCCGAAGCACCCGCTGTATGTCGACTTCCTGGCTGAAGACGCGCAAAAAGTGATTGGTGAAGTGCACCCGCAGACAGTACCGGCACGCCGGGTACTGGAGTCGGAAGGCCTGCGTTATCAAGGTTATGTCGATATCTTCGACGGTGGCCCAACGTTGGAAGCGGAAATCGACCATATTCGTGCGGTCAAACAAAGCCGCCTGGTGAAAGTGGTGCTCGATGAGACCCCGATGCGGGCTGATGCGCCGCTCTATCTGGTGGCCAACGATCATTATCAGAATTACCGCGCACTGTTGGTCAATGCCGATCTGTATGACGACCGTCTGCATCTCAATGCCGCCACCGCTGCAGCGCTGGGTGTTGAACAAGGCAGCCCGGTGCGGGTTATCCCCCTTATTGCACAGGAGAAAGCGTAATGTCACATCCTGCACTCTTTATTAATGGCTCATGGCAACAAGGCCATGGCGCTGAGTTCAGTAAAACCGATCCGGTCGATAATCAGCCGCTGTGGCAGGCCAACGCCGCCGATGGCAGCGATGTCGCTGCGGCCTGTGAAGCCGCTCGTGCGGCGTTCCCAACCTGGGCTCGCACGCCTTTTGAGCAACGCGAGCAGATTGTGAAACGTTTTGCTGCGTTGCTGGAAGAACACAAACCGCATTTGGCGGCGGTGATCAGCCGTGAAACCAGCAAACCGCGCTGGGAAACGCTGACCGAAGTACAGGCAATGATCGGTAAAGTGGGGATTTCACTGCAGGCATATCAGACCCGTACCGGCGTTAGCCAGACGGCGATGGCGGACGGTGTTTCCGTATTGCGCCACCGCCCGCACGGGGTGCTGGCGGTGTTTGGGCCTTATAACTTCCCGGGCCATTTACCCAATGGTCACATTGTCCCGGCGCTGCTGGCGGGCAACACCGTGGTGTTTAAGCCGAGTGAGTTGACGCCGCAGACCGCCGAAGAAACTTTGAAGCTGTGGCAGCAGGCCGGTTTGCCCAATGGGGTGATCAATCTGGTACAAGGCGGGCGTGAAACCGGCGAGGCACTGGCCGCCCGTGCGGATATTGATGGCCTGCTGTTTACCGGCAGCGCCGGCACCGGTTATCACCTGCATCGTCAACTGGCGGGGCAGCCTGAAAAAATTCTGGCATTGGAAATGGGGGGTAACAATGCGTTGATTGTTGATCAGATTGAAGACCGCGATGCGGTGGTTAATCTGGCCATTCAATCGGCATTTATTTCCGCGGGTCAGCGCTGCACCTGTTCGCGCCGTATTTTGGTGAAACGTGGCAGTGAGGGCGATGCCTTTATCGAGCGTTTGGTGCAGGTGGCGAGCGCGCTGCGCATAGGCCGTTGGGATGCTGAACCCCAGCCGTTTATGGGCGGGGTAATCTCGTCGGCAGCAGCAGAAAAAATGCTGGCGGCGCAGCATCACTTGCTGGCGTTGGGCGGAAAAGCCTTATTGACCATGCAGCGGCTGGAAAGCGGCAGTGCGTTGCTGAGCCCAGGCATTATCGATGTGACTGGCGTGCGGGACGTGCCGGATGAAGAATACTTCGGCCCACTGACCACCCTCATTCGCTATAACGACTTTGATGAAGCGGTGCGTATCGCCAACCAGACGCGCTACGGCCTGTCGGTCGGTCTGGTGTCGCCGCAGCGTGAGCGTTTTGAACACCTGTTGCTGGAAGCTCGCGCAGGTATCGTCAACTGGAACAAGCCATTGACCGGTGCGTCAAGTGCAGCACCGTTCGGCGGTGTCGGGGCCTCCGGCAACCACCGTCCAAGTGCCTACTACGCAGCGGATTATTGTGCCTGGCCAATGGCGTCGCTGGAAAGCGAAAGCCTGACGTTGCCGGCGAGCCTGTCGCCAGGACTCTCATTTAACTAAGCACTCAGCGTTTTGTTGCGCAGGGCCGAGCCTGCTCGGCCCCAGGAGAACAGCATGTCAGGATATGAAGTCAATTTCGATGGTCTGGTGGGCCTGACGCATCACTATGCCGGATTGTCATTTGGTAATGAGGCATCGACACAGCATCAAAACAGCGTGTCGAACCCAAAGCTGGCGGCCAAGCAGGGGCTGTTGAAGATGAAAGCACTGGCAGATCTTGGCTTTCAGCAGGGCGTTTTGCCGCCACAGGAAAGACCTCACGTGCCAATGCTGCGCAAGTTAGGCTTCAGCGGTAGCGATGAGGCGGTGTTGGCACAGGCTATGCGACAGTCTCCACGTCTGTTGTCCGCATTAAGTTCGGCCTCTTGCATGTGGACCGCCAATGCGGCCACGGTATCACCGTCGGCTGACAGTGCCGATGGCAAGGTGCATTTCACTGCCGCCAACTTGAACAATAAATTCCACCGCGCGATTGAGGCTGAGACGACCTCTGGCGTGCTACGGGCGATTTTTAACGATCCACGCCATTTTGCGCACCACGAGGCTTTGCCGCAGGTGGCATTGTTTGGTGACGAAGGTGCAGCCAACCATAACCGATTGGGCGGCGACTACGGTAAACGTAGTGTGCAAATGTTTGTCTACGGCCGCCAGGAGTTTGGCGGTGAAACGGCTCCGACGCGTTATCCGGCACGCCAAACGCGTGAAGCAGGCGAGGCAATTGCGCGTCTCCATCAGTTGGATGAGCAGCATACGGTATTCGTACAACAGAACCCGGCCGTGATCGATCAGGGTGTGTTCCATAACGATGTCATTGCCGTCAGTAACCAGAATGTGTTGTTCCACCATCAACAGGCATTTTATCAACAGCAGCAAGCGCTGGATGACGTGCGGCGTAAGATGGCGACGTTGGACAGCGAGTTGGTGGCAATTGAAGTACCGACAGCACGCGTGTCTGTTGCCGATGCGGTCGCGACTTATCTGTTTAACAGCCAAATCCTGACTAAGCCCAATGGCAAAATGATGATCGTGGTGCCGGAAGAATCGCGTCAACATCGTGGTGTTTGGGGCTATTTGACGGAGATGGTTGCCGCCGGTGGGCCGATCGATGAAATCAAGGTGTTTGATCTGCGTGAAAGCATGCGTAACGGTGGTGGACCCGCCTGCTTACGGCTGCGTGTGGCGCTGAATGAGCAAGAGTTACGGGCGGTAAATCCGCGTGCAATGATGAACGATACGCTGTTCGTTACCTTGAATGAGTGGGTTGATCGCTACTACCGCGATCGCCTGACGCAAAATGATTTGGCCGATCCGCAACTGCTGCGTGAAGGGCGTGATGCACTGGATGCCCTGACGTCGATTCTCGGGTTGGGCTCGGTTTATCCATTCCAACAATAGGCGAAGCCACCATGTTTGATCTGTTGGCCCTGACGCTGGCGGGGCAGGTTCCCGCCGAGCAGCAGGGTGAGAACGAAAATTTGCACTGGCGTTGGCTGGGAGAAGGCCTGCTGGAAATCACGCCGCGGCAGGATTATCAGCACGCGGTGGTCGTTTCCGCGGGTATCCACGGCAATGAAACGGCGCCGATTGAATTGCTGAATCAGTTGGTCAAGGATGTGCTTTCCGGAGCCCGCCCGTTAGCCGTTCGCCTGCTGGTCGTGCTGGGTAATCCTGCGGCGATGCGGGCTGGCCAGCGCTACTTGCACAGTGACATGAACCGGATGTTCGGTGGCCGTTATCGCGATTTTGACCACAGTGGCGAAACCGCGCGGGCACAACAACTCGAGCAGGTTATCGCGACATTTTTCGATGCTGAGAAAGCGGCACGATTCCATTATGACCTGCATACGGCGATCCGCGACTCGCGGTTGCCACGATTCGGCATTCTACCTTTCCAGACAAGGCCTTACAGTGCGGACATGTTGGCATTGTTGGATGCTGCCGACCTGGATGCGTTAGTGATCCACAGTGCGCCCGGTGGCACCTTCAGCCATTTCACCAGTGAGCACGTGGGGGCTGCCAGTTGTACGCTGGAACTGGGTAAGGCACGGCCGTTTGGCAGTAACGACTTGCAGCAATTTGCCGCTATCAACCGCGCCTTGCAGGCTGCGGTGAGCAATGAGCCTTTACCGCAACGCCCTGGCGACGCACTGCGGGTATTCCGTGTGGAGCGATCGCTTATCAAGCGCAGTGAGGAGTTTAGGCTGCATCTCAGTGACGACACCGCCAACTTTACCGAACTGAAGCAGGGGACCCTGTTGTGTGAGCAACCCGGTGAAGAGTATCGGGTTCAGCATGCCCGCGAGTGGATCTTGTTCCCTAACCCTAAGGTCGCATTGGGGTTGCGTGCCGGCATGGTGTTGATTGAAGCACCGCGTAGCACGCTGTATTGAAGCGTTAGTACCGAATACCTTTTTATACTTATGAAATTTAAGGTTGTAGCGATGTTAGCTGCAACCTTAAATAACAACACTATATCATGCTGCAAATTCCTCTTATTTATCCCTCTTTATATCCCCTGGTTCATCATTGCCATTTTTTTCTTTAATCATTCCCTGCTGTCATTTTTGATGCGTTGGATCTAATTAATTATCCTAAGCGGTAAAAGATTCGATTAAAACGTGATTGAACGCCTTAAATTCACGTGGTGACTTTACTCAGATAAAAATGTGAAATAAGTAACGTTATTAATAACCATGCTAACTTTCATGATATTTACCGATCGAATGGAAAGCATACAAAAAGAAACCAATTTGCACCTAAATGGTGCACTGCACCAATATGGTTATAAGATATGTAGCAAATATCATTATTAATCAATGATTTGTTTTTTGCTTTAATGTAATATTTGGTTACAAATAAACATGCTTTATCCACGGTGTTTTATGAACTTTTTTATTTTAAGTTTGCATTCATGATGCTAATGTCACATGGCTCCTTAATTAGGGGCGCTCATAAAACACTAAATGATAAAGATCACAGCCCAAACCATAAATTGGGCGTGATGGGCAGGATTTTAAAAATTATAATATCTAGGAAAATAAATGATGAAACGCAGTGTATTAGCCTTAGCTATTGCCCTTGGGGCAATCACCTCATTTGCCAACGCGGCTGAAATTTATAATAAAGATGGCAATAAACTCGATCTGTACGGTCGCGTTGCTGCCAAACATGTTTTCAGCAAAGATAAAGGTGAAGATGGTGATATGACTTACGTTCGTCTGGGTTTTAAAGGCGAAACGCAAATCAATGACCAACTGACCGGTTACGGTCAATGGGAATACCAAGTCGCAGCCAACCACGATGAAGCGCAAGGCAGCAAAGGCACCAAAACCCGTCTGGGCTTTGCGGGCTTGAAATTTGCCGACTACGGTTCATTCGATTACGGCCGTAACTACGGTGTCGTATACGACGCAGAAGCTTACACCGACATGCTGCCGGAATTCGGCGGCGACTCCTACAGCTACACCGACAACTACATGACCGCGCGTTCTAACGGCCTGGCAACCTACCGTAACCGTGATTTCTTCGGTTTGGTAGAAGGCCTGAACCTGGCGTTGCAGTACCAGGGTAAAAACGACAGCGACAGCCGTGCAGTGAGCAAGCAAAACGGTGATGGCTACGGTATGTCCCTGGATTATCAGGACATCGGTGGCTCGGGTATCGGCGTGGCTGCGGCATTCTCTGACTCTAACCGTACTAGCGATCAGAAAAAATTGGCTTACGGTAAAGGCGACAGCGCAACGGCCTGGACCACGGCGATTAAATATGATGCCAACCAGGTTTATCTGGCAGCGATGTATGCCGATACGCGCAACATGACGCCAATCAGCGGTAACGGCGTCTCTGGTTTTGCCAACAAAACACAGAACTTTGAAGTTGTGGCCCAGTACCAATTTGAAAACGGTCTGCGTCCTTCTCTGGCCTACGTGCAATCTAAAGGCAAGGATATCGAAGGGATTGGTGACGTCGATCTGGTGAAATACGTGGAAGTGGGTGCGACTTACTACTTCAACAAAAATATGTACACCTACGTTGACTACAAAATCAACCAGTTGAACGACGATAACAAGCTGAAACTGAGCACCGACGATATTGTCGCAGTTAACCTGACCTATCGTTTCTAAGTTTCAACGCTATTACCTTCTTCTTCCTGTGTCGGGAAAAATTGGTAACCAGGCAGAGCGCAAGCTCTGCCTTATTTATTGGGGCTTTATCGTCCTTTCGGGGCCTGGCCCATGACTTCGATGGCGGAGCGCAAGGTAGCAAAGCGCTGCTGATTGGTTTCATGCTCAATTTCATTCACCAAATGCGCCAAAATATTATTGCCGGATACTTTTTTATTGAGATTGATCAGTTGAATAACGGCGCCACCAACAGCCAGGCTGACGTCGCGCAATAGGGCTTCATAATGTTCGTTTGAAAGGGTAGATACGGGCATGGTGCCGTCTCCATATCGTTCGGGTGAAGCAATTTATCAAAATCGTGGCATAAAGCATCGTTGGTATGCCGGCTTTCCAGTGAATTCAGAAATTCCTCAGAAGAAACTAGCAGAAAAGTCGACGGGTATTTTACATTGGCGCATATTCGTTGGCGGGGAGCCAGAAGCCGTCGATGAAGTCCTCAAACGGGAAACAGCCGGCGTGACGCAGATTTTGTTCTTTCATACTGATCAGGCACTGGCGCTCATCGCGCAGGACGTCCACCACGATATCAGCGCAGCCACCATCCAGATAACAGACAAACATCACCAGAGCGTACATTGCGTCTCATGTCCTTCGTCAAGCTTTCCATTCCCTTATTGTAGGTAAGATTGGCGATTGTTTCATGCCTGGCTCGGCCCGACGAGGCGGATTGGCAGCGAAAGGTGGCACTTTCGGATTACTCTAACCGCTTAATACCTCAGGGCCAATTGAATATCCCTCTTGCAGTGCTAAGCTTAACAAGCCTTAAGTCAACGCAACATTGTAACCATCGAAAGGAGTGAATATGGGTTTGTTTAACTTCGTCAAAGAAGCGGGCGAAAAACTGTGGGACACAGTGACCGGCAATGCAACTGCCGAAGACCAAAGCGCCAAACTGAAGGACCATCTCAATAAAACGGGTTTGCCTGGCACCGATAAGGTCGATGTACAGGTGGTGGACGGTAAAGCTGTGGTGACGGGCGATGCAGCCAGCCAAGAGCTGAAAGAGAAAATTCTGGTGGCACTCGGCAACGTGGCCGGCATCAGTGGTGTAGAAGACAAGGTGACGGTAGAGCAATCTGCCGCAGAGAGCCGTTTCTACACGGTGAAGAAGGGCGATACCCTGAGCGCTGTTTCGAAAGAAGTGTATGGTAACGCGAACCTCTACAACAAAATCTTCGAAGCGAATAAGCCAATGTTGTCTAGCCCAGATAAGATCTATCCGGGTCAAGTACTGCGTATTCCGCAATAATTCAGACGCGTTTGCTATAGCCCGATCGTTGGTCGGGCTTTTTAATCTCAATCGGTATAAGTTGGTCTAATTATTCTTTGTTTTCCATAAAACTTATGAATGTCCCACGCCGTTCATCCTTGTCATCTGGGGGGAGTGTTGACCCTGATGAGGAAAATTGATAGCGTCTCAGCCCAACTGAGGTCTGAGCGGTATCGAGCGCGGAATCTGACAAACCCGCCATGGCGGGCTTTTTATTTATCAGCCACCCCTCACAATAACGTTAACGCGTGATGAGTTAAGATAGATTCTGTGAAACAACAGCGTACTACCTCACAAGATAAAAAATACCGTGAAACTTTGGGAGATGCGCAATTTGCTATCATTGTGCTGGCAATAGCGTCTTGCTCCCTGATCATTTTTACGCTGTCAGTCACGTTGTGGCTGACATGACGTCGTTCATTACAGGGGATAAAATGGAGCACAATCTCCACGATGAAACCAAGCTGCTGGCCATTATTGGCCTTTTGGTTTCCGTGCTGCTGGTCGTATCAATACTTTTCGGTGTCACTTATTTTTCTGATCTAAAGCATGCGCGCGATGAAGTCGATATAAAAGGTTGCTATATAAGGGCGCCTTAGCGTTCTGCCTCCCAGGTTGCGTTCTGGTCGCTTGCTCATGCTAAGCTGGCGTCCAGCAACTTACTCAATCTGTGTGCCGTTCTGGAGGTGTTTTACGATGAGCAATTCCCGCCCAACTTACTCTTCATCTTCCCGTGATTGTCCCGTCGTCGACGGTGTGCGCCAGATCCAACGCATTGCCGTGCGCAATGCTGAAGTCGGCGGTATTGCGATTAATCGTGCATTACCCACACGTGAACGTCGCACCGTTGGCGCATGGTGTTTTCTTGACCACGCCGGCCCGTCGGTATTTAGCGGTTCGTCACAGGGTATGGACGTCGGGCCACATCCCCATATTGGGCTGCAAACCTTTACCTGGATGATTGAAGGCGAAGTGTTGCACCGTGACAGCCTGGGCAGTGAGCAGGTCATACGCCCTGGTCAGGTAAACCTGATGACCGCAGGCCGCGGTATTGCACATACGGAGCAATCTACAGGGGAGGACCGACGTTTACATGCCGCACAACTGTGGATTGCGTTGCCCGCCGAATATGCTGACATGTCGCCGCGCTTTGATCATTATTCAGACTTGCCGTCTTGGCTGAGCGCTGGGGTTAAGCAGACGTTGCTGGTGGGAGAATTTCAACAATACCGTTCTCCCGTTATAACGTTTTCACCGTTAATCGCCATTGATTTGGAATGGCAGGAAGACGGATATTTGCAGCTTCCTGTGCGAGAAGATTTTGAAATAGGCTTTTTGCCCCTTATTGGTGCATTTGAGGTTAATGATGAAAAATTTTCACCTGATGAATTTGCCTATTTAGGTAAGAATCTTAACCGTATCGAGTTACATGGCACGAAGGGTAGTCGTGCATTATTCATCGGTGGGTTGCCATTAAACGAGGAGATTCTCATTTGGTGGAATTTTGTTGGGCACAGCAAGGCAGAGATTACGCGTGCACAGCGTGACTGGGAGCAGGGGAATATACGTTTCCCCGATGTTGTTGGCTATTCAGGCCCTCGGATGGCCGCGCCACACCTGCCCTGGAGCGATGTTTGATATCTTCGAGCTATAACAGCGGGAGTGTTTTATTCATTTGGCTCTATTAACGTTAAATTAATGTGATCACAACTCCATGTTTTCGTACCGATATAGTTTATCTGGGAAATAGTGATCTGGCGCAAATAAATGGTCGGAGCAGTGGATTAAGATAACTTCCAAGAAGTGATGTTATCTACCGCTAGTCAGAAGTCTGTGAGGTTATTATGAGCCAAGTACTCTATCGTGCAAGATTGTCCCATGTTGTTATTGCAACGGCGGTGTTTTGGATCTCAATAGCAGCCATGCTGGTTGTTGCTCTGAACTAACTCTGAATGATTATGCAATAAACCCGCTGCGGCGGGTTTTTTTATGACTGGATATTCTCAATATTCTAAAAACGGTTAATACTTATTAAACCAATAGCTGATTAACCTTGTGAAGTGCAATGATAATTCTTTCTAACGTAGTCGTGTTGTTAATTGCCGCGATTCATCTGTATATCCTGATCCTGGAAATGTTTCTTTGGCAGAAGCCGACGGGCAGGCGCGTGTTCGCGACCACCGCAGAGTTTGCGGCGGCAACGCGGATATTGGCCGCCAATCAGGGGCTGTACAACGGATTTTTGGCGGCAGGCCTGGTATGGGGCGTCTGGCGTGCCGATCCCGCTGTGCAGGTGTTCTTCCTGGGCTGTGTGTTGGTGGCAGGGGTCTTCGGTGGGTTAACGGCAAGCCGTAAGATTCTCAGAGTACAAGCGCTGCCTGCATTGGTTGCCTTGTTGATAGTGATATGGGTGCATTAACCCGCCGTGAGGGGCGGCGGGAAAGCGAGTCAGGCGGTTTTCTGATGAATAACGTGCAGCGGCGGAGCGATGTGCAGATCCACGCTCAGATCCTGCCTAAAATCATAAGGCGTGATATTGAACCGTTTTCTGAACATATACGTGAAATGTGATTGTGAGCCAAAACCAAAATCGAGCGCGATGTCAAAAATAGAGGCGTCACTGCTGCGCAATTGGTAAACCGCACCGGCAAGCCTACGCTCACGGATGTACTTACCCAGCGAGGTCCCTGTCGCTTCTTTAAACAGCTTCTGCATGTGCCACAGAGAGTAACCGGAGTATTCGGCCAGCTCTTCGAGATGGATCACTCGTCCAAGGTGAGTTTCGACCCATTTACTGAGGGCGCAGACTAATGAGAGGTGATGTTCTTGTATCATCAGTGCGTCTGTGTGAGATCTACATAGCGCTGAAGTATACACAACTTGCCGCCACGGACAAAAAGCCGCCCGCACCAAGGTGAAATTATTCGGAAAAACCATCGTTAAGTGGCTTGTCAGTGAGAAGGGAAAACGGCTAATCTGAAGTTGCCCGCTACCGCTGATAAAGTGGTTCAGGTCGCAATAAATAATAGCCTAAGCAGAGTCAGCCGTGACAATTCAGCGTTGATGGGGTGATCGCATGTTAATGACAGTGATTATTACTCTGGTTGTAATTGTGGGTGTTGCCGCTTTCATGGTGACACCGGTGATGAGAATGAATAATGCGGAAGGTGTGGGAGGTGAAGAGCCGTGATATCAGGGAACAGCCTAACCCCAAATGGGGGTTGATAGACTTTCGAAAAAGCCTGGGCGCGTAAGTGACCCGGGCTTTTTATTGGTAAGTGCAATCCAATCAGACGTTCTTCCGCTCTACGGTTTCTTCTCCCCAGTACAGTTGGTCGGCACTGGTTTTGGCAAATGCGATTTGCAGCGCTTCATCACTGCCTTCTTCCCAGATTTTTTGTGCCAGAACTTCATCATTTTTTGCCAGTTCAAAAATAGCTTCGGCAATCTCAACCGAGGTTTCACGCACGGTAGCCCAGGATTTCACATTGTGGTTTGCCATAACTTTCTCCTGTTGGGTTGTGGCTGAGGGTTACGTCGATAGACGCAGCGTTCAAACCTTGAGTATAGGTCAATTTAGTCGCGTGTTTTGACGTGCAATGCGCAAGAACGTTGAAAATTCAGTGGCAAACGGACAGGAGGCGGCAAAGCGCCAGGCGGCATGCTATTCTGTGCGGCGTCTGAATTAAGAAGGAAAGTAATTATGTCTGACATGCTGAGCAACGATCAGGAATTGGCCTCCGACCTGGTTGCCTGTCAACTGGTGATCAAGCAGATTTTGGATGTTATCGACGTTATTGCACCAACCGAGGTGCGTGACAAGATGGCAAGCCAACTAAAAAGCATCGATTTTTCCACGCACCCTGCCGGTGCTGATCCCGTGACCCGGCGGGCGATCGAAAAAGCGATTGCTCTGATTGAAATGAAGTTTACCCGCAACTAAGTGCGGGAACCGCCGCGCAGCGGCGGTTCTGGACGGTGGTGATTAATCCACCACCGTTTCGATTTTCTTAAACAGTGGGCAGTCCGACACGCCAATCAGCCCGTTATCACCGTGCAGATATTGCGCTATCACCAGATTGCGCGCTGTCATGTACTTGCATTGTAATCCTAAGCCACCCACGTTTTTATTGCTGCCGACCAGCACGCCATACCCCGAAAATAAAAATACGCCGTACAGCACCGCCAGCGTTACCACCCACTTCATCAGTTTGCCCATTGGGACTCCTTGTTATGTTTTGTCGCTGCGATGATATAGCCATGCGCAGACATCGGGGGCAACGGTAACAATCTGAAAAATCGCCTTCAAGCGGGTTTCTAAACGACAGGTTAAACTTCGTTTAAGTTGTCTGTGATAGCATGTTCAATAGATTATCAAGATAACAATGAGGCTGCTAAATTTGTTGCGAAAAAAAATCTTCGTGATAATCGCCTTCCTCGCGGCCTGCGTATTTTTTTATCTGCTGGCGCTGGATAGCTATTGCGATGAAGGAGGCACTTTTGCGTTGGGGATTTGCTCCGTCACCCGCTTTGTTCCATGGTGAACTGCGCAGCGGTGCGTAACAATTTTCAATCACGATGTTCGCGCCCATATCCAGAGTGCTAAGATGTCCGCCTGTTTTTAGCAGTAGGTAGGGTTTCCATGTACGATTTAGGTTTTGGTCTTAATGGCCTGGTATCGCTGGCCATCGCCGGGTTGGCGCTGGTGGTGGGATTATGGGTCTGGTTCCTGGTGAATCGCGCCAGTGTGCGTGCCAATGAACAAATTCGTCTGCTGCAGGACATTGCCGAGCAGCAGCGTCAGCAAACGGCATTATTGAAAAGCCTGGCGCAGAGCGCGCGTGGCGATAGCGTAACTGACGATGATGATCTCAGTCCTGCGCTGGATTTCAAAGGTTTTATCCCTGAGCGTTAATCAATGAGTGGGCCGGGTGGTGGGGCGAGCCTTACGCCACCCGCCGTGCTCAGAAAAACTCCATCCCCTGATAGGGCTGTGCGCGGCATGCCGCAAGGCGGCTCGCCAAATCACCACTGTGTATTTCTAATTGATGCCCATCGGGGTCGAGAAAGTACAGCGATTCCCCCTCGCTGCGGTTGGTTTTCCACTCTTTAACGCCTGCCTGACGCAGCCGCAATGCAACCGCGGCGAAATCTGCCGCAGCAACGCTAAATGCATAATGGGTATAGTCGCTTGCTGCGTTTACTGCCCGTGCGGGGTCCAATGACAAACACATCCATAGCTCCCCAAGAGACAAATAGGCTCCGTTTTGCCAGCGAGCATGCGGCACAAAGCCCAACAGGTTGCTATAGAAATCGAAGCTACGATTGACGTCGCAAACCGCGAGTGTCAGGTGGTTAAGGCCGTTCAGCATGAGGGTCATTCCAGAGCAAGATAAACCAGGAAAAGTGTAATCAGCCGCGGTGAAAAGTTAAAGCCTGAAAAACATTAGTATGGATAATGTGAAAAGCCATCCTGTTGTCATAAATCTGTCGTATTGGCATCGTAATGTAGCGCCAACTCTACGAAAGATGGATAAAGCCGATGATTAAATGGTATGAAGAAAGCGACGCCGAGGTGAACCGCAGCATTGCGTTGATCACCGGAGAAAATCCGGATAAATGGTATCCCTATGGCGGCGTTAAAGGTAAAGATTATTGCAAGAATCCCTCCGATGCCTGGCCGATTATCTGCGCCAACAAAATCAGTCTGAATGCCGATAGCCAAAGTGATAACCCGCAGTGGCAGGCCCGTATGATTACCCAGCGTGGCGAGTGGCAGGCAGACAGCAACAGCCCACTGCGCGCCGCGATGATCTGCTTCCTGCTGAGTCAGCAAAACAGCGAAATGGTACGTTGAAACACCAGAATTACTGATGATTTTTCCCTTTTTATGACAACAGAACTGTCTCTGGCGGAGCCTGTTTATGAAGCGCATTATTAAAGGTGATAAAAACTTGTCTCATCTGGTGATTGCCCATGCGGCAATCGATCGTCATGCCGAAAGCTTCGGTCAGCGCCGACAGGGCTGGCCTTCAACCTACCTGATAAAATATCAAAACGATCGTGTGGCCGTAGAGGTGGTAACTCGCCGCCAATCCTACGTCGCAACGCTGATGATCGGCGCCCGGAATCTCACTAAACTGTGCGGTTTGTCGGGTTAAAAACGCCCCAACTTTGCCGTTATTCCCCGTATAAAATAGCGCCCTGGCCACCCTTGCCGGGGCGCTACTCCTTGATGCTCACGGGGTTAAGTGTTAAAAAGCCGCCCGCAGATACATTTATTAATTGGCGAAATCTTGCGCAGAAGCGACAGGATCCCACGCCAAATGAGGATAAGATGGGCGGTCAGCAGCAGGATACCCCGCTAAAACGCGGCTTGAAAAATAGACACATACAACTTATCGCCCTAGGGGGCGCCATTGGCACCGGGCTGTTTCTTGGCATCGCGCAAACCATTAAAATGGCGGGCCCTTCGGTGCTATTGGGCTATGCGATCGGCGGTTTTATCGCTTTTTTGATTATGCGCCAATTGGGTGAAATGGTGGTTGAGGAGCCGGTAGCCGGGTCATTTAGCCATTTTGCTTATAAATACTGGGGCGATTTCGCCGGCTTTCTGTCGGGTTGGAACTACTGGGCGATGTTCATTTTGGTCGGTATGGCCGAACTGACGGCCGTCGGCATTTATATTCAATATTGGTGGCCAGACATCCCGACCTGGGTTTCCGCCGCCGTGTTTTTTGTACTGATTAATGCGATCAATCTGGTGAATGTCCGGTTGTATGGTGAAACCGAATTTTGGTTTGCCATCATCAAAGTGGTGGCAATCGTCGGCATGATCGTTTTTGGCGCCTGGCTGTTAGCCAGTGGCAATGGCGGTCCGCAAGCCAGCATCAATAACCTGTGGGAACAGGGCGGTTTTATGCCGCATGGCGTCCAAGGGCTGGTGATGGCGATGGCCGTGATCATGTTCTCATTCGGTGGGCTGGAGATGGTCGGTATCACTGCCGCCGAAGCGGCAGACCCTCGTCGCAGCATTCCAAAGGCCACTAACCAGGTGGTGTATCGCATCCTGATTTTTTATATTGGTTCGTTGACGGTACTGCTTTCGCTCTATCCGTGGGACAAAGTCGTGGAAGGCGGTAGCCCGTTCGTCATGATTTTCCATGCGCTGGACAGCACCCTGGTGGCGACGCTCCTTAACGTGGTGGTACTGACGGCCGCGCTGTCGGTATACAACAGCGGGGTCTATGCCAACAGCCGCATGCTGTTTGGCTTGGCGACGCAGGGGAATGCCCCCAAGGCACTCACACGTGTAAACAAGCGCGGTGTGCCGATGCTGTCAATTGCGCTGTCGGCCCTGGTGACGTCGGTGGGTGTGCTGATCAACTATGTGATGCCCGGTAAGGCGTTTGAGTTGCTGATGGCGTTGGTGGTGTCCACCCTGGTGATTAACTGGGTGATGATTTGCCTGGCACACCTGCGGTTCCGTGCGGCGAAAAATCGCCAAGGCGTCATCCCGGTGTTCAAGGCGTTGTGGTACCCGTTTGGCAACTATCTGTGCCTGGTGTTCCTCAGCCTGATTCTGGTGATCATGTATTTCAGCGAAGGGATCCGTATATCGGTCTTGTTGATGCCGGTGTGGATCTTGCTGTTGTGGATAGGATTTATGCTGACGCGCCGTAAAAACGCGAAAGTACGTCGGTAGTCGTTAACGGAGGCGCTTGATGCGCCTCCGGTTCACGCTTTAGCTGCGTGGCATAAAGGCATTGCCTGGATCCGTGCGGCCCAACCCCAAGAGTTTCCTGCACAGCAGGAACAGGGTGGTGATGATATCGATAGCGACCACGCTAAGCATCAGCACGCCCAGCATGAAGAAACTGACCAGCGCACCCAATAACACCATCAGCGGTGCCGGCACACGTACCCGACGTAGCTTCATTGCGGCATACATTTTCCAATACTGCATCTGCGCCAGCATCGCGCTGCGGATACGGCCCATACGAACACGTGATTTGCGTGATGTAGAACGGCTCATAACTTCTCCTTTTCTGAATGTCCTATAAGTAAATCACAAGGATCTTAAGAGATGCTTAACAGGCTCTAGGCGGCCCTGGCATTCTCGCAAGGACTGTGACAACACAATACGCGAAAAGGTCCCCACGGTGAGCACGGTTCACAACACGTGATGTTCGCGAATCTTGTTATGCTGGCGAAGCTGCCCGTGCAGGGGTGTCCGCAGTGGTCAGGAGAGCAACTGGATGAAGATAACCAATCGTTACTATGATGCCGCCAAGTCGCACCATACCCCGCAGGGCTTTCGTAACCCGGAGCCTTCACTGCGTCGGGAGGGGGATTTAAAGCGCTGGCAGGATGAACGTAAGCAGCAGGGGTTACCCAAACCGCCGCAAATGGGGTATCAGCAGTTTACCGAGCGCTGGTGGCAGCGAGCCGACCTTAGCGGCAGCGATAATAGCATCTGGTGGCTGGGACATGCTTCAATGCTGCTGCGTCTTGATGGCCGCTATATCCTGATCGACCCGGTATTGTCGGAACGCGCATCGCCGCTGAGTTTCTATGGCCCGAAGCGTAAAACGCCACCGCCGTTGACGGTGAAGCAGTTACCCACCGTGGATGTGGTCTTAATCTCACACAATCATTATGACCATCTTGATCGACGTACGGTTCGGCAGTTGGCACGGCGTTTTCCACACGCGACCTTTGTTGTCCCGTTGGGGCTGAAAAATTGGTTCAGGCGTTATCGTCTGCAGCGTGTTGAAGAGCTCGATTGGTGGGATAGCCTGCAATTGGGCGATCTGACGTTCTACGCCACGCCTGCGCGCCACTGGAGTATGCGCACGCTCTGGGACCGTAACCGTTCCTTGTGGTGTGGTTGGGTGATACATCATCCGTCGCTGCGTTTTTATTTCTCGGGCGACAGCGGGTATTCGGAGCGCTTGGCGGATATTGGCACCCGTTTAGGGCCGTTTGACGTTGCGGCTTTGCCGATTGGCGCTTATGCACCACGCTGGTTCATGCAGGAACAGCATATGGATCCGCAGCAGTCGGTGACGCTGTATCAACAATTAAATGCGCCACGGGTCATTCCGATCCACTGGGGGGTTTTTGAGTTAGCTGACGAGTCTTTGGATGAACCGCCTCAGCAATTAAATCTGGCGTTGAGTGCGGCGGGAATCGAGCAGCATCAGTTCCGGCCAATCAAAATTGGTGAGCGCATCGCGTTTGAATCTAACTCTTAAGCGTTAACCCTTTGGTCTGCATGGCCGGTATGCTCAATGTGATTGCCCGCAGGCCAGCCTGGTTGCGGGTTGTAGCCGTAGGGGGCTGTTACGGGCGTTAATCCAGTACCGAGGGCGCGGTATCGTTATCAATAGAGACAATGCGTGCGAAAAGGTAAAATTAATACACCAAATGGACATTGTTATTGGCCGAGCAAATACCCATTCTGTTTTTAAGATTTAATTCCGCGGTACATTCCCACAAACCTCAATGTTATTGTCGTTATTTAATCTCCGTTATGAGTCCGCTATTTATCGCTGCTGCACGGTCATAGTGCGTAAATTCTGATTTTGCATGCTTATGCACCCTAAAGTGGCACGTTATTTGATTTTTTGGGCGATAACGTCGCTGCACAAATTATGTTCATGCTCCCTTGTGGCAATAATGAGCCTCTGTATTATTTCACTGCTGCGGGTAGGCGGAGTAGTGGACGGGCGGCGGTATTCGCGTTGGGCCATCCAGATGGCGGCCTAATGGTCGGATCATCCGATATCCAATGCGCCCGTTCATCGATATTCAAATGTTGTATAAGAAATTCCATAAAGATTCAAAATTTTTAACGTTCTAAGCGTTAAGCAGGGTTTATATGTTGCAACATGCGTGGGTCAATTGGATGAAAGAATTGTTAAAATTCAGTCAGGATGCGGAGTGTAGCGCGGCGTAAGTGTTAAGCAGAAAATAGCTATGGCTTCAACATCTTTTAGTCTATTTAAGCTTATGTTGCTCTCGACCGTTTCAAATATGTGCGACAGCTCCATCAGTGATTAAAAATGGCTTGCCATCGAATACAGAGTATGTGATAACGCATCTGGGTAAAACGAGGTACAGTTCTGTATATGTGTGGCATTTTCAGTAAAGAAGTTCTGAGTAAAAACGTTAGCGTTGAATACCGCTTCTCTGCCGATCCTTATCTTAGTGCCTCAAGCAGTAACGACTCTAGTTTGTCTATGTAACGCCTACGGGCGGTTTAAACAATCCAAAGGAAATACTCAAGATGGCAAAGATCAAAGGTCAAGTTAAGTGGTTCAACGAGTCTAAAGGTTTCGGTTTCATCACTCCAGCTGACGGCAGCAAAGACGTGTTCGTACACTTCTCTGCAATCCAGGGTAACGGCTTCAAAACCCTGGCTGAAGGCCAGAACGTTGAGTTCGAAATCCAAGATGGCCAGAAAGGCCCATCTGCAGTAAACGTTACTGCAATCTAATCAGCGTCAGCTGTACAAAAAACCCGCCTTGGTGCGGGTTTTTTCGTTTCTATTATCCGCCGGTAATAATAATACCTGCGTATTGATTACGTCCGGTAATACCCGGATGGCTCGGATCTTGCTCACGTCGGTGGCTGTTCCGCCGGTAGCTGGTGTATTTGAAGCGCTGCGGCTGCAGAGGATCCGTGTTTGGCGTGCAGATGGTACAGCTCCCGGCAAGGTCAACGCCGGCAAACCCTAACTCGCGGAGTTTGGATTCGGCAATGGCCGCCAAGTCCAAATGGCGATAGTGGGGGCTGATTAACGCCATGGGCAGTGGTAACTGTTGCTTGAAGCGCGCAACCAGCTCTTCGTTCACCTCGTAGCAGCATGGACCGGCAGCAGGGCCGATGGAAGCCACCCAGTTGGCCGTTGAGTCATCACGGCGGATACGTGCAGCCAGTTGCTCCAGAATACCGTCCAGCAGCCCACGCCAGCCAGCGTGCACGGCTGCAATCGCTGAACCATCATGACGACTGAAAATAACGGGCAGACAGTCCGCTGTTAACACGCTAAGCAAAATGCCAGGTTGGGTGGTATAGAACCCATCAGCTTCACCACAAGGTTGCGCTGCCTGTGTGACGTCAACGATGCGCGTGCCGTGAACCTGCTTTTTTTCCGGCAAGGTGGTGCAGTAGGGCTGTAAATGCCCAGGAAGCAGTGCGCTCTTGTTCCCGAAACCGTGTTGAATGGACGGAATGGTGTTGAGCAGTGGAGAGTAATCAGTCATATAACGTTTTTGCCTGCGTCAGAAAACTTAACGTCAGTGTAGCCATTTTTTTTCCTCCTTGGCTAGGCCCATACGGGATGTGCCTTGCATCGCATAGACGCCTTCTTTAGACTAGCCGCGCGTATCTCTCTGGAACCCAAACCATGTCTTATCAGTGCCCGTTGTGTCATCAGCCGCTTCATTTTTCTCATCAGCAATGGCGTTGTGACGCTAACCACCAGTTTGACTGTGCCAAAGAGGGCTACGTTAACCTGATGCCGGTGCAGCATAAGCGTTCGAAGCAGCCGGGTGACAGTGCAGAGATGATGCAGGCACGGCGTGCATTCCTTGATGCGGGTTTCTATCAACCTTTGCAGCAACGCGTGGCAGAGCTGTTGGATCACGCGTTGTCTTCTGACGCACAGGCTCTGCTGGATATCGGTTGTGGTGAAGGGTATTACACGGCGGAGGTCGCCGCGCGGTTGGCGCAACTGCGTGGTGTCAGGGTTTATGGGTTGGACGTCGCGAAGGTGGCAATCCGCTATGCGGCCAAGCGTTACCCGGCGGTGTCATTCTGTGTCGCATCAAGCCACCGTCTGCCGTTTGCCGACGGTTCTTTAGACGCCATACTGCGTATTTATGCCCCCTGCAAGGCGGAAGAACTGGCGCGGGTAGTCAAACCCGGCGGGGCAGTGGTGACGGTATCGCCTGGCCCACGCCATTTGTATCAGTTGAAAGAACAGGTCTATCAGCAGGTGCAACTGCATGACGAACAGGATGAGCAATTCGCGGGTTTTGACTGTGAACGGGTTGAGTCGCTGTCGTATCTGATGACGCTTCCGGGAGAACAGGCAGCCAACCTGTTGCAAATGACGCCGTTTGCCTGGCGGGCCTCCCCGGAGGTCCAGCAACGCCTGAGCGCCTGTGAGCGCTTTGCGTGCGAAACGGATTTCGTCATTGCGCTCTATCGCCGACGTGCTGATTAAGCCGGCGTGTAGGTTGTCGGTTTGCTGAATGCGTCCTTGCGTTTACCGTTGCCAGCCTCCCGCAGGCGCCGGATGGCAAGATGGATTGATCGGGGACAGAAACAAAAAAACCTGCCGTTGGCAGGTTTTCTCGCGTTTAGCGGTATCAGGCGAGGTAGCCCAAATGCTCCAGCAGGATATTGACGCCGATACCGATCAAGACCACACCGCCGAGGATCTCCGCACGTTTGCCGAGGAGTGGACCGATGAAGCGACCAATCATCATGCCTATTGTCGCCATAATCATGGTGGCCATGCCAATGGCCATGGCGGTATGCACAATGTTCACTTGCAAGAAGGCCAGGCCGACACCGATAGCCATGGCGTCAAGACTGGTGGCTATCGCGGTAGCGACCAATAACCAGAACCCGTGGCGCTTCACTTTTTCCACTTCATCTGGGCGGTTTCTGACGCCTTCTACAATCATGCGCGTGCCGAGAATAAACAGCAGCGAGAAAGCGACCCAGTGATCCCATTCCATAATGTATTGGCTTGCAAACAGGCCGATACCCCAACCAATGATTGGCGTAATAGCTTCGACCACACCGAAGATCAGTCCGGTGCGCAGTGCTTCACGGAAACGGGGTTGATGTAGGCTGGCACCTTTGCCGATCGATGCGGCAAACGCATCCATAGACATACCAAAAGCGAGAATGAGTGTAGCTGACAAGTTCATGTTAAATAGCCTCGGCCGGGCGGCTCCATATACACGTAACCCACCCCCAACCATACGACGGAGTTACGTGTCTATGGTCTCGCCAACCTTACCTGGCTGCCCGCACCACGTTTTAATGAAAAAACGAGTATGTTGATACGGGCGTTTCTGGCGTTTTATTGTCCAGAAACCGGCTACTCCCCAATGACGGCGCAACCATACCATATTATTTCCGCCGGCAACAACCTTTATTCCCAACGGATATTGGTTTGGAATTGATAATTGTTTTCATTAATGGAGTGTGCAAGAAGGAATATAATGTAGGCTAGTGCAACAATGTTGCGTAAATAATAATCAGGTAGCCTTGTGCGCTGGTGATTAATTATCCACATTCAGCGCGGGGTGGGCTGCTCGACGGGGTGAGGTTATTTTTTATTCACTGATTTTCAACAAAAAAGTGATAAATCTTCTCCAGGTCATCTAATTGAGTCACCTGAATCAGTAATCGGCGCTGCTCCAAATCTATGACCAGAATGCCATCTTCAGATAAATTCATGGCTTTAATACGGTTATATTCAATAAAGGCATTTGCATAAAAAAAGCCCTGCGCTTTAAACAACAATTTAGGCCAGCGGATATAAGAAATATAAATAGCGATCAGTGCTAAAGAAATAAGCAGATAGGTGGTTAATGCCGCACCTTGGGTGGTGACATTACGGTAAATAAGTATGGCGATGAGGCCAACAAAGATCAGACAATCAACCCGATTACGACGCTTCAACTGTACTTTCAGTAACGTTTTGCCTTTCAGCAAGTTCATGCCGAATTCATCGTAAATCGCATACACCAGCATCAGTGCGGTGAAAATCAGTAATACGCCATCGGTCAGCGACATCTTTCAACTCCACAAATAAAAAAAGCCGGGGGTTTCCCCCCGGCTGTTAACACCTTTACAGACCCAACAGACCAACCCAGTAACCGAAGATACCGATGGCAAAGAAGCCGATGATGATCCACAACGCATTCACTTTTTTGCGCAGTAGCCACATACACCCGAAGGTCAGCAGCAGAGGTACCAACCCCGGCATCAGCTGATCGAGGATGGTTTGCACGGTGGTGACCGTGGTATGCCCGGTCTGGTCTGTGATTTTCGAGACGACCAGCGGGATATTCACGTGCGTCCACTTGTTGACTAACGCCCCCATGACAAAGAGGCCGAGAATGGACGCTCCTTCCGTCAGTTTTTGCAGGAAGCCGCCACCCATATCATTGACGATATCCACCCCTTTGCGATAACCGTAAGCCACGCCGTAATAGCGGGTCAACAGGCGCACCAGGTTGAACAGGACAAAGAACAATATCGGGCCAAGCAGGCTGCCACTCATGGCAATACCGGCACCGAGCGCGGCAAATACCGGGCGTACGGTCCCCCAGAAGATCGGGTCACCCACACCGGCCAGTGGCCCCATCAAACCGACTTTGATACCGTTAATGGCCGCATCGTCGATAGGCGCACCGTTAGCGCGTTGTTCTTCCATTGCCATGGTTACGCCAAGCACCGGCGCTGCCACGTAAGGGTGGGTGTTAAAGAACTCCAGGTGGCGTTTGATCGCCTGTTTGCGGTCGTCGTTATTTTCCGGATACAGGCGACGGATCACCGGTACCATTGAGAAGCAAAAACCCAGCGCTTGCATACGTTCGAAGTTCCATGAACCCTGGAACAGATTCGAGCGCATAAACACACCGCGAATATCGGCTGGCATGAGTTTCTTTTGAGCTGTTGTATCAACCATGTCTCTCACCTATTCCTAGTCCAGTTCGTTATCGAGGTCATTATTCGCCGGGCCGGCTTGTACAACCTGAGACTTGTTGTATTTCGGGCTGAGCTGGATATAAAGCACGGCCATCACCACGCCGATGACGCCCAGCGCGACCAGGTTAAAGTTGGTGAAGGCAGCGGTCACGAAGCCGAGGTAGAAGAATGGCATCAAATAACCGGCACGCATCATGTTGATCACCATCGCGTAACCGACGACTACGATCATCCCACCGGCGATGTTCAGGCCGCTGGTGACAACTTCTGGGATCGAGTTAAGCAGTGCGTGAACGCCTGAAGTACCCACTGAAATAGCGACGATAACCGCCGGAATAGCGATACGCATCGCCTGCAGCAGCAGGGCAGAGATATGCAACCAGGTAATGGCGCGCAAACTGCCGCGTTCCGCCGCGCTGTCCGCGGCGTGCTGGAAGGCGACGGTCAGCGTACGTACGATGATGGTCAGAACTTGTCCGGCCGCCGCCAAGGGGATGGCCAGGGCGATACCGGCACCGACGCTTTGCCCGCCGGCAATAACCAGAATGGTAGAAATGATTGACGCTAACGCAGCATCTGGCGCAACTGCCGCACCGATGTTCATCCAGCCCAGGGCGATCATCTCCAGCGTACCGCCGATGATGATGCCGGTCTTCATATCACCGAGAATAAAACCGATCAGGGTACAAGCGACCAGCGGACGGTGGAACTGAAACTCGTCGAGGACGGAACCCATCCCGGCGATACAGGCAACGATAAATATCAGTACAATCTGAAGAGTGGTAATCTCCATTGCACTTCTCCTATGACCAAAGATCTCTGAGTAAAATAATTATTGGCTATACCCTTCCTACTTGAAGCCGCATCTTTGTTGGCTGAATCCGCTTACCCTCGTCACATCGTTCGCTATGCTTCGGGTGATTCGCAGACGTGCCTTTGCGATGCCACTCCAATTATCTTGGGGGATGTCGCCATTAATTGAGCTTGTTAATCAGGTCCATCATTTTTAACCGGCTGTCGGACGAGACTTTACGCACTTCCAATTCAATACCGCGCTCGTTTAATTTCTTAAACGCCTCGATATCTTTTTCGTCGACAGAAACGGCGTTATTTACCTGGGTTTTACCCTGGCGGAATGCCATACCACCGATATTCACCGATTTGATGTCCACACCGCCTTCCACCAAACGCCACACGTCAGTTGGGTTGGTAAATAGCAACATCACGCGTTCGCCCGCATACTTCGGGTTATTCCATACGCGGATGGCTTTCGCTACGTCAACCACGTGTGCGGTGACGCCGGGCGGGGCCACCTGAGTCAGTAAGGTTTTGCGAACGTGGTCGGCGGCGACTTCGTCACTGACAACGATAATGCGAGTGACGTCAGTTTCCTTGGTCCAACGGGTAGCGACCTGACCGTGGATCAAACGGTCATCGATGCGGGCCAGGCCGATCTTCATGTGGTCATTGGGGCCCAGAGGTGCCTGTGGTGCTGCGGGTTTTGCGACGGGAGAACTCTGTTGTGCCGCGGGCTTAACACTCTCTTCTGCTGGTTTCTTCAGGGCTTTCACACCCTCACGGCCAGTTTCCAACGCCAGCGCGACCAATTCGTCAAAGCCAGGGTTGTCGTCTCTTGCCATGAATGTTTCCACCAGCATGGGAATGTTAACCCCGGTGACGACCTCATAGTTTTCTTTATCGACGGCGATACGGCTCGCCGCATTGAAAGGGCTGCCGCCCCAGGTATCCACCAGGAACAGGACGCCACCGCTGGTGTCGAGTCCGCTGATTTTTCCGTTATATTTCTCGATTAACGTTTCGGCATTTTCACCGGGGACGAAATCTATAAAAGCGACGTTGTCCTGTTCGCCTAATAGCATTTCCGTCGTCTTCAGCAATTGTTCCGCTGCGGTCCCGTGTGTGCCGATGATAATAGCTATTGCCACTCGCTACCTCCTCATTGAACTTCATGCACGGATTGTGTCGTTCTTTAGTTCATTTGCTTCCTGGCAGTCACTTCCGCGGTTCAGATACATTATGGTAGATATTTGGAAACCCGCTCTTAACATTTCTCGCGCAGTTTCAAAAGCCTGTGCGCGCTGAACCACGTTAGCGTCATTTATTTTAGTGAGTGAAAAAATAAATTTTGTGACATTGCTCTGTTATTGAACGCTCGGATAAGTCTTAACGCGGTGTTTGCGGAATTAAACAACAGAGCTGTTACAAGACGATGCAGAACGTAAAAAAGCTTCTTTGCCGGCAAAAAAATTCCTGCTAGAGTATTTCTTCTTTCATATTTAGGAGTGAAGGGCCTCAGCCCACCCTATGGACTGTCACCGAAGTTACTGTTTTTCAAGGTTCCACCCGCCACCTGCTGGCGTAGCACAAATCACACGGCCGTTCGGCCATCTCCCGGTACTGCAATCCCGTTATCTTGCTGTTGTTTGCGCAAATCCTGCGTCGGCATCGTCACGCCTGAGCATCGCTCGGCCATCCTGTCTTTTTTTCGGAGTCTGATATGGAATTTTTAATGGACCCCTCAATTTGGGCTGGGTTACTGACACTGGTGGTGTTGGAAATTGTACTGGGTATCGACAACCTGGTGTTTATCGCCATTTTGGCCGACAAGCTACCACCGAAGCAGCGTGATAAAGCCCGTATACTCGGTCTGTCGCTGGCGCTGTTTATGCGTCTGGGCCTGTTGTCGGTCATTTCCTGGATGGTAACGCTCACCACGCCGCTGTTTAGCGTGGCGGACTTTAGCTTCTCTGGCCGTGATTTGATCCTGCTGTTCGGTGGTGTCTTCCTGTTGTTCAAGGCCACCATGGAGCTGCACGAACGGCTGGAAGGACAAACACATCAAGATGGCGCTAACCGGGGCTACGCCAAGTTCTGGGCTGTTGTGGTGCAGATTGTGATCCTTGATGCGGTGTTCTCGCTCGACGCGGTCATTACCGCGGTGGGGATGGTGAACGACCTGGCGGTAATGATGACGGCCGTGGTTATCGCGATGGTGGTGATGTTGGTGGCTTCCAAACCGCTGACTAACTTCGTGAATGCGCATCCGACTATCGTGGTGCTGTGTCTGAGCTTCCTGTTGATGATCGGCTTGAGCCTGATCGCCGAAGGCTTTGGCATGCATATTCCGAAAGGGTATCTGTACGCTGCGATTGGCTTCTCGATCCTGATTGAGCTGTTTAACCAAATCGCGCGCCGTAACTTTATCAAGCATCAGGCGCATCGTCCTATGCGTGAGCGTACCGCCGAAGCGATTATGCGTTTGATGGGGCAACAGCGAGCACAGCAGACAGATGAAGCAGTGCCGATGCCGGTAAACGAAACCTTCGCAGAAGAAGAACGCTATATGATCAGCGGTGTTTTGACGCTGGCCTCCCGTTCCCTGCGTAGCGTCATGACGCCGCGCACCGAAATTTCATGGGTGGATTGCGATCGTTCACGGGAAGAAGTCCGTGAACAATTGCTGGACACGCCACACAGCCTGTTCCCGGTGTGCCGTGACTCCCTGGATGAGATTATCGGTGTGGTTCGTGCCAAGGATCTGCTGGTGGCAGTAGAGCGGGGCGAAGATATCGCAGAATTCGCTGCGCGCACACCGCCGATCGTCGTGCCGGAGACCATGGACGTGATTAACCTGCTGGCAGTCTTGCGACGTGCCAAAGGGCGTTTGGTCGTCGTCACCAACGAATTTGGCGTAGTGCAGGGACTGGTTACGCCACTGGATGTGTTGGAGGCGATCGCAGGTGAATTCCCTGATGAGGATGAAACGCCGGATATCGTGGTGGAATCCAACAGTTGGCTGGTGAAAGGCGGTGCTGACATGCACTCGCTGGAGCAGGCGCTAAACTGTGAAGACTTGGTTAGCCCAACGGCGGATTACGCCACCTTGGCGGGGTTCCTGCTGGCACACTACGGCCAAATGCCGGTCGTGGGTGATGTGGTAGAACTTAATCGACTGCGTTTTGAAATCGTCGAGGTGTCTGAGTACCGTATCGAGCTGGTGCGTATCACAAAAGTGGAACCTCACGACGAGGAGCACCAGTAATATCACGGGCCGGGGGCATTATGCCTCCGGCTTGATTTCCTCTTCTCTTTGACGTTCTTCCCGCTTGTTCATTGCCCGTAACCGCGATTCATATTGCTGTAGCCACAACGGAAATACATTGATCGGCATGGGTTTGGCAAAATAGAAACCTTGCAAGGCGTTCACATCACGTGAGCGTAGATAATCCGCTTGTTCGGCCGTTTCTACTCCTTCAGCCACCAGTTTCAGCTTCAAACGCTGTGCCAGGGTAATAATGGTATCGGTGACCGTCGCGTTAATCGCATCGGTGCCGATTGCCGCAGTAAAACCGCGATCGATCTTCAATACGTCAGGGCTGAGTTTTTTCAGATAACTCAGAGAGCTATGCCCGGTTCCAAAATCGTCAATGGCCAGCATGACACCCATTTCTTTCAGCGTTTTAATCTGCTCATACTGAATTTCCGACAATGCGGTACGCTCGGTCAGTTCCAGCATCAGTGACGGCATCGGATGGGCTGGCAGCCACAGACGGCGGATGTCGTCGATGATAGTAACCCCGTTGAAATGCTCGGCGGCGACATTGATGCTGATATAAAACGAAGGGCGTGGCGGGAACAAATGCAGGTTCTCTACCACAGTGGTTATCAGGTAGCGTGTTAGGGAGATGATTAAGCCATGCTGTTCTGCCAGCGGGATAAATACATCAGGTGAAATCCAGCCCTGACGTTTGTTTTTCCAACGTAACAAGGTTTCAACACCAACACATCTGCCGGTTTCGGCATTGATGATAGGTTGACAGTAAACACGGAACTCGCGATGGGTAATGGCATGGCCAATATGGTATGACAAACTCATGCGGTTAGCCGTCAGCAGATACACCACATAGGCTGCCAGCAGACTGATCAACAGCGACAATGGGATATGACGCGGCAGTGCCGTCAGCGCCAGCACGTTAGCCTGTGGGCCAAATAATGAGATAGAGAAGGGATACTGCGCAGATTTTGCCGTATACCGTAGGTCTGCCGTCAGCGTATCGCTGCGCAAGATCTCTCGACGACCGTATTCCAGGCTGTAATTGCCGACGTTTAACACCACGCGCTGTGCAAAGGGTTCCTGAGGCTCCAGCAAAAAGTTTGCCAGCAATTCTATATTGAAAACGTGTAACACACCGTTGCGGTTATCACCTGGCGCAACGGGTGTCCACATGATCAGCGTAGGTACCCCTTTGGCGACGGTTAACGAGGGGCGCAGCACCAGTGTCGCGCCATCGTTTGCTACGGTGGGTAAAATAGCGCTGAAATCATACTTACGTGCGCCGAACAGACTGGAACAGTAAATAACACCATCTTTGACCAATAACATGGCACGTAAGGCCTGGTTTTGTGCGGCGCGGAAACGCAATGCTGACATTGCGGTTTCACAAGATTGGTCCAACATCGGCATGGATCGTTCGGCTTGTTGTCGGGCGGGCGTCAGTAAATCATTAATTTTGGCAACGGTGCGGGTAGCGAGAAACTGTCGGTTTTGTTCGATGGTACCAAGTTCTTGGTAATAACGGGTATAGAGTGAGAGTAGCAGAATAGCCAACCCAACCGCCCCGGCCAGTAGCCAACGGTAATAACGGTATTTGGTCACGGTAAGTTGGGTCATCAACATCACTAAATCCTTGTTCGGTAAGCCAGCCCAAAAATCACCGCCAGGCCAAACTGCCCTAAATGATACTTGGCTAATTCTAGCCTGTCGTTATACAAGAGTGATGGTAACCCAGTAAATTATTTAAATTTGGCGAAACAGAGGGCTAAATTGCGGGTTAACCGCAGGATCGGCGTGACAGTGTCGACATATTTTATCGTGACATTGTCACTTGGTGTGTGTTAGTGGTTTGATTATTCAGCGTTCATACCAAGAAAAACCCCGCCGTGAAGGCGGGGTGAGGACGTTAGTCGCACTGCACTTTGATCGCCAGACCACCGCGAGAGGTTTCGCGGTATTTAGCGTTCATATCTTTACCGGTTTCGTACATGGTCTCGATCACCTTATCCAGCGATACGCGAGGTTCACTGGTACGGCGCAAGGCCATGCGTGCGGAGTTGATCGCCTTCACGGAAGCAATGGCGTTACGTTCGATGCACGGCACCTGAACCTGGCCGGCAACCGGGTCACAGGTCAGCCCCAGGTTGTGTTCCATACCGATTTCTGCCGCGATGCACACCTGCTCCGGGCTACCGCCCAAGAGTTCAGCCAGACCGGCCGCAGCCATTGAACAGGCCACGCCCACTTCACCCTGACAGCCGACTTCGGCACCGGAGATAGAGGCGTTCATCTTGTACAGCGCACCGACGGCACCCGCAGCCATAAAGTAGCGGATGTAAATGTCTGGGCTAACGGACTCAATAAAGTGGTCATAGTACGCCAGCACGGCCGGTACGATGCCGCAAGCCCCGTTGGTCGGCGCCGTGACAACACGGCCGCCTGCCGCGTTCTCTTCGTTCACTGCCAGTGCAAACATATTGACCCAGTCAATCACGTTCATTGGGTCACTGGACAGTTTATCTGAGGAAACCAGCAGACGGCGCAAGGCGGATGCACGGCGTGGAACACGCAGCGGCCCCGGCAACACGCCTTCGGTATTCAGGCCACGATCAATACAGGCGCGCATGGTCTGCCAGATGTTGCCGAAATAGGTTTCGATGTCCTGTTTGCTGTGCAATGCCAGTTCGTTTTGCATCACCATGCCTGACAGGGACAACCCGGTTTCACGGCAGTGATCGAGCATTTCGCGAGCAAAACTGAACGGATATGGGACACTCAGTTCGTGCTCGTCGGCCTTGCCGAAGTTTTCTTCATCGACGATAAAACCACCGCCGATAGAATAGTAAGTCTTGCTGTAAACTTGTTTATCCCCGGCGAAGGCGTGGATTTGCATGCCGTTTTCATGCAGTGACAGGTTGTCGCTGCGGAAAACCATGCCGCCATCACGCGGGAAATCGACTTCATGCTGGCCATTGGCCAGCATCAGGCGTTGACGTTGTTCTACATCGCGAATAAAACCCGGGATGCTATCGATATCAACGGTATCCGGCATATTACCTGCCAGGCCGAGGATGATAGCGATATCGGTATGGTGACCTTTACCGGTCAATGAGAGTGAGCCGTAAACATCTACAGCAACACGCGTGATAGAAGGCATCAGGCCTTTATTTACCAGATCGTCGACAAACTGTTTGCCGGCTTTCATCGGTCCAACCGTATGAGAGCTGGACGGGCCGATGCCGATCTTAAACATGTCGAAAACGCTAATCACGCTAAAACTCCTTAGAGGCATATTGTTATGGCTGCAGCGGTTAAAAACCGCGCAGGGAACAGCGATATTGTAAAAGGACCGTACGGGTTCGGTTGTCTTTTTCGCATGAAATAAAATAATCCGTGGTGTTACTTCTGTTAGTGATTGCCTCAGACATTCGGCCGGCCCTGGAACCTTCCGTTGCCTAAACTCCGTTAATGGCAATCGCGCCTGCTTCCCGTGCTGAACGCGGCCAGTTTAAACCTTGCTAAAATAGTGGTTTATCCCGGATGGCAGTATTTTACAGGTATTTCGTAAGGTTGAAGAGAGGGTTTACAGTTTTTTTAAAACTCTGATAGCCAGAACGGTAGTTGAAAAAGCAAACAAATGAAGTGATGCCGATCGCTTTACCCGCGCCAACTGCGCAGGTAACCGTTTGGCTTGTGATCGCGGTCACGGAATTGACGCTAAATACTGACCTGCTGCGCCAGGCGCCGGATGATGGCGGCGGTTAATCCCCAGACAAATTGGCTCTGATACCAGGAAAGATAAATGCGGTGGGAATGACCGGCACGCTGAATATCGAGTGGGTAATAGCGCGATAGCGTCAGCGCTTCGTGTAATGGCATTTCAAAAACATCGGCAACTTCGTCTGCGTTGGCGACGAATCGTACATCTGGAGAAATAAGCCCCACAACAGGGGTGACCTGGAAGCCGGTACTGCTGTCGAGGGGTGCCAGTTGCCCCAGGATGGTCACCGCCTCCGGTGGGATCGCCACTTCTTCATAAGCTTCCCGCAGGGCGGTGATCACCGATGAACCGTCGTCGGCGTCGGTTTTGCCGCCAGGGAAGGCGACCTGTCCAGGATGTTTGCGCAGCGAGTCGGCGCGGCGGGTGAGCAACAACGTCGGCTTAGGGCGGCAGATGATAGGTATCAACACTGCCGCCGGGCGAACGTTATGTGAGATTTGCGACGCCTGTGGCAGCTGCAACTGAAAACGGCTGATAAAGGCTGCCAATGAGGTTGGATAAGTCGGCTGGTTCACGACGCGGTAAACTCCCCCAGTTGTGGCAAGATGCGGCCAACTTTATCAAAGGTTTCCTGATACTCCGCCTGTTCCTGGCTGTCGGCAACGATACCGCCACCGGCGGAACAGTAAATACGGTTGTTTTCGGTGATGAGTGTGCGAATGGTGATATTGGTGTCCATGGTACCGCAGACGCTGATGTACCCAATACTGCCGCAATACGCGTTGCGCCGTTGTGGCTCCAACTCTTCAATGATCTCCATCGCACGCACTTTGGGGGCACCGGTAATGGAACCGCCGGGGAAACACGCGCGCAGCAATTCCGTCGCAGGGGTGTGTTCCGGCAGGGTCGCCGTGATAGTGCTAACCAGATGATGCACCGCTGGGAAGGGCTCTACCACAAATAACTCGGGAACCTTCACGCTGCCAGGCTCGGCGACACGGCCAATATCATTACGCAGCAGATCGACAATCATCAGGTTTTCCGCGCGGTCTTTGGCGGAATTCGCCAACCGTTGCGCTTGCTGAGCATCCTGCTCAGGATCGGCAAGGCGCGGCAGGGTGCCTTTAATGGGACGCGTCTGGATATGGTGATCTTCCAGCCATAGAAAACGCTCGGGTGAAACGCTCATGACGGTGTTGTGTGGCAAGCGCAAGAAGGCAGAAAAGGGCGCACGATTACTGGCGCTTAATTGCTGAAATGCTTGCCATTCATCGCCCTGATACTCAGCAGAGAATCGCTGTGCCAGATTGATTTGATAACAGTCACCACTGCGCAGATAACGCTGAATGCGCTGAAATTTTTCACCGTACTGTTGCCGCGTCATATTGGCTTGCCAGCAACGGGTCAACGTGAATGCGCGTCGGGTTTCAGGTTGCTGGCCCTTGAGCCATTGCCAGCGCTGCTCTACATCGTCATAACTCAGCAGTGTCAGCGTTTGTCGGTGATGATCGGCAATCAAAGCCCAGTTATAAATGCCGATCGCCATATCCGGCAGTGTGATATCTGCCTGAGACAATTGCGGCAGTTTTTCCACGCGGCGGCCCAAATCATAACCGAACAACCCCAGTGCGCCGCCCTGAAAGGGCAGGCAGGTATCCATCGCCGGGTGCAGGTTCAGTTGATCCAGTTGCTGTTGCAACAGACTGAAAGGGTCTTCCGAAGATTGCCAATGCGCTTCACCGCAGTGGATCTCGGTGAGGGAACCCCGTGTGGTTAAGGTAGCGCAGGGGGCGGAGACCAGGATATCGAAACGGTTGTGTGGGTGTTCGGCAAAACCGGAATGCAACAGCATCGCCCAAGGCTGCTGTGCAAGCGGTGCAAACAGCTCTAACAGTGCAGTGCGGGTATAAGGTAAAGACTTAAGATTCGGTGCAGTTATGCTCATGGGCCTCAATAAACCTGACTAACAGACGGCTGTTTCTGTTGGCTATTCTGCCATATTCAACCGGCGGGTGCATGTCTTGGTCTCAGTGGCTGAAGCACACTTTACATAAACGGTGAGTAAACAATTTTGCAAATGAAGCATTTTTTGCGACTTTAGCTAAAGTTTACTATGTTAAAAATAATTACATCAGTCAATGCTCGATATATTTTTTTATCTAAAATCACAAACGGAAAATTAAATCATTAGTTTCACGCGGTTATTGTTTTTGGTTGTTATCATTGGCTGATGGTACAGGCGATTATTTTATTAACAATGCCAAGGTGTTCTGTAATTTGGGTAATGAATTACTGCCTGTGAGAGCGTACGTATAAAAATATAAATGGTAACAAGACGCATGTATGCCTTCGAGTAAATCGACTGGCAAGTGCTTCATTTTATTTAAATGCACCCTGATATTTTAAGAATATTCATTCGTTACTTTTTACGAAGAGCTGCCTATGCCCCTAATGCTGAGTGTTATTGTCCCGTTGCACAACGTGGGCGAGCTGTTTGAGCCTTTTCTGGCTTCATTGCTGGCCCAAAATGAACAGCGATTGGAAGTGATCATCGTCAATGACGGTTCCAGCGATGGCTCTGGCGATATCGCCCATCGTTATGCCCGACAGCACCCACACATTACTGTCATTGATCAGCGTAACGCGGGTGTGTCCTGCGCACGCAATGCCGGGTTGGCCGTTGCCAAAGGGAAATATGTCGCGTTTCCTGACGCGGATGATTTACTGGCGCCTGAGATGTATTCAACCTTGATTGAACTGGCCGAAAAAAATCAGCTGGATGTTATGCAGTGCAATGGTGAACGTTATTTTTCCCATGAGGGTGAGCTTCAACCGATTATTCCACTCAAACGATTGGGCGATACACAGGTTATAAGCGGTGTTCAATGGTTGGAGCGCGCGCTGAAATCAAGAAAATTTATTCATGTGGTGTGGTTAGCCGTTTATCGCCTTGATTTTATTAAACAGCATCAGTTGTATTTCGAGCCGGGTTTACATCACCAAGACATTCCCTGGACCACCGAAGTGATGTTTAATGCCAAGCGGGTGAAATATATCAGCAAAGCGCTGTATCGCCAGCGTGTTCATGACCAATCGATTAGCAATCGCCGCCGTATTGGTAAAGCCAACGTGGAATATCAGCGCCATTATATGAAAATCGTGGAGATGCTGAGGGTACTTAACCAGCGTTACGCGAGAAAAATCGACATCAGGCCGGCTTTCCATTGGCAAATCACGCGCGAAGCATTGGGTATTTGCCACAGTATCCGCCGTGAACCTGAACTGGCTGCACAGTGCCAAATCACCGATGAATTCTACCAACGCGGTATTGATCGCGCCATGTTCGCCAATGCGCGTGGTCTAAAACAAGGCTGGCACGTCATACTCTGGCTCCATCGTCTGAAACAGTGGCGGCACGGTGAGCATGTTTCGCAACCGGCTGCTGAATAACAAGCGTTGGGATCCGTCGGTTTAGGGGGTATACTCGCTCTCCATTTTGCCGGAGAGAATCACATGCTTGCAGGTATGCCGTCCCTGAGCCATCTAGAGCAGCAGGAAGCTGCTGATCGTATCCATTCGTTGATGGAACAAGGCATGAGCAGTGGTGAAGCCATTGCGCGCGTTGCACAGGAAATCCGCGAAAAACACCAGGGTGACCAGGTCAGCGTGCTGTTTGATGACGAAGACGATGAAGAGCATCAGGAACGGCCGGACGATCTGGCTGATGATGACTCGGAAGAAGACGAAAACTATTGATATTTCAGGGGCCGGCAAGCCGGCCCCGAAGAATTACCCTTCAACCACGACCGCAGCCGCAGCCTGTTTGGCTGATTCTACCGCCAGCGCTATGTTTTCTGCCGTAGCCAACGCGACACCCATCCGACGTTGACCGTCAATGTCCGGTTTACCGAATAAACGCAGTTGGTTGTGACCGACCAGCGCGTGGTCCAGACCGCTGAAACGCAGGTCACGGCTGGTCAACTGTGGCAGAATGACTGCGGATGCCGAAGGCCCGAACTGGCGGATCGCACCAATGGGCAGACCCAGGAAAGCGCGAACGTGCAGGGCGAACTCGGACAGATCTTGCGAAATCAAGGTCACCATGCCGGTATCATGCGGCCGTGGGGACACTTCGCTGAAAATAACCGCGTCCCCACACACAAACAGTTCTACACCGAACAGACCAAAACCCCCCAATGCTTTCACCACGTTTTCCGCAATCGCCTGCGCACGGCTCAACGCCAGATCGCTCATCTGTTGAGGTTGCCATGATTCGCGGTAATCCCCATCTTCCTGGCGATGGCCGATTGGCGCACAGAAATGCACGCCATCAATTGCACTGATGGTGAGCAGGGTGATTTCAAAGTCGAACTCCACCAGACCTTCGACAATCACTTTACCGCCCCCGGCACGGCCACCCTGTTGGGCATACTCCCAGGCTGCGTTTAGCTGTTCCGGACGGCGGATCAGGCTTTGGCCTTTGCCGGATGAACTCATGACCGGCTTGATGATGCAGGGATAGCCGATGTCATCGACAGCCTGCTGGAATGTCACTTTGTCATCAGCAAACCGATAAGGCGAGGTGGGCAGACCGAGCGTTTCTGCGGCCAAGCGGCGGATGCCTTCGCGGTTCATGGTCAGTCGCGTTGCCTCGGCGCAGGGCACCACATGGTGTCCTTGCTGTTCCAGCTCAACCAGCATGCTGGTGGCAATGGCTTCGATCTCTGGCACGATATAGTCAGGACGTTCCTGTTCAATCACGGCTTTCAGTGCGTTGCCGTCCAGCATGTTAATAACGTGGCTGCGGTGTGCCACGTGCATGGCGGGAGCATCGGCGTAGCGATCAACAGCGATCACTTCCAGTCCCAAACGCTGGCATTCGATGGCAACTTCTTTACCCAGCTCGCCGGAGCCGAGCAGCATAACGCGGGTGGCGGAGGGGCGCAGGGCGGTTCCAATAGTTAACATAGTCTCGTACCTGGATCTGTGGAGTGTAAAGCGGTCTGATAATGGGCGTGCAGTATATACGAAAACGTTTGCGTGTGCAGCCGAAGGCCAACCTATTGCTGCCACCGCCGTCAAAACCCGCAAGTGGCGGCTTTTTTTATGTGTGAAATCCGTAATCCCCCCTATCTCTGTTATCATCTGCGGTTAATTCGGTGCTGCCCATGGGCGCGCCGCCATTCCATTTGCCATATAAGAGTTATCGCCGTGAGCACAGTTTCTTTTTCTTCCCTGCCGCTGCCAGCCGAACAGTTGGCCAACCTCAACGAATTGGGGTATGCCGAAATGACACCGGTGCAGGCTGCTGCATTGCCCGCCATCCTGAAAGGGCAGGACGTACGTGCCAAAGCAAAAACCGGCAGCGGTAAAACGGCGGCATTCGGCATCGGCCTGCTGGATAAAATTAACGTTGCCCAAGTGGCTGCGCAGGCGCTAATCCTGTGCCCGACACGTGAACTGGCGGACCAGGTGAGCAAAGAGCTGCGCCGTCTTGCCCGCTTCACTCAAAACATCAAAATTTTGACCCTGTGTGGTGGCCAGCCTATGGGGCCACAGCTCGACTCCCTGGTGCATGCACCGCATATTGTCGTGGGGACTCCGGGGCGTATTCAGGAACACCTGCGTAAGAAAACGCTGGTGTTGGACGAACTGAAAGTGCTGGTCTTGGACGAAGCCGACCGCATGCTGGACATGGGTTTTGCCGATGACATCGACGATGTGATCAGCTATACGCCGCCGCAACGTCAGACGCTACTGTTCTCGGCAACCTATCCGAGCGGTATTGAACGCATCAGTGCCCGCGTACAGCGCAATCCGTTAAATGTGGAAGTGGACGACGGTGAAGAACAAACCACCATCGAACAACGTTTCTATGAAACCACCCGCGATCAGCGCCCAGCGGTGTTGGTGTCGGCCATTCGTCATTATCAACCGTCTTCCTGCGTGGTGTTCTGTAACACTAAACGTGATTGCCAGAGCGTATATGAAGCGCTGGAAGCGCGAGGCATAAGCGTATTGGCGCTGCATGGCGATCTGGAACAGCGCGATCGCGATCAGGTTCTGGTGCGCTTTGCCAACCGTAGCTGCCGTGTACTGGTGGCGACCGACGTTGCTGCACGCGGTCTGGACATTAAAGAGCTGGAACTGGTTGTCAATTATGAACTGGCATTTGATCCCGAAGTGCATGTACACCGTATAGGTCGTACCGGCCGCGCTGGTCTGAGCGGCCTGGCAATTAGCCTGTGCACACCGCAGGAAATGGCGCGTGCGCATGCGATTGAAGAGTATTTGCAGATACGAGTTAACTGGGCACCGGTGTCTGAACTGAGTGGCGCGAGCCATACGACACTTGAAGCCGAGATGGTCACCTTGTGTATCGACGGTGGGCGTAAGGCCAAAATCCGTCCTGGTGACATTCTTGGTGCCTTGACCGGCGACGCCGGGTTAACGGCAGCAGAAGTGGGCAAGATAGACATGTTCCCCGTGCATGCTTATGTGGCGATCCGCAAGGCGAGCGCCCGTAAGGCACTGCAACAGCTCACACAGGGTAAAATCAAGGGTAAGAACTGCAAGGTGCGGTTGTTGAAATAAATCACGTCAGGGGTGCACTTGCATCCCTGCGTAAAATCACCTTATACTGTATAAAATTACAGTATTCTAACCTTTGAGGAATGCGCATATGGCAGTTGAAGTTCACTATGTGGTGGTGAGAAACGGTGAGGAAAAGATGACTTTCGCAACCAAGAAAGAAGCCGATGCTTACGACAAAATGCTGGATCTGGCCGACAGCCTTGGTGAATGGTTGCAACAGGCGCCATTGAGCCTGGATGACGAGCAACGTGAAGGGCTGAGTTTCTTCCTGGCGGAGAATAAAGACGTGCTGGGGCAAATCCTGCGCGGCGCCGCGCCGGTGGAAACACCGAAGAAACCGGCCAAAGTTAAAGCGGAAAAACCTGTCGCTACCACAAAAGAGGGATCTGCGTCAGAAAAGCAGGCAGCATAATGACTTATGTTGCGGCAATGTGATGAAAAAGGATCTAGAATGAGCCGTGAAATAACTTTCTTCAGTCGCTTTGAACAAGACATCTTGGCCGGTCTCAAGACCATCACCATTCGGGATGCCAGTGAATCTCACTTTGAACCCGGTGAGGTCTTACGTGTTAGCCGTAATGAAGACAACGTATTCTTTTGCATGATTGAAGTCCTGTCAGTCACGCCGGTACGGCTGGATGCGTTAACCGAGCTGCATGCTCGGCAGGAAAACATGTCGCTCAGCGAGCTGAAGCAGGTGATCAAGGAAATCTATCCGGGGCTGGATGAGCTGTTTGTCATCACCTTCGCGAAGCGCTGATCTTTCGCCAGACCAGTTGTGAGCCAAGGGCAAATGCCTGCGGATAGCGTAAATCACAACTGGAGGGAATATGAGAACAACAGGTCTGAGTTTAGCCGTAGCACTGTTGGCCATGGCAGGTTTAACCACGACGGTGCAGGCGCAAGAGCAACGTAGCGCCAAAGTGGCGCAATGCGCGGGTCTGCAACCGGCAGACGTTGCTGCACAGGTGAAACGCGATTATCTACAAAACCGCATTACACGCTGGGAATCGGATAAAAAGCTGCTGGGTACCGCTACCCCGATCGCATGGGTAAGCCCGGACGCTATTTCCGGCAAAGATGCCGTCTGGCAGGTGCCGTTGACAGTGCGCGGCACTAAGCAGGATAAAACCTACAACGTCACCCTCGACTGCAATGCGGGCAAAATCACCTACAGTGAACCACAGTAATACCCGATTTCTGGCGGTGTCGTTTACGTTTGCCTGCCTGAAAATATTAAGCCCGCCTTATTCAGCGGGCTGTTTGTTCCAGGCTAGTGTTAGTCAGTAAATGGGATGACCAATTCACCCGGTTTTACTTCCAATCCTTTGGCCAGTTTCTTGGCCATTGCCTCTGTTTTACTGTTGTTCGGGTTCAGAACGTAGGCCGGTTTTTGATCAAAATAGGATTTTAGCGACTGATTCAGATACGGCGTCAGCGCTTTCATCACTGTCTGCATTTTCTCCGGCTGCACGCTATAGTCAGTCAATTCCATGTCCTTCAGGAATACCGCGCCTTGCTCACGATCATAGACCGGTTGTGCTTTCAGCGTTAGCTTCAAATCTGCCGTCTGCGGGCCGAGAATCGAGGTAATATTCACTTTCGCATCGCCAGAAAGGGTAACCTTGCCGGGTTCACTGCGGCCAATTTGGCTCTGCAATTGAGTCAGTACGATATTGGCGTCCAGCAACCCCGGCACACCGATCTGCTTTTGGTAATCGTTATGTTTTTGCAGGTAGTCGTTCACTTCTTGCTCGCTGAGCGTGTACTGGGTCAGCTGATTGCAACCGACCAATGCGCCGACGAACGCCAGGGCAGCAACACCCATTAAAATCTTCTTCATAAGTACTCACATGTAAGGGGCGACTAAAGCGCCCTGATTGCTATGGGCGCAGTATACAGCGCTCATTCCGGAACCTGGGATAATATTGATAGTGCGCGGGAAATCTGACATGACCTATCGGATAACGCTGAAATTGTTTAGCGTCGCAGACGCAGCACCAACAACAACACGCCACCAAGACAGGCCAGTGCACCCAGTGCAGGAAACAGCGGGATGCCCCATAGGTGCACCGATGATTGCATCAGGAAAGGTGCCAGGCCGAGAGCGAAGGCGGCGGTGACGATGGCTATGGCCAGCGTGACGGCGGCCCGTTCCAATGCTTTGCTCAGCTGATCAATGTTCTTGAGGTTGATGTCGGCGCTGAGCTGACCGCGTTTCAGCCGACGCATTAACAGGCGTAGCGTCTGCGGGAGTTCTTCACCTGCGTCGAGTGCCTCACCGCCCAGTGCCAGCATGCGTCGTCGCACCGCTTCTGGGGCGTAACGTTGCAACATGACCTGTTGCAGCATGGGTTTTAGGGTCGCGATGATATCGAAGTTGGGATCTAAGCGGTGCAGTACACCATCTGCGGTGATTAAGGCCTTGAACAACAGCACCAGATCCGGCGGTAGCGCCAGCTGATGTTCGCGTGCCATTACCAGCAAATCAGCCAGCGCCTTGCCCAACGTTAAGGTGGCAGAGGCTTGCTTATCGAGAAAGTTTTGGGCCGCCAACTCCAGATCCAGAAGATCCAAAGGATCGCTGTCTGACCAGGCGATCAAGGTATTGACGATCCCTCCGGATTCCCTTTCAGCAATGGCTTGCAGCAACAGCAATAGCTGATTGCGTCGCCGTTCGGAAAGCTGGCCGACCATGCCAAAGTCGATAAAGCCGACACGGTTATCCGCTAGGGCCATAACGTTGCCCGGATGCGGATCGGCGTGATAGAGACGGTGCTCCAGCACCATTTTCATAAAGGCCTGAGCGCCGCGTCGTGCGAGCAGCGGGCCATCGAAGCCTGCCGCTGCCAGTTGTTGCGGATTTTCCGGTGCTATACCGGGCAAAAATTGCTGCACTAGCAGGCGCTTTGACGACAGCGGCCAATAAATTTTCGGGATGACGACATCGGGTTGCTGTGCAAACTGTTGGGCGACCCGCTCACAGTTATTGCCTTCGTGAGTCAGATCCAGTTCATGATTAAGTGCGGTTGCCAGCGCTCGTACCATCTGACGTGGTCGATAACGAGCCAATGCCGGACTTTGCTGCTCTACGGTTTCCGCCAAATAGGCCAGAAGGCGCAAATCGGCATGAATGGTTTTCGCCAGGCCGGGGCGCAGCACTTTGATCACCACGGCTTCACCACTGTGCAGCCGGGCACGGTAAATTTGCGCCATTGATGCAGCCGCCAGAGGCACGTCGTCAAACTCAGCAAACAGGTTGTGAGGATCCCCACCCAAGTCCGCTGTAATTTGTGGCGCCAGTTCGCCCCAGGGTAAGGTGGCGGCTTGACTGTGCAGACGATCAAGTTCGTCAGTCCAACTTGAATCCAGCAAGTCTGAGCGAGTTGCCAGAATTTGGCCAAATTTGACAAAGGTGGGTCCGAGCGCTTCCAGTGCGGCGCGCAAACGCTGCGGCAATGTTTGGCTGTCTTGTGGCTGATTGCCCACGTCATTGCTGCCCAGCAGGGTGCTCAGGCCGAGCAGGCGAATGACATCTTGTAATCCGTAGCGGATGAGTACCGCAGAAATCTCTTTCAGCCTTGCCCGATCGCGGGCAGTGACGAGCACCATTTTTAACATTTGCGCGCTATATCCTTATTGCATGGGATTACTGTTCCATATCGAACAACAGCGGTATATCGCTACGCTGTGCCATACGGTTGCGATAGGCTTCCACGTTTTCCGGAAGTGTCAGCCCGGCGACGATCGACAACGAACGCAGCAGTGGGAACAGGTGAATATCGTCTTCAGACAGCGTACCCTTTACTGCTTCAGGGGAGACAATCAGCCTGGAAAGTGCCTGGAGGTCCGTTTCCAATTGGGCAATCAAATCGGCACTGTCACCGAGGTGCTTCGCAAAACTGCCGATTGATGCCTGCTTTTTATCGGTGAAGTATTGGCGTGCACCGTCAGTGGCGAATTCTTCGAAGTCAGCATTGGCAAAACGGGGCAGCAATAAGTAAAGGCTATAGCTGCCGACGCGCTGCAACCAGTCGGCGATCGCTGGGTTGGTTTTCCCCGTCAACAGCGGTTTGCCATCAAGATTATCGACGTAGTGCACGATATCCATGCTTTCAGGCAGATAGCTGCCGTCATCTTTTTGCAAGATAGGGGCCATTTTCTTGCCAATCATACTGACAGGCGTCGCTTCATCATCGCTGAGTAAGGTGACCAGGCGAACGGGCAGGTTTTTCAGGCCGAAAATCATGCGGGCTTTAACGCAGAATGGGCAATGATCGTAGATAAACAGTTTCATGCTTGCTCCGGTTGTCAGGTTTTAATAGCAATAGTTATCACAGCATACTGAGGCTGTCGCGAAGAGTTCTTGCGGGAAGGTGCGTTATTGTTGTTTGATCCGCGCATTTAGCGCGGATCAATGCGGGGATTATTTTTTTGTCGGGACGGAATTAATCACTTCTATCAGATGCATTCGCGCCTCTTCCAAATCGATTTTATCACGCTCGGTGGTGGCATTGACGATCTGCAGTTGTTTGACAATGTCATTTTTCAGGCCGGCATTCTCGGCAATAATGTGGGCCAGCGCCTTTTCTACCAATGTTGAGCGCGCGTAAAGCATACGCAGATTCAGCACCATGTGTTCCAGCAACTGCGGTAATTTGTTTTCATCACTCATCGCCAACGTCTCCCGTTTGTGTTTTTACTATCAGGATAGCAGCTGTGAGAAATTCGGCTGATTTTCTGGCAACTTAGAGAAAAAACTCAGCCTCCGCGCACAATCGCAGTGGTGGCACCCCGTGGGCTGAACTGCCAATAAAGCGCAAACAGGGTAATAAAACCGACAATGCCAAGCAGGATCCACGGCAGTTCTGGCATGTTCATCGCGTGACCGGTGTCATACATCCAACCACCGCCGGTGTAACCCAACGCGCCACCCAGCGCCAACCCGAGGCGACTGAACCCCATATAGCTCCCGCGTGCCCGCGGATCTGCCAGCGAGGCACTCAGGGTTTCACGTGCCGGTTCGGCGATGATTGAGCCGAGATAGAAACAGCAAATCAACGTAAAGACGCCCTGCAGACTGGTTGCCAACCCCACTGGCAGCAGGCTGAGCGTCATCAGCAGGAGGCCAGCCATCAGCCGTTGTTCCAGGCGGAAACGTTTCTCGCTCCAGCGTGCCAATGGATAAAGCAGTGACAGCGACAGCGCAGCTTCAATGGCATACATCCACTTTACCGCGGTCGGTGAACCGGCGATTTCATTAACGACGATGGGCAGCATCAGCATGACCTGTACCGACAGCATGTAATACCCGGTAAGTGTCAATACGTAGGTAAGGAAACGGCGATCGCGCAACACGCGCATCATGCCTTCCTTCATCGGCGTGCGTACGGTGGAAATGCGGTACGCAGGCAATAACCAGGCGTTCCAGCCCGCTGCCAGTACAAAAATGGCTGCGCCGACCCAGCAGACAAAATGGAAATCGTATTGCAGCAGCCAACTGCCGATCAAGGCACCAATCACCGCGCCAGCGCTGTCTTGCATCATCAAGAGGGAGTAAAAGCGGCCGCGCTCATGTGGACGGGTGAGCTTAATGACCAACGCAGTGCGTGGTGGGTCAAACAGCGTGCCGCCGAGGGCGGAAAGGGCGCAAGAAAACCAGAGCAACCAGGGCTGATCGGCCATTGCCATCGTCGCGAAGCCTGCGGCGCGCATCAGCATACCGGTGACAATCATCGGTTTGGCGCCAAATCGGTCGGCGATCGCACCACCGAAGATCCCCAAACCTTGTTGGATTAACTGCCGTAAACCTAGCGCAGCGCCGACCACGACGGCCGCCCAGCCAAGCTGATCGACAAAGCGGATCGAAATAAGTGGAAAGACCACAAAGAAGCCTAAAACCACCAACAGGTTATCGAGTAATAGAAAATATTTACCCAAGCTCCGAGCTTGCGATACCAGAGACATGCTTCACCACGAGCAATTAAGAGGGAGAGGAGTGCGACCGCTCTAGTTTGTACCCAATCCAGGATTGCCGATAGGGGCGGGGTAGATAATATTTTTTTATCGTCAATACGTTACCTGCGCGGCAAAACCGCACAAAAATAGCCGTAAAATGGCCAATCGCTTATTTACTGAGCTGTCTGGGTTTTACCTCCTGGGCTGGCTGCGGTTATATTAAATGAGGGTATATGCGGTTCTGCGCTGGTCGTTAAGACATAATGATTCAGGATAAGTCTGCCGCAGGATTATTATCCGGACATGCGCCCAATAAATACTTCTTATCGAACCGTTCTGACTGCGGGGGAAATGATGTTTGGCTACCGCTCTGCATCACCAAAAGTACGCCTCACCACCGATCGGATGGTCGTCCGTTTAGTTCATGAACGCGACGCTTACCGGTTAGCGGAATACTATGCCGAAAATCGTGCATTTCTCAAACCCTGGGAGCCCGTGCGTGATGAAAGCCACTGTTATCCATCCGGATGGCAGGCGCGGCTGGGAATGATCACCGAAATGCAAAAGCAGGGCAGCGCCTACTATTTTATCCTGCTTGATCCCGACGAACATGAAGTGCAAGGCGTGGCGAACTTCAGCAACGTGCTGCGCGGTTCGTTTCATGCTTGTTTCCTCGGCTATTCATTAGCTGAGAAATGGCAGGGACAAGGACTGATGTACGAGGCGTTGCAGTCCGCTATCCGTTATATGCTGCGTCAGCAACGCATGCACCGCATCATGGCTAACTATATGCCGCATAATCAGCGCAGCGGTGCATTGTTGACCCGGTTAGGGTTTGAACGTGAAGGTTATGCCAAGGATTATCTGCTGATTGACGGGCAGTGGCGGGATCACGTATTGACCGCATTAACCAATAAAGAATGGCTACCGCCACGCTGAGGCCAAACAATGAAATATGAATTAAGCGCTAAAGAAGCCAGAGTGATCGGCTGCCTGTTGGAAAAGCAGGTCACGACGCCAGATCAGTATCCCCTTTCCCTTAACGGCATTACGTTGGCCTGTAACCAGAAAACCAACCGTGAACCTGTGATGGATCTGGCGGAAAATGACGTGCAGCAACTCCTTGATCTGCTCCTGAAGAAGCATTTCTTACGGACATTAAGTGGGTTCGGTAATCGGGTCGTTAAATATGAACACCGTTTCTGCAATTCAGAGTTCGGTCAGTTAAAGCTGTCTGCGGCAGAATTGGCGATAATCACGACGTTATTGCTGCGTGGCGCCCAAACGCCCGGTGAGCTCCGCACCCGTACCAATCGCATGCATGAATTTAATGACGTCACTGAAGTGGAACAGGTGCTGGCCAATTTGAGCGCCCGTGAGGATGGCCCCTTTGTGGTGCGTCTGGCGCGGGAGCCGGGCAAACGTGAAAGCCGGTTCATGCATTTGTTCTGCGGCCAAATCGATGAGGCACCTGCTGAGGTGTTACCGTCTGAAGAGACAGAATTGCACGAACGCGTAACTGCGCTGGAACACGAAGTGGCGCAGCTCAAACAACAATTGCAGGCGTTATTGGCTCGGGGTGCAGATGAGTAAATTGCGTGTTGGTGTTGTGGGGTTGGGAGGGATTGCTCAAAAAGCCTATTTACCGCTCCTCAGCCAGGCGGTGGACTGGGTTTTGGTGGGCGGTTTCTCTCCCAATCAACAAAAAGCACAGCCAATATGTGACAGCTACCGTATGGCCTGTTTCTCGGGGTTAGACAGTCTGGCACAGCAATGCGATGCGGTGTTTGTTCACAGCAGTACCGCCAGCCATTTTCAGGTGATCGGTGAATTGTTGCGTCATGGCGTTCACGTTTATGTCGATAAACCGTTGGCCGAAACCGTGGAACAGGGGGAGCAACTGATTGCCCTGGCAGAAAAACAGGGTAAAGCGCTGATGGTGGGGTTTAACCGCCGTTTTGCACCCTTGTATCAACAACTGAAACAAGACATGTGTCAACCTGCGTCGATCCGCATGGAAAAACACCGTGCGGACAGCGTTGGGCCCAATAATATGCGGTTTACCTTGCTGGATGACTATCTGCATGTGGTGGATACCGCATTATGGTTGGGCGGCGGCGCTGTGCAGTTGCTCAGCGGTTGCCTGCGTGGCACAGAGCGCGGTGAGCTGTTATATGCCGAGCATCATTTTGAATGTGGTGAAACACAGATAACTACCAGTATGCATCGCCGTGCTGGTAGCCAACGCGAAAGCGTGCAGGCAGTGTCGGATGGCGCGGTATATCAGTTGAACGATATGCGTCAGTGGTGGCGTGAAGACGCCCAGGGCGTTTTGGAACAACCGGCCCCGGGGTGGCAAACCACGCTGGCGCAACGGGGTTTTGACGGTGCGGTTCGCCATTTTATCGCTTCTGTGAGTAATCACACTGCACCAGAAACGGCTGGAGAGCAGGCCATTGCCGCCCAACGGGTGATTGAAACGCTGCTGCGTGATGCCGGTTTGTAAGATAACTCTATGTAACATATGGCGGTAGCTATTCTGCTGCGGATGGGTAAACTGAGCCGATAGTTTTACTGACGCCTGCTGATGCAGGCGTCAACATTTACAGGGCGTATCAGAAAAACCACATGAACCTACTAAAATCACTGGCAGCCGTCAGCTCTATGACGATGTTCTCACGGGTGCTGGGCTTTGCCCGTGACGCGATCGTGGCGCGGGTGTTTGGTGCCGGTATGGCAACAGATGCCTTCTTCGTGGCATTCAAGCTTCCCAACCTATTGCGGCGTATTTTTGCCGAGGGGGCGTTTTCCCAAGCTTTTGTACCTATCCTGGCCGAATATAAAAGTCAGCAGGGGGAAGAGGCTACACGTACTTTCATTGCCTACGTTTCAGGTCTGTTAACGTTGGTGTTGGCGCTGGTGACGGTGCTTGGTATGTTGGCGGCCCCTTGGGTGATTTACATTACCGCGCCGGGCTTTGTCGACTCACCGGACAAGTTCGCCCTGACGTCATCGCTGTTGCGCGTCACCTTTCCGTATATTCTGCTGATCTCGCTGGCTTCATTGGTCGGTTCGATACTCAATACCTGGAACCGCTTTTCGATCCCCGCTTTTGCGCCGACGCTGCTGAACGTGAGCATGATAGGCTTTGCGCTATTTGCCGCGCCTTACTTCAATCCTCCGGTCATGGCACTGGCCTGGGCGGTGGTGGTCGGCGGGGTACTGCAACTGGGTTACCAGCTCCCACATCTGAAGAAGATTGGCATGTTGGTGCTGCCGCGTCTCAAGCTCGGCGATGCCGGCGTGTGGCGGGTAATGCGTCAGATGGGGCCCGCAATTTTTGGCGTCTCCGTGAGCCAAATCTCGCTGATAATCAACACCATTTTCGCCTCATTTCTGGTCTCTGGTTCGGTATCCTGGATGTATTATGCGGACCGTCTGATGGAATTTCCTTCTGGCGTGTTGGGCGTGGCACTGGGCACGATTTTGCTGCCGTCGTTGGCAAAAAGTTTCTCTAGCGGTAATCACGACGAGTATTCCCGATTAATGGACTGGGGGCTGCGTCTGTGCTTCCTGTTGGCGTTGCCGAGTGCCATTGCACTGGGTATTTTGGCCAAACCGTTGACGGTATCGCTGTTCCAGTACGGCAAGTTCAGCGCCTTCGATGCTGCGATGACGCAACGCGCATTGGTCGCCTATTCGGTAGGCTTGATGGGGTTAATTGTGGTGAAGGTATTGGCCCCCGGTTTTTATTCGCGTCAGGACATCAAAACGCCGGTTAAAATCGCCATTATCACGTTGATTTTGACCCAGGTGATGAACCTGATGTTTATTGGCCCGTTGAAACATGCAGGCCTTTCACTGTCGATCGGTTTGGGCGCCTGCCTTAATGCCTCACTGCTCTACTGGCAATTGCGTAAGCAGAAGATTTTCCACCCGCAGCCGGGCTGGGCAATGTTCTTGACCAAGTTGGTGATTGCGGTGATTGTGATGTCAGCGGTATTGGTTTGTGTGATGTGGCTGATGCCTGCCTGGGATCAAGGCAATATGCTTGAGCGTTTATTGCGTCTGTCGCTGGTGGTTGTCGCCGGTGTCGTGGCCTACTTTGGTGTATTGGGGGGATTGGGTTTCCGTCCACGCGACTTTGCCCGCCGAGTGGCATAAGCAGAGATTCCCCGTTTTCAACGCGTAAAAAAGGGTCGCCTCGGCGACCCTTTTGCGTATTCAGCGCGGATGGCTTACATACGCTCGACGGTTTCGATACCCAGTGTATCCAACCCGGCTTTCAGCGTCTTCGCGGTCAGTAAGGCCAGTTTCAGGCGGCTTTGACGAGCTTCTTCGCTGTCTGCGTTCAGGATCTGACAGTGTTCATAGAAGCTGGAGAACAGGCCCGCCAAGTCGTACAGGTAGCTACACATCACGTGTGGTGTGCCGTCACGTGCTACGGTGGTGATGACTTCTTCAAACTGCAGAAGGCGTGTCGCCAATGCAATCTCGCGTTCTTCCGTCATGACCAACGGCAGGGTCAGATTGCTTTCGTCGACGCCGGCACGTTTAAATACGGAAGAGACACGGGTATAGGCATACTGCATATAAGGCGCGGTATTACCTTCGAACGCCAGCATGTTGTCCCAGTCGAAGATATAATCGGTGGTACGGCTTTTTGACAGGTCGGCATACTTCACCGCACCGATGCCAACGGCATTGGCCAGGTTTTGCATTTCTTCTGCGGGCATGTCCGGGTTTTTCTCGGCGATCAGCTTAGCGGCACGATCGACGGCTTCATCCAGCAGATCAGACAGTTTTACCGTGCCCCCTGAACGGGTTTTGAACGGCTTGCCGTCTTTACCCAACATCATGCCGAACATGTGGTGTTCGAGCGAGAGAGAGTCCGGGATATAACCGGCTTTACGCACGATGGTCCAGGCCTGCATCAAATGCTGGTGCTGACGCGAGTCGATGTAATACAGCACCCGATCGGCGCCCAGCGTCTCATAGCGGTATTTAGCACAGGCAATATCGGTAGTGGTGTACAGGTAGCCGCCATCTTTCTTCTGGATGATGACGCCCATAGGCTCGCCGTCTTTATTTTTGTATTCATCGAGGAATACCACGGTTGCGCCTTCGCTTTCTACTGCCAGCCCCTTAGCCTTGAGATCGGCGACGATGCCAGGCAGCATCGCGTTATACAGGCTTTCGCCCATGACATCGTCTTCGGTCAGGGTCACGTTCAGCCGGTTATAGGTCAGCTGATTTTGCGCCATGGTGATGTCGACCAATTTACGCCACATTTTCAGGCAGTATTGATCGCCACCTTGCAATTTAACGACGTAGGCGCGCGCGCGCTCGGCGAACTCTGCGTCTTCGTCATAGTGCTTTTTCGCTTCACGATAGAACTGTTCCAGGTCAGACAGATCCATATCGCTGGCGTTTTCGTTCTGCATTTTTTCCAGATAGGCAATCAACATACCGAACTGGGTGCCCCAGTCGCCGACGTGGTTGGCGCGGATCACTTTATGGCCCAAAAACTCCTGCGTACGTGCAGCAGCGTCACCGATAATGGTGGAACGCAGATGGCCGACGTGCATTTCTTTCGCCACGTTAGGGGCTGAGTAGTCGATAACGATGGTTTGCTGTTCGACAGGGGCAATATCCAGTTTTGGCGCACTCAATACGCGGTCGGTTTGCTGTGCGACCCAAGCGCTGTTCAGGAAGATATTGATAAAGCCTGGACCGGCGATTTCCACTTTGCTGGCGATGTCGCCGAGCTCAAGGAGCTGCACCACTTTTTCTGCCAATTGGCGGGGTGGCATGCCAAGTTTCTTGGCAACGGACATCACACCATTGGCCTGATAGTCACCAAACTGTGCTTTTGCTGACTGACGGACCTGCGCTTCGCAATCGGCTGGCGCGCCTGCGGCAATCAGCGCCTGGCTGACTTTATCTGAAAGAAGAACCTGAATATTCACCGGGTTACCTTAATGACGAACGAGGGGCCGTGTGCCATGCCCCTACGGGATTCAAAGGTGGTTTTCTGGCTGCACGTCAAGACGGCGGCCCACCACAAAACAGCCTGTAATTGTAACCGATTTGAGGGAGGACGTCAGCAGTTGGCGAGGGATAAGCTGAAAGTCGCGGAGCGCTAAATGAGAGGAGTAAACGGATAAAAAAAGAGAGGGAATGAAGAGACCAAAATAGGCAAAGCTAGTGCCTTTTTTTCCGACGACCACCGTCTAACGTGTTATTGCGGCGTGATTTGAAATGACGGAATATCGCGTATGCGGCAATAACTATCAATAGCAGGGACATTATTAAAAGTATCATAACTAATTATCTCAAACTCAATTTTCACTAAAGTAGCTTAATTGATATTTTCACGCAATTGCACAAATCTTGTTTAGGATGATTCTCATGTTGTTTTTATTTTAATTTATTATAAAACAATGAGTTATAATAAAAATCTTATTGTTTTTTCATTTCTATTGTGCCAGTGGGTGCTGTCTTCTTAATCATATGTATCTCTTGTTAATGCGATTTTATAACTTAATAAGTTAGTAGTATTCTTAAGTCTTACGTCATGATTAAACGTTATAAACTTATGCAACAATGAGTTTTCGGAATTAAAAACTGGGAAAAACGAAACACGGCTGTAATAAAATCTAAATAAATTGTTATTTTGTGCTTTTTATAACCAGCTGCATTCCTGGTTTAGTTGATGGCCGCACTCTGCACCAAAAAAGTCCGCTTGCCGAAGGTTTCCGTATGGATAGCTGAGCCTTCGGCGTGTAAATTACACCACCTGAAAATCGCTTTCCGTTGTTTCGAGGATTCTATGACGACTTTTACGGCCATTGCCGAGCTTAACGATTTGGTGCTGGATCTGCCGCGCTTTGAACAGGCACTGAACCGCTTTGCCGAGAAGTTGCACCTGGATTTAACACAGTTCAGTGCGGATCACATATCGGTACGCTGCCATCAAAACACAACGGCCGATCGCTGGCGCGAAGGGCTACAACAGTGTGGCTCACTGTTGTCTGAGGCGATAATCAAGGGGCGTCCTATTTACCTGTTTGATCTTCAACAACCCCTTAACGTGGGACCTTGGCAGATTGACTGTATTGAGTTGCCTTATCCCGGAGATAAACGTTATCCGCATGAAGGCTGGGAACATGTGGAACTGGTACTGGGTGGCGATCCTGCCACGCTTTACGCGCGCGCGCTGGCTCAGTTGCCTGATGAAGCGCTATTGGCTCAAGGGATAAAACTGAAACAGAGTTCGCCACAGACTGATGGGGAGCGTTTGCCGAACCCGACGTTGGCGATCACCGACGGCAGCGTGACGATCAAGTTTCATCCCTACTCGATTAGAGACGTTGTCGCCAGCGAACAACGTTAGCCTGACATTAGTGAGTGGGTGGCCATCAGCATACGATCCAACGCTTGGGTGAGTAGCTCGCGCCGACAACCAAAATTCAAGCGGACAAAATGCCGGTTACCAAAATCCAGGCCCGGGCTTAATCCAACGCCCGCCCGTTCAAAAAAGGCGTGCGGATTGTCGACGGCCAGTTGACGGCAGTCTATCCACGCCAGGTAGGTTGCCTCAATCGGTTGTAGCTGCAGGCCGGGCATGGCATTAATACGCTCGGTCACCAAATCACGGTTGGCACGCAGATAAACCAACAGTTCGTCCAACCACTCTTGCCCATGCTGGTAGGCTGCCTGTGCGGCAACCAGCGCCAGTATATCCACTTCAGGTACGATGCCACTGCGTGTGCGGATCAGCTTTTGCCGCAAAGCAGGGTTGGGCACAATCGCCATCGAGGCACCCAGTCCGGCAATATTAAAGGTTTTCGACGGCGACATCAGCGTAATGCTGCGCTGTGCGGCATCCTCATTTAACGTGGCAAAGGGGATGTGCTGACACCCTGGTTCAAGCAGGAGATCACAATGGATTTCATCGGAACAGACGATCAGATCGTGGTTTTGAGCGAACGAATGTTGCTGTAACAGCTCTTGCCTGCGATAGACAGTGCCGCCCGGATTTTGCGGGTTACACAACAGCAGTAATTTTTCTTTGCCATTGAGCTGTTCCGGGATGGAGGTGAAATCTAATCCCCATCGCTTCTCCTTCAGTGCCAGCGGTACCTGCAACTGCGAGCGTCCAGCGAATTTCGCGGCTTTGCGAAACGGGGGATAGATCGGTGATGGTGCCAGCGTGCCTTCGTTTTCAGCCGTAAAAGCCCGCACGCATAAATTTAGACCACAAACCAATCCAGGCAGGAAAATCAGCCATTCAGGATTGATACGCCAGCTATAGCGTTCTAGCATACGCTGGCTAAAAACCTCAATGAGTTCAGGGGATGGATGCCCATAGCCGAACACGGCATGGGCCACTCGTTGCTGTAATGCATCGATGATAGCGGGTGGTGAAGGGAAGTCGGTGTCAGCAACCCAGAGCGGAATAATGTCGCGGTCACGATATTTATCCCACTTAACGCTGTCACTGTGACTACGGTCTACCCATTGATCAAAATTGAATGCCATAGTTACTACCCTGAGCTGGTTTATACCTATGTCCGTCATATTGACGTTGCATTTTTGTTACGTGATGCAGCTCCAATTATTTAGGGGCTCTGTATGAGCCTACGTGAGAAATGGAAGAATTAACAATTACTGTCACATGTTAGCCGTCATCTGGGGGTGACAATGATTAAACTGGAAGTTTGTTGCTATAGCGTCGATTGCGCGCTGACGGCTGAGCGGGCAGGTGCCGATCGTATAGAACTGTGCGCCAGTCAGAGTGAGGGGGGGCTGACACCCAGCTACGGTTCATTACGCCTGGCGCGGGAGCGGGTCAGCGTACCTGTGCATCCGATCGTTCGCCCGCGGGGCGGCGATTTTTGTTATAGCGCCGTAGATTTTGACGTAATAAAGCACGATATTGCGCAAATCCGCGACATGGGTTTTGCCGGTGTGGTGGTTGGAATGCTGGATGAAGAAGGGCATATCGATCTGCCGCGTATGCGCGAAGTGATGCGCTTAAGCGGCAATATGGCGGTGACTTTCCATCGTGCTTTTGACATGTGCCAAAACCCGATGGCCGCGCTTGATCAGCTCACACAATTGGGCGTCGCGCGGATACTGACATCCGGTCAGCAGCAAAATGCAGAGCTGGGTTTACCCTTGCTGCGTGATCTGGTGCAGGCTAGCCAGGGGCCAGTGATTATGGCCGGGGCAGGAGTTCGGCTCAGTAACTTGCACAAGTTCGTTGATATTGGCATTCAGGAAGTGCATAGCTCATCCGGCCATGAAGTGCCTTCGACCATGCGCTATCGCAAGGCTGGCGTGACCATGTGTTCAGACAGCGAGGTTGATGAATTTAGCCACTATTGCGTCGATGGCGAAATGGTAGAGGCGATGAAAAACGCGTTGGCACTGGTTGATCCGTTGGCGCAGAGTGCATAAGTACCCAGCTATCGTTGTTTAGACGGAAAGAAGCCATGGTACGCGCATAAACTTATAGCAGGCCCCGATTATATCGGGGCCTTTTTAATGTCATTCAGAATAGAGACAGGGAACTAAAATCGAAAATTTGTCCTGGACTGATACCACAAGCAAGAATTCTCACTGTGTTACCGTTTGAACCCGGGTTGACCAGGATATCGTGGATTGTCCGGGTGTTACTCATATAAAACTGTGCATAAAACAGGTTGCCTATCTGTACCCAAGGTACCGTGTCACTTTCGATAAGATCGGTATAGTTATCGTTAAAACTCCGTGCCCATATTCCTGTTGAAACACTTGGCTCAGGCGTGCCAGGTGGCACACTCGCATTTGGGTCACCAATGGATGAGGCGACTGCCCAAAAGGTTCTATTACCGATACTCCGATGAATGCGCTGCAGAATGCCCTTGTATCTTGGGTTAGCACCGGTTGATGTGATTTGATTGCTGTTTGCCGTCAAATTACCATCTATTGACCAGTTGACTGGCTGACTAGTGGTATCGACATCAACCAGGCTGGCATTATCAAGGTAGTTCTGCGGTGCAGAGGTCAACTGATATACACGCTGGGCAATAGTGATTTCCCCTCTGAGCAGGTTATATCCGCTGGCGTTATTAAGTGCGCCATTCGTCCATAGCGGCATAACGCTGTTACTGAAAGCCAACTGATAGCCACTGTCAGCCGCAAAATATATAGCCTGCGGTGAAAGGGTACCTTTAGGATTATTGGCTGTAGAAAATGTCACATTGGTGATGTGAACCGGCGTAATATTTTGGCGAGATACCGATTTTTTTAACACCAGGAACCCCCCGTCGAGGTCACCATAATCATTAATGTAAGAGCCGTTGGCGATCTGAATATTTGCTGCAGAGTCAGAGTCGATCTCAAAACAGGTGCCGTTACGGTCGGCCATAAAGTTGGTCAGACTGACGCCACCTAAGTAGCTGGTTCCTAACGTCGTGGATCTCAGGAAGACTTTTTTGCCATAGGCGAAAACGTTGGTCAAAAAGGTATTGTCATGGCGATCCAGGTTAAAAGCGCATGAACCTTCCACTGTTAGTGAGGCTGTGACTGCTTTTTCTGTCGGGCGAACGACGTTAGGATTAACATGAACATTAGTAAATCTGTTTATTTCTCGGCTCCCGGAGATCTTGTAATCACAACGGATAGCCCAGCCGTAAATACTATCGAAGTAGTTGGCTTCGCCACTAGCATTAACGAAGTCATAAGCACCTACATAGCGACAATGTGATACCGACAACGTGCCTGTTGAAGTGATCGTTGCCCCGTACTGTCTGAATTGCGCACTACTTTCCGCGGTATAGATCTGATCTGGATACAAGAATGACCAGCCATCAAAAACCACGTCTCGAGCACAGCTGAAGCATGTCACCCCCACCGGCTTACGGATAATAAATGCACTGTCGTCCGTAAGCCCCGCGCGGGCAGGGCCGTTGGTCGTATTGCTGGAAGGCCCTTGTGCCATGGCTGTGCGATTCCCTTTTAGGGTGACTCCCGCAGGAACGGTAATCGCAGTGGCTCTGTTAAGCAGATATTGTGCATTATTGCTGGTAAAGACGATTTTGTTCTTCAGTGAAGAGACTGCTTTGATGGCGGCTTCTACAGCATCATCTGAAGAGGTTAAACCCGTTGGGTCTGCACCAAAATCGTCGAAGGTGATCCTATTGCCGAACCTTTTCCAACGCGCGCCTGAGGCGGTGACAATCACTGTGCCATTGTTGTCGACGCTGGTGCTATCCGTTGTGTCATAGTAGAACTTACCGGATCCTTGATGACTACCCGCCTGATGGGAAATCAGAAATACGACTTGACCATTCTCAGTAGGTGCATAGGCTCGGAGTGCATTGATACTATCGATATATTGTAATGTCGTCATGGCGTTATCCTCTATTGGGGTCATCGCCATTGTAGGAGAAGGTAACATTTTTAATGCAACGTTCCCGTGTCGGTGAGACATGACACAACACGTTGAGACGAAAGTGTTAGGAGTGGGGTTTTTACCATGTGTTAAGGGCCCAACATGTGCTGAGCCCTTAAAGCAGGAAGGGGTTAAGGCTTTTTCGCCACTAACACGGCACGCAGTGGGGCGGGATAGCCTTCGATGGTCTTGCTCGAATCGTTTGGATCGAGGAACTCGGCCAGTGACTCGCTGGTCATCCAATCGGTGCGACGCTGTTCATCGGTACTGGTTACGCACATGTCGGCGATCCTTACATCGACGAAACCGCATTTCTCCAGCCAGCACTTCAGGGCTTCAGCCGACGGAATAAAGTACACGTTGCGCATTTGCGCATAACGGTCACCCGGGACCAGCACTTGATTGCGATCGCCTTCTATCACCAGCGTTTCCAGTACCAGCTCGCCTTCGTTGACCAATTGGTTTTTCAACTGGTACAGGTGATCCAGTGGCGAACGACGGTGATAGAGCACCCCCATCGAAAAGACGGTATCAAAGGCAGCCAACTCTGGCAGTTGTTCGATACCGAGGGGCAACAGATGAGCACGCTGATCGCCGCCCAACAGCTTACGCACCGCTTCGAACTGACACAGGAACAGTTGCATCGGATCAATACCTACCGCCAATTGGGCACCGGCACCCAGCATACGCCACAGGTGATAACCGCTGCCGCAGCCGACATCGAGAATGGTACGACCGGCCAGTGGTGAAATGTGCGGTAATACGCGATCCCATTTCCAGTCAGAGTGCCATTCGGTATCGATATCAATGCCGTACAAGGAGAACGGGCCTTTACGCCACGGCATCATGGTGCGCAGCATTTTCTCGATGCCTTCCAACTGGCCCGGTGACAGCGGTGAGTCCATATCGGCACGCACACCATTCAATAAATCGAGGCGGGTTGGTGTCAGTGCAGGCAGATGGTCAACGGAGTTAAACCACTGCTTGAACTTGCCATGGAGCGATTCACGCTGCCAGGCGCTGAGCTGGGCAGGGAGAGTATCCAGCCAGTGGCTGAGGTTGCTTTTCGCGATACGCTGGTAAAAATCACCAAACTCAATCATGCCGTGGCCCCCGATTTCAAGGCGATCAGTGAACCAAAGTTAAAGCACTGGAACCAAACTTCCGCATGTTCAAAACCGGCCTGTTTCAGGCGGGCTTTGTGGGCATCTACCGAGTCTGTCAGCATGACGTTTTCCAGCATGCTGCGCTTCTGGCTGATTTCCAGTTCGCTGTAGCCGTTGGCGCGTTTGAAATCGTGATGCATGTTGAACAGCAATTCGCCGACGTCGGCATCTTCAAAGCTGAACTTCTCTGACAATACCAACGCACCACCCGGACGTAGCCCAAGGTAGACCTTTTCCAGCAGGCGCAGACGGTCTGCGGGCTCGAGGAATTGCAGGGTAAAGTTCAACACGACCATCGAGGCGTTTTCGATTTTGATATCGAGGATATCCGCTTCGATAACCTCTACCGGCGTGTCGGCACGGAAGGCATCAATATGGCGGCGGCAACGTTCAACCATGGCCGGAGAGTTGTCGACGGCGATGATGTTGCAACCCGCCACCTTGATATTCCGTCGCATCGACAGCGTTGCTGCGCCCAGAGAGCATCCAAGATCATACACCTGGCTGTCGGGTTGAACGAAACGTTCGGCCAACATGCCAATCATTGAAATGATATTGGAATAGCCGGGGACGGAACGCTGAATCATGTCGGGGAACACTTCAGCAACGCGTTCGTCGAAGGTCCAGTCGCCTAATTTGGCGATCGGTGCAGAAAAAAGAGTATCGCGGTTTGGCATAGCGGCAAATCAGTTCAGAATTCGAAGGGGCATATTCTAACAGATAACGGCAAGAAAGCGCAGCGGAAGCAGGCGGCGTAGCCGCCTGAGGAGCAACAGGGGATCAATGCAGGCTGAAAATAAGATCCCATGGCAGATAGAAAATGTTGGCTAATACCATTAGCACCAACGAAATGTAGGTTGCCGCCATGCCTGAACGACGCCAGCGAACTTCACGATTACGTAAGCCGTAGTAATGCACCAGGCGACCGGCCATCAGCATCAGGCCGCAAATATGGATCATCCATATTTCAGCGCCGTTCATTTCCATGAGCACCAGCAGTACGGCTGCAATAGGAATGTATTCTACGGCATTACCGTGAACGCGGATGGCGGTCTGTAGCTCATAAAAGCCCCCGTCGCCGTAAGCAACCCGGTATTGCATCCTTAGCCTAACCACGTCATAAGAGAGTTTGATCAACAACAATGCGCCGAGCACTACATAAAGCGCGCTTACCATTTTTAACTCCATTCCCTAACCAAAACTGGCAGCGAGCATCATAGCTGCCATTGCAATCACTGTCGCGAGGAAAAATCTGATGTAATCAGTCAGATTAATCGGTTAAAACAGTGCATCCTGCTCCGGCCAGTCCGGTGGCGAGGGTAAATTCGGAATTGCCTGATACAGCTGCTGCCAGATTTTCTGCGCTTGTTGGGGAGAGTCGCCGTTATCCGGCGTATGGATAAACAGAAATGGCTGATGTTTTTGTTGCCAAAGGGGCAGTTTCTGCTGCCAGGCATCGAACCAGCGCAGGTTGTCCTGCAAGACGTCGCCACCGATAAAACGCACCAGCGGGTTGTTGGCCGTGACCAAGGCGTGCACCGGCAGCTTAGGCTTTTTCTGTTGTGCGTCACGTACGGCAGCGCTGTTGGGGATGGCATGATGTACGGGCCGGCTATCAAGGATGACCCGATTGATACCGCGCTGATGCAACCCCTGATTTAACAGCCGCTCTTCTTCCCCCTTGCCGAAGAACGCGGGGTGTCTAACCTCCACGCCGTAAGTAAATTCTTTCGGCAATGCATCAAAGAATTGCCACATCGCCGGCAATTCAGCCGGGCTAAAAGCCGCAGGCAATTGAAGCCAAAGCTGGCCAATGCGTTGATGAACGGGGCTCAGACACTGATAAAAGGCCTGCAGTTCAGCGGCGCAGTTGCGCAGCGCGGCCTGATGGCTGATGGTGGCGGGAAACTTGAAACAAAAGCGAAAATCGTCGTTGGTCATATCGCGCCAGCGCTGGACAATGTCCAGTTTAGGCAACGCGTAGAAGGTGGTATTGCCTTCCACGCAATTAAAATAGCGGCTGTAATCCGCCAGATCGCGCAGCCCGATACGGTGCCAGGCCGGGTGTTGCCACTGTGGGAGTCCGATATACATCAGGCTTGCTTCTTCCTTAATTATTCCCGTCAGTCTACACGTTAACGTTACTCGTCAAGTGCGGCAAGAATTTCGCGGGTGCTGCGTACACGCGCCAGCCGCGGGAAGATATTGTCGAAAGCAAACTGGTGCATTTCAGCGTTTGCTGTGCTGCACACGTCTTCGGCGATCACCAATTCGTAGCCGTGTTCCCAGGCGGCGCGGGCGGTAGATTCCACGCCAATATTGGTGGCAATTCCCCCTAGCACAATGGATTTAATGCCGCGGCGACGCAGTTGCAAGTCAAGATCGGTGCCATAAAATGCGCCCCATTGGCGTTTGGTCACCAGAATGTCGCTGTCACTCACTGCCAGAGCGTCAGGAAATTCCCACCAGTTGGCAGGCAGCCCGCCGGCTGGCGCGGGAGATGGCTTGTCTACCGGCTGTTTCAGCGCTTCAGCGAAGGAGTCTGACCAGCCGACGCGCACCAGGAACACCGGGGCCGCCAATGAACGGAAATGTGCGGCTAACTGTGCACCATGGGCAACAACACTCTCGGCGCTGTGCGGGCCTCCAGCATAGGGTAGAATGCCGTTTTGCAAATCAATCAACACCAGGGCAGTGGTGTGGGCATCAAGTTTCAACATGGTCATATCTCGTGACGAGGTGGATAAAATGCGCGCAAACGAAACCGCGCGCCAAACACGTGTTGATTCAGGCTACGTGAAAAAAGGGTCACCGGTTAATGGGAAATTTGTTAATCAATGTGTTATTTCGGGCAAAAACACGTCATTTAGTGCTGCAACAAAGCTGTGTTCGCACTTATCTGGCGCATGAATTTCCTTTATAATGATCGCCTTTTTTCAACACACTTTACGCCAAAGACCTATGCCGATTTATGAATATGCATGTGGTGCTTGCAGCCTTCGGTTAGAGAAACTGCAAAAATTTTCCGATGCGCCGCTGACAGATTGTCCGGCGTGTGGGCAGCCCGCGTTAACCAAGCTGATTTCTTCCACGGGGTTCCAGTTAAAGGGCACCGGTTGGTATGCAACAGACTTCAAACCGGGCAAGAAATAGAGTTCATCAGAAATTATCAGAAAACAGCCGTGTGGCAGGTGCCAAAAGCCCGCGCGGCATCGGCTTAAGCCAAAAGGATAGCGTATGCGTACTGAATATTGCGGGCAGTTGAATCTGTCCCACGTGGGCCAGGAAGTCACTCTGTGTGGTTGGGTCAACCGTCGTCGCGATCTGGGCGGCCTGATCTTTATTGATATGCGCGACCGCGAAGGCATCGTGCAGGTGTTCTTCGATCCAGACCAGAAGGTCGCGTTCGATAAGGCGTATGACCTGCGTAATGAATTCTGCATCCAGATCGTCGGCACAGTGCGTGCGCGTCCGGACAGCCAGATCAATAAAGATATGGCCACCGGTGAAGTCGAAGTCTTCGCCCATGCCCTGGAGATCATCAACCGCTCCGAACCATTGCCGCTGGACTCCAACCAGGTTAACAGCGAAGAAGCGCGCCTGAAGTATCGCTACCTGGATCTGCGTCGTCCTGAAATGGCTGACCGCTTGAAAACCCGCGCTAAAATCACCAGCTTTGTGCGTCGCTTTATGGACAGCCACGGCTTCCTCGACATCGAAACACCGATGCTGACCAAAGCTACGCCGGAAGGCGCGCGTGACTATCTGGTACCGAGTCGCGTGCATAAAGGCAAATTCTATGCGCTGCCGCAGTCACCACAGCTGTTCAAGCAGTTGCTGATGATGTCCGGTTTCGATCGCTACTATCAAATCGTCAAGTGCTTCCGTGACGAAGACTTGCGTGCTGATCGCCAGCCTGAATTTACCCAGATCGACGTGGAAACCTCTTTCATGACTGCCGAACAGGTACGTGAAGTGATGGAGAAACTGGCACGTGAACTGTGGCTGGACGTGAAGGGCGTTGATTTGGGCGATTTCCCGATCATGACCTTCGAAGAAGCCATGCGCCGTTACGGATCTGACAAGCCAGACCTGCGTAACCCGCTGGAGCTGGTGGACGTTGCCGATCTGGTAAAAGACGTGGAGTTCAAAGTCTTCTCCGGTCCGGCCAACGATGCTAAAGGCCGCGTCGCTGCCATTCGCGTTCCTGGCGGAGCGCAGTTGACCCGTAAATTGATCGACGAGTACGGTGCATTCGTTAATATTTATGGTGCTAAAGGCCTGGCTTGGCTGAAGGTTAATGACCGTGCCGCCGGCATGGAGGGTGTACAAAGCCCTATCGCCAAATTCCTCAGTGCGGACGTTCTGGAAGCTATCCTGGCGCGTACCAACGCACAGACTGGCGATATTCTGTTCTTCGGTGCCGACAGCTTCAAGATTGTGACTGATGCGATGGGCGCGCTGCGTCTGAAACTGGGCCGCGATCTGGAACTGACTAAACTGGACAGCTGGGCACCGCTGTGGGTGGTTGACTTCCCAATGTTCGAAGAGGACGGTGAAGGTGGTCTGGCAGCGATGCACCATCCGTTCACGGCACCACGCGACATGAGCCCGGAAGAGCTGGCCGTAACGCCAACCAACGCCATTGCCAACGCCTACGACATGGTGATTAACGGTTATGAAGTGGGTGGCGGTTCTGTACGTATTCACCGCAGTGAAATGCAGCAAACGGTCTTTAGCATCCTGGGCATTACCGAATACGAACAGCGTGAGAAATTCGGTTTCTTGTTGGACGCATTGAAGTACGGTACACCACCGCACGCCGGGCTGGCCTTCGGTTTGGATCGTTTGGTGATGCTGTTGACGGGTACTGACAACATCCGTGACGTTATCGCCTTCCCGAAAACCACGGCTGCGGCCTGTTTGATGACCGAAGCACCCAGCTTCGCCAATCCGACGTCGTTGCAGGAGCTGGCTATCTGTGTGGTAAAGAAAGCCTCTGCGGAACAAGAGAGCGAGTGATGAACTACAAGCGACCCGAGTCTATTCTGGTAGTGATTTATGCCATCTCCAGTGGCCGGGTGCTGATGTTACAGCGGCGCGATGATACGGAATTCTGGCAGTCGGTTACCGGCAGTCTGGAGGACGCAGAATCGCCGCCGCATGCCGCGCGGCGTGAGGTCAAGGAAGAAGTCGGCATCGATATCGAAGCAGAGAATCTGCCGTTGTTCGATTGCCAGCGCTGTGTGGAGTTTGAACTCTTTGTCCATTTGCGACATCGCTATGCCCCGGGGACCACGCGCAATAAAGAGCATTGGTTCTGTCTGGCTTTGCCTGAAGAGCGAGATCCGGTGATTACCGAGCATCACGCCTACCAGTGGCTTGACGCGGCGGAAGCCGTGAAACTGACCAAGTCCTGGAGCAATCAGCAGGCGATTGAAGAGTTTGTGATTAATTCAGTCCAGTAATTTTTTCGGAGATTTTTATGGCAGGTCATAGTAAGTGGGCCAACACAAAGCACCGTAAAGCAGCGCAAGATTCCAAGCGCGGTAAAATTTTCACCAAAATTATTCGCGAGCTGGTGACGGCTGCGAAACTGGGCGGTGGCGATCCGGGTGCTAACCCGCGTCTGCGCGCGGCGATCGATAAGGCGCTGTCTAACAACATGACGCGTGACACCCTGAACCGTGCTATCGCACGCGGTGTGGGTGGTGATGATGATTCCAACATGGAAACCATCATTTATGAAGGTTACGGCCCAGGCGGCACTGCCGTCATGATCGAATGCCTGAGTGACAACCGTAACCGTACCGTGGCAGAAGTGCGTCATGCCTTCACGAAATGCGGCGGAAACCTTGGTACCGATGGTTCAGTGGCTTACCTGTTCACCAAAAAAGGCGTAATCACTTACGCACCGGGTCTGGATGAAGACGTGGTAATGGAAGCAGCACTGGAAGCCGGCGCTGAGGATATCGTCAGCTACGACGATGGGGTGATCGACGTGTTCACCGCGTGGGAAAATCTCGGCGAAGTGAAAGATGCACTGACTGCTGCCGGCTTTACCGCTGAGTCAGCGGAAGTTTCCATGATCCCATCGACCAAGGCCGATATGGATGAAGAAACTGCACCTAAGTTGCTGCGTCTGATCGACATGCTGGAAGACTGTGACGACGTGCAGGAGGTTTACCACAACGGTGAGATCTCCGACGAAGTTGCAGCTACGCTGTAATCAGCTTGAAGTATGGCGCTGCTGCGTGGCAGCGCCTGGCAACATTAATGCCTAACGCAAGGTGGGTGTAGGGATGACGATCATACTCGGTATCGATCCCGGATCGCGCGTCACCGGTTACGGCCTTATTCGTCAGCAAGGCCGTCAGTTAAGCTATGTCGCCAGCGGCTGCATCCGCACCGTGGTGGATGACATGCCGACGCGTTTGAAGCTGATTTACGCCGGCGTCAGCGAAATCATTACCCAGTTTAAACCGGACTTTTTCGCCATTGAGCAGGTGTTTATGGCGAAAAACCCGGATTCGGCGCTCAAGCTTGGGCAGGCGCGCGGCGTGGCGATTGTCGCTGCCGTGAACCAGGATCTGGAAGTGTTTGAGTATGCGGCACGACAGGTAAAGCAGACGGTGGTCGGCACGGGCGCGGCGGAAAAGGCACAGGTGCAGCATATGGTGCGTTCGTTGCTTAAACTGTCGGCTAACCCCCAGGCTGATGCCGCCGATGCCTTGGCAATTGCCATTACCCACTGCCACCTCAGTCAAAATGTGCTGAGGATGAGTGAAGGGCGGTTGAACCTGGCGCGTGGGCGTTTAAAGTAGTGCTTAATCAGCGATAACTGAGGCTGGATATTCATCCAGCCTTTTTTATGTTATAAGCTTTACCAGCACGGCATGGCAGAAGGTCATGCTCAGGAATTCAGCAGGAGGGTAAATGATAGGTCGTCTCAGAGGATATATTCTGGAAAAGCAGCCGCCACTGGTATTACTGGAGGCAAACGGTGTGGGCTATGAAGTGCATATGCCGATGACCTGTTTTTATGAGCTGCCGGAGCTGGGGCAAGAGGCTATCGTGTTTACCCAATTTGTGGTGCGCGAAGATGCACAACTGCTGTATGGCTTTAATGATAAACAAGAGCGTGCGCTGTTCCGCGAGTTGATCAAAGTGAACGGCGTAGGGCCAAAGTTGGCGTTGGCTATTTTGTCCGGTATGTCTGCGCAACAGTTCGTCAGTGCGGTGGAACGCGAAGAGATCACGTCCTTGGTGAAATTACCGGGCGTGGGCAAAAAAACCGCAGAGCGCCTGGTCGTAGAAATGAAAGACCGCTTCAAAGGGCTTAATGGCGATCTGTTTAACAGCAGCAGCGAAATCACGCTGCCGGCCACTTCCGCACAAACCGTCGAGGTGGATGCTGAAGCTGAAGCCGCCTCTGCGCTGGTGGCATTGGGCTATAAACCGCAAGAGGCCAGCCGCATGGTAAGTAAAATCGCCAAGCCGGGTGCCGATTGCGAAACCCTGATCCGCGACGCGTTGCGCGCCGCGCTGTAAGCGCCGATAAGAGGTAGAGAATGATTGAAGCCGATCGCCTGATTTCTGCCGAGCCGATCAATGAAGAAGAAATTCTTGATCGCGCAATACGGCCGAAGCTGCTGACGGAATATGTTGGTCAGCCGCATGTCCGCGAGCAGATGGAAATCTTTATTCAGGCGGCCAAGCAGCGTGGCGATGCGCTGGACCATTTGCTGATCTTCGGCCCTCCAGGGTTGGGTAAAACCACGCTGGCCAATATCGTTGCTAATGAAATGGGCGTTAATTTGCGTACCACTTCCGGCCCGGTGCTGGAGAAGGCAGGGGATTTGGCGGCGATGCTGACCAATCTCGAACCGCACGACGTTCTGTTTATTGATGAAATCCACCGCCTTTCTCCAGTAGTAGAAGAAGTGCTGTATCCGGCGATGGAAGATTATCAACTGGACATTATGATCGGCGAAGGCCCCGCTGCACGTTCGATCAAGCTCGATTTGCCGCCTTTTACGTTGGTGGGCGCAACCACCCGTGCCGGTTCGCTGACATCGCCATTGCGTGACCGTTTCGGTATCGTGCAACGCCTGGAGTTTTATCAGGTTGCCGATTTGCAGCACATTGTTTCACGTAGCGCTAACTGCCTGGGGCTGGATCTGTCGGACGAAGGGGCGCATGAAGTGGCTCGTCGCGCGCGGGGGACTCCACGTATCGCTAATCGTTTGCTGCGCCGAGTGCGCGACTTCGCCGAAGTCCGCGCCAATGGCGTGATCAGCGGCGATGTGGCGATGCAAGCGCTGGACATGTTGAATGTTGACGCGGAAGGTTTCGACTACATGGACCGCAAGCTGCTACTGGCAATTATCGACAAATTCACCGGTGGACCTGTTGGTTTGGATAACTTGGCGGCTGCGATTGGCGAGGAACGAGAAACGATCGAGGACGTTATCGAGCCTTTCCTGATCCAGCAAGGTTTTATCCAGCGCACACCGCGTGGGCGCATGGCTACCAATCATGCTTATAAGCACTTTGGTATGGTGCGCGAAGAGTAAGTCTTGCGTGGTCATCTGCATGAAAAAGGGCCGCTAATTGCGGCCCTTTTCATATCTGCACGGGGAATCAGGCATGCTGCTTTTTGGATAGGCTCAAAACAAACAGCACGGCTGCGCTTAGAACTACCGACGGGCCGGCCGGCGTGTCGTAAAATGCCGAGAAGGCTAACCCCCCCGTCACCGCAAGCACACCAACCAGTACCGCGTATCCGGCCATTTGTTCCGGTGTGCGGGCGAAACGCCGTGCGGTTGCCGCTGGGATAATCAACAGTGAAGTGATAATCAGCGCGCCGACGAATTTCATTGCCAGGCCAATGGTGAGGGCTGTGACCAGCATTAACACGGTGCGTGCTCGCACCAGGTTAACGCCGTCAACGTGCGCGAGTTCCGGGCTGATGGTCATCGACAGCAGGTTACGCCATTGCCACCACAGGATCAGCAGCACGAGAGTAACGCCAATACCAATCATCCAAATATCGTTGAGCGTGACCGACAGCAGATCGCCAAACAGGTAGGCCATGAGATCGACCCGGACGTTGGACATCAGAGCAACCACCACCAACCCCAGTGAGAGCGCGCTGTGCGCCATAATACCGAGCAGGGTATCAACGGATAGTTGCGGACGACGCTCCAGCCACACCAGCACCAGTGCCAACACCAGCGTGACGGCAATCACCGCGTAGAACGGATTCACGTCAAGCAGCAGGCCGAACGCCACACCCAAGAGTGAGGCGTGCGCCAATGTATCCCCGAAATAAGACATTCGACGCCAAACCACAAAAGAGCCGAGTGGCCCTGCGGCACCGGCAAGAAGCACCCCGGCGAGCCAGCCAGGTAATAACAGTTCAATCATGCCTCACGGCCCCCGGTTTTCTTCAACACAATTCGTCCTTGCAGGTCATGGCGGTGATTATGGTGGTGGCGATAGACCGCCAGTTGTTCTGCGCCACGGTTGCCGAACATGGCGATAAATTCAGGATGCATCGACACCACTTCCGGCGCACCGGAACAACAAATGTGTTGGTTGAGGCACAGCACTTCGTTGGTTTTCGCCATCACCAGATGCAGGTCATGGGAAACCATCAGTACCGCGCAGCCTAATTCTTTGCGCAGTTGATCGATCAGATCGTACAACGCTAGTTGGCCATTGACGTCGACCCCTTGCGTGGGTTCATCCAGCACCAGCAACTGCGGTTTATTCAGTAAGGCCCGAGCCAGCAGCACGCGCTGGTTCTCACCGCCAGAGAGCTTTTGCATTGGCTGATTAATCAGGTGCGCAGCTTGTACACGCTTAAGCGCTGGCAGGATATCGGTTTTTTTAACGCCGGGTTTTAGGCGCATAAAGCGGCTGACGGTAAGTGGGAGGGTAGCGTCGAGGTGCAGCTTTTGCGGCACATACCCGATACGTAAGCCAGGCTCACGTGCCAGTGTGCCTTCCGTTGGTGCAATGAGCCCCAACACGACGCGTACCAGCGTGGATTTGCCCGCACCGTTTGGGCCGAGCAGCGTCAGGATACGACCCGGCTGCAGGCTGAGCGAAATATTCGACAGCACCTTACGGTTGCCAAAGGATACGGAGATATTTTTTAGCGTTGTCAGTGTGGACATCTCATGATTACATTTTGCAGAACTAACCGAATGTTATAATATCACGCTTCGCTAACGAAAACGACGGGATTACGGATAATGGCACAGAAAAATAAATGGTTACAACGCACGCTACTGGCCAGTGCATTGATAATGGCGGGACCGCTGAGCAACGCCTCTGCGGCGGTGGTGACGTCCATTCGCCCATTGGGCTTTATCGCCTCGGCAATTGCTGATGGGGTAACGCCAACGGAGGTTCTGTTGCCGGACGGTGCATCACCGCATGACTTCGCGCTGCGGCCTTCCGATATTCAGCGTTTGCGTGCCGCGGATCTGGTGGTATGGGTAGGTCCAGATATGGAAGCCTTCCTGACAAAATCGTTAGCGCCAGTAGCGGCTAAACACCAGGTCGCCATCAGCGAACTGAGTGGCGTGAAACCTTTGCTGATGAAAGGCGAAGATGATGACCACGATCATGAACATGCAACAGATGCGCATAATCATGCCGACCATGATGAGGGCGACGGGCATCATCACGGTGAATATAACATGCATGTTTGGCTGTCCCCAGAAGTGGCAAAAGTGACCGCGATCGCGATTCACGACAGGTTATTGGAACTTATGCCACAAAATAAGGACAAATTAGACGCAAACCTGCGCCAGTTCGAGAATCTGCTGACGCAAACTGACAAAAATGTTGGTAACATGCTTAAGCCTGTGCAAGGTAGGGGATATTTTGTTTTTCATGATGCTTATGGCTATTTTGAGAAACACTTCGGCTTGAGCCCATTGGGCCATTTTACCGTTAACCCCGAAATCCAACCTGGAGCACAGCGCTTACACCAAATTCGAACACAGTTGGTTGAGCAGAAAGCAGTATGCGTTTTTGCTGAGCCACAATTCAGGCCAGCCGTAATCAATGCTGTTGCCAAAGGGACCAATGTGCGTTCAGGAACGCTGGATCCGCTGGGCATCGGCATCGCACTGGGTAAAGACAGCTACGGGAACTTCCTGACTCAGTTGTCAAACCAGTACGTGAGCTGCCTGAAGTAAAGATTATGAGGATAAAATCGAGTGCAGCAGATAGTCCGAACTATCGCTCTGGCGTATAACAACCTGCCACGGCCCCACCGCGTCATGCTGGGGTCGTTGACAGTCGTTACATTGGCCGTCGCTGTTTGGCGGCCTTTTGTTTATCACCCAGAACATAACCCCATCGTTAAGAGCATTGAATTAGAATCCAGCCAATTACGTTCCTTGTTACCTGAAGCCAGTGAACCGATCGACGTTGACCAACCCACCCCCGATGATGACATCCCACAGGATGAGCTGGACCAGAAGGTCGCCGGCGAGGATGGAGTGCATGAATATGTGGTTTCGACGGGCGATACGCTGGGCAGCATTCTGACCCAATATGGCATCGATATGTCGGACGTCACGCTGTTGGCATCGCAAAACCGCGATCTGCGTAATCTGAAAATCGGCCAACAACTGTCCTGGACAGTGAACGAAGCCGGCGATTTGCAGCGTTTGACGTGGGAAGTGTCTCGACGTGAGACCCGCACCTACGATCGTACAGGCAACACCTTCAAAGAAACCCAGGAAGCTCAGCAAGGCGAATGGCGCAACAATGTCATCAGTGGTCGTTTAAACGGCAGTTTTGTCAGCAGCGCCAGCAATGCCGGCCTGAGTCGTGCTGAGATCAATGCAGTGATCAAAGCGTTGCAGTGGCAGTTGGACTTTCGTAAGTTGCGCAAGGGCGATCAGTTCTCTGTGTTAATGTCCCGTGAACATTTTGACGGCAAGAGTGCGCAGAGCCAGTTACTGGGTGTTCGCATGCGTAGCGGCGGTAAAGACTATTACGCCATTCGTGCCGAGGACGGTAAATTCTACGATCGTCAGGGTTCTGGTTTGGCGCGTGGCTTTATGCGTTTCCCAACCATGAAACAGTTCCGCATTTCCTCAAACTTCAACCCGCGCCGCGTTAACCCTGTGACAGGGCGTATTGCACCGCATAAAGGTGTCGACTTTGCGATGCCGGTAGGCACCCCGGTGCTGGCTGTCGGTGACGGTGAGGTGTTGATCGCCAAACGTAGCGGAGCTGCGGGTAACTATGTGGCGATCCGTCATGGTCGTCAGTACACCACGCGCTATATGCACCTGAAAAAGCTGTTGGTCAAGCCAGGGCAGAAGGTGAAACGTGGTGACCGCATCGCATTATCCGGCAATACCGGCCGTTCTACCGGCCCACATCTGCACTTTGAAATGTGGACTAACCAACAGGCGGTGAACCCGTTGACGGCGAAACTGCCACGCTCTGAAGGGCTGACCGGTAAAGATCGCAGCGATTATCTGGCGCAGGTGAAAGAAGTGGTCCCTCAACTGCAGCTAGATTAATGCATTTGTCGGGGCGCGTTACCGCGCCAGTGATTCCATCGGCCTGATTACGGGCCGATGTTGTTTTATATTGGCGCTTCGCCGTTGTTAATTGCAAAATCAATCATTGCAATTATGATTAGCCGAACCGCTAAGTTAAGAGCTTGTGCATGCAAAACGAAAAAAAATCAAATCCTGAGTTCATCCCGCAATTTCAGAAAGCCTTTTACCACCCGCGCTACTGGGGCGTTTGGTTAGGAACAGGGCTGATGGCCGGTATTTCGCTGGTGCCTGCGCGCCTGCGCGATCCAGTGCTTGGTGCGATTGGTAAACTGGCAGGCAAGGTTGCTAAAGGCGCAAGGCGTCGTGCTCGTATCAACTTGTTGTATTGCTTGCCGGAGGTGTCGGAAAGCGATCGTGAGCACATCATTGATGAGATGTTCGCCACAGCGCCACAATCGATGATCCTGATGGCGGAACTGGCCTGCACTAAACCGGAAAAGGTGTTGAAGCGCGTTCGGTGGCACGGTGAAGAGGTGCTGGATAAAATCCGTGAAGAAGGTCGTAACGTGATCTTTCTGGTACCGCATGGCTGGGCAGTAGATGTACCGGCAATGCTGATGGCTGCTCGCGGCCAGCCGATGGCGGCGATGTTCCATAACCAACGCAATCCTCTAGTCGATTATCTGTGGAATAAGGTGCGTCGCAAATTTGGCGGCAGAATGCATGCCCGGAATGACGGCATCAAGCCGTTCATCAGCTCAGTGCGCCAGGGTTACTGGGGTTATTATCTGCCCGATCAAGATCACGGTGCAGAACACAGCGAGTTCGTCGACTTCTTTGCGACCTATAAGGCCACATTGCCGGCCGTTGGGCGTTTGATGAAGGTTTGTCGCGCAGCTATTGTCCCGCTGTTCCCGGTCTATGATGGCAAAACCAGCATGTTGGATATTCATATTCGCCCGCCGATGGATGACTTGGCCACGGCTGATGATCACTATATTGCACGGCGAATGAATGAAGAGGTTGAGAATCTGGTGGGGCCAAACCCAGAACAGTACACCTGGATCCTAAAACTGTTGAAAACGCGTAAAGAAGGGGAAATTGAACCCTATTCACGTGACGATTTATATCGCTAAATCCGGTTTTTGCTGACGGCCAAGGGCCAGACATCTTCGGGGGTCTGGCCCTTTTTGTTACGGGGCTTAAATATGCACCATGCAGCCTTGAGCAATCAGGGGTTCCAACACGGCAGGCATATGGGCAAAGCTGTTCCAGCGTAGATCCAAGCGTCGTAAACGGGTCAAGTTCACCATACTGTCCGGCAGAGTACTTAAACGGTTAGCGCGCAGGTCAAGCGTGGTCAGCGCGGTTAATTGGCCCAAATCGGCGGGCAACTGTTGTAACTGATTGGCCCGGAGGTTGAGGTCAGTCAGGTTGCTGAGGTGACAAAATGCGTCTGGCAGCAGACCGATGGCGTTATTTTCAACGTCCAGCACCGCCAGCTCGGACAGCTGAGAGAGCTCATTCGGCAATGTCGTCAGGCGATTGTTCATTAGATGCAGTTCTCGCAGTGCCGTTAACTGACCAACAGAGCCAGGCAATGCAGCAATTTGGTTGTTGTACAACCGGAGTTCTTGCAAGGTGCTGAGCTGAACGATAGCGGCCGGCAACTGAGTCAGCTGGTTATCCGTCACATTCAGATAGCGCAATTTGCGTAGTTGACCCAACTCAATGGGCAGATCGCTAAAGGCATTATCACTCAGATATAAATAGGTCAAATTGTGCAACTCACCGATTTCTGCAGGGACGTGAGTGGCTTGGTTGTGGCCGCAATCCAGCATCGCAAGATGTTGCAGTTGGCCAATGCCGATCGGCAGTTCACAAAGTTGATTGCAGGAAATATTCAACACCTGCAGATCGGTGTGTTTGAACATTTGCGCAGAGAGCTGGAGGAGTCGGTTGTTGTATAAACTGATTTTCAGCAATGCGTTGCCTTGCAGGCAGGCATCATCCAAATGTTCCAGCCCCTGGCTGTCCAAATTCAGCGCATTTAGGCTGCAGTTTTGCTGTGGGTGTTGATGAAGCATCAATGGCTCTCCGTTTGCCGAGCGGCGACTGGAGGGGAGTTTAACAGGGGAAAGGGCAGAGTGGGGAAAAATGCCGGCCGAGTTAACGGCCGGCAGCAGCAGTGATTACTCGACGCGCAGGATACGGCTGGTGTTGGTGGTGCCAACGGTTTCCATCACGTCACCCTGGGTGACGATGACCAGATCGCCGGACACCAGGAAGCCTTTATCACGCAGGCGGTTCACTGCGTCATTGGCGGCGATGACGCCGTCGTTATGGCTGTCGAAATACACCGGCGTAACGCCGCGGTACAGTGCAGTCAGATTCAACGTGTGCTCATGACGTGACATGGCGAAGATCGGCAGGCCGGAACTGATACGTGACATCATCAGAGCCGTGCGCCCAGATTCGGTCATGGCGATCAGTGCGGTAACACCTTTCAGGTGGTTTGCCGCGTACATTGAAGACATGGCGATAGCCTCTTCAATGTTGTCAAATTGCACGTCCAGGCGGTGTTTGGAGACATTGATGCTTGGGATCTTCTCAGCGCCCAGACAAACACGCGCCATTGCCGCTACGGTTTCTGCCGGATACTGACCGGCTGCGGTTTCAGCCGACAGCATAACGGCGTCGGTACCATCCAGCACGGCGTTCGCCACGTCCATGACTTCGGCGCGGGTTGGCATCGGGTTGGTGATCATCGACTCCATCATCTGGGTTGCGGTAATCACGGCGCGGTTCAGCGTACGGGCACGGCGGATCAGTTTTTTCTGGATGCCGACCAGCTCAGGATCGCCGATTTCGACGCCCAGATCGCCACGCGCCACCATGACCACGTCAGACGCCAGGATGATGTCGTCCATAGCTTCATCGCTGCACACGGCTTCAGCGCGTTCAACTTTGGATACGATCTTGGCATTGCAGCCTGCGTCGCGAGCCAGACGGCGTGCGTAGTTCAGATCTTCGCCGGTACGTGGGAAGGAAACCGCCAGGTAGTCAACGCCGATTTTTGCCGCAGTGACGATATCGGCTTTGTCTTTTTCAGTCAGGGCTTCTGCGGACAGACCGCCACCGAGTTTGTTGATACCCTTGTTGTTGGACAGTGGGCCGCCAACGGTGACTTCGGTAAAGACTTTCATGCCCTGAACTTCGAGCACTTTCAATTGTACGCGGCCGTCATCCAGCAGCAGCACATCGCCCGGCACAACATCGGCAGGCAGGCCTTTATAGTCGATACCGACTTTTTCTTTATCGCCTTCGCCCTTGGACATGTTGGCATCGAGCAGGAATTTATCACCGATGTTAAGGAAAATTTTGCCTTCCTTAAAGGTGGAAACACGAATCTTCGGCCCTTGCAGGTCACCCAGAATAGCGACGTGACGTCCCAACTTGGCAGCAATTTCGCGCACTTTGTCCGCGCGAGCTTGGTGATCTTCAGCACTGCCGTGGGAAAAGTTTAGCCGAACTACGTTAGCGCCAGCGGCAATGATCTTTTCCAGATTATTGTCGCGGTCAGTAGCCGGACCCAGGGTGGTAACAATTTTGGTTCTTCTGAGCCGTCTGGACATGTATTACTCCGTTGACTGGTGAAGCAAATTATTGGTGTTGCGATAACGTCGGATAACGAAACCAGGAGTGAAATGTAATTTTACTACACTGATGTTTCACTCGGGTTACCCGCATGAGCGTTTTAACAGGGTACTGCCTCTAATGCTGCCGTTCAGGTTATCCTGACCGACAGTTTTTTTCACATCGGTTACGAGTCGAAATTGTTGGGGATAACGACACCCTTATCAAAGCGCGATTCTTTCAACGCTTCCTTGACCCGCTTCAAGTTATCTCTGAATTTGGCCCCTCTACGCAAGGTAAATCCGGTAGCGAGAACGTCGATGAGCGTTAATTGTGCAATTCGAGACACCATGGGCATATAAACGTCGGTGTCTTCAGGGACATCGAGCAGCAAGGCTAACGTTGCTTCGTGTGCCAAAGGGGTGTCGCGTGAGGTAATGGCGATCACCGTGGCGTCGTTTTCTCGCGCCAGCTGCGCCATTTCCACCAGATTTTTGGTGCGACCGGTGTGGGAGATTAATACCACCACATCACCTTCGCTGGAGTTCATGCACCCCATACGTTGCATGACGATGTCATCGAAGTAGACTACCGGAATATTGAAGCGGAAAAACTTGTTCATGGCGTCATGGGCGACGGCTGCCGAGGCACCTAAACCAAAGAAAGAGATCTTTTTTGCCTGGGTAAGCAGATCAACAGCACGATTGATTGCTGCAATATCTAAATTTGCCTTTACTGTATCCAGACTCGCCATGACGGATTCGAAAATTTTACCGGTATAGGACGCGACGCTGTCATCTTCCTCCACGTTACGGTTTACGTAAGGTGTGCCATTGGCCAGACTTTGTGCCAGATGCAGTTTAAAATCAGGGAAGCCTTTGGTATCAAGACGGCGGCAAAAACGGTTGACGGTAGGCTCGCTGACGTCCGCCATCCTGGCCAGCGTCGCAATGCTGGAGTGAATGGCGGTCTGTGGAGAGGCGAGGATCACCTCTGCGACTTTCCGTTCAGATTTGCTCAGTAGCTCCAGATGGCTCTGGATTTTTTCCAGCGTATTCATATAACGAGAGTCACTCATAGGGTATGTCGATTTCAATCAAAGGAGAAATCAATGCCGGTTTAGTGAAAATATACTACGTGCTGGAGACCGTTGGCAGTGTAGACAGAGGGTATGCAGTCTTTTTTCATCAGAACATGACCTGTGTCTAACTTTCATAATGGTAAAAGAGTGTCAAAAAAGACAGAAAATTACAGTTTTTCGTTTGGTCAGCGGCATTTATGCCCGATAACGCTTAACACTGCAATTTCTAGGGCTTTTTTTCTACTTTTGATCCGGGTTTACTGGCCGTAGTTAAAGAGAGTACATTAGTAATGTAAGAAAATTACAAATATCCTGCAACGAGGAGATGAACATGGCGGTAACCTCTACAGCCCAGGCGTGTGACCTGGTTATTTTCGGCGCGAAAGGCGATTTGGCGCGTCGTAAGCTGTTGCCTTCCCTGTACCAGTTAGAGAAAGCCGGTCATATCCACCCGGATACCCGTATTATTGGCGTCGGCCGTGCCGAGTGGGATAAAGAAGCCTATATCAAGGTGGTCAAGGAAGCGCTTGGCACCTTTATGAAAGAAAAATTGGATGACGAACTCTGGGCCACGCTGAGCGCGCGCCTGGACTTCTGCAACCTGGATGTGAACGACAGCAAGAATTTTGCCACATTGGGTAAAATGCTGGATCAGAAACATCGTACTACCATCAACTACTTTGCAATGCCGCCAAGCACCTTCGGCGCGATCTGCAAAGGCTTGGGCGAAGCCAAGCTGAACCACGAGCCGGCCCGCGTTGTAATGGAAAAACCGCTTGGCACCGATCTTGCGTCGTCACGCGTGATCAACGATCAGGTTGCGGAATACTTTAACGAATCCCAGGTTTACCGTATTGACCACTATCTCGGTAAAGAGACCGTGCTTAACCTGTTGGCATTGCGTTTTGCTAACTCGCTGTTCGCGTCCAACTGGGACAACCGTACTATCGACTCCGTGCAGATCACCGTGGCGGAAGAAGTGGGGATTGAAGGGCGCTGGGGCTATTTTGACCAGGCTGGCCAAATGCGTGACATGATCCAGAACCACCTGTTGCAAATTCTGACCATGATTGCCATGTCACCCCCTGCGGATCTGACCACCGACCGTATTCGTGACGAGAAGGTGAAAGTGCTGCGTTCATTGCGTCGTATCGATCAGACCAATGTTCGTGAAACCACGGTGCGTGGCCAGTACACTGCCGGTTTCGTGCAGGGTAAAAAAGTGCCAGGTTATCTGGAAGAGGAAGGGGCGAACAAAAGCAGCAATACCGAAACCTTCGTCTCCATTCGTGTGGATATTGATAACTGGCAATGGGCGGGTGTGCCGTTCTACCTGCGTACAGGTAAACGTCTGCCGACCAAATGTTCCGAAGTGGTGGTTTACTTCAAAAACCCGCCATTGAATCTGTTCAGCGATTCTTACCAGCAACTGCCGCAGAACAAACTGACCATTCGTTTGCAGCCGGATGAGGGTATCGAGATTCAGGTGTTGAATAAGGTGCCTGGTCTGGATCACAAGCATCGTCTGCAAACCACCAAGCTGGATCTGAGCTTCTCCGAAACCTTCAACCAGGAGCACGTCGCGGATGCTTACGAGCGCCTGTTGCTGGAAACCATGCGCGGCATTCAAGCGTTGTTTGTGCGTCGCGACGAGGTGGAAGAGGCATGGAAGTGGGTTGACTCCATCATGGATGCGTGGAAAGCCGATAACGAAGCGCCGAAACCGTATCAATCCGGCACCTGGGGGCCGGTAGCCTCAGTCGCGATGATCACTCGCGATGGCCGTTCCTGGAACGAGTTCGAGTAATGACTCTGCCGGCAGTTTATCTGCCGGCATTTTTTTGCCCGCAATACCGGGGCGCAACATCACTTGGGGTACGGCCGGACGCCTGCGTGAATTCGCGGAGCCCTGTGGCAGGGGCGTGCCATTGATAACCCGTAAGTCATGGAGAAGTAACAATGAAAAACTGGAAAACCAGCGCAGAACAAATTCTGACCGCAGGCCCGGTCGTTCCTGTGATTGTGATCAATAAGCTGGAACATGCGGTGCCGTTGGCCAGGGCGTTGGTAGCCGGTGGCGTGCGCGTACTGGAGGTTACATTGCGGACCGCCTGCGCCATGGAGGCGATTCGTGCTATCGCGTCGGAGGTGCCGGAAGCGATTATTGGTGCCGGTACGGTGATTAACCCACAGCAATTACAGGCTGTGACCGATGCGGGGGCGCAATTCGCCATTAGCCCGGGCCTGACAGAGGCGCTGCTGAAGGCGGCAACGTCAGGTCCCATTCCGTTAATTCCTGGCATTAGCACTGTTTCAGAGCTGATGCTGGGGATGGATCATGGCCTGAGCGAGTTCAAATTCTTCCCGGCGGAAGCCAATGGGGGGGTGAAAGCGTTACAGGCAATCGGTGGGCCATTCCCACAGGTGCGCTTCTGTCCGACGGGCGGCATAACGCCGAATAACTACCGTGATTATCTGGCGCTGAATAGTGTGCTGTGTATTGGCGGCTCTTGGTTAGTACCAGCCGATGCGTTGGAAAAGGGCGACTACGCACGCATCACTGAACTGGCGCGTACCGCCGTCAGTGGTGCCACGGCGTAACCCGCGCCGAGCCTGGGTTTGTCGATTTATTGGCCGACCCGTTCCAAGTGAAGGTTCAACACAATGTTGAGCCTTTTTTTATTTTTAAATTACTTAACTTTATTATTTTTAAACTTTTTTTATATGGTTTTTGCGAAAACGGGGGTTTGCTTTATAATTTTTGCTGTGGTACAACTATCACAGTTGAAAATTTTACTTGATGAGGATATTGGGCAAATCGCACTCCGTGTAACAAGATAATGTGCGGCTGAGAATAGAGAATACTTATGATGACAACTAATGGAATTACCCTCAGAACCTCTACTTGCCAGCTTTTCCTATCTGCCATCCTTGCCAGTGAGCATCACTGGTGCAGCGAGCTATAGCGTCTTTCTCCCTTAACCGGTGCTGGTGACAGGCTCAGTCCTTCGTCATTCCGCGTAGCCGGGCAAACTTCTTTATTACGTTTGGGTCAGTTTATCCCCAGGGATCTCTGCGTCGTCAGCGCCTTGTTGCGCCTGTCTGACGAGATAAATCGGGATAAATATGCCTTAGCGTGCGTTATTCGCCGTTTGGGAGAGAAATTATGATTTATTGGATCTTTTTAGGTTTGGCCATCGTGGCCGAAATTATCGGTACCTTGTCAATGAAATACGCCAGCATCAGCGGTGGCATGACGGGGCATATCGTGATGTATATCATGATCACAGCGTCGTACGTGATGCTGTCATTAGCGATAAAGCGTGTTGCCTTAGGTGTTGCTTATGCATTGTGGGAAGGTATCGGTATCCTGTTCATTACCTTGTTCAGCGTGCTGTGGTTTGATGAACCTATCTCGGTACTGAAAGTCCTGGGTCTGGTGACATTGATTGCCGGCATCCTGTTGGTGAAGTCGGGTACCCGCAAATCACGAAAACAGGCCAGCCCGCGAGGTGACAACCATGCAACAGCTTGAGTTGTACCACATTGGGTTTTTGGGACTGGCGATTGTGCTGGAAATTGTCGCCAACATCTTCCTGAAGATGTCAGACGGTTTCCGTAAAATTTGGTTAGGTCTGTTGTCTTTGCTCTCGGTACTGGGGGCATTCAGTGCCCTGGCACAGGCGGTGAAGGGGATTGATCTGTCGGTGGCTTATGCACTGTGGGGCGGATTTGGTATTGCCGCGACTATCGCAGCCGGTTGGATCTTGTTCGGTCAGCGATTGAATGCCAAAGGTTGGATCGGCCTGGCCTTGTTGCTGGCGGGGATGGTCATTATCAAACTGGCTTAATCGGCAGACAACAAGTAAAAACCGCAGGCGTTACCGTCTGCGGTTTTTTTTTACAGTGCGGCAATGATTTTGATTTCAACCTTGTACTTCGGGTTCATCAATTTAGCCTCTACCGTGCAGCGCACAGGGGCGCTACCAGCAACGACCCAGGCATCCCAGGCGGCGTTCATGGCAGCAAAGTCTGCGCCGTCAGCCAGAAAAATGGTGGCATCCAGCACCCGGCTCTTGTCTGAGCCAACACGGGCCAGAATCACATCGATCGCCGCCAGGGCGTTGGCGGTCTGCGCGGTGGCGTCGTCATCCAGATTTTCCGGCACGCTGGTGTAATAGATTGTGTCGTTATGAACAACTGCTTCTGACCAGCGCTTGTCCGGATCAATTCGTTCGATATTCATTCATTTATCTCCATATCATCATCGCCTTAAGGGTATCACAGCCATCGACATAAATGCTTGATGAGAAAGTCGGTGGTAGCCGTGCATCAGGATTGGCATAATCAACGCTGAATTACATCGGCAGAGAGATAGCGTGACAGACGATTTCGCAACAGACGGCGCCCTGGCGCAGGCAATCAAGGGTTTCAAACCGCGTGAAGCACAGCGGCAGATGGCGGAAGCAGTCACAGAGGCCATTAACTTCAAGCAGGAGCTGGTGGTCGAAGCGGGCACCGGCACCGGTAAAACCTACGCCTACCTGGTACCGGCACTGCGGGCCGATCGTAAAGTGATCATCTCTACCGGTTCGAAAGCGCTGCAGGACCAGCTTTACGCGCGCGATTTGCCTACCGTCGCTAAGGCACTGAAGTACAAGGGGAAGATGGCGTTACTGAAAGGGCGGTCAAACTACCTGTGCCTGGAACGTCTGGAGCAGCAGTCGATGGCGGGCGGGGAGCTGGCTGGGCAGGCGTTGATCGATCTGGTTCATCTGCGCAAATGGTCGTCAATGACCAAAGAAGGCGATATCAGTAGCTGCAGTGACGTCGCGGAAGACAGCTTCGTCTGGCCGTTAGTGACCAGCACTAACGATAACTGTCTGGGCAGTGACTGTCCGCTGTATAAAGATTGCTTTGTGGTTAAGGCGCGTCGCCGTGCGATGGATGCAGATGTGGTGGTTGTGAATCATCATTTATTCCTGGCAGATATGGTGGTGAAAGAAGGCGGCTTTGCTGAATTGATCCCGGAAGCAGACGTGATGATCTTCGATGAGGCGCATCAGATCCCGGACATCGCCAGTCAGTACTTCGGTAAACAGTTGACCAGCCGCCAATTGCTGGATCTGGCCAAAGACATTTCCATTGCCTACCGAACCGAAGTTCGCGACGCCGCTCAGCTCCAAAAAAGTGCAGACCGGCTCAGCCAAAGTACCCAGGACTTCCGTTTGATGCTGGGCGAACCGGGGTTTCGAGGGAACCTGCGTGAGGTACTGAGTCAGCCAAACGTACAGCGCGCTTTGCTGCTGCTCGATGACGCTCTGGAGTTGTGTTACGACGTCGTCAAACTGTCTCTGGGACGCTCGGCTCTGCTGGATGCTGCTTTCGAACGGGCCACACTGTACCGTGCACGTCTCAAACGCTTGAAAGAGGTCAACGAACCGGGGTTCAGCTACTGGTATGAGTGCAACTCACGCCATTTCGTGCTGGCGTTAACGCCGCTGACGGTGGCTGACCGCTTCCGTGAATTGTTGGATGAAAAACCAGGCAGTTGGATTTTCACCTCGGCAACGTTGTCGGTGAATGAGCAAATGGGGCATTTCACCGATCGTTTGGGTCTGAACAAAGCCAAAACGTTGTTGCTGGCCAGCCCATTCGACTATGCAAAACAAGCCTTATTGTGTGTGCCGCGCTTTCTTCCATCTCCCAATCAGCCCGGAGGTGCTCGGCAACTGGCGCGCATGCTACGCCCGTTGATTGAGGCCAATAACGGCCGCTGTTTCTTCCTTTGTACTTCCCACCAGATGATGCGTGAACTGGCGGAAGAGTTTCGTGCGACCATGACGTTGCCGGTACTGCTTCAGGGGGAAACCAGTAAAGGGCAATTGCTGGCGCAGTTTGTCGAGGCTGGCAATGCGCTGTTGGTGGCGACCAGCAGCTTCTGGGAAGGGGTGGACGTGCGTGGCGATGCCCTGTCATGCGTGATCATCGACAAGCTGCCGTTTACCTCGCCCGACGATCCCTTGTTGAAAGCCCGCATTGAAGACTGCCGGCTACGTGGTGGCGATCCGTTTAACGACGTGCAGCTGCCGGATGCGGTCATCACCCTGAAACAGGGCGTTGGGCGCCTGATTCGCGATACTGACGATCGCGGCGTGCTGGTGATCTGTGATAACCGCTTGGTGATGCGACCCTATGGCGAAGTGTTCCTTAACAGTTTACCGCCGACGCCACGCACCCGCGATATCGCTCAAGCGATCGCCTTCTTGCAGGCAGCGCGCTAGCGGATAGGCGTGACAGCAGGGCTGTGCTACAATGCGCGCCCTGTATGAAAAACCCTGTTTTATTCCCGCCTGAGGTTGGCATGTCCACGCGAATTTTAGCGATCGATACAGCGACGGAAGCCTGTTCCGTTGCGCTCTGGAATCAAGGCGAGATCCACGCCCTGTTTGAGCTGTGCCCACGTGAGCATACGCAACGCATTTTACCGATGGTGCAGCACGTGCTGGCGGAATCCGGTGTAACCCTTAATCAGCTCGATGCTCTGGCCTTTGGCCGTGGACCTGGCAGCTTTACCGGCGTGCGTATTGGCATTGGTATTGCGCAGGGGTTGGCTTTGGGTGCCGGGTTGCCATTACTGGGCATTTCTACGTTGCAAACTATGGCGCAAGGGGCTTGGCGCGTGACTGGCGCAAATCGCGTTCTTGCTGCGATAGATGCACGCATGGGTGAGGTTTACTGGGGCCAGTTTGAGCGTCAGCAAGACGGTAACTGGCTGGAGAGCGAAGGTGAGGCGGTGCTTTCTCCGCCGCAGGCGTTGGCGCGAGCGCAAGGTCTGCAAGGCGATTGGGCACATGTTGGCACCGGCTGGCAAACCTACCCAGACCTGGTCGCTGGCACGGCATTAAGTCTGCGCGATGGCCAAATATTGCTGCCGCATGCGGAAGATATGCTGCCATTAGCGGTGCAAGCCTGGCAAAACGGGCTGGCGGTACAGGTAGAAAATGCCGAGCCAACTTATTTGCGCAATGAAGTTACCTGGAAAAAACTGCCCGGTCGCGAATAGCCGTAGCCTATTGTGCTTTGGTTGATGCCAGGAAATGAATGGTCTGCAACTTGCTTTGTGTATTGATGTCAAAGTTACAGCTATTTCAGGAGATTGCGACGATGTTAACTCACACTGTAAGTAAAAAAATGTCGCTGCTGGCTATTGCCTGCGGTGCGCTCGCTTTGTCGGGTTGTGTCTCTGTACCTGATGCGATCAAAGGCAGTACGGCAACGCCGGTCCAGCAGCTCACTTCGGTTCAGAATGCGCCGAACCTGTTTGTGGGGGCTGAAGCCCGTTTTGGCGGAACCGTGGTGAATGTTGCGAACGAGCAGGGAAAGACCGTATTGGAAATCGCTACGGTTCCGCTCGATTCAGGCGCACGGCCGATCCTGGGCGAACCGTCGCAGGGGAGGCTGCTGGCGTCGGTGAATGGTTTCCTGGAGCCAGTTGATTTCAAAGGCCAGTTGGTTACCGTTGTTGGCCCGATCACGGGTGTAAGAGACGGCAAGATTGGAATGACACCCTACAAGTTTGTCACCATGAACGCCACCGGCTACAAGCGTTGGCACCTGACTCAACAGGTGATGATGCCACCTGCGCCGATGGGGCCGTGGGGCTGGCGTGGCGGTACCTGGGGCCCAGGTTGGGGCGTCGGCTACGGCTGGTATAATCCTGGCCCGGTGCAGGTGCAAACCATCGTCACCGAGTAATGCTCGCTTGTTGTTAACGATTTTATTAGGGCGGCTCCGGCCGCCTTTTTCTTTTGGCGCAGGGAATTAGCGCCAATTAGTGACGTACATCGCAACCTGAATAATGTTTAAAACCCAAACTGGTCCGCTGAGTTAAAATATTGTTATGGTTTGGCTGCGGGTTAGGGGCTGCGATGATAATGAGTAATGATTTCAGGAGTAATACCTTGGATAAGGTTTGGTTAAAACGTTACCCGGCAGATGTTCCAGCAGAGATCGATGCCGATCGTTATTCATCTTTGGTCGAAATGTTTGAGAATGCGGTTAAGCGTTATGCGGATCAACCGGCTTTCATTAACATGGGCGAAGTGATGACCTATCGTAAGCTGGAAGAGCGCAGTCGCGCCTTCGCAGCGTACTTGCAAAACGAGCTTGGGTTGCAGAAAGGCGATCGTGTCGCTTTGATGATGCCGAATCTTTTGCAGTATCCGATCGCGCTGTTTGGTATTTTGCGTGCCGGTATGGTGGTGGTAAACGTTAACCCGCTTTATACGCCACGTGAGTTGGAGCACCAACTGAACGACAGTGGTGCCACTGCCATCGTGATTGTCTCCAACTTTGCTCATACGCTGGAAAAAGTGGTGTTCAACACCCAAGTCAAACATGTGATCCTGACACGTATGGGCGACCAGCTTTCTACTGCGAAAGGCACCTTGGTTAACTTCGTGGTGAAATACATCAAACGGCTGGTCCCAAAATATCACCTGCCTGCCGCGATATCTTTCCGCAGCGCACTGCAACGCGGGCGCCGCCAGCAGTATGTTAAACCTGATATCATCAATTCCGACCTGGCGTTCTTGCAATATACCGGGGGGACTACCGGTGTGGCGAAAGGCGCGATGTTGACACACCGTAATATGCAAGCGAACGTAGCGCAGGCCAAAGCCGCCTACGAGCCACTGTTCCGTGACGGTCAGGAGCTGATTGTCACCGCATTACCGCTTTACCACATCTTTGCATTAACGGTGAATTGCCTGTTGTTTATCGAGCTAGGCGGCCGCAACCTCCTGATCACTAACCCGCGTGATATTCCGGGGTTGGTCAAGGAACTGGGCCGTTATCCGTTTACCGCGCTAAGCGGGGTGAATACCTTGTTCAATGCATTGTTGAATAACAGCGATTTCCATCAATTGGATTTCTCGACGCTACGCTTTTCGGTAGGCGGGGGCATGTCGGTGCAGAAAGCGGTGGCGGACAGATGGGAAGAAACGACCGGTAAGCACTTGCTGGAAGGCTATGGTCTGACAGAGTGTGCACCCTTGGTCACCTGCAACCCGCACGATTTGAAGCACTATAGCGGCAGCATCGGTCTGCCAGTATCTTCTACGGATATTCGGTTGGTGGATGATAATGGCAATGATGTTCCTGTCGGTGAGCCGGGTGAACTGTGGGTCAAAGGGCCGCAAGTTATGTTAGGCTACTGGCAACGGCCGGACGCGACGGATGAAGTATTAAAAGATGGCTGGCTCGCGACCGGTGATATCGTTACAGTGGATGACATGGGCTTTGTGCGCGTCGTTGATCGTAAGAAAGACATGATTCTGGTGTCCGGGTTTAACGTCTACCCGAACGAGATCGAAGACGTGGTCAGTCAGCATCCGAAAGTATTGGAATGTGCGGCGATTGGCGTGCCGAACGAGGTTTCCGGTGAAACGGTCAAGATCTGCGTGGTGAAGAAAGACGCCTCTCTGACCAAAGAAGAGCTGTTGACACATTGCCGTCGGCAGCTTACCGGGTATAAAGTGCCTAAAATTGTTGAGTTCCGTGACGAGTTGCCGAAGTCTAACGTCGGTAAAATTTTGCGGCGAGAACTGCGTGATGAGCAGAAAAAACCTGCGGCGGCCAATGCCGCCTAGGTCAGCATCCACGCCTACAGATCAACAACGCCGGTGAATGCCGGCGTTGTTGTGTTTGAATCATGAAAGCGACCAAGAGAATGATGTTTTGAACTATCAGTTGATCACTACCGATGCCGGATTGCAGCAGGTCTGCGAGCAGGCGAAAAAGCATGCCCAGATTGCGCTGGACACCGAATTTGTCAGAACGCGCACCTACTATCCTCAGTTAGGTCTGATTCAGTTATACGACGGTGAACAACTCTCCCTGATTGATCCTTTGCCAATCAAGCAATGGCAGCCATTTATCGAGTTGCTCAGTGACACCCAGATAGTGAAGTTCCTGCATGCCGGCAGTGAGGATTTGGAAGTGTTCCTCAATGCGTTCAAAACGTTGCCGACGCCGATGGTGGATACCCAGATTCTGGCTGCCTTTACCGGTCGACCATTATCGTGCGGCTTTGCGACGCTAGTGTCGGAATATATGCAGGTGGATCTGGATAAAAGCGAAGCCCGTACCGATTGGCTCGCTCGTCCACTGACAGAAAAACAATGTGTCTACGCCGCTGCGGATGTGTTCTATCTGCTGCCCATGGCCAAACGGCTCGTGCAGGAGACGGAGGAGGCCGGTTGGACGGCAGCAGCAAGCAATGAATGCCTGTTGTTGTGTCAACGCCGTAGCGAGACACTGGCGCCGGAATTGGCCTACCGTGAAATCACCAATGCCTGGCAATTACGTCCGCGTCAGTTGGGGTGTTTACAAAAACTGGCGGAATGGCGTCTGCGCCAGGCGCGTGAACGTGATCTGGCAGTGAATTTCGTGGTGCGTGAAGAGAACCTCTGGCAGGTGGCGCGTCATATGCCGACGTCTTTGGGAGAACTGGACTCACTTGGGCTAAGCGGCCCGGAAATTCGCTATCACGGTAAAACGCTATTGGCCTTGGTTGCAGAAGCCGCCGAGCTGGATGAATCCGTCTTGCCTGAGCCGTTGTCGAACCTGGTCGATCAGCCCGGTTATAAGAAGGTGTTCAAGGAAATCAAAGCGGCGATCGTCATTGTCAGTGAGCAAAGTGGGCTGAGCAGCGAATTGCTGGCATCACGTCGACAGATTAATCAGTTGCTGAATTGGCATTGGAAATTGAAAGGTGGCGACAACTTGCCAGAATTAGTCAGCGGCTGGCGAGGTGATTTATTATCGACGCCGCTTCAGGACATTCTGAAGGATTATTAATCGGATTTTAAAAAGTCAGGGCAGGGTAAGGAAACACTGCTCTGATTATTTATTAGGGATAATAGAAGTACTGACTCTTACTACCAGCATTTACTCTAAACAACAGTGACGCAAGATTAATTGAGATTAATCCCAAAGGGTAAAATGATAATGGGGTCTTTTTTATCTCAATAACTGGTTATGCATACAGTTACCCCCTGCAAGAAAATATACAGGGGGTAATTAATGCGTCACACTCATTTAGTTACTTCTTCCGATTCCGGTAATGTCACGTTGAGTTCAAGTACCGAAATATCATCCCCTTTCTGCTCAAACTGTACGTGCAGCATCTCAGGGTCGATTTGGATGTATTTGCAAATTACCGCCAGAATATCGCGTTTTAAATCAGGCAGATACGGGGGCTCACTGTCCCCGCGTCGGCGCTCTGCGACGATAATCTGCAGCCGTTCCTTGGCTATATTGGCTGTCTGCTTTTTGCGGGACAGAAAGAAGTCTAGTAATGCCATGGTTTATCCCCCAAAAAGGCGTTTCAGGAAACCCTTCTTCTCTTCTTCAATGAAGCGGAAGGGGCGTTCTTCCCCTAACAAGCGGCTAACGGTATCGTCATAGGCTTTACCGGCATCTGACTCAGCATCAAGAATCACCGGCTCACCCTGGTTAGATGCCCGCAGTACGGACTGATCCTCCGGGATAACGCCGACCAGTGGAATGCGCAGGATTTCCAGCACGTCTTCCATGCTCAGCATGTCGCCACGGCTAACGCGGCCTGGGTTATAACGGGTCAACAGCAAGTGTTCTTTGATGGCGGACTCGCCACGCTCAGCACGACGGGATTTGGAAGACAAAATGCCCAAGATGCGGTCAGAGTCACGTACCGAGGAGACTTCCGGGTTGGTGGTAATGATGGCTTCGTCAGCGAAGTACAGGGCCATCAGCGCACCCGTTTCGATCCCGGCCGGAGAGTCACAGACTACAAAGTCAAAATCCATCTCGCCCAAATCGTTGAGGATCTTCTCGACGCCATCGCGGGTCAGCGCGTCTTTATCACGTGTTTGCGATGCTGGCAGGATAAAGAGATTTTCCGTGCGTTTGTCTTTGATTAGCGCTTGATTCAGTGTGGCATCCCCCTGAATCACATTGACGAAATCGTAAACAACCCGGCGTTCACAGCCCATGATCAGGTCAAGATTCCGCAGACCGATATCGAAATCGATGACAACGGTTTTCTTCCCTTTTTGGGCTAAGCCGGTAGCGATGGCCGCGCTTGAAGTGGTCTTGCCAACGCCCCCTTTACCCGATGTAACAACAATAATGCGTGCCATGAAATGGATTCCTTGTCAAAAGGGCTTAATTTAAAGGTTGTATGGTTAAAGCGTTATCCAACAGGCTGAGTCGTACGGCCTGCCCGACATAATCGGACGGGATTTGGTCGCTCAACCAGTACTGCCCTGCGATAGAGACTAGCTCAGCACCCAGGTGCGTGCAAAAAATCTGGCACTGTGTATCACCTGATGCACCGGCCAGCGCACGACCGCGCATCATGCCATAGACGTGAATGTTGCCATCGGCAATTAATTCGGCGCCGGCACTGACGCTGCTGGTCACAATCAGATCGCTATTGCGGGCATAAATCTGTTGGCCGGAACGGACAGGAGCACTGATGATGCGCGTCTTGGCGGGGGCGTTGGGATCCACCACGGGGACAGGTGCGGGCACCGGTTCCTGGGCAGCCATCTTTTGGCCTTTGCCTTCGTTCAATAATGGCAGTCCAGCACGGGCTATCGCGCGTTTTTGCCGCTCATCTCTGCAACCGCTGATACCTACAACGCGCAGTCCTGCTGCCGTGACAGCCTGTTGAAGTTCTTTCCAGTTTGCGTCGCCGTTTAGCGTTGCAACGTTGATAACAACAGGGGCATTTTTCAAAAAGGCAGGCGCTTGCTCCACCTTTTCTAGTAATGCCTGACGTATTACCTCGGGTTCCGAATTATACAAATGAACAACCGATAGGGTAAAACTGCTGCCTTTTAGCTCAATTGGCGATTGTGACATCTATCCTGACTCAGTCTCAGCAACTTTAAATCCCCGGAATACCAATCGGGGTGCGATATTCCGAAGTACTATAAGCATGTTATAGTCAGAGTTATATCCAGGCAAGACGCTGCCCCAATTAAATAGAGTTAAAAACATGCTTTGTGTGATCTATAGAAGCTCGAAACGCGATCAAACTTATCTTTATGTCGAAAAAAAAGACGATTTCTCTCGCGTGCCCGAAGATCTGATGAAAAGTTTCGGTACGCCGCAATTGGCCATGACGCTTTCTCTTGAAGGTCGGGAAAAGTTAGCCTCGGCGGATATTGAAAAAGTGAAGGAAGCCCTGAAAGAAGAAGGGTTTTATCTGCAGGTTCCACCGCCGTTGGAAAATTTATTAAACCTGCATTTGTCTAACGATAAAAAATAACCGTCGTTGGTGCACAGGAGCTACGCTGGATCAGTGACCCTAAACTGACAAAGGAGCTGTGTAATGAGATTGTCGGCGATAACGACGGTGTTGACTCTGCTGACGCTGGGATGTGTCGGCCAGCGTGCCGAGGCGCAGGTTGTTACTCCGCCGCAAGCTGCTTTAGCGGGGGCGACCAACCCTCCGGCGCAGAGTACGCTTGCCGAAACCGGCCGTGATCCCGTGCAGTTCCCTGCTTATGTTGAGCAGCTAAAGCGCCAGGCATTGGCGAAGGGTATCAGTCCTGCCGTCGTTGAAAGTGCTTTTGCCAATGTGCATTTTGTTGATCGGGTCATAAAGGCAGACCGCAGTCAGCCAGAAAAGAAAATTACGCTGGATGATTATCTTAAGCGGGTGTTGCCTGCAGCCAAGATTGCGCAAGGGCGAACCTTGTACCGGCAGTATCAGCCGCAACTGTCGCACATCACTGCACGTTATGGTGTTCCGGGACGTTATGTGGTTGCACTGTGGGGGATGGAAAGTGCCTTTGGCAAGATTCAGGGGCGCGAGGATGTGATATCCGCGCTTGCCACCTTGGCATTTGAAGGCCGTCGTGAGGCCTTCTTCAGCCAGCAGTTGATGGCGGCGTTGCAAATCCTTGAACAAGGGCATGTTAGCCGTGAACAGCTGAAAGGCTCCTGGGCTGGTGCGATGGGACAGTGTCAATTTATGCCGACCTCGTTCCTTCACTATGCGGTTGACGGCGATGGGGACGGCCGTATTGATATTTGGAACAACGTTGACGATGTGTTTGCTTCGACGGCTCATTATCTGTCGAGTGAAGGCTGGAAACCCGGTGTTGGTTGGGGCCGAGAGGTGAAACTGCCTGCCGGTTTCAACGCCGATAATGCAGGGTTGAAAGACAGTCAGGCGCACAGCGTGAATGAATGGCAAAAGCGTGGTGTGCGCCGCCCTGACGGTTCAGCTTTGCCGCATTCTACCTTACGTGGTTGGGTGATCACGCCCGATGACATGCAAGGCCGTGCATTCCTGGTTTATGATAACTTCCGCACAATTATGCACTGGAATCGCTCTTACTATTTTGCGATCGGTGTGGGTATGATGGCTGACGGCATCGGGCAATAGATAAAGACCACGGTGCCTCCACCAGAGCGTGGAATAACGGGCTTAGCATGCTAAGCCCCTACATGATTGTAGGGAGAGGTAGTATGTATCAACATAGAGACTGGCAGGGTTCATTACTTGATTTTCCGGTGAATAAAGTGGTCTGTGTCGGCAGTAATTATGCTGACCACATCAAGGAAATGGGCAGTGCAACCTCTGCAGAACCGGTAGTGTTTATTAAGCCTGAAACGGCGCTCTGTGATATCCGTCAGCCGGTGGCGATCCCCAAAGAGTTCGGTTCGGTGCATCATGAAGTGGAGCTTGCGGTGCTGATCGGCACGCCGTTAAAGCAAGCGAATGAAGATCGTGTGGCCCGCGCTATTGCCGGTTACGGCGTGGCGCTTGATCTGACGCTGCGTGAACTGCAAGCCGGCTTTAAGAAAGCGGGGCAACCGTGGGAAAAGGCCAAGGGATTTGACGGTTCCTGTCCGATCTCCGGCTTCATTCCCGTTGCAGAGTTTGGTGATCCGCAAAACGCAGAATTGTCTCTGACAGTGAATGACCAAGTGCGTCAGCAGGGCAATACCCGTGACATGATCACGCCGATCCTGCCGCTGATCAGTTACATGAGCCGTTTCTTCACTCTGCGTGCTGGCGACATTATTCTTACCGGTACACCGCAAGGTGTTGGCCCAATGAGCTCGGGCGACATGTTGAAAATCACTCTCAACGGTAAATCGTTAACGACGCGTGTGATTTGAAACCACACTGGAACAACGTAAAAAGGCCCCGCAGGGCCTTTTTTTCGGTCAGAGCTGAGTGAAAGGTTACTTACGGCCCAACAAGAAACCGAAAACAATGCCAACCGCCGCGGCGATAGCCACACCAGCCAGTGGGTTGGATTCAACTTGGGTCCGCACCGTATCGGCCGCATCACGTGCTGCGTAGCTAGCCTGTGAGGCGTATTTACGGGCGGCGCCTTTAACCTGATGTTCCGGCGAATCTGTTGCTTTACCAAAGGCTTCCTGCACGGCACCGGCAGCTTCATTCACTTTATCTTCTGCTTTCCCAAACATACTTGGCTCCCTATCTTTGTATAAAGGCGAACATTAACCATAGCAGGATTATGCTGATTGGGGCGGCGTAACGTGCTTTATGAGAGGAATCTTATCCTGTGGGTTGTTAAGCGTCTGAGGAAAACGAAAGGGTGATGGACCTGCGATTTGTACGTATAATTGAACTATAGGCACGTTGTGTTCACCCACCGAAGACATGGCGTAATCGTCTGGCAGTGATGCCGTTTAATATTAAATACCGTTGTTTTAAATAGCGTTTTTTTTAAGCGATGTTTTTTTATCGCTATGATTATATTGTGTTTTCAGCCTTCCTATCTGGCAGGGATATCTATATAGTGCACCCTCAAAACCTGTACGCAGGTTATCTATTCATTTACCTATACCGGACGCGAACATGTCACAAACCCCTTTTTGGCAACAAAAAACGCTGGCTGAAATGTCAGAACAAGAGTGGGAGTCGCTGTGCGACGGTTGTGGGCAATGCTGTCTGAATAAGCTGATCGACGAAGATACCGACGAGATTTATTTCACCAACGTAGCCTGCAACCAGCTGAATATTAAATCGTGCCAGTGCCGCAATTATGAGCGCCGCTTTGAACTGGAAGAGGATTGCATCAAGTTGACACGGGAAAATCTTACGACGTTTGACTGGTTGCCGCCGACGTGTGCATACCGCCTGATTGGTGAAGGTAAACCTTTATTCCCATGGCATCCGCTGGTTAGCGGTTCCAAAGCGGCGATGCACGGTGAACGTATTACGGTGCGCCATATTGCTGTACGCGAAAGCGAAGTGGTGGACTGGCAAGATCACATTCTGAACAAACCTGACTGGGCTCGTTAATACGCTGAAATTCAATGGATTTACGGTTGGCTAACGCGTTGTATTGCTCGGGGCAGCGCATAGCGGCTGAATCTTCAGAATTGGACGTGAGCAAAAAAACGGTATGCAAGAGAGGGAAAAAAGCCCCTGCAAAGATGAGGGGCAAGACACACAACAACACCAGGGAAATCGGTGATACTAACTTGCAGATACTATAAGGATTTTTCGGCAAAACTTCATCAAAATATTGATGCAATAATGCATCACTATGATGAGTTTTTTTGTATGAAGCAGATGGGTTTAGATTTTCAACGCCTCAAACGTTCAGGCTGTTAATCCTGAACGCGTAATTTGCTCGCCCTCGCATACGGCTTTTCTCGCTTCTAACTTAATGTTATGTAAATTACGCACTGGATCCCGTTCGGATGCTTCTTTTTATACATAAGGTTAGGTAGTTTGACCGCTCTCACGCTAAGTTCCGAGAGTAAAACAATGAAAATGATACGTCTGTTTGCCGTGGCTGGTGCACTGATTGTGCTTGTTTATTACCTTACACATACTTAATACCGATTTACCTCTGAAGATCATCAGTAACTCGATAAAAAACGGCGCCCTGGGGCGCCGTTTTTTATTCTTTCGCGCTTAGCGGCCAAACAGGTCGCGACGTCGCGGACGAACAAATTGTGCGAGCAGCACGATAATGGCGAACAGCAGATACGCAGTGAAGATGCCGACCAGCCACTGTGGCATTTCCAGTGTCAGGAACTCCCATTGACGCACGGAGCAATCGCCCGACGCATGAAACACCGCCGGTAGCCATTTATCCAGTGGCAGCCAAGAAGGGAAGCTGACGAAGAAATCGCAGGTATTAAACGGCGAAGGATGCAGCTGGATCATGGTGTGTTTCCACGCCAGTTGCAGGCCTTCCCAGGCACTGTAAATCCACAGCAGGATAGCGACATAGCGCAGCGGCGTTTTGGGTGCAATGGCTCCGAGCAGCGAGGCGCCCAGAATACCAAACAATGCGCAGCGTTCGTAAATGCACATCACACAGGGTTGCAGCAGCATTACGTGCTGAAAGTAGAGTGCAACTAATTCCAGTACCAATGCAGTCAGGGCCATCAACAGCCAAGCACCGCGCCCCTGCGAGCAACGGTTAAAGAATTGCAACATATATTTATTCTTCCATGCAGTAAGCAATTGAACCGGCAGTGTAAACCAATTCAACCCTGCTGCCAGCCACTTGAGGCGTATTCAGCACAAAAATAGTCGCTGGCAGCGGAGAGGGTTTACAGGATTAGCGTACAGCGGCTTCGATGGACGGCAACGTCAACCAATGCCACTGGGTAAGCAGATCGGTCACGGGCGCCAAAGTAAACTGTACGCACAGCAGCCCGACCAGCGTTAACACCACAGTATAGGGCAACGCCATCCATACCATTCGCCCATAGGATAAACGTACCAGTGGTGCCAGGGCGGAGGTCAGCAAGAACAGGAAGGCGGCCTGCCCATTTGGCGTGGCGACCGACGGTAAATTGGTCCCGGTGTTAATAGCGACCGCCAGCATTTCGAACTGTTTCAGAGAAATGGCACCATTTTCAAACGCGGCGCGTGCTTCATTAATGTAAACCGTACCGACGAACACATTGTCAGAGACTGAAGACAGCAGGCCATTGAACAGGTAAAACAGCGAAAGTTGAGAAGAAGGCTCTGCCTGCAGAACAAATTGAATCACTGGGGTAAACAGGTGTTGCTCAATGATCACGGCCACCACGGTGAAAAATACCGTCAGTAGAGCGGTGAAGGGCAGGGCTTCCTGGAAGGCTTTGCCGATGGCGTGCTCATCGGTGACACCACACAGGGAAGTGGCGAGAATAATCACCGACAGGCCAATCAGGCCCACTTCCGCAAGGTGAAAGGCCAACGCGACAACCAACCAAACGCCGATAAGTGCCTGGACCGCTAACTTAACCTGTTCTTGTTTGCTGCGCCCGGCAGTCGCCTGGCGGTCAAACTCTGTCAACACTTCGCGTACGCGATCCGGCAGTTTTGCCCCGTAGCCGAATATGCAGAAACGCTCAAGCAGCAGGCAGACCAACAGGCCGCAGACCAGTACCGGCAGAGTCACGGGTGACATGCGCAGGAAAAAGTCGACAAACCCCCAGTCGGCGCTTTTGGCAATGATCAGGTTTTGTGGTTCACCCACCATGGTCATTACGCCACCCAGCGCGGTACCGACACCTGCGTGCATTAATAGGCTGCGTAAAAAGGCACGGAACTGTTCCAGCGTCTGTTTGTTATCGTCGTTTATCAGCCCACTGTCATCATTGACGTCGGCATTGCCGCCGGACGGGTTCGACACCACGTTGTGGTAGATCGAATAAAATCCGGTTGCGACGCTGATAACCACCGCGACGACCGTCAGTGCATCGAGGAACGCTGACAATAACGCGGCCGCAAAACAGAATGCCAAAGAAAGCAGCATTTTAGAACGAATGTTCAGCAGTAGCTTGGTGAAGACGAACAGCAGCAACTGCTTCATAAAGTAAATGCCTGCCACCATAAATACCAGCAACAGCAGGACGTCCAGGTTATGAGCAATTTCCTCGCTTACACGGTCGGGGCTGGTCATGCCGATTAGCACGGCCTCAATCGCCAGCAAACCACCTGGTAATAGGGGGTAGCACTTCAGCGCCATAGCCAGGGTGAAAATAAATTCGACGACAAACAGCCAACCGGCAATGAACGGGTCGACGAAAAAGAAAACCAGCGGGTTGACCACCAAGAAAATAAGAATGGCCAGTTTGTACCAGTCAGGTGATTGCCCAAGGAAGTTTTTCACCAGGGCACTGCGTAAGGTCGTTTCCATTATGCGTTATACGTCCTGAAAATAAGTTATCGCATAATACCCTAACAATGCTGCCGGGGCAGTTGCAACCTGGGCTTGCTTTACGACGTGAAATTTCTCTGACGCGGTGTTTTTGCACAATTTTTGCCACTTTATGCACAGTTTCGTTTAATGTTTTTCGCTCACGCTATGTCATGCTTTGGCGATCTGGTATGATCAGCCGACTACTATTACTCATTATCGTCGCTACGGAACGTCAAACACATGGTCATAAAGGCGCAGAGTCCTGCCGGTTTCGCGGAAGAATACATTATCGAGAGTATCTGGAATAATCGCTTCCCCCCTGGCTCTATTTTGCCCGCGGAGCGTGAGCTTTCAGAGTTGATTGGTGTTACACGCACCACGTTACGCGAAGTTTTACAACGCCTGGCCCGTGATGGCTGGCTGACCATTCAGCATGGCAAACCGACCAAAGTAAATAATTTCTGGGAAACCTCAGGCCTTAATATTCTTGAGACAGTGGCACGCCTTGATCACCAAAGCGTCCCGCAACTGATCGACAACCTGCTGTCTGTCCGCACCAATATTGCGGCGATCTTTATTCGCGCAGCGGTGCGTAATCATCCAGAGGCCGCTCAGGAAGTGTTAGCGAAAGCCACCCAGGTGGAAGATCAAGCTGATGCTTTCAATCTGCTGGACTACGAAATTTTCCGTGGTTTGGCGTTTGCCTCCGGTAACCCGATTTACGGCCTGATTTTTAACGGCTTGAAAGGGCTATATACCCGCGTTGGCCGCTACTATTTCTCAAACCCTGAATCGCGCAAACTGGCGTTGACCTTCTACAGCAAGCTGTCAACGCTGTGTCATGAGAAGTCGTACGATCAGGTAATGGATTGCGTGCGTAACTACGGTAAAGACAGCGGTGCTATCTGGCAGAGCATGCAAGGCACCATGCCGAGTGATCTGACCGAAGCGCGTCGTTAACCAACATTCCCGCATGATGTAAAAGGGGCGCCAATGGCGCCCCTTTTGTTATGGTTGTAAGGCTATAACGGTGTGGGCCTCGGCGGACAACGCTCCAGTAGCTCGACGCTACCGTCTTCGTTTTGCTGTTCCAAAATAATGTCGAACCCCCACAAACGGTGTAAGTGTTTCATCACTTCACGCCGGCTCTTGTCCAGTGGCGCACGGTCCTGCGGGATATAGCGCAGCGTTAATGAGCGATCGCCACGTAAATCCACATTCCAGATCTGAATGTTTGGCTCGTGGTCACTCAGGTTATATTGCGCTGAAAGCTCTTCTCGGATTGCCCGGTAACCCGCTTCATTATGGATTGCCGCAATTTCCAGATAGTTATTACGATCGTCATCCAGCACGGTGAACAGCCGGAAGTCGCGCATGATCTTCGGTGACAGGAACTGGCTGATAAAACTTTCATCCTTGAAGTCACGCATGGCGAAGTGCAACGTTTCCAACCAATCTTTACCGGCGATGTCCGGGAACCAATAGCGGTCTTCCTCGGTTGGCGATTGGCAGATGCGTTTGATGTCCTGGAACATGGCAAAGCCCAGTGCATACGGGTTAATACCGTTGTAATAAGGGCTGTTGTAAGGCGGTTGATACACCACGTTAGTGTGGCTGTGTAAAAACTCCAGCATAAAACGTTCGGTGACCCGGCCTTCATCGTACAGATGATTAAGGATGGTGTAGTGCCAGAATGTCGCCCAGCCTTCGTTCATCACCTGCGTTTGCTTCTGCGGATAAAAATACTGGCTCACTTTACGCACAATGCGCAGAACCTCGCGCTGCCACGGTTCCAACAGCGGTGCATTCTTCTCCATGAAATAGAGGATATTTTCCTGAGGTTCACTTGGATAACGGCGAGCTTGCTCAGGGGCCTCTTCACGCTCGACACGCGGCAGGGTTTTCCATAGCGTATTTACCTGGCTTTGCAGGTACTCTTCGCGGCTTTTCTGGCGAGCTTTTTCTTCAACCAATGAGATCTTCTGCGGTCGTTTGTAACGATCAACGCCGTAATTCATCAAGGCATGGCAGGAATCAAGCAGCTTCTCAACCTCTTCAACCCCGTAGCGTTCTTCGCACTGGCTGATGTAGTGACGGGCGAACAACAGATAATCGACAATAGAACTGGCATCGGTCCAACTGCGGAACAAATAGTTATTCTTGAAAAAGGAGTTGTGCCCGTAGCAGGCATGCGCCATAACCAATGCCTGCATGGTGATGGTGTTTTCTTCCATCAGATACGCGATGCAGGGGTTAGAGTTAATCACAATTTCATAGGCCAGGCCTTGCTGCCCATGTTTATAACGCTGCTCGGTCTCAATGAATTTTTTACCGAATGACCAATGGGTATAGTTAATCGGCATGCCGACGCTCGAATAAGCGTCCATCATCTGCTCAGAGGTGATGACCTCAATCTGATGCGGATAGGTGTCTAGCTTGTAATGTTTGGCCACGCGATCGATGTGCTCCAGGTACACCTGCAGCAGCTCGAACGACCAGTCCGGCCCATCACTCAGACGTTTATCTTCCTTGACCTTGTCATGTGTTGAAGTAGTCATCAGCGCACCCTCGTTATTACGGACCTTGCTCAAACGGCAGACCCTAGATCAATCGTAGCTCAATCTGGGCAGAGGGAATAATGATATAAAGCTTAAAAATTCAACGATCTGTCTCGTCGATTCCCAGTAATGATGTACCTGAGGGCTTTTATCGTGAGTTTTTTCTGCTGTAGGGGGGCAGAAGTCTTACAAAAGGTTATGGCAGTTTAATATCATTTTTATGGTTTTTTATTCTGTTTATGTACGGGTGTTTCATTTTTATGTTCTGTTAAATCCATGTTGCGTACTAGGGTTTTTTTCTATGCTATCAATGCTGTCATTGATAGCATATGGGTCATTGTTTCGCTCTAAAATCGGGCTTTCACAACATCTTATCGCTATTTATAGGTAGCTATTGCAAAAGAACCGGCCATGAACGATAAATTAATTGTGAATGTTGTCACGTTTGATGACTAAGATGTTGGACGGATTTTTCCACTGAGTTAATTTCCTGTGAGCAGAAGATTATGCTTTGTGATGCCTTGAGCTGGAGTCAGCGATGCGAGTGGTAATTTTAGGTAGTGGGGTTGTGGGTGTTGCGAGCGCCTGGTATTTGGCGAAGGCGGGGCATGAGGTCACAGTGATTGATCGTCAGCCTGGTCCGGCGATGGAAACCAGCGCGGCGAATGCCGGGCAAATCTCACCGGGCTATGCGGCTCCGTGGGCGGCGCCGGGTGTGCCACTGAAGGCGATCAAGTGGATGTTCCAGCGCCACGCGCCGCTCGCTGTTCGTCTTGATGGCAGCAGTTTCCAGTTAAGCTGGATGTGGCAGATGCTAAAAAACTGCAATACTGAACACTATATGACCAATAAAGGGCGGATGGTGCGGTTGGCAGAATACAGTCGCGACTGTATCAAAGCATTGCGCCAGGAAACCGGCATCCAGTATGAAGGCCGCCAAGGCGGTACGCTGCAGCTGTTCAGAACGCAGCAACAGTTTGAAAGTGCAGCGAAGGATATTGCTGTTCTGGAAGATGCCGGCGTGCCTTACAAGCTGTTGGAAGCGAACCAACTGGCCAGCGTTGAGCCCGCATTGGCCCAGGTCGCGCACAAGCTGACCGGGGGGCTTCAACTGCCAAACGACGAAACCGGTGATTGCCAACTGTTTACCCAGCAACTGGCTAAACTGGCACAACAAGCAGGAGTCACCTTTTTGTATAACCGCAGCGTTGATCGCTTGCTGGTTGAAGGCGATAAAATAAGTGGCGTACAGTGCGGCGGCGAAATCTTCAAGGCTGACAGCTACGTGGTTGCTTTCGGGTCCTATTCCACAGCGCTGTTGCGCGACCTCGTGTCGATCCCGGTATATCCGCTGAAAGGCTATTCACTGACCATCCCGATCACGGATGAGGCTGCTGCCCCATTCTCGACCGTACTGGATGAAACCTACAAAATCGCCATCACCCGTTTCGACCAGCGTATTCGCGTCGGTGGCATGGCGGAAATTGTCGGTTTTAATACCCAGCTTGAGCAAAAACGGCGCGAGACGCTGGAGATGGTAGTACGCGATCTTTACCCTAACGGTGGGCGGGTGGAAGATGCGACGTTCTGGACAGGTCTGCGCCCGATGACGCCGGACGGCACGCCGATTGTCGGTAAAACGTCGCTGAAAAACCTGTTCCTGAACACCGGCCACGGCACACTGGGGTGGACAATGGCCTGCGGTTCTGGGCAGCTACTTTCTGATCTCATTTCCGGTATCACGCCGGCTATTCCTTCGGAGGACCTGGGGGTGGCGCGATACAGCGCTGGATTTCATAACCGCTACGCCGGCCCTTTAAATGATGTGCATCCCGCGCGTTAAGAACCCAATTTATTGATGTTGTCGTCACGGGCGTTGTCCCGTGACGGCATTCGCAGGCCCGTAGGAGTGCCCATGCCTCGCCCGATTTCCGCCACGTTGCACCTTGGCGCATTTGAAAATAACCTGCAGGTTGTTCGGCGTTTTGCCCCCAGCGCTAAAGTCTGGTCGGTGGTAAAGGCCAATGCCTATGGTCACGGTATTAAACATATTTGGCGCAGTTTGGCACAGACCGACGGTTTTGCTCTGTTGGATCTCGCTGAAGCCATTACCTTGAGAGAGTCTGGCTGGCAGGGGCCGATTCTTTTACTGGAAGGTTTTTTCAAGCCGCAAGATTTGGCCTTGCTCGATCGCTATCGTTTGACCACATCAGTGCACAGTGATTGGCAATTGTCGGCGATAGCTGAAGCCAAACTGTCGGCGCCACTGGATGTTTATCTGAAAGTGAACAGCGGTATGAATCGTCTGGGATTTGCACCGGAACGTTTGCACGCGGTTTGGTTGAAAGCGAGGGAGATAAGCAATATTGCGAACATGACGGTGATGAGTCATTTCGCCACTGCTGATGGCCCTCAGGGAGTGGTAGAGCAAATGAGGGTTGTTGAAGACGCAGCGTCGCCTATCCCTTTGCCGCGTTGTTTAGCTAACTCTGCCGCCACGTTGTGGCACCCAGAAACCCATGGTAGCTGGGTGCGGCCAGGTATTGTGCTCTATGGCGCTTCGCCCAGCGGGCAATGGCGTGACATTGCGGAGAGCGGTTTGCAGCCCACCATGACGCTGAGCAGCGAGATCATTGGGATTCAAACGTTGAAACGCGGCGATCAGGTTGGCTATGGTTGGCGCTACCGTGCCGAAGGTGCGCAGCGTATTGGCGTAGTTGCTTGTGGCTATGCAGACGGTTATCCGCGCCATGCGCAGACCGGGACACCTGTCTGGGTAGACGGTGTGCTGACGCGGACGTTGGGTACGGTTTCAATGGATATGCTGGTGGTTGACTTAACGCCATGCCCAAATGCCCAAATTGGGGCGGAAGTAGAGCTTTGGGGACGACGCCTGCCGGTTGACGATGTTGCTGCCGCGGCAGGCACGTTGGGCTATGAATTACTGACGGCGTTGGCCGCCAGGGTGCCTGTAACCACTGAGGCTTAAAAGCCTCAGGCGACTTTCTTCAATTGACCTTTAATTTGCTTGCTGCGCTGCCGCGCGTGCAGCGCCAGCAGGCAACCCACCAGCATCACCAGTGCGAGTGACAGCTTGGGTTGCAACGGCAGTGCCATTGCCAACAAGCCTAGCCCCGCACCACCGGCCATCTGTACAAATCCCACCAGGGCAGAGGCAACTCCAGCCTCGTTAGAGTACGGCTCCAGCGCGTAGCTGGTTGCCGGCCCCATCACAAAGGCAAGCCCTGCGCAGGCACAGGCGACAGGCAGCATATAAGCCAGCCAGTGAGTTTGCGCCGGGCCTGACAGCAAGAACACGCCAAGCAGCAATCCAACACAGCCGATGCCCATCAACAGCCCGCCGGTCGCAAGGCATACTGGCCGCCCGACCTTGTGAATAATCCGGTTGGCGAAAAAACTCACCAGCATGATCCAAAAGCCGTTAGCGCCAAACACCAGTGAGAATTGCAACGGGGTTAGGCCGGCGGTTCCCATCAACACGTTAGGCGCTAGCGAAACATACGTCAGTGCCATCCCCATCGCCCCAGAGTTAACTACGGCGAAGGACAAAAAGCGGCGGTCGCTAAGAATTCGGGCATATTGTCGCACCGGTAATCCTTTGACACGCACAGTATCCGCCGGGCGAGTCTCTGGCAGCCGCAGGGCGATCAGTATCAAGACAGCCAGGGCGTAACACACAAGGAACCAGAACGGTGCGCGCCAGCCAAAGGCTTCAGCTAGCAGACCGCCGAGCAGCGGTGCCAGTGCAGGGATAATATTCAGCGTGCCGTTGAGAAAACCAAAGGCGCGCGCCGCATCGTCACCGTTCATTCGGTCACGCACACCGCTGAATGCCACTACCGCAGTGCAACAAACCGCGACACCTTGCAGCAGCCGCGAGGCAACAAACACCGTTGGCGTGGTTGCCAACGCCGCCATGGCCGCGCCAAGCATATAAATAACAATACCTGCCAACGCCACCGGCTTGCGACCGTAGTTATCCACTAACGGGCCGGCGATAATCTGCCCAAGGCCTAATACCAGAATGAACAACGAAATAGTGGACTGAATCAGCGCTTCGCTGCTGTTAAGGCCGAGAGCGATCGCGGGAATAGTCGGCAAATAAAGATCGATGCCCAGCGGGCCGAGAAGTACCAGGCTAAGAAGCAGAAACAGAAATTTTTGCATAACAAAAACAGCACGTCCGAGTGACAAAGAGGGCTAGAGTAGAGACTCTGGCGTTAAATAGAAAGGGGCAAAACATAGGCTGGTTATCGCTTCGCCTGTCTGCTCCGCTTACAGTGCAGAGTTTTTGCGATAGTAAAGTGCTGAGATCGTATCTGCCACGTAGCGCGCCTGATGTTTGGCGTCATCCAAGGCGCGATGAGGCGTGCCCTCGAATGCCCGTTCCTTCTTGGGATTGAAACCCAGCAGTTCGGCCAGCGTGATCACGGTACGAACGTCTTGCGTATCCCAAAACTTCCAGGGGCACGGCATTTCAAGCTGCTGAAAGGCATGTTCGAGAATGGCGCAGTCGAATTCTTTACCGTTACCCCAGACTTTTACCGGGTCGGTGCTGTTCATATGGATAAACCGGCTCAGGTTGGTCAGCGTTCGTTTAAGTGTCTCAGTGCCACCGAAAGCCAGCTTACGGGCTCCATCTGATTGTTTCGCCCACCAGGCGACGGTATCCAGGCTGATGGTCCTGCCGGGTTGATCTTTTTGGCTACTCACGGCGTTTTCAAACTCGGCGCCCAGTTGGCCGGTTTGGGGATCGAAAAAGACAGCGGCAACGACCAGAATCACAGCGCTTGGCTTTATGTCCAGCGTTTCAATGTCTAACATGAGATGGTGCATTGGGGCTCCCGGCTAAGTGAGGTCGTGCATAATCTTACTACAAACCGGGCGAGGATGCGCCGTCAGGCCTGTATGTCTGAAATGACCGGCGGATTTAAAGAATACTTTGAAATAGTCTAAGGCAGGGTAACCGAGGTATGATACTCAGGGTTCTGTTGTCGGGTTGGTTCTATCGGTGAGAACGTTTATTTTCATTTTGTGTATGGTCGGTTATCTGCTGGTATTGAGCTACCTTGGCGTTTTTGTCACTGATAAAATATGTGAAAAGTCTAACAACTACACCAAAGTGTGCCGTCTGGTAGATATCTCTGAGCCTCACATCCCAAGACAATGACCGGCGCTCAGCCCAAATAATCGATGGTAATCAACGGTGTCAAT
>NZ_JBXWKI010000001.1:268416-286944 GCF_058190535.1 Serratia sp. CoH_134_PS_4
GATATCTCTGAGCCTCACATCCCAAGACAATGACCGGCGCTCAGCCCAAATAATCGATGGTAATCAACGGTGTCAATATGCCTGCCAAACTAGCCAGTGTTATCCATTGCCGCCAGCCCAGGCGTGCCAACCAATCTTGACGCAGGGGTGGCGTTGCCAGTTGCCCTACGGCGACGGTGCCCGTAAGCAGCAGCGTCAGAAAAATGAATACCAGCCCACGGCTCCATGCATTGAATTCGATATGCAGCACATTGGCGTAATACAGTCGCATCAGAATGTAATAGGCCAACATAACCCAAGCGAAATGCGTGCGTTTTTTCAACACCTGATAGAGAATAAATGCGATGAACAGGCTGTGGCACACTGAGATCAACGGCGCTTCAATCGGGTGCCTGACACAGCCGTTATATACCGCCAGGTAAACATTAAAGATCAACTGTGCATAGACGGTATATATATACCAGCCATAGATGACTTTGAGTTTTTTGGGGGTTGGTGGTATAGGGCAATAGTCCGGTATCATTGAAGCCTCCTGAGCTGACTAGCGTTATAGCACCCAAAAACTAAATGAATTTGAAACGCCAAACAGGCTTTATTTTGGCCCCGAATGGGAACTAATCAAGGTATGTCAGGTCTGTATCGGACAATACGGCCTTTGGCGTTAATAGTTGAATTATAATGGTAATTCATTGATATGAAAGATTATAAAAATAGCCGTTTCGCAGCGTATCTGTTGATTTTTACGCTGGGCCTTTATTTTTTGCTTCCGCCAATGCTGGTCGCTTTCTTTTTTAAGTGGTTTAACTTGAACCCTTTCGTCATTATTCGATTTTGGCATTTTAATCCATTCTCCGCCGATCGGGGCATTCCCATTTATCAAACCTTTATATACGTATTCGTCGTATGGGGTGGGTTGAATGTTCTGGTTTGGGGAACGCTGTTTGCGATAGGGCGTTTGTATGCCCGGTTCACCAGACCTCGTTGAAGGTCACTGCTCAATGCTGTAAAAGTTGTAGATACTAAGCACCCTTCAAAATATAATGATAATCGTTATCATTTTTAACGAGGAAGGGTGAGAAGGGATAACCCCTTATGCGCCACCCAATCCGGTACGTACCTGTCACATTTACTCCTTTTCTATGGCCAGCCTAGAGCTGGCACTTTTTTTATTTTCAATAAGATATGTCCATTCTGACTATGGGGGCACCTGTGGGCTGAGTCACTTCGGAGGCTCATAAAAAGCCAACGTATAGTGTAAATCATTATGGATAAAGAGAGTGATTATCATTAGTATTTACATTTTGTAAGCCTCTGTGGACGCATTACTCGTTGTAACGGGCGAGCTGGCTCATAGAGTGCGATTTAATGATATTTACTAGGGATTACAAGCATGTCGATTATTTTTCCTGTCAAAAGGTCGCGTGTTTTATGTGCATTCGCGATCTTCCTGCCATTGACGTCGTTAGCTGAAGATACGTTGGTCGTCACGGCAAAAACCGCAGACACGGCAGAGGCACAAACACAAGGCTACCAGGCCACTACCAGCCAGGGAGCCACTAAAATCGATACCCCCCTGGTCCTGACGGCGCAGTCTGTCTCGGTGGTTACGCGCCAGCAGATGACCGATCAGAGTAGCCAGACGGTTAACGATGCGTTGAAATATGCACCGGGTGTCTTTACCAATTTTTCCGGTGGTGCGACGCGCTATGACACCATTGCGTTACGTGGTTTTCATGGTGGTGACGTTAATAATACTTTCCTTGATGGTTTACGTTTGTTGAGTGACGGCGGCACTTACAATGCCTTGCAGGTTGACCCTTGGTTCCTGGAGCGTATCGATATTATTAAAGGGCCCTCGTCGGTGATGTATGGGCAAAGCATTCCGGGTGGGTTGGTCGCGCTCACGTCCAAGCGGCCGCAGTTCGACACGCAGGGGCACGTTAATCTCAGTGCCGGTAACAACAGTACTAAAGGCGGTGCCTTTGATGTGACAGGGCCATTATCGGATCAATGGGCTTATCGCATGACGGGAATGACGCGCAGCAGTGAAACCATGTATGACCACCAGCGCGAAGAACGTTATGCTATTTCACCGTCATTACTGTGGCAGCCGGACGAAAATACCTCGCTGTTGTTAAAAGCCTATTTGCAAAAGGATCCTTCTGGCGGCTATCACAGCGCGGTGCCGGCTGATGGGAGCCTTTACTCAAGCTCAGGAGACAAACTGGGCCGAGGGTTCTTCGACGGCGAAAGCAGCCGTAATGTGTTCAAACGCTGGGAACAAATCTACAGCTACGTTTTCTCACACAGTTTTAACGATGTTTGGTCATTCCGGCAAAATGCCAGCTATACCCATTCCAATGTTGAATTACAGCAGGTATACCAGATTGGCTGGGATCCAGAACACCAATTGTTGAACCGCTATTACAGCGGTTCCGCGACCTCGTTGGATGCATTTGCTGTCGATAATCAACTTGAAGCTGATTTTGCTACCGGGTTGCTGGAACATAAAGTGATGCTGGGGCTGGATTACCAGCGCTTTCGTAACAATCTGTGGGATGAGTCAGCAGGGGCTTCTACGTTGAATCCCTATACCGGCGTGTCCGGTGGCGCGGGGTTAACCCATCTGACGCATACCGATTCCAGGCGTCACTATGAGCAGACGGGGGTGTATCTACAGGATGAAATCAGTCTGCGGAACTGGTATCTGAATCTGTCCGGCCGTTTTGACCGCATAGATTCAAAAAATACGGTGCTCAACACGGGCACTAGCGATGCGCGTAGTGATTATAACTTCAGCGGACGTGCGTCGTTGCTTTATCATTTTGATAGTGGTTTTTCACCTTATGCCAGTTATAGCACGGCGGTGACGCCGGAGGCGCTGCCCGATCAGAACGGACATATGTTGAAACCGAGCACCAGCGAGCAATATGAGGTGGGTTTGAAATACCAGCCGCCAGGCAGTTCATCAATCTACAGCGTGGCGCTTTATGATTTGACGCAGAAAGATGTAGCCAACCGCGTTGTGCAGCAAAGTTATTATCTGCCTGCCGGTAAGGTACATTCTCAAGGTGTTGAACTCGAGGCTCGCAGCAAGATCACCGATCGTTTCGATCTGATTGCTGGCTATACCTATAACAAAGTGAAGTTCAAAGACGCAATTGATGGCAACGACGGCAATACACCGTATTTGGTGCCAGAACAAATGGCATCACTGTGGGGAAAATACGCGACGGCTTACGGTGTGGAGGTGGGTGCTGGGGCGCGTTACATCGGTAAACAGTGGGCGGACAATGAAAATACGCTGCGTATTCCTTCCGTGACGCTACTCGATGCCTCGGTACGAATGAATTTAGACCGCGTTAATCCGTCGTTGAAAGGTGCCTATGTGCAATTGAACGTGAATAACCTGACGGACAGAGAGTACGTCGCTGCGTGTTACGGCACCGGTTATTGTTACTGGGGAGCGGAGCGTACCCTGGTGGCAACGGTCGGATACGATTTCTAAGGAAAAGGCAGTATCGCCCCGTCGGTGTTTGGCGGGGCGGTTTCTATAGCGCTAGAACAAGGAGAACATCAACACTACAGGCAAGCTCAGAGGCCAGGTCAAACCAATCGTTAATGCACTGATAAAACGAATCTTAATCGTGTCCCGACTGACCAGGTAGGTAAAAATCATAGAGACTAACAGGCCAATTAAATAAAAGTATTGTGTTGCAACCCACAGCGACGACATGAAACCGATCCCAGATGTATTTTTAAGCTGTGAATTCTAGGAGCTTAATTCTACATAATCAATGCTTATTAATTGTTTGTTCAATTTGTTATATATAACCACAAAGTATGTGGATATATGTCCATGCCGCTGGGTTTTCAGAGTATTCAGTAATGAGATGATTTGAAAATGTTAAGATAATGTAATATGTTGGTGTCATGTAGAACAACATGAGGTGCAATTATGAGCTTTTGGAGAATCGTATTTACCATCATCCTGCCGCCACTGGGTGTATTGCTTGATAAAGGCATCGGTGGGGCGTTTATCCTCAATATCATCTTAACCTTATTGGGCTACTTCCCAGGGTTGATCCACGCATTCTGGATCCAGACGAAGCAATAACTGTCTAATTTCCCGGTGTTTTCAATGGAAATGATTCCGTGAATGTCGCGTAGCACAATAGGCCCTGGCGTTTGTACATGCCGGGGTTTTTTATTTTATGGAACCCTAATGGATGTTGAGGCCATAGACAAACAGCCATGAAAACAGCATCGCCAAAAGGCCTGCGATAAAAAGGATAGAGATCATTTCCTTCATGTAAAACTTCCCTTTCGATTCTGGTGAAATTACTTCTTATTGTTTTTACATGAGATTTTAGATCGTAATGGGTATAAATCCTAGTTTTAATGTCAGCGAAGGAGTGCTTTTCCGCCAGGCCAGCCCTAAGTATTGGAGACTTTCCCTTGGATATTCCCGTATTAGTCAGCGGTAGATTGGTATTACGCCCATTGGAGCGTGCCGATGCTGGAGATATTCAGCGTTTGTTTCCACGATGGGAAATCGTACGTCATATGACATGCCAAATACCCTGGCCATACCCTGATGGTGCCGCGCTTGAATTTATCAATCATGTGGCATTACCGGCGATGGCGACAGGGACTGGCTGGTTTTGGTCTATCCGGCGCCAAGAGGATGAACGGCATTTGATCGGTGTGATTAACCTGAGTCTTGACGGTGGCAGCAACCGGGGTTTCTGGCTTGCCCAAGAATGGCAACGTCAGGGATTGATGACGGAAGCCAGTCAGATCGTGACAGATTACTGGTTCAATGTGCTGGAGCAAACTGTGTTGAGGGTGCCCAAGGCAAAGGATAACCTGGCGTCACGATCTATTTCTATGCAGAGCGGTATGCGTGTGGTCGCAACAAAAGAAAATGACTATGTGGGTGGCCGCATGCTTACGGAAATCTGGGAAATAACACGTACCGAATGGAGTGCGAGGAGGGATGCCCCATAAGTTAACTATTCGGAGCTATTGCTGAAAACGATAGGTGTGAACTATATACAACAGGGCATATAAGGCGTTTTGATTCAGGGCAGAGGATGCTGAGAGGATCACAGCACTCAATGAACGAGTTTGACGTAGCGCCTCCACGTTAAAGAGGGAATCAGTAATGAAGACAAAACCCACAGTTGTCCTGGTTCATGGATTTTGGGGCGGTGCAGCGCACTGGAGCAACGTCATTACCGAATTGTCGCGTAAGGGATATGACTCCATTCACGCCGTAGAACTGCCGCTGACATCGTTGGCTGATGATGCTGAACGCACGCGTAAGATGGTCGCACAGCAGGGCGGCCCGGTGCTCTTGGTCGGACATTCTTATGGCGGTGCAGTTATTAGTGAAATGGGTAATCTACCGAACGTCGTCGGGTTGGTGTATATCGCCGCGTTTGCACCGGACGCGGGTGAAAGCGCGGGTGGAATTACGCAAGAACATCCTCCCGTTGCGGCAGTGAACCTAATGCCGGACAGTGACGGTTATTTATGGATCAAAGCGGATAAATTTCACGAAAGCTTCTGTCAGGATCTTGCTGCCGATGAAGCTCTGGTGATGGCTGTGACGCAAAAGGCGCCGTTGGCCAGCACCTTCGGTAATGCTATTACTGAGCCTGCGTGGAAGCACAAACCATCATGGTATCAAATCTCCCGTAATGACCGGATGATTTCGCCAGAGAATCAACAGCGAATGTCAGCGCGGTTAAAAGCGAAAAAAGTCATTACCTTGAATGCCAGTCATGCCTCTCTCGCTTCGCACCCTCAGGAAGTGGCGGCTTTAATTGATGAAGCAGCGAAGGCTTCGTAAAGGTTGTTTGCTTCAAGGCCCCACTGCCGTGGGGTTTTTCATTATAGAGATTGACTGCTTAAATAATTTCTCTCCAGCTGCATCCAAAAGCATCTCCTCGTACGTATATCAGAATGTGAGGCAAAACTTTACCTCCCTTACCTTCGAGGAAATGGTCATGAAAAAGCTTATTACTGGCGTTTTATGTGCATCAGTCTTGTTCAGCGGTGTGTCTGCTGCTGCCATGATGGGTGATCAAGTTATGGTCGGTGGTGCAGCCATGTATCCGAGTAAAAATATCATCGAAAATGCGGTTAACTCCAAAGACCATTCAACCCTGGTGGCTGCGGTTAAGGCTGCTGGGTTAGTGGATACTCTGCAGGGGAAAGGGCCATTTACTGTCTTTGCGCCCACCAATGCTGCCTTTGCCAAATTACCGGCGGGTACTGTCGATAATTTACTGAAGCCGGAAAACAAGGCGTTGCTCACCAGCGTGCTGACCTATCACGTCGTAGCAGGCAGGTATGACATGAAACAACTGGAGAAAAAAATCCATGACGGCAAGGGAACAGCAGAATTGAAAACGGTGAATGGGCAACCTTTGTGGATCATGAACAATGGGCCACACAATATTCAGCTTAAAGATGGAAAGGGTAATATTGCGAATATCAGCACCTATGATGTGTTCCAGAATAATGGGGTGATCGATGTTATTGATACCGTCCTGATGCCTAAATAAATTGGGTCTATACTTGGTGCGGGCGGCCTGAGCGACAGCCCCCGCACCTTAATCAGGATGGGACATGACTGAACCCTTACCAGAACATGATGTGGCGATGATGAAAGCCATTGGACGTGGCGATCGCCAGGCTTTTGAACAACTCTATCGCCAAACGTCACCGCGTTTGTATGCCGTTGCCTTGCGTATCCTCAGGCGGCAATCTTGGGCAGAAGATGTGCTGCATGAGAGCTTCATCAGCGTATGGAATCGGGCAGCCAGTTACGATCCGCTGCTCAGTTCTCCACTGACCTGGTTGACACACATTGTGCGCAACCGCGCTATTGACTGGTTACGAAGTGCGGGCGGAAAGGCGGCAGAACGCGAGGATGAGCTGGTTGATTTTGATGGTGACGATGACAGTTTCGCTGAACCAGCCGAGGCGTTGCAACGCTCGCAAGAGGGAGAAAAGCTCACGGCGTGTCTGGATCATTTGCCCACCGATCAACGACAAAGTATCGTGCTTGCATATTATCAGGGAATGTCGCACGGTGAAGTTTCCGTTTATCTTCAACAACCGCTTGGCACGGTTAAAAGCTGGATCCGCCGAGCTCTCGACCATCTAAAAGACTGCGTGGGATTATGAAAAACCGGGGGGAGTATGACTCAGCCCTGGCTGCGGAGTATGCGTTAGGCACGCTGCGCGGCCCGGCGAGATTCAAACTGGAACAGCGAATTCGCCACGAGCCAGAGCTGGCCGCATTGGTGGCACGTTGGCAGCAGTTATTAGCGCCTCTTGATCACGCGTTGATCCCGATAACGCCGCCGGAACGGGTATGGAAGAAAATCCAACTTAGCCTGCCACCGCTGTCACGCCAACGCCAGTGGCGCTGGGATTATCTCGCCTGGGCACTCGCCGCGGGTTTGGCCGCGGTGGTGCTGGTGCCGCGTTTTATCGCACAACCGCCGGAGTTTACCCCTGCGTTGGTGCTGAGTAGTGGGCAACGCGGTAGCGAGCAGTGGATTGTCAGTCTCGACAAAGCGGTAAAACATCTGCAACTCACCCCAGTTAATCCACAACAAATTGCTGCGACAAACAGTCTGCAACTGTGGGCGATACCCGTCGGGGAAAAACCGGTGTCGCTTGGTGTGGTTGCGGCGAGAGACGTGACCAGGCTGACTTTGGATCAGCTTCAGTTGTCCAAAGGAATGACCATCGCCATCAGCCTGGAACCTGCGGGTGGATCCCCCACTGGACAGCCTACAGGGCCAGTTCTGTATGCTGGGCAGCTCGTTTCACTGTAGTGACTTATGGGCCGTTGCGGTGGTCATTGCGCAAGCGGATTAAACCGGCTTACAGTGTTCAGCCGCGTGCATTGCCAGATAAGCCTGAATGTTGTGGTCTCTGATCCCCAGCGTCGCTAAAATTTCTGCCATAAAGCTGACGGGGGCACTCCCCGGCGCTGTCACAATACGTTGATCGGTCACGGCATAAGGCACGTCTTGATAGTGCGCACCTCCCCGATAGTCCGGTACTGATGACAGGTTTTCTGCCGAATTAGAGGTATGACGGCAGTTATCAAGCACGCCCGCCTGTGCCAGTACCCGGGTTCCGTCGCAAATGCCTGCGACAACGATATTCTTGCTGTATGCCTCAGCCACCAGGCCATTAATATCAGGCGCTTCTTTTGTCTGCCATGCCGTACCACCGCAAATGATTAACAAATCAATGTCGTCCAACCGGATGGCTTCGATCGACAATTGCGGCGTCACAAACATACCGCTGGAAGAGATGACCGGGTCACCATTTGGGGCCGCAAAGCGGATATCAAAACCATAATAACCGCGGCAAGTTGAGTTGATTAAAGCCGTTTCCCAATCGGAAAAGTTGTCAGTAATAACGGTGATAGCGCGTTTCATTGGTGCGTCTTTCCCTGCATTTGTTGGCGTGGAGCGAGGCGTTACCCCACGCAGGAGTACCCAGCTTAAAGGCTGCCACTGCCAATTTCTGTCAGTAGGGTTTGTGACGTGCTATCTCATTGTCTTGCCAAGGCTGATATCAAAAAAATCCCGCACAGCGGCGGGATTAAGGGATGATAGCGACAAACTGGATTCTATTCTGATTTTGGTGTGGTGTGTGTCCAGATGGCGACAGTACCGCAGCTAAATTTCAGCGACAAGGGGAAAAGACGAAATGACGCAGGTATCAGAATATCCTCAACAAAATTGCGACGCATTTATCCCGCCAAGATCACGGAATGTTCGCAGAGAAGAGGATTGTGGGGCTGTAGGATAAGCGTCAGGCTTGGTGCCTTATCGTCGTTTAGGCTTGGTGCTGAAAGAACGTGCTTATCCTGCAAAAAAACAGCCGGCTAATGAGATTAGCCGGCTGCGATTCACAATGTTAATTACACGGTCTGCTTGTGGAATAGCTCGCGGAATACGGGGTAGATATCATCCGGTTCGCGGATATGCTGCATGGCAAAGTTTTCGAATTTCGCCTGCAAGTCTTCATACTCCCGCCACAGCGTCTGGTGGGCGCGACGCGTGATTTCGATGTAGCTGTAATAACGCACCATGGGCAGCAGTTGTTTTGCCAACAACTCATGACACAACGGTGAGTCATCGGCCCAGTTGTCACCATCTGACGCCTGTGCAGCATAGATGTTCCATTGCGCAGGATCGTAACGCTCTTCAACCACTTCGTTCATCAGTTTCAGCGCGCTGGAAACGATAGTCCCACCGGTTTCTTGCGAATAGAAGAACTCCTGTTCATCCACTTCTTTTGCCTGAGTATGGTGACGGATATAGACGACATCTACGTTTTTATAGGTTCTGCTCAGGAATAAATAGAGCAGGATATAGAAACGCTTAGCCATGTCCTTGGTGGCTTGGTCCATTGAGCCGGAAACGTCCATCAGGCAGAACATGACTGCCTGGCTTGAAGGTTCCGGTCTGCGCTCATAGTTTTTGTAACGCAAATCAAACGTATCAATAAAGGGTACGCTTTCGATTTTTTTGCGTAATTCAGCAATTTCTTTGCGCAGCCTTTCCTCTTCTAGCAGTTGCACCGGTTCGGTGTTTTCCATCTGGGTGAGTTCGTCCTCCAACGCATGTAACGTGCGTCGTTTGCCGGCGGTCATCGCAGTACGTCGCGCCAGCGAATTTTGTAGCGAACGGACCACGCTAATATTGGCCGGTACGCCGTTGGCGGTGTAACCAGCCCGATGGGTTTTGTATTCTGTAAGCTGCTTATACTGGTTCTTTTTCAGATTCGGCAGCGCCAGATCCTCAAACAGCAGGTCAAGATATTCGTCCTTGGAAATTTGGAAGACGAATTCGTCCTCGCCTTCACCGTCTTGGCTGGCGTTACCTTGACCGCTGCCCCCGCCCCCGCCACCCTGAGGGCGTTCGACACGGTCATTCTGCACGAAATGATCGTTACCTGGATGAACGCGATGGCGTGTCCCACCGCGACCCTGATGAAACATTGGTTCGTTGATATCACCAGTGGGGATCGAGATGGATTCTCCACTGTTTACGTCGGTGACCGAACGCTTGTTGATGGCTTCGGCAATCGACTGTTTGATTTGCGACTTGTAACGGCGCAAGAAACGTTGGCGGTTAACCATGCTCTTGTTTTTGCCATTAAGCCGTCGGTCAATAAAATACGCCATACATCCCCCAAACGACGTTGCCAACTTGCTATGCCATCTCCATGACGCTAATTCTCATTATATCCGCCATACTTGAGGCTGTATTTTGGTTGGTTTCCCGGCTTACCCCAGGCCACGTACTCTTTGTACGCACCCGGGGAAAGGCTCAGTTGCCGTCGATACAACCGCCAACGACTTTGGATATAGTCGTTATGAAGACTTCCTGACCCGCAGATACCATTCACACAACAGACGCACTTGTTTGCGGGTGTAGCCTTTTTCCATCATACGGTCGACGAAGTCGTCGTGTTTCTTCTGCTCATCCGTTGAGGTTTTAGCGTTAAACGAAATCACTGGCAGTAACTCTTCGGTGTTCGAGAACATTTTCTTCTCGATCACGGTACGCAGCTTCTCATAGCTGGTCCAGTTAGGGTTACGACCGCTATTATTAGCCCGGGCACGCAGCACGAAGTTGACTATTTCGTTGCGGAAGTCTTTCGGATTACTGATGCCAGCGGGTTTTTCGATTTTCTCCAGTTCAGCATTCAGGGACTCGCGATCGAACAGTTGCCCAGTATCCGGATCACGGTACTCCTGATCCTGGATCCAGAAATCTGCATAGGTCACGTAGCGGTCGAAAATGTTCTGGCCGTATTCCGAGTAGGATTCCAGATAGGCCGTTTGGATCTCTTTACCGATAAACTCGGCGTATTTCGGGATCAGATAGCCTTTCAGGTGTTCCAGGTATTTCTCTGACAAATCCTGTGGGAATTGCTCGCGTTCGATCTGCTGTTCCAGTACGTAGAACAGGTGTACCGGGTTAGCAGCGACCTCAGCGTGATCAAAGTTGAACACCCTTGAGAGGATTTTAAATGCAAAACGGGTGGACAGGCCGTTCATGCCTTCATCAACCCCTGCATAGTCGCGGTATTCCTGATACGACTTGGCTTTCGGATCGGTATCCTTAAGACTTTCGCCATCATAGACGCGCATCTTAGAGTAGATGCTCGAGTTTTCAGGCTCTTTCATGCGTGAAAGCACGGTAAAGCGAGCCAGCGTTTCCAGTGTGCCAGGGGCGCATGGGGCATGGGTCAGTTCGCTGTGATCCAGCAGTTTGTCGTAGATTTTTATCTCTTCCGACACCCGCAGGCAGTACGGGACCTTAACGATATAAACACGGTCCAGGAATGCCTCGTTGTTTTTGTTGTTACGGAAGGTCACCCATTCGGATTCGTTGGAGTGGGCCAGAATAATGCCGCTGAACGGCAGGGCAGAAATCCCCTCGGTACCGTTGTAGTTACCTTCCTGGGTGGCAGTCAGCAGAGGGTGCAGCACCTTGATCGGTGCCTTGAACATCTCTACGAACTCCATGATCCCTTGGTTGGCACGGCAAAGGGCGCCGGAATAGCCATAGGCATCCGGATCGTTCTGCGCGTGGTTTTCCAGCTTGCGAATATCCACTTTACCTACCAGCGCAGAGATATCCTGGTTGTTCTCATCACCCGGTTCTGTTTTGGCGATGGCGATCTGTTCCAGGATGGAAGGGCGCACTTTCACCACTTTGAATTTGGTGATGTCTCCGCCAAATTCATGCAGGCGTTTAGCCGCCCACGGGGACATGATGGTGCCGAGATAGCGATTAGGAATGTTATATTCTTTTTCCAGAATATTGGCATCTTCCTGCGGGTTGAACAGGCACAGCGGATGATCGTTGACCGGGCTGCGTTCGCCGTTGGCACTCAGTGTGTAAATCGGTACGAGTTGCATCAGCGCCTTCAGGCGTTCCGCCAACGATGATTTCCCGCCGCCCACAGGGCCCAACAGGTAAAGAATTTGTTTTTTCTCTTCGAGGCCCTGCGCGGCATGCTTCAGATAAGAGACTATCTGTTCGATAGCTTCTTCCATGCCGTAGAACTCTTCGAATGCCGGGTAGCGTGCGATCACGCGGTTGGAGAACAGGCGAGACATGCGCGACTCAAGCGCGGTGTCGACCATAACTGGTTCACCGATAGCCATCAGCAGACGTTCGGCCGCATTGGCATATGCACTGCGATCTTGCCGGCAAATGGTAAGAAAGTCCTGCAGTGTGAACTCTTCGTCCTTGGCAGCTTCGTAGCGCTGGCGATAGTGGTCAAATATGTTCATGGCGATGCCCGTCCTTTCGTTATTAGCACAGGTTAAAGGGAGCTAGTGATAGTCTTGTGGCCCCCGAAAGAAGAAGTTATCCCTGAGTACAGCAACCCGTATGCCAACTTGGTGCGCTTATAATCGCGAGTTGCGCTGTATTGCCACTGGCTCAGGATTCATTCACCTTCTGATTTAAGCTTAGTTTGCATACCGGAAAATTTCCTGCGTCATAAAAAGCTTTTTTTAAGTCATATCAATGACTCAGTTATTACAGGCGTATCAAATGCCTTGTCTGGCGCGGCCTGCGGCAAAAAACGTCACTGTTCTGCCATGATTAATTCATATTTCTGTTCTAAGTTATTCGATCTTAGTCGTTTTCCATTGTAAAGATTCAGCGCGTAACGAATTTTTCACATAAACTATGTCCGCAATTAACTCTGTTATTTATGGAAAAAGAACCAGTGAAGATTTTTCAACTCAAAACGCTAGCAATTATCGCTTCCGCAATGGTTTGTGCGCAAAGTGTTCAGGCAGGAACTTGGTCACTCGGTGCTTCCGCACTGGTTAGTCCGGACCCGTATCGTGGTTATCAGGACCGCGTGTACCCGGTACCCGTTATTAATTATGAAGGTGACGACTTCTACTTCCGGACGCTGACTGCCGGTTATTACCTGTGGAAAGATCAGGAAAATCAACTGAGCCTGATGGGCTACTACTCGCCGTTGGGTTACCGCCCAGGTGACAGCGACGACGATCGCATGAAGCAGTTGAACAAACGTCGCGGCACGCTGATGGCCGGCCTGGCCTATTCGCATTTTGCCGAGTGGGGCATCCTGCGGACGACGTTGACAGGTGATACGCTGAATTACAGCAACGGTATCGTCGGTGACCTGGCCTATCTGTACAAATTTGATCTGGACGCCTTTACCTTGGTACCCGGAGTGGGTGTGATGTGGAGCAGCAAAAACCAGAACAAATACTACTTTGGTGTGAGTGAAGACGAGTCTCGCCGCAGTGGTCTTGACAGCTACACGCCGAGCGATAGCTGGGCACCTTATGTTGAGCTGAGCGCTAACTACAAGATCAACAAGGATTGGGATGCCTTCTTTGTCGGTCGCTATGTCAAACTGTCTGACGAAGTGAAAGATAGCCCAATGGTGGATAAATCTTACACCGGGCTGTTGATGACAGGCGTGAAATACAGCTTCTAATCCAGCCATGCACAAATAGTGTGCAACACGCGCATCAAAAAGGGGCGTTTACGCCCCTTTTGCACACTCTTGGTGCGGTAACGGAAGGCGGTCGTATTGACCGCACTAGGAAAAACTACGCGTTGCTACGGATGCGGAAGGTCACAGCCAAACGTGCCGGTTGTTCACCTGCGGCCACCAGAGGCTTGCTGACGCGACCTGTTTCCACGCAAACCATGGTTTTATAACCGTCGTTTGGCATATCTGCCATGCTGCAAGACAATTCCACCCCTGGATTCCAGGCAATCACATCACTCATATGGTGATGATGAACCTCAATGGTGCGCCGCAGCGATGCGTCCTTAATCAGACTGTAAGCATCTGGCTTGGTGTAAACCCGGTCAGTTTGCCCCACGAAGGTCACATCGCCCACCTGGCGTGCTTCTGAACCACCCGCGACCTTATCGATATAAGTCTCACCGAGACCGGCAACGTTAACTTGTGCAATATCACCGATCTGGAAATACGTGTGCAGCGCAGCAGTTGCCTTATAGTCACCATGTGACTCCAGCTCTATCTCGCATTCTTCACCCAGCTTAAAGCGAGCAATCAGCGTAAAGGCATGGGGCCACAGGCTACGAGTTTGCTCATTGTCTTTCAGCGTGAATGTCAGTATGACGCCGTTCTCGTCTTCGTCATGCGCCGTCAGGCTCCACGGTTGATTGCGGGCGAAGCCGTGTGAGGGTTTTGCCACCGGGCCAAACCAGGGCCAGCAAATAGGCACGCCACCGCGGATGGCATTGCCTTTTTTAAACGGCGTGTTGTTGCTCAGCCAAATAGCCGGTTTTTCACCGCTAGGTTGCCAGGCCAACAGATGTGCGCCTTGCAACGAGATTGCTGCGCGTACTTTGGGGTGGGAAACGACCACCACAGGCAGTTCGTCGAGTTGACGTTGGCTGATGTAAGGTGAAATTTGTTCGGTAACGGGTAGGGTGAAAATCTTTTCGTTCATCAGATTGCCTTTTGTTCGCCGTAGAAACAAAAAAGGGCGACACAAATGTCGCCCTCATCATCACTTAACATCAATCCATTATTTGGAGATGTGAGCGATCAGATCCAGAACCTTGTTGGAATAGCCAGTTTCGTTGTCGTACCAAGAAACCAGTTTCACGAAGGTGTCGCTCAGTGCGATACCGGCTTTGGCATCGAATACAGAAGTCAGAGTTTCACCGTTGAAATCGGTAGAAACTACTTCGTCTTCGGTGTAACCCAGAACGCCTTTCAGCTCGCCTTCAGAAGCCGCTTTGATAGCAGCACAGATTTCTTTGTAAGACGCTGGTTTTGCCAGACGAGCAGTCAGGTCAACCACAGACACGTTCGGAGTTGGAACGCGGAACGCCATACCGGTCAGTTTGCCGTTCAGTTCTGGGATAACTTTACCTACAGCTTTAGCTGCACCGGTAGAAGAAGGGATGATGTTCTGGGATGCGCCGCGGCCGCCGCGCCAGTCTTTGTGAGACGGGCCATCAACAGTTTTCTGAGTTGCGGTAGTTGCATGCACAGTGGTCATCAGCGCTTCAACGATGCCGAACTTGTCGTTGATAACTTTAGCCAGTGGTGCCAGGCAGTTGGTGGTACAAGAAGCGTTAGAAACGATTTCCTGACCTGCATAGGATTTGTGGTTCACACCCATAACGAACATTGGGGTGTCGTCTTTGGATGGGCCAGTCAGAACAACTTTCTTAGCGCCTGCAGCGATGTGTTTACGTGCAGTTTCGTCAGTCAGGAACAGGCCAGTTGCTTCAGCAACGACGTCAACGTTGACTTCGTTCCACTTCAGGTTAGCCGGATCTCTTTCTGAGGTACAACGGATGGTTTTGCCGTTAACAACCAGGTGGCCGTCTTTAACTTCTACAGTGCCGTTGAAGCGGCCGTGAGTAGAGTCATATTTCAGCATGTAAGCCATGTACTCTGCGTCTAACAGGTCGTTGATTGCAACGATTTCGATGTCAGAACGTTCTTGAGCAGCACGAAAAACAATGCGACCGATACGGCCAAAACCGTTGATACCTACTTTGATAGTCATATATTCCACCAGCTATTTGTTAGTGAATAAAAGGTTGCTTGTAAAATTACAAAAACCTTACCAAGCGTCAAGCGGAATCGTGTCAATTCTTGCTGCAAATCAAACCTGAGACGTTGGTTTGAGTGCTTATTGCACATTCCGTTTGCGTTCGGCCTCATCCGTTATATGGGGTCAAACCGCCAAGTATAAAGTCAGTCCGTTTAAGATGTGTGATCGGCATCACATATTGCCGTGACATGGCCTTTATGGCCTACAGTTTAGGCCAAAAATCGCTGCAGTGTTGTTAATTTTTTGTTATTATTACTCATTGTTTTCGTTGACATTATCCACATTCAGAGAATCGCACAAATGGCTAAAGAGACAACCCCTGACCATCCGGGCACGGAACTGAATGAAATCCAACGTTATGTGACGCAAGAGCGTGGTACCGAGGCTCCGTATTCCGGTAAATTACTGCACAACAAACGCGAGGGCGTGTACCATTGTCTGTGCTGTAACCAACCGCTGTTCTACTCCGACAGCAAGTATGACTCCGGTTGTGGCTGGCCAAGCTTCTATGAGCCAGTATCTGACGATGCTATTCGTTATCTTGATGATAATACACACAATATGCACCGTGTTGAAATTCGCTGTGGTCACTGCGACGCACATTTAGGGCATGTTTTCCCGGATGGCCCGCAACCGACCGGCGAGCGTTTTTGCGTTAATTCCGCGTCGCTGAGCTTTACTGACGGCGAGAACGGCGAAAAAACGGCAGGCTAACGATTATTCCGTTAGAAAAATCGATTCAGCTAATTATTCTTCCACGAGTGAGGAAATGCTCTGATGGACGTGAAAGACTTGATTGCCGCCATGACGCCGGAAATCTATCAACGCCTGGTATTGGCTGTTGAGTTAGGTAAATGGCCGGATGGCGTCGCGTTGACCCCGGAACAAAAAGAAAATAGCCTGCAGGCGGTGATGCTGTGGCAGTCATTGCACAATACGGATCCTCAGCATATGAGCATCGGCACTGATGGCCAGATAGTGATGAAGAGTAAGCAAGAACTGAAACAGCAGTTCATTGCTGAACCGCTGGTGAAGTTAAAACCACAGTGAATCTGACAACGGGGCGATGCTGCCATCGCCCCGTTGATTTAGCGTTTCCCGTTGTTAATCCCCAATGATTCCGCCAATTGATGCGCCAACCGGTTATTGTCATCCGCGCCGTATTCCCAGAACATGGCGCCACCGAGTCCTTTGCTTTTGATGTAGTCCGCTTTGAGCTCAACCGAGCGTGGGTTCTCATACGAAATGGCAAACAGCGGTTTGCCTTCGGCAGATTTCATCGTCAGATAAGGTACCTGAGCGTCGCTGTCCCAATGGGCGGTGAAGCGCCGCTGCGGATCGTTTAACAGTTTGCTGACGATATCGTTATATTTAAAGTAACTGTCCTTGGTGAGGTCCAATCCTATGGATTTGAACACGGCAGTTTCACGTGCAGTGAAATAGGGCTGGGTGACAGGGTTTTTAGCTGCGTCTGGTTTGTCCCAATCTATACCCGGTTCGGTCGCCCGTTTTGGCACCCGGCCATAGAAACCAATCCCCAGGTTTAATTGCGCGGGCTTCAACCCTGCTGCCAAATAGTTATCCACGACAAAATTGGCGCTGTAACGATCGGCAGCCGCGACGGTTGGCCACTGTTTGGAATCATACAGGTTGGCGTTGAAGTATTGAGTGCCGTACGCCATGTCATAGGTCATCAGGTTGATATAGTCGAGATAGGGTGCAATGCCCTTAACATCGACCCACTCTTGTGGGCTTTTCACATTGGCGCCGACGGCGATGGTCAGCAATTTGCCGTTATCCAGCGCCTTACGCAGCTCCCCTAACAACAGGGTAAAATTAGCGCGATCCGCCGGCTGGCTTTCGACCAGTCCCCAGGCACCGTTAACCGGGTATTCCCAGTCGAGATCGATGCCGTCCAGTTGGTACTGTTTAATGATCTGTTGCACCGAACGGATAAAAACGGCGCGGCTTTCAGGTGTTGCTGCGGCACCGGAGAACCCGCGGGCGCCCCAGCCACCAACGGACAGCAGCACTTTCAGTTCAGGGTTTTGCTTACGCAGAACGGGCAGCAATTGCAGATCGGCCATCACCTTGGGTGACAGATAAATTTGGTGCAGACGAGCAGGGTCTTTTAGTGCCGGGTGGGTTTCCTGCTTCTCGTCGTTATAGATCAGGCCGAAAGAGTAATTGAGGTGGGTGATTTGTGTGACGTCCAGCTTATTGATATCGCCGCCAGGGCCGGCGGTAACGTCACCCCCACCGTTGAAATAACCAACGGACAGATAAGAGGCCGCGTGAGCCATGCTGGTTCCAGCCATACCAAGCTGTACCGCTACCAGTAAAGGCAGCAGTTTACGGGTTAAAGCCATGTAATCTCCTTTGGTCGACAAGGCCGACCGAAACCGCCTGAGGCGGTAACATAAAGCCGGGCTCAAAGGGCCCCGGATGCGTATAACTCATTGATGCAATGCATCAGTGGTCATAACAGCAAATGCGCTGGATACGAACAAGATGTAATCACATGAGAATGGTTGGAATGTGAGCGGTGTCGAGGTTTCTAGCGGAGTGGAGATGGGCGTGTTTCACGCCCGTTTATATCATTGTGCAATAAACTGTGACAGTGTCACGATTTGAGCGCCAGCCTGTTGCATGGCCTGAAGGGCTTTCTGGCTGTCGTCTGGCTGCAAATTGACACCGCGGCAACCGTCGATAATTACCGATGTTTGATACCCCAGCGCTAATGCATCCAGTACGCTAAATTTCACACAGTAGTCAGTTGCTAATCCCATGATGGCAAGGTGAGTGACATTCTGTGCTTTCAACCACGCGTCCAGTTCAGTGTGTGAACGGTGGCCGTTGTCGAAAAA
>NZ_JBXWKI010000001.1:287042-785717 GCF_058190535.1 Serratia sp. CoH_134_PS_4
AAGCACTGTAGCTGTCGATATCTGTACTTTGGCCTTTGCGGAACACGGTGCTGATGCGCTGCTGCTCTAGCTGTGGGTGAAACTCGGCACCCTGGCTTTGCTGCACGCAGTGCACCGGCCACCAGACCTGAGGTAAACCGTCGAGCTCACCCAGGGTTCCCACCTCTGCATTGGCGTTGACCGCGAAGCTACGATGATTGGCGGGGTGCCAATCCTGGCTGGCGATCACTGGCTCACCGCGTGCGCTACAGGCCATCATGGCCTGATTGGCGACCGTGATCACGGCATCGCCTTCTGTCACCGCCAGTGCGCCGCCGGGACAAAAGTCGTTTTGCAAATCAATAAGCAACAGGGCTGTTTTCATTTCTACTCCGTGGTGCGGAATGGTTAACCACTAATGCTCAGCTCACCACGCAGATCCTGCTGCATCTGGCTGCGGATTTGTTCCGGTGTTAGTGGTTGGCTCAGCAGATAATGCAGTTTGGTCAAGGCAGCCTCAACGGTCATGTCGAACCCACTGATGACCCCGGCATGGGCCAAGGCATTACCGGTGGCATAACCTTCCATGTTTACCCGCCCGGAGATGCACTGCGTCAGGTTCACTACCACGATGCCGCGTTCAGACGCATCGCGCAGCTCATCAACCAACTCTGCTTTTTGTGGTGCGTTACCCACGCCGTAAGAGCGAAGTATCAATGCCTTCACCGGTTGCAGCAGGAAGTTGCGCACTACGGCGCCGGAAATCCCTGGGTAAATCGTCACTACGCCGATCGGCTGGGGTGTGATGTCATGTACTTTGAGGTCACCGTTGCAGGCCGGGCTATCGATGCCGTTTTGGCGACGAATATGGATACCGGCTTCCAATAATGGCGGCAGGTTGGGCGAGGCAAAGGCATCGAAACCGTCTGCATGTGCTTTGGTCGTGCGGTTGCCCCGAAAGAGCTTGTTGTTGAAGAACAGGCTGACTTCATTTACCGGGTGGTTAGCCGCCAGATAAAGCGCGTTCAAAAGATTGGTTTGGCCATCTGAACGCAGTTCCGCCAGCGGGATTTGGGAGCCGGTCACAATCACCGGCTTGGCCAGGTTTTCCAACATGAACGACAGGGCCGATGCGGTGAAGGCCATGGTGTCGGTGCCGTGCAGGATGACGAAACCATCATAACGGTCGTAATTCATTTTGATGTCATCGGCGATATGCTGCCAGTCTTCAGGCGTCATATCGGAGGAGTCTATCAGCGGCGCGTATTCATGAATGGTGAAGTCCGGCATTTCAGGCCGATGGAATTCTGGCATCAGGGCCAGTTGACGCTGTAGGTGGCCGGAAACCGGGATGTAGCCATGTTCAGAACGTTGCATGCCGATGGTGCCACCGGTGTAGGCGACGTAAATCGATTTCTTTTGCATAGTCTTGGTTTTAACAGAAATTAGATGGGCTGAATTATAGGGGGATAAGCGCAGAAAAAAAGCCCGGCGGGTGCCGGGCTGAGGATTAATTTGTTAGCGGACTTCTCCGCAGGTCAAACAGATAGCATAGCGATTTTGCGGATCGTTCAGATTATTGAACAAACCTGGTTGTTCTTTGACCGCCATGGCGACTGACGCCAGCGGGGCGGGTAGCATTGACTGGATAGCCGCCGGCAGCATGGCGTGAATAGACACACCAAACTGGCTGAGGACCATATCGGTCAGGCTTGGGGTATCAACAAACCAGTTAAGCTGCCACTGTTTCAATTGCGCCAACTCGGCGGCTTTCTTCACTGCGTCGTCGAAGTCGCCCAACTGATCGACCAGGCCATTGGCCTTGGCATCGCTGCCCAGCCACACGTGACCCTGAGCAATCTGATCAACCTGCTGCGGTGTCATTTTGCGGGACTTGGCGACCAGATCGATAAAGTTTTGATAACCTTTTTCGATGTTCAATTGCATCATCTGCGAGAACTCAGGCGGCAGCGCCTTGGTGACGGCCAGATCGGCCAGCGGGGAGGTTGCCACGCCGTCGGTATGTACGCCGATACTGTCCAACGTCTGCTCGTAGGTGTTAATCACCCCGAAGATGCCAATGGAGCCGGTGAGGGTGCTCGGACTGGCGATGATGTAGTCCGCCGGTGTAGAGACCCAATAGCCGCCTGAGGCTGCCATGCCGCCCATGGAGACCACGACAGGTTTGCCAGCGGCACGCACAGCAGCCAATTCGGAGCGAATAACTTCAGACGCACTGACACTGCCACCTGGGCTATTGACGCGGAAAATCACGGCTTTGATTGCCGGATCAAGTCGTGCCTGACGCAGTTCTGCGGCGGTGGTATCACCCCCAACGGAGCCCGGAGTTTGTGGGCCGTCCATGATTGCGCCATTGGCAAAGATCACGGCAATTTTGCCGCCCTGATCTGGCGTAGGCTTCGGCTGATAGTCATAGATGCTGGTGGCGTTGAAATCATTCGCCTGTTTGTCCCAACCGAAGGTCTTGATCAGTTGATTTTCGATGACGGTTCGTGATGCCAGTTCATCAACCAGTTTGTTGTCCAGCGCATACTTGGCGGTGTCCCCCCCGGCAGCCTGCAATCCACTTAATACGCCCGCAGCGCCTGGGAACAGCTGTTGCGCCGTGATCTGACGGTTAGCCGCTACTGTCTCCAGATAGTTTTGCCATAGGCCACCAATCCACCGGCTGTCAGCTTCTCGAGCTGCTGGTGACATGTCATCACGGATCAAAGGCTCAACGGCGGATTTATACGTTCCAACGCGGAAGATGTTGGTTGTGACCTTGAGTCTTTCGAGCAACGACTTGTAGTAAAGGTTGTTGGTTGCAAAACCGTGCAGATCGACCACACCCTGCGGCGACAGGTAAACTTTGTTGGCGTAGCTGGCCAGATAATATTGTGTCTGGTTATAGCTGTCACCGATGGCAAAGATCGGTTTGCCGCTGTCACGGAACTCACGCAGCGCTTTGCCAATGTACTGCAGCGAAGGCTGATCGGCGCCGGCAAAGTCATTCAGCTGCAATACCATACCGGTAATGTTTTTATCGTCTTTGGCTTTACGGATGCTATCAACCACGTCAAACAGGGAGTTTTCCTGCAGGCGGTTGCTTGAGGCGCCCAGCAGTTCGCGGCCCCATTGGCGCACTTTATTGTTCATTGACGGTTGGTCAACGACCACGCCGCTCAGATCCACCAGTAATGCCCCGCGAGTAGGGACTGTTGGCGTGGTTGAGCTTTGGAACGACAAATAAATGCCCACCCCCACCAAGATCAGTAACACCAGGAACAGATTGAGGATAAGTTCCCTGATAAAGTTCAGCAGACGCCATGTCCACCTAAAAACGCCGGCAATGATTTGCCACAATGTGCGCATGTGCTCTCCAACAAGAGTCGAGAATGTTCCGCTATCCTAATGAGCGGGCGAGGAAATGTCAGCTTTAAATCGTGGGTCACAGAGGGGAATGCCGAGACTGTCACTCGCCGTTTAGCTATGTTAACGTGATCGTAATGAAAATTGTTATCAGGAGTTTACGATGGATGCACTGGATCTTTTACTGAATCGCCGTTCTGCGTCGCGCCTTGCGGCCCCTGCGCCTGCCGGTGAGGTTCGTCAGAATATCATCAACGCGGGCCTGCGGGCGCCTGACCACGGTGCTTTGCAACCCTGGCGTTTTGTGATGATCGAAGACCAGGGGCTGGAGCGCTTTAGCCAATTGTTACAAGCTGCTGCAAAACAAGATGAAATGGATGATGCGGCCATAGAGAAAGCGACTAAGGCGCCGTTCCGCGCTCCGCTGATCATTACCGTGGTAGCGCATTGTACCGAAGAAACCAAGGTTCCGCGTTGGGAGCAGGTTGTCTCCGCCGGTTGTGCGGTCCAGGCCATGCAAATGGCCGCATTGGCCCAAGGTTTTAACGGTATCTGGCGCACCGGTGCCTGGACTGAACATCCTTTGGTTCGTGACGCCTTTGGTTGCCGCGAACAGGACGAAATTGTCGGTTTCCTGTATTTAGGCACTCCTCAGCTAAAAGCGTCCACCAAAGTGGTCGCCCCAGACAGCACCCCGTTCGTCAGCTATTTCTGAGCCCCGTACGGACTGCGGAAAAAATGCACTAAATCCCGCCATTCTGTGTTGTTTCTGAGCAGGCTGTTCGGTTATCGACAACCTGCTCTTACCAATCCCGTCGGCAAGCGCTACCCTATGATATCTTGAATGCCGTTAACCGAAGGGAGTGGTATATGTCATTGCCAGCGATCCGTTTAACCCAGTACAGCCATGGCGCTGGCTGTGGTTGTAAAATCTCACCGAAAGTTCTCGAAACTATTCTGCACAGTGAGCGGGAGAAATTTGTCGATCCGAGTTTGTTGGTTGGCAATGAAACTCGTGACGATGCAGCGGTGTATGACATTGGTAACGGTGTCGGCATTATCAGCACCACCGACTTTTTTATGCCAATCGTCGATAGCCCGTTTGATTTTGGCCGTATCGCCGCGACGAATGCGATCAGCGACGTCTATGCTATGGGCGGGAAACCCATCATGGCGATTGCTATTCTTGGCTGGCCGATTGCTACGCTGCCGCCGGAAGTGGCACAACAGGTGATCGACGGTGGGCGTTATGCTTGCCAACTGGCGGGTATTGCGCTGGCTGGCGGCCATTCTATTGATGCCCCTGAGCCCATTTTTGGCCTGGCGGTCACCGGTATAGTGAATACTGAACGGGTGAAGAAAAACAGTGCCGCTCAAGCGGGATCCAAACTATTCCTGACCAAGCCGCTGGGCATTGGCGTGCTGACCACGGCCGAGAAGAAAAGCAAACTGCGTCCTGAACATGCAGGTTTGGCAACCGAAGTGATGTGCCAGTTGAACAAACCCGGCGCGGATTTTGCCGACGTCGAGGGCGTGACGGCGATGACGGATGTCACCGGTTTCGGCCTGTTGGGCCACCTGAGCGAGGTTTGCCAGGGCTCTGGCCTGCAGGCGACGGTATGGTTTGATCACGTGCCGAAGTTGCCGGATATCGAGCGCTATATTGCCGAAGGGTGCGTGCCGGGGGGCACGGGGCGTAATTTTGACAGTTACGGCCATCTGGTCGGTGAAATGACCGATTTGCAACGACAGCTACTGTGCGATCCGCAAACCTCTGGTGGTTTGTTATTGGCTGTGCTGCCCGAGGCAGAACAGCAGGTGTTGGCCATTGCCGAACGTCATGGCATTCAACTCCAGGCGATTGGTGAACTGCATGCGGCAGTGCCGGCTAAGCCGTTGATAGAGGTCGTGTAGTGTCCGTAACGCCAGTGCGGGTGGATACCCAAGACTATCGCCGTATTTTTTTGCACGATATCCCGCTGATAGATGTGCGCGCGCCCGTTGAGTTTCAGCAGGGCGCGTTCGCCAATGCAATCAATCTGCCGCTAATGAACGATGAAGAACGGCAGGCGGTTGGCACCTGTTACAAGCAGCAGGGGCAGCAGGCTGCAATCGCATTGGGCTACCGCCTGGTTAACGGCAGGCTACGTGAGCAACGGACAGCAGCATGGGTAGCACAATGCGCTCAACGGCCAGAAGGGTATATTTACTGTTTCCGGGGCGGTTTGCGTTCACAGTTGGTGCAGCAGTGGCTGCGTGAGGTCGGTGTTGACTACCCACGCATTATCGGTGGCTACAAAGCATTGCGGCATTTCTTGCTCACCACGTTGGAACAGAGCGCCGAATTACCGATGGTGTTAATCGGCGGCAATACCGGCAGCGGTAAAACGCAGTTAATCAATGAACTGGCCGATGGGGTCGATCTGGAAGGGGCTGCTCATCACCGCGGTTCATCTTTTGGCCGAACGCTCGTGGATCAAAGCGCTCAGATTGATTTTGAGAATCGTCTGGCTGTGTTGTTGCTGAAAAAACAGCATGGTGGCTGCCGCCGTTGGGTGCTGGAAGATGAAGGGCGTATTATTGGCAGCAATAATGTGCCATTACCCATCTTCAACCGCATGCAGCAAGCCCCAGTGGCGGTTATAGACGATCCCTTTGACGTGCGATTGGCACGGTTGCAGCACGAATACATTGACCGTATGCGCCTCGAATTTGAACAGGCTTACGGCCCAGAGTTGGGCTGGCAGAAATACGGTGAGTATCTGCATCACGGCCTGTTTGCCATTCGCCGCCGCTTGGGAATGGAACGTTTCCAATTGCTGACACAGCGCCTGGAATGGGCATTACAGTGCCAGCATGCCAGCGGGAATAGTGACGGGCATCAGGAGTGGCTGGTGTCTCTGTTGCAGCACTACTACGATCCGATGTATCACTATCAATTGGAAAAAAAATCCCAACGAATTGTGTTCCGCGGGAATTATGCTGAAGTAAGAGATTTCCTGATGACGTACAGCCAGAATAACGGTGAATAATGCGACTGTTTATTGCCGAAAAACCGAGTTTGGCGCGCGCCATTGCCGACGTTCTTCCTAAGCCACATCGCCGTGGCGATGGATTTATCGCTTGCGGTAACAACGATGTGGTCACCTGGTGCGTGGGCCATTTATTAGAACAAGCGCAACCGGATGCCTATGACAGCCGTTATGCGCGTTGGTCGCTGGCGGATCTGCCGATTATTCCTGAGAAGTGGCAATTGCAGCCACGGCCTTCGGTGAGCAAACAGCTTAATGCCATTAAAAAGCTGTTACAGGACGCCGATGAAGTCGTGCATGCTGGTGACCCCGATCGCGAGGGCCAATTGCTGGTGGACGAAGTGCTGGACTATTTGTCACTGACGCCGGAAAAACGTCAAAGTGTCCGCCGTTGCCTGATTAACGATCTCAACCCGCAAGCGGTAGAGCGCGCGATTGAACGGCTGCGTGATAACCGCGACTTTATCCCTCTATGCGTTTCCGCATTGGCTCGCTCGCGTGCTGATTGGCTGTATGGCATCAATATGACCCGTGCCTACACTATTCTGGGACGCAATGCCGGTTATGACGGCGTGTTGTCTGTTGGCCGCGTGCAAACGCCGGTACTGGGGCTAGTGGTACGGCGTGATGAAGAGATTGAAAACTTTGTGTCGAAAGACTTCTTCGAAGTTAAAGCGCACATAGTGACGCCAAAAGAGGAGCGCTTTGTCGCTCTCTGGCAACCCAGTGAATCCTGTGAACCTTATCAGGATGAAGAGGGGCGCTTGCTGCACCGGCCATTGGCAGAGCATGTGCTCAAACGTATTGAAGGCCAGCCGGCGCTGGTTACGTCCTATAATGATAAGCGGGAATCAGATACTGCGCCGTTGCCATTTTCTCTGTCGACCTTACAGATTGAAGCCTCCAAGCGCTTTAACCTGAGCGCCCAGCAGGTGCTGGATGTGTGTCAGCGTTTGTATGAAACCCATAAGTTGATCACCTACCCACGTTCCGATTGTCGTTATCTCCCGGAAGAGCATTTCGCCGGACGTCATTCGGTCTTAAATGCCATCAGCGTTCATCAACCCGATCTTTACCCACAGCCGGTGATCGACAGCGATCGCCGTAACCGTTGTTGGGACGACAAGAAGGTGGATGCCCACCATGCCATTATTCCTACCGCTCGTGCCAGTAAAGTGAATCTCAGTCAGGATGAAATGAACGTTTATGGGTTGGTTGCGCGTCAATATTTGATGCAATTCTGCCCGGACGCCATGTTCCGCAAGTGCGTGATTGAGCTGGATATCGCTGGGGGCAAGTTTATTGCCAAAGCCCGTTTTCTGGCAGAGGCCGGGTGGCGGACCCTGTTGGGCAGTAAAGAGCGTGATGAAGAAAACGAAGGCGCACCATTGCCGGTGGTGGCGAAAGATGACGAACTCTTGTGTGAACGCGGTGAGGTGGTTGAGCGTCAGACCCAGCCACCAAGGCCGTTCACCGACGCCAGCCTGCTTTCCGCCATGACGGGTATTGCGCGCTTTGTTCAGGATAAAGCGCTAAAGAAAATCCTGCGAGCGACCGATGGTTTAGGAACCGAGGCCACGCGTGCGGGAATCATTGAGTTACTGTTCAAGCGTGCGTTTTTGTATAAGAAGGGGCGTTATATTCATTCTAGCGAAACGGGTCGAGCCTTGATCCATTCGTTACCGGATATTGCCGCCCGCCCCGATATGACGGCTAATTGGGAGGCGACACTGACGCAAATCAGTGAGAAATCCTGTCGCTATCAGGACTTTATGCAACCTCTGATAGGTACTTTGCAGGATCTGATTTATCAGGCCAAGCAGAGCCGGGCGAGTATGGCGTTTCGCGGGTTGCCGCCGTCACCTTCCTCCGGGGCGAAGAAACGTAAAAAAAGCGCTGGCAAGGCGCGGGAGAAAAGTGAATGAATCACAGGTTAGTGATGCTGGCGACGGGCATACTGCTATTTTCTGCCGCAGCGACGGCCCATCGTGGTGATGTGGATGTCGTTGTACCGGTATCACCGGAAATCTGGGGCACGGCGAAGAGCGCCGCGGCTCAGCCGGCTGCGCAACCCTGCAGCCGCTGTTGCATTTATCAGAATCAAAACTATTCGGAAGGGGCGATTCTCAAGGTGGAAGGAGAAGCGCTACAGTGCATTCGTGATCCCAACGTGGTTGGCACCAATCCCCTGATCTGGGTGCGTTTGAAAAAGTGACGCGGTAACCTTAATAGCTCAGGCCTCTGAGGCGAGTGCAGCTATATACGCGGTAAGTAACGGCACGTCGGCCGGAGCCAGGGGATAGTCAAATGCCTGCTCCGGCGTTAACCACACAAAGTCGGAATGGCAACGGTTTTGTAATTCGCCACTGAATGCCGCAATACGCCAGGCATGCAACTTAATCACTCGTTCGTCCTGTTGCCATTGATTGCTGGCTACGTAGTTGCCGACGCTGGCCACAATCCCCAACTCTTCGTCCAGTTCACGCGCTAATGCTTGTGGTTGGCTTTCACCTTGTTCAACTTTTCCGCCTGGAAACTCCCACAGGCCGGCCTGATCGCTGTTGGCATCACGCTGGGCCAGTAAAATTTTGCCATTCTTTTCAATGATGGCAGCGACAACATCGATTATTTTCATCTGTATCACATAGCGAAACCCCGGCAATGGCCGGGGTTGGATTCATTACAGCGAGAATTCCGCCCAGACCGGGGCGTGATCCGAGGGTTTCTCCATTCCGCGGATCTGATAATCGATCCCGGTTGCGGTGCAGCGAGCAGCCAATGGTGTGCTGGCTAACAGCAGATCGATACGCAGACCTCGGTTTTCATCGAAACCCCGTGAGCGGTAGTCGAACCACGAAAACTCATCGTTACGCCCTGGGTTTGCGTGTCTGTAGGTATCTACCAGACCCCAATTCAGCAGGCGGTCCATCCATTCACGCTCTTCCGGCAAGAAGGAACACTTACCGGTGCGCAGCCAGCGTTTGCGGCTTTCTTCGCCGATGCCAATATCATAATCACTTGGGCTGATATTCACGTCACCCATCACCAGTACCGGTGAGTCCACCGACATTTGCTGCTCCAGGTAGTTTTGCAAGTCCTGATAGAAGCGTGTCTTGGCGGGGAATTTGATAGGGTGGTCGCGGCTTTCGCCCTGAGGGAAGTAACCATTGATCACCGTCAGCGTGCCTTGCGGCGTCGCCAGATCGGCCATAATGATTCGGCGCTGAGCGTCTTCTTCATCGGTCGGGAAACCGCGACGTACGGCAAGCGGTTTTTCTTTGGTCAACAGCGCTACGCCGTAGTGGCCTTTCTGGCCGTGATAGAACACGTGATAACCATACTGGCTGACGTCTTCCAGTGGGAACATGTCATCGTGGACTTTTGTTTCTTGCAGGCCAATCACGTCAGGTTGGTGCTGTTCGATGATGGCAGCCAGTTGGTGCGGACGCGCACGCAGTCCATTGATATTAAAAGAGACAAACTTCATGAGCGATGCCGTTTTTACGAGAAAAATGTGTTGAGATAGTAGCAGAGTTTGGCCAGAAATGTAACGCAGGCCAGCGGCTATGGCCGCCAGCTGCATGCTGTGCTATTTCGCCCAGCGATCGTAAGTCTTTGGCTGGTAATCGTCGAACTGCTGCAGCAAGGTGTGCGCAGACTCACTGATGTGCATGGTGCCGAGGTAGTCATGGCGCATAAAGCCCTGATCGGCGACATGTTGCAAGAACCCGTTCAGCGGGCGATAAAAACCGTTAACATCCAGCAGGCCAACCGGTTTGCTGTGGTAACCGATCTGCCCCCAGGTCCAGATTTCAAACAGCTCTTCCAACGTGCCTATGCCACCGGGTAGCGCGATAAAACCGTCTGCCAGGGCTGCCATGCGAGCCTTACGCGTGTGCATGTCGGGCACGACTTCCAGCTCAGTCAGGCCCCTGTGCGCCGTTTCCGCTTCTACCAATCGTTCAGGAATGATGCCAATTGCCTCGCCACCGGCGGCAAGCACGGCATCAGCCACAATGCCCATTAGTCCTTTCTTACCGCCGCCATAGATTAAGCGTCGGCCTTGAGCGGCAAGTGTTTGGCCCAATTGCCGCGCGTTATCGGCATAAGCGGGATTGACACCTTCACTGGCACCACAAAAAACGCAGATATTGTTACGCATGCACTTCTTTCCTTACTGCATTAAAGAAGTCAGTGGTATAGCGAATTGTTAGCTGGAGTTCAAGTTGAGGATGTGCTGAATGGTTAAGGGAATTGATAAATGCTAAATCTGAGAGGCCAAAGGAGGATATTTACGCTGTAATACGGGAAGCTTCTCATCCCTCCCGTAAGGAGTGATAGGGATGCTTTCAGGTTTGATTTGATTCTGGGGAATAGATAAGGATGGTGGTGGGGGAAGGATGACTCGTCGTTACACTCCTCGCCCTTCGGGCCGCGCTAAAGCGCGTTGTCTCACGTTGTGAGACTCGAACCTTGTCGAAGCTTCTCACCTTCCCCGTAAGGAGTGATATGGATGCTTTCAGGTTTGATTTGATTCTGGGGTATAAATAAGGATGGTGGTGGGGGAAGGATTCGAACCTTCGAAGTCTGTGACGGCAGATTTACAGTCTGCTCCCTTTGGCCGCTCGGGAACCCCACCATGGTATTCATGGTTGTACTTGCTTGTTTAACAGAAAATCGGCTAGATTCCTGTGGCGCTTCGCCTGAAGGATTACCTCGCTGAAACGCGTTGTCTTTCTGCGTTCGGCTAGAACCTTGTCGAAGCTTCTCATCCTCTCCCTCCGTGTTTTATGCAGCTTCAGCTTTCGCTGTGCTCTCATCAACAGAGAGAAGATGGTGGTGGGGGAAGGATTCGAACCTTCGAAGTCTGTGACGGCAGATTTACAGTCTGCTCCCTTTGGCCGCTCGGGAACCCCACCACTGGCCTTGCTTGCGAAACATCTGTCTCGGTAAGCGGGGCGCATCATATCAAATGAAGCGGGCGTGTAAAGTATTGAAATGCAGAAAATGTATCGTTTGCCGATTTTTTGCCCGTGGCGGTGCATCCCTGAACGAAAGGCACCGCTTTATTGAGCAATTACAGAATGACCGTCCGGTTCCCATAAACGAATACGCGCTGCGCCAGCACGTGATACAGCGCGCGGCTGAGCGCATTTTTCTCTACATCACGCCCCGCGCGCATCATGTCGTCAGCAGAATAGGTATGATCGACATGAATTACGTCCTGCATGATGATTGGGCCTTCGTCCAGGTTATCGTTAACATAGTGCGCGGTGGCACCGATAATTTTCACGCCACGTTCGTAAGCCTGATGATAAGGCCTTGCCCCAATAAAGGCTGGCAGGAACGAATGGTGGATATTGATCACCTGGTTCGGGTAGTGCTGCACAAATGCTGGCGTCAGCACGCGCATATACTTGGCCAGTACCACGTAGTCTGGCTGGTATTGGTCAATCTGGGCCATCATTTTCTGATCGTGTTGATCGCGCGTCAGGCCTTCATGGCTGACCAGGTGGAACGGAATATCGAAGCGTTCGACCAGCGTTTGCAACGTATCATGGTTGCCGATAACCGCGGCAATCTCTACATCCAGGCCGCCGTAAGCGCTCTTCATCAACAGATCGCCCAGGCAATGCGCTTCTTTGGTCACGAGAACCACGATGCGACGACGGCCGGAGTTATGCAGTTCACGAACGGAACCCGTCGGCAGTGCACCGTCGAGATCTGCCAGAAGCGTCGTATCGTTGAAAATACCTTCCAACTCGGTACGCATAAAGAAACGACCGGTACGGTGATCAACAAACTCATTGTTCTGAATAATGTTGAGTTCATGCTTGTAACAGATGTTGGTGATCTTGGCGATCAGGCCTTTGGCATCCGGACAAATGGTACGCAAAACTTTTCTTTGGACATTTTGATGTGGCATGGCGATGAGGATCCTGTCTGATACTGAACGTCCTGTCTGCGCAGGCGAGCATTTTTATAATCTTCATTTTCACACTGTTGCCAAATGGCAGCGGTCTGAAATCTATGGGTCTCAGTAACTGCCAGCTAACGGCCGCAGCACTTTTTATATTTTTTACCTGAACCACAGGGGCAAATCGCATTTCTGCCAGGCTGGGGTTTGGTACCATCAATATAGTACCAGCGTTGTTCAAGCTGAAGAAAGCGCGAACGTTCGTGCATTGCCTTGTGTTCGCCGGTGTTGCTATCAATGAAGCGGGCAATAAACTCGACAAAACCTTCATCGCTCTCATGGCCCTGTTTTTCTTCTACCACCGTCAGGCCAAGCCATTGGGTGTTCTTGAAGCTATCAACGATTGCATTACGCCATTCAGCGGCATGGCAGTCGGGATGCCAGGTCGCAATTAAGTAATCGACGTTGTGCTTCACATAAGCGCTAAAGCGTGAACGCATCAACTTACCGGGGGTCAGTGGCGTTTGTGTGCCATTGATGTAGGGTTCGCAGCATGCGCTATACTCCAGTCCGCCGCCGCAGGGGCATAATTCTGGCAAGTTGACTCCTAAAATGGCCGGAACGATAAGAACGGGCCGATGCTGAAAGGTATTTAGCGTCTATGTTACCTAACAATATTCGATCGTGACAATCTACGCTGGCAGCAGAGTTGATACAATTCACCGGGCAAGAGGCGGAAAGATGCGGAAAATTAAGATTGGACTGGCATTGGGTGCAGGTTCCGCTAAAGGGTGGGCGCATATCGGCGTGATCAACGCGCTAAAGAAATTGGGGGTTGAAGTCGATATAGTAGCCGGCTGCTCAGTCGGTGCACTGGTCGGTGCCGCTTTTGCCAGCCACCGTTTACCGGCCATGGAGGCCTGGGTTCGTTCTTTTAGCTATTGGGATGTGATCCGCTTGATGGATCTTTCCTGGCGGCGGGGCGGTCTATTACGCGGCGAGCGGGTGTTCAATGCGGTGGGGCAATTATTAGAAATCAACGATATCGCCGAGTGTTCGCTAAAGTTCGGTGCAGTAACGACGAACCTCAGTACGGGACGGGAGTTGTGGTTGACCGAAGGAGATATTCATCAGGCAGTGCGTGCCTCGTGCAGCATGCCCGGCTTGTTGGCACCGGTGTGGTTTGATGGTTATTGGCTGGTGGATGGTGCGGTAGTGAATCCTGTGCCTATCTCATTAACACGAGCCCTGGGAGCCGATCTCGTTATTGCCGTTGACTTGCAACATGATGCGCATCTGATGCAGCAGGATTTATTCTCTGTACGCCATCATGACGCGGAAACGTCAGGCGATATCCCCACGGAAAATTGGCGGGGGCGTTTAAGAGACCGTATCAGCAAAATGACGACCAGAAAGCCCAATTTTACGCCGACGGCGATGGAAATCATGGGGACGTCGATCCAGGTCTTGGAAAATCGACTGAAACGTAATCGTATGGCGGGTGACCCGCCAGATGTATTGATCCAACCTTATTGTCCGCAAATCTCGACGTTGGATTTCCACCGTGCCGAAGAAGCGATTGCAGCGGGTAAATTAGCCGTTGAAAAACAGATTGATGCACTTTTACCGTTAATAAAAAACAAATAATTATCAGATATTGCGGAGGTGGTCTGCGATAGAGACCATTTCCGACAAGCAGAAATGGCCTTTTTGAGCCACTATTACACTATGGAAAGGGAAGAGGCTCGGCTGATGGCATTACCATTGACTCACAAGCGCATTTTGGTCGTTGAGGACGAACTGGTTTTTCGTTCTGTGCTTGTTGGCTACTTGACGTCGTTGGGCGCAGAAACCAGTGAGGCGACCAATGGTTTGCAAGCGCTGAGTGCCGTGGATGACGTTAAGCCCGACTTGATTTTGTGCGATCTGGCGATGCCGGAAATGGGCGGGATAGAGTTTGTTGAGCATCTCCGTCTACAAGGCGTGCAAATTCCGGTGCTGGTGATATCGGCCACCGATAAAATGGCGGATATCGCCAAGGTATTGCGTTTGGGGGTACAGGACGTACTGTTAAAACCCGTGACCGATCTCAACCGCCTGCGTGAGTCAGTGCTGGGGTGCCTGTACCCGAATATGTTTACCTCCCAGGCTATCGAAGAAGTGGAACTGCTTCAGGACTGGGATGCATTGAGTAAAAATCCGTCTGAAGCCGTAAGGCTGCTCAAACAGCTGCAGCCCCCGGTGCAGCAGACCATTGCTCACTGTCGGATTAATTACCGGCAATTAACGACCGGTGAAAACCCGGGTTTGGTGTTGGATATAGCAGCACTGTCGGATAAAGATCTGGCGTTCTATTGTTTGGATGTCACTCGTGCAGGAGATAACGGCGTATTAGCGGCGTTGCTATTACGTGCTTTATTTAATGGTTTGTTACAGGACCATTTAGCTAATCAGCGTCATCGGTTGCCGCAAATGACCGCATTGTTAAAGCAAGTTAATCAATTATTACGCCAAGGCAAGCTGGAAGGGCAATTCCCATTGTTGGTCGGCTATTATCACACCGAATATAAAAACCTGATTTTGGTCTCAGCGGGGCTTCATGCCAGTGTTAATACCGGTGATAATCAAATTCAACTGAACAATGGTGTCCCGCTTGGCACGTTGGGTGCGACCTACATGAATCAAATCAGCCAGCACTGTGCAGCCTGGCAGTGTCAGGTTTGGGGCACTGGCGGCAGGCTGCGATTGATGCTCAGTACCGAATAGCGTGATCCTTTAAAATTATTATTTGAAATATAAATATTCGATGTGCCTATTTCTTCCTCAGGCCATAGGTTGGGTAATTGTCTTAAATTTTTTCTATTTGTGCTGCGGTTAATGCCAGACACTCATAAGCTGGTATACTCCGAAGGTTTTTCATATGGCGAAAAAGCTCATAAAATGAGCAACATTAAGAGAGGAAATAATGCCTGCTGTAAATCGTAAAGTCAGAAAGGCTGTGATCCCGGTTGCAGGCTTGGGAACACGGATGTTGCCAGCGACAAAAGCCATTCCAAAAGAAATGCTGCCGCTGGTTGACAAACCCTTGATCCAATACGTTGTCAATGAATGTATTGCGGCTGGGATAAACGAGATTGTGTTGGTTACCCATTCCTCCAAGAATTCGATCGAAAACCATTTTGACACGAGTTTCGAACTCGAAGCGATGCTGGAAAAACGCGTTAAACGTCAGTTGCTGGACGAAGTACAGTCTATTTGCCCGAAGGGCGTTACTGTGATGCAGGTGCGTCAAGGGGTAGCGAAAGGCTTGGGGCACGCGATTATGTGTGCTTATCCACTGGTGGGCGACGAGCCGGTCGCCGTGATTTTGCCGGATGTGATCCTCGATGAGTACAGCGCTGACCTGAAAAAAGATAATTTGCACGAAATGTTAGAGCGGTTTGAACACACCGGCGTCAGCCAAATTATGGTCGAGCCCGTGCCCCATAAAGACGTGGGTAATTACGGCGTGGCTGATTGTAAAGGGTATGAACTGCAACCAGGCGAAAGCGCGCCGATGGTCAGCGTTGTCGAAAAACCTTCGCCGGATGAAGCCCCGTCTAACTTGGCCATCGTTGGCCGCTATGTGCTTTCCGCCGATATCTGGCCGCTACTGTCAAAAACACCGCCGGGCGCCGGTGGTGAAATCCAGCTTACCGACAGTATCGAAATGCTGATGCAGCAAGAAACGGTAGAGGCTTATCACCTAAAAGGCATTAGCCATGATTGCGGTAACAAACTGGGCTATATGAAGGCCTTTGTTGAGTATGGCATGCGTCATGCTGGGCTGGGACAAGAGTTTTCTCAGTGGTTGAGCCAATTGCTGGCCGCTGATAAGAAATAATTTATTTATCTTTCATCTTAATTTGAAAAACTAGGATTTTCCCATGAAAGTGACAGTTTTTGGTATTGGCTATGTTGGTCTGGTACAGGCAGCGGTGCTGGCTGAAGTTGGCCATGACGTTATGTGTATTGATATTGACGAACGTAAAGTCGAAAACCTGAAGAAAGGGAACATCCCTATTTTTGAACCTGGCCTGACGCCGTTGGTGCAACAAAACTATGAAGCCGGTCGTTTGCAGTTCACTACCGATGCGAAAGCGGGTGTTGCACATGGCAGCATTCAGTTCATTGCTGTAGGTACACCGCCGGACGAAGACGGTTCTGCTGATTTGAAATATGTGACGGCTGTAGCGCGTACCATCGCGGAACACATGACCGAGCACAAAGTGGTGATCGATAAATCTACCGTGCCGGTAGGTACCGCCGATAAAGTCCGCCAGGTTATGCAAGAAACGTTGCAGAAACGCGGTAGCTCCGTACCTTTCGACGTTGTTTCCAATCCAGAGTTTTTGAAAGAAGGTGCGGCAGTTGCGGATTGCATGCGTCCTGAACGTATCGTGATTGGTACCGATAACATGGATGTGATCGAACCTATTCGCGAGCTGTATGAGCCGTTTAACCGTAATCACGATCGCATGATTATGATGGATATTCGCAGTGCTGAACTGACCAAATACGCGGCCAACTGTATGCTGGCTACCAAAATCAGCTTTATGAATGAAATGTCTAACCTGGCTGAAATGTTGGGTGCGGATATTGAAAAAGTACGCCAGGGTATCGGTTCTGATTCCCGTATCGGCTACCACTTTATCTATCCAGGGTGCGGCTACGGCGGTTCATGTTTCCCGAAAGACGTCCAGGCACTGATTCGCACGGCCGAGCATATCGGTTACCAGCCAAAACTGTTGCAGGCTGTAGAGCAGGTTAACTACCAACAGAAATATAAGCTGACCAAGTTTATCAAGCATCACTTTGGTGAAGACTTGAAAGGCAAAACTTTTGCGCTGTGGGGTTTGGCATTCAAGCCAAATACTGACGATATGCGTGAAGCCTCCAGCCGCGTTCTGATGGAGCAACTGTGGGAGGCCGGTGCTACCGTCCAGGCCTACGATCCTGAAGCGATGAACGAAGTACAGCGCATTTACGGTCAGCGTGATGACCTGAAGCTGGTAGGCACCAAAGAAGCGGCGTTGCACGGTGCTGACGCGCTGGTTATCTGCACCGAATGGCAGAATTTCCGTGCGCCAGACTTCGACATAATTAAAAACACGCTGAAGCAACCGGTGATCTTTGATGGTCGAAATCTGTTTGATCCGGAACGTTTGGAAAACCGTGGCTTTACCTATTATGCGATCGGTCGCGGTGCATCCATTCAGCCGGTTATTTAAGGGACATATATGAAATTCCTGGTTACAGGTGCGGCAGGATTTATTGGTTATCACGCTGCTGAGCGCTTGTTGGCCGCTGGGCATCAGGTTGTCGGTATCGACAACCTGAATGATTATTACGATGTGGGTCTGAAAATGGCCCGTCTAGATCTGCTTGCGGACAAGCCTGCCTTCCAGTTTATCAAGCTGGATTTAGCCGATCGAGAAGGCATGGCAACGCTGTTTGCAGAGCATAAATTTCAGCGAGTGATTCACCTGGGGGCACAAGCCGGGGTGCGTTATTCGCTGGAAAATCCGTTAGCGTATGCGGATACGAATCTCATCGGTCATTTAAACGTATTGGAAGGGTGTCGCCACAATAAAGTCGAGCATTTGTTATATGCTTCTTCCAGTTCGGTATATGGCCTGAATCGCAAGTTGCCATTTGCTACGGAAGACTCTGTCGATCATCCAATCTCATTGTACGCGGCGACTAAAAAAGCCAATGAGCTGATGTCACACAGCTATTCCCACTTATATGGTCTGCCTACCACTGGGCTGCGTTTCTTTACCGTATATGGCCCGTGGGGGCGCCCGGATATGGCGCTGTTTAAATTCACTAAAGCTATATTGGCTGGCGAAAGTATCGATGTATATAACCACGGTGAGATGCACCGTGACTTTACCTACATTGACGATATCTCCGAGGCTATTGTCCGGTTGCAGGCGGTTATTCCTCAATCAAATCCAGCTTGGACAGTTGAACAGGGCTCGCCGGCGACCAGTTCTGCTCCGTATCAGGTCTATAATATCGGCAATAGCACGCCCGTGAAGCTGATGGAATATATCAAGGCACTGGAGCAGGCATTAGGGATGGAAGCACGCAAAAATATGTTGCCAATGCAACCTGGCGATGTACTCGATACCAGTGCTGATACTGCGGAGCTCTATCGTGTGATAGGGTTTAAGCCGGAAACGGGTGTTGAAGAAGGTGTGAAACGCTTTGTTGAATGGTATAAGTCATTTTATAAAGTTCAGTAATTGAACAGCGCGTAAAATGCTATAAGGGGCTTAGGCCCCTTTTTTTATGCTTTAGGAAAGGCAGGGTGGCAATTTGGGAGGTGAATGATTGAGGTGGCCTGCTTCAGATTATTGTGTAAAGCCGGGTTTGTATAAGCTGCCTTTCCAGGCGTTTTAAGCATAACAAAAAGGCTCCCTGGGGAGCCTTTTTAACATGCAGCGGAACGCTATTACAGCAGGAAATCGTCCAGGGATTTACCTTGCTCTTCGATAGCTTTCTTAATCACTGCTGGGGTACGGCCCTGGCCGGTCCAGGTTTTCAGTTCGCCGTTTTCGTCTTTATATTGATATTTAGCCGGACGTGCTGCGCGTTTAGCTTTACCTGCTGCTTTAGTTGCAGCCATAGTTTGCAGCAGTTCATTTGGGTCAATACCGTCAGCAATCAGCATTTCACGATATTGCTGCAGTTTACGGGTGCGTTCTTCAACTTCTGCTTGAGCCTGGCTGTCTTCTTCGCGACGTTCGTTCACAACAACTTCCAGTTTTTCAAGCATCTCTTCCAGCGTTTCCAGGCTGCATTCTCTTGCCTGTGCGCGTAGAGTACGGATGTTGTTCAAAATCTTTAATGCTTCGCTCATTGTCCTAGTCTCAAATTATATTGGTGGGGGCGTCTGGATAATAATAGAGTGCTCTTTTCTTTTCTGCAATAGACAAATTGAAAGGAACGCTCAAATTCATCTTTTAAAAAGGCGTAATCAGAACTCTCTGGCAAATATAGGGAGAAGACATAAGTATTACAAGCTCAATTTTTAAGTCAAATTTTCAACAGTGGCGGTATGATTACCGCACCAGAAAGGCATTCAGGACTAAGTTATAATTGTGTTTTATATCAATATTACGATGAGTTTTGTGGGTTGAATCACGTGCTTTAGTATGCAAACACTGTAAACAATGGGGGTATAAGAGTAAAGATAACGTCAAGAACTGTGCTGCTGGCTTTTTTATGCCATTAAATACGCCGAAGCGCTGTCTGCGGGCGTTAATAGATTTAATCCTTTACCAACCCGGCGTCATGCTGGGGGGTTCTCTTCACTGACAGACGATTAATGCCTGATGCTAATCATTAGCAGTAATTAAATGTGATGACAGACAGGGATAGTCCTGTAAATAGATGTAAAAGCGCAGTGGTGCAGAATGGAATGTTTCATTTGAAAGTTTGGTATTCGTTTGCCTGGTTATTGATTAAGTCGGAGGCGTGAGCAGGCCAGCAGGTTATGGTACACTTGGCTTCTGAATCAACGTCTGAATATTTCTTATACCATTGGAGTTACGGGCCCATGGCTCAACTTTATTTTTATTACTCTGCTATGAACGCAGGGAAATCTACCGCGTTGTTGCAATCTTCATATAATTATCAAGAACGTGGTATGCGTACACTGGTGTTTACTGCCGAAATAGACCACCGCTTCGGTGTTGGCAAGGTGAGCTCGCGGATCGGGCTGTCATCCCAGGCACAGCTCTATAATAATGAGTCGATGCTTTATGCGATGATCGCGCAGGAGCATCAGCAGCAACCCGTACACTGCGTCTTGTTGGATGAAAGCCAGTTCTTGACGAAGGAACAGGTCGAGCAGCTGTGTGATGTTGTTGACCAACTGGATATTCCGGTTCTGTGTTACGGCTTGCGTACCGACTTTCTGGGTGAGTTGTTCATCGGCAGTCAATATTTGCTGGCCTGGGCGGATAAGCTGGTGGAATTGAAAACCATCTGTCACTGTGGGCGCAAGGCGAACATGGTACTACGGCTGGATGAAAGTGGGCAGGCGATGCATGCTGGCGAGCAGGTAGTGATAGGCGGTAACGAGAGCTACGTCTCCGTTTGCCGTAAGCATTACAAGGAAGCACTACAGGCACTAGAGTAAAATGTGGGTGCTGTAGGGTGCCTCTGGCAGCGTTTTAGCGTGGGGGTAGTTACCTGGCAGTTTGAGGTGCAACGCAAGATAAAAAAAACCGCCTTTCGGCGGTTTTTTGTTGGTTTAATTAACCGTTATTTCTTGGTCTTTTTTTCTGCTTTAGCCGCCACCGGTGCTGCCAAAACTTCTTCATCAACCGCTTCACTGAACTTACGGCCGTAGAAGGTATCCAGCATGATTTGCTTCAACTCGGCAATCAGCGGGTAGCGCGGGTTGGCACCGGTACATTGGTCGTCAAAGGCATCTTCAGACAGTTTGTCGACCTTAGCCAAGAAATCAGCTTCTGTGACACCGGCTTCACGAATTGACGCCGGGATACCCAGTTCAGCTTTGATCTCGTCCAGCCAGGTCAGCAGCTTCTCGATTTTCTGTGCGGTACGGTCGCCCGGTGCACTCAAGCCGAGGTGGTCGGCGATTTCAGCGTAACGACGACGCGCTTGAGGGCGGTCGTACTGGCTGAATGCCGTTTGCTTGGTTGGATTGTCATTCGCGTTGTAGCGAATAACGTTGGAGATCAGCATGGCGTTAGCCAGGCCATGTGGGATATGGAACTCAGAGCCCAGTTTGTGGGCCATTGAGTGGCACACCCCCAGGAAGGCGTTAGCGAAGGCGATACCGGCGATCGTTGCGGCATTATGCACACGCTCACGGGCAATCGGATTCTTGGCACCTTCTTTATAGCTGGCTGGCAGATATTCTTTCAGCAATTTCAACGCTTGCAGCGCTTGGCCGTCTGAGTATTCGTTCGCCAGTACTGAAACATACGCTTCCAGTGCGTGGGTCACCGCATCCAGGCCGCCAAAGGCGCACAGGGATTTTGGCATGTTCATCACCAGATTAGCATCAACGATGGCCATGTCTGGCGTCAGTGCGTAGTCAGCCAGTGGGTATTTCTGGCCAGTTACGTCGTCGGTCACTACCGCAAACGGCGTGACTTCTGAACCGGTACCTGAAGTTGTCGTCACGGCAATCATTTTTGCTTTGACGCCCATTTTCGGGAACTTGTAGATACGCTTACGGATATCCATAAAGCGCAGCGCCAGGTCTTCGAAATGGGTTTCAGGATGTTCGTACAGCACCCACATGATCTTCGCTGCATCCATCGGTGAACCGCCACCCAGCGCGATAATCACGTCTGGTTTGAAGGAGTTCATCTGTTCAGCGCCTTTACGCACGATGGACAGCGTTGGGTCTGCTTCAACTTCAAAGAACACTTCTGTTTCAATACCGTGTGACTTCAGAACAGAGGTGATCTGGTCAGCATAGCCGTTATTGAACAGGTAGCGGTCGGTCACAATGAAGGCGCGTTTTGCCCCGTCGGTCGCTACTTCTTCCAGCGCGATAGGCAATGAGCCACGGCGGAAGTAGATTGATTTCGGAAGTTTATGCCACAACATGTTTTCTGCTCGCTTCGCTACAGTTTTCTTGTTGATCAGATGTTTTGGACCGACGTTTTCAGAGATGGAGTTACCGCCCCAGGAACCGCAGCCCAACGTCAGTGACGGAGCGAGTTTAAAGTTGTACAGGTCACCGATACCCCCCTGAGAGGCAGGGGTGTTAATCAGGATACGCGCGGTTTTCATCTTGTCGCCGAAGAAGGCAACGCGTTCCGGTTGGTTATCCTGGTCAGTGTACAGACAAGATGTATGACCGATGCCGCCCATCGCGACCAGTTTCTCCGCTTTGCTGACAGCGTCCGCGAAGTCTTTGGCACGATACATAGCCAGCGTAGGGGACAGTTTTTCGTGAGCGAAAGGCTCGGTTTCATCAACCAGTTTCACTTCACCGATCAGCACCTTGGTGCTTGCTGGCACTTTAATACCGGCCATTTCAGCGATTTTCGGTGCGGACTGACCAACGATAGCTGCGTTTAAGCCACCGTTTTTCAGGATGATGTCCTGTACGGCTTTCAGCTCTTTACCCTGCAGCATGTAGCCACCGTGGGTAGCGAAACGTTCGCGCACGGCATCATAGATGGAGTCAACCACGATGACAGATTGTTCAGAGGCGCAAATCACACCGCTGTCGAAGGTTTTAGACATCAGAATTGAGGCAACGACGCGCTTAATATCTGCGGTTTCGTCAACCACTACCGGGGTGTTACCTGCGCCAACGCCGATTGCCGGTTTGCCGGAGCTGTAGGCGGCTTTCACCATGCCTGGACCACCGGTTGCGAGGATCAGATTGATGTCAGGGTGGTGCATCAATTGATTGGACAGTTCAACGGTGGGTTGGTCGATCCAGCCTACGATGTCTTTTGGTGCCCCGGCGGCAATCGCTGCCTGCAGCACGATATCGGCGGCCTTATTGGTCGCGTTTTTCGCACGTGGGTGTGGGGAGAAGATAATGCCGTTACGGGTTTTCAGGCTGATTAATGCTTTGAAAATGGCCGTAGAAGTCGGGTTGGTGGTTGGCACGATACCGCAAATCAGGCCAATAGGCTCGGCGATAGTGATGGTACCGAAAGTATCGTCTTCTGACAGGATGCCGCAGGTTTTTTCATCTTTATAGGCGTTGTAGATAAACTCTGATGCAAAGTGGTTCTTGATCACTTTATCTTCAACGATACCCATACCGGATTCTTCGACGGCCAATTTAGCCAGAGGAATACGGGCATCGGCAGCGGCGAGGGCAGCAGCGCGGAAAATTTTATCAACTTGCTCTTGAGTGAAGTTGGCATATTCGCGCTGGGCTTTTTTGACTCGTGCAACTAGCTCGTTCAGTTCAGCGACATTTGTTACAGCCATAATGCTCTCCTGATAATGTTAAACTCTTTCAGTAAATCAGCCGTGCGAGCCACTAGTATAGACAGAATGATGGAAAATGCTGTTTAAAAAACAAAGGCTTTCCACCTTTTTGTGCTGCATGCTGCTGATTTGCTTAAAGAGCTTTACCCGATGCTTCAGCAGGAGAAGACAGCGGGCCGAACAGAGATGCCACTTTTTCCTTAACCTGTTCTACTCCCTGACTACGACTAAGAGCTTAACTACTCTTGGTTAGTGATTTTGTGATTTAAATCATAAAAAGCGCAAGCTGACACCATTCAGCCGTAAGTTTTTGAGAATCATTCTTGATAACTGTGATGTCAGGCACTTTTCTCAACATAAAAAATCATAAACCGTACATTGCTTTAACAATAGTGAATTGTTTTATCATTATGTATATGAATAGATAAAAATCCCGCTAAAGACCCATGGATTACCCGTGGCAATTCCATTACATTAGCGCGCGTAGGCAGTGTCACTTTTAAAGCTATTAAAGCGGAGTCATTTGTGGGCCAATCTCTGTTAGATTTTTCCGGCTTCATTAAATTTTTTGTCGGCCTGTTTGCGCTGGTGAACCCGGTGGGCATTTTGCCGGTATTTATCAGCATGACCAGCTACCAGGCAGCGGCAGGGCGCAATAAAACAAATCTGACCGCTAACCTGTCGGTCGCCATTATCCTGTGGACCTCGCTCTTTTTGGGGGAAGGGATTTTGCGCATGTTCGGCATCTCTATTGATTCGTTCCGAATTGCCGGCGGTATCTTGGTGGTGACCATTGCGATGTCGATGATCAGCGGGAAGCTGGGTGAGGACAAACAGAATAAACAGGAGAAGTCAGAGAGCGCGATCCGCGAAAGTATTGGTGTCGTGCCGCTGGCATTGCCACTGATGGCGGGGCCGGGTGCTATCAGTTCTACGATTGTCTGGAGCTCTCGTTACCACAGTTGGCAAAACCTGTTGGGATTTACTCTGGCCATTGCGTTGTTCGCTTTCTGCTGTTGGTTGTTGTTCCGTGCTGCTCCACTATTGGTGCGTTTATTGGGACAAACCGGCATTAACGTAATCACCCGAATCATGGGGTTGCTGCTGATGGCATTGGGGATAGAGTTTATCGTTACCGGTATTAAGGCCATTTTCCCGGGGCTGCTCTAATCTGACCGGTGAGCCGCGAATAGGATTATTCGTGGCTCAAATTATTTTTAAAAATTAAAATCAATTATTGGTTCGCATTAATATAGTGCGCAATATGAATGAATTCTATTCAGTTGCACCACAATGTGGCATAAATGCCAATTTGTTGTTCAATAAAACTCCTAAGCGTTGTTTTTAGCCTTTATCTCCCGCCATTATTCCCCTTTTTAACCTACTGAACATCAAATTTGCTGTTAATTTAATCACATCATTCTGTAGGGCTTGTCTCGCTTTCATCCAGGTGTTATTAGTGATTAACCGCACATAAGCAGGTGTTTGTTCTTTGAAGTGCAACTTTGTTAACTGAATGTTTCTTTGCTTGGTGTTTGGGTTTGCTGTGCACGGCTTTCATTGTCTATTTTTAATTTATTGTGATAAAAATCATGATGTTATTGTGATGACTCGTCTCTCGCCAGTCAGGGGGGAAGATCGTGCTTGATGCAATAAAAGAGAATTGCTTAACATTTCTGTAAAAATTATTGGCTATGGAATTTGCCTTCTGCTAATTTCCGAGCAACTTTCTACGCGTCATTAACCGCATCGCGTCGTCAAAGTGGGAATGATTTTTGCTGGTGCCTGTTATTTAGAATTCTTATAAATACTTCACGAATATCGATAAGCAATGCTTGTTGGTGAAAAGGAGCCTCGATCATGCAGCAAACCCGAAAGCGCACTCCATTGGCGATGTTCATTGCCGGCTTGCTGAGCATCAGCGCCGTTTATTCTGCTCAAGCGGTCGATGTTCCGGCCGGCGTTCAATTGGCGCAACAGCAGAACATTGTCATTAATAACGGCACGGAAGTGGCTTCATTGGATCCGCAAAAGGTCGAGGGAATTCCGGAAAGTAATATTATTCTGAACCTGTTGGAAGGGCTGGTCAGCACCGATGCTAATGGGCATGTGGTACCGGCAGCGGCAACCCAGTGGGAAAACCAGGATTTTAAAACCTGGACTTTCCACCTGCGTCCCGACGCAGTGTGGAGCGACGGCTCTCCGGTCACCGCTCAAGACTTTGTCTATAGCTGGCAGCGCCTGGCAGATCCGAAAACCGGCTCTCCCTATGCCAGCTATCTGCAGTACGCCAAGATTGAAAATATCGACGATATCCTGACCGGGAAGAAAAGCCCGCAAACGCTCGGGGTTAAGGCTATCGACGATAAAACGTTGCAGGTAGCCCTGAGTGAGCCGGTGCCGTACTTTATCAGTATGCTGAACCGTACGGCACTGATGCCAGTAAAGCGTTCGGTTGTTGAAAAGTTTGGCGATAAATGGACGCTGCCGGCGAACTATGTTGGCAATGGCGCTTACCGTTTGAACGAGTGGGTGGTGAATGAGCGCATTGTGCTTGAACGCAGCCCGAGCTACTGGAACAACAAGAAGACGATTATCGACAAGGCAACGTTCTTGCCGATTGCTTCAGAAGTCAGTGACGTCAACCGCTTCCGTAGCGGGGAGATCGACATCACCAACAGTGCTATCCCGCCGAACCTGTTCGTGAAGATGAAGAAAGAGATCCCTGAGCAATTGCACGTTAACCCATACCTGTGCACCTTTTATTACGAGATTAACAACCAGCGCGCGCCCTTTACCGATCCGCGGGTGCGTGCTGCAGTGAAATTGACGCTAGACCGCGACATTATCGCTAACAAAATCATGGGCCAGGGTCAGATCCCTGCTTACAGCTTTACGCCAACCTTTACCGAAGGCGCCAAATTCACTGCGCCAGAATGGGCAGGGTGGAGCCAGGAACAGCGCAATGCCGAGGCGAAGAAGCTGTTGGAGCAAGCGGGTTTCAGCGCAGCCAAGCCGCTTAAGTTTACGCTGTTGTACAACACCTCAGATCAAAATAAGCAGCAGGCCATCGCCGCCGCTTCGATGTGGAAGAAAAACCTTGGTGCTGAGGTTACGCTGCGCAATCAGGAGTGGAAGACTTCGCTGGAAAGCCGCCATCAAGGTCAGTACGACGTGGCACGTGCTACCTGGTGCGGTGATTACAACGAACCCAGCGCTTTCCTGAATCTGGTGCTCTCCAACAGCAGCATCAACACAATTTTTTATAAGAGCCCAGCGTTTGACGCCATCATGGCCAGCACGCTAAAAGCCCCGGACGAGGCTGCACGAGCAGCGCTGTATCAGCAGGCGGAGGCTCAGTTGGATAAAGACTCGGCACTGATCCCGGTGTATTACCGCGTTAGCGCACGCCTAATCAGACCGTCGGTGGGGGGCTTTACGGGTAAAGATCCACTGGATTACACCGATGTGAAAAATCTGTACATCATCAAGCAGTAACGAGGGGTATTACGTCACGCAAACAACGGTGAGTAATACAGGGAAGGCCAACTGCCGTATTCGTTCCTCGGCAGTCGGTTTAACAAGGTCCGCTCACGGGCAACGCAGGCTCCACGATGAGCCTGTGATAATAAAAACTGGAGTATACACATGACCAACATCACGAAAAAAACCATCCTTGCTGCCGGCATCATTGCCGCGCTGGGCATCACAGCAACCGGAAGTGCTTTTGCGGCCGATGTGCCGGCGGGCGTGCAACTGGCGGACAAACAAGAGATCGTTAAAAATAACGGTTCGGAAGTACAATCCCTTGACCCACATAAAATCGAAGGCGTACCGGAAAACAACGTAACGCGTGATCTGATGGAAGGTTTGGCTAACAACAGCCCAGATGGTTCTATCGTGCCGGGCGTTGCGGAAAGCTGGGATAACAAAGATTTTAAAGTGTGGACCTTCCATCTGCGTAAAGACGCAAAATGGTCGAATGGCAAGCCGGTAACGGCACAAGATTTCGTGTATAGCTGGCAGCGTGTTGTTGATCCGAAAACGGCTTCGCCTTATGCCAGCTATCTGCAATATGCTCACGTAGAAAACGTGGATGACATCATCGCCGGCAAGAAAGATAAATCAACGCTGGGCGTAAAAGCCATCGACGATCATACCTTCCAGGTTACCCTGACCGAGCCAGTGCCTTACCTGGTCGAAATGACGCCACACTATGCGATGAAGCCAGTATTCAAAGAGGCGGTCGAGAAGTTTGGTGAGAAGTGGACTCTGCCACAAAACTACGTCAGCAATGGTGCTTACAAGTTAAAAGATTGGATTGTTAACGAACGTATTGTCCTGGAACGTAACCCGGAATATTGGGATAACGCGAAAACCATCATTAATAAAGTCACGTTCCTGCCTATTTCATCGGAAGTTACCGATGTGAACCGCTACCGCACCGGCGAAATCGACATGACCTATAACAACATGCCGATCGAACTGTTCCAGAAGTTGAAAAAAGAGATCCCGAAAGAAGTTCACGTCGATCCATACCTGTGTACTTACTACTACGAAATCAATAACCAGAAAGCGCCGTTTACCGACGAACGCGTTCGCGAAGCGCTGAAACTGGGTCTGGATCGCGACATCATCACCAACAAAGTGAAAAACCAGGGCGATCTGCCGGCTTACAGCTTCACGCCTCCTTATACCGATGGCGCCAAACTGACTCCGCCTGAGTGGTTCAGCTGGACACAAGAAAAACGTAATGAAGTGGCGAAAAAGTTGCTGGCTGATGCAGGTTACGGCCCTGGCAAACCACTGACTTTCTCTCTGTTGTACAACACCTCAGATCTGCATAAGAAGCTGGCGATTGCCGCAGCCTCAATCTGGAAGAAAAATCTGGGTGTGGATGTGAAATTGGTGAACCAAGAGTGGAAAACCTTCCTGGATACCCGCCATCAGGGTACCTATGACGTAGCGCGTGCCGGCTGGTGTGCGGACTACAACGAGCCTAGCTCGTTCCTTAACATGATGCTGTCTGACAGCAGCAGTAACACCCCGCATTACAAGAGCGCCGAATTCGATAAGTTGATGGCCAATGTGCTGACAGCGAAAACCAAAGAAGAACGTGCTGAGCTTTATCAGAAAGCTGAAGTTCAGTTGGATAAAGATTCTGCCATCGTTCCGGTTTATTACTATGTGAATGCCCGCCTGGTGAAACCTTATGTTGGGGGTTATACCGGTAAAGACCCGCTTGATAACGTGTACGACAAAAACCTGTACATCATCAAGCATTGATACGGTAAGCGCCGGCGGTGTGAACCGCCGGCCTATGTTGTAAATAATAAGCCGTTATCAGGCTGCAGCACAGGGTTAGGGCAATGCTTAAATTTATATTTCGTCGCTTATTAGAAGCGATCCCGACACTATTTATTCTTATTACCATCTCATTCTTTATGATGCGCTTGGCGCCCGGTAGCCCATTTACCGGCGAACGCGCGTTGCCGCCGGAAGTGATGGCCAATATTGAGGCCAAATATCATTTGAACGATCCGATCTGGAAGCAGTACGGCCATTATTTGGTTCAGCTGTCGAAGGGCGATTTCGGGCCATCATTCAAATACAAGGATTATTCGGTCAATGACCTCGTGGCTGCCTCTTTCCCGGTATCTGCCAAATTGGGTCTTGCCGCGTTTTTGCTGGCCGTGATCCTGGGCGTAAGTGCCGGTGTCATTGCCGCGTTGAATCAAAATACTAAATGGGACTATACGGTGATGGGCTTTGCCATGACCGGGGTGGTTATACCCAGTTTCGTGGTGGCACCGTTACTGGTTCTGATTTTTGCCATCACGCTGAAATGGCTGCCGGGTGGCGGTTGGAACGGTGGCGCGCCGAAGTTTATTATCTTGCCCATGGTGGCGTTGTCACTGGCCTATATTGCCAGCATCGCTCGTATCACGCGGGGGTCGATGATTGAAGTGCTGCATTCAAACTTCATCCGTACTGCTCGTGCCAAAGGGTTACCGATGCGCCGCATTATATTGCGCCATGCGTTGAAACCTGCGTTATTACCGGTGCTTTCTTATATGGGCCCGGCATTTGTCGGCATTATCACCGGCTCGATGGTGATCGAAACCATCTACGGTCTGCCTGGCATCGGCCAGTTGTTTGTTAACGGCGCGTTGAACCGTGACTACTCTCTGGTATTGAGCCTGACCATTTTGGTGGGTGGCCTGACTATTCTGTTTAACGCGATCGTTGATGTGCTGTACGCCGTTATCGATCCAAAAATTCGTTATTAAGCTGGAGCACGCAAATGATGTTGACGAAAAAGAACAGCGAGGCTCTGGAGAACTTCAGCGAAAAGCTTGAAGTAGAAGGGCGCAGCCTGTGGCAGGATGCCCGTCGCCGCTTTGTGCACAACCGGGCAGCTGTGAGCAGCCTGTTTGTCTTAGCGTTGATTACCCTGTTTGTCATGGTGGCGCCGTGGTTGTCACAGTTTGCCTATGACGATACCGACTGGGCGATGATGTCGGCCGCGCCAAGTTTTGAATCGGGGCATTACTTTGGCACCGACTCATCCGGCCGTGATTTGTTGGTGCGCGTGGCGATTGGTGGGCGTATCTCATTAATGGTTGGCGTATCGGCTGCGCTGGTGGCGGTGATTGTTGGGACACTGTACGGTGCGATGTCCGGTTACCTGGGCGGTAAAATTGACTCGGTCATGATGCGTTTGCTGGAGATCCTCAACTCCTTCCCGTTCATGTTCTTCGTGATCCTGTTAGTGACCTTCTTCGGTCAAAACATTCTGCTGATCTTTGTAGCGATCGGCATGGTGTCGTGGCTGGATATGGCGCGTATTGTCCGTGGGCAAACGCTGAGCCTGAAGCGTAAAGAATTTATCGAAGCGGCGTTGGTGTGCGGAGTTTCTAGCCGCAATATCGTGCTGCGCCATATCGTGCCGAACGTGCTCGGTGTCGTGGTGGTCTACGCATCCTTGTTGGTGCCTAGCATGATCCTGTTTGAATCATTCCTTAGCTTCCTGGGATTGGGTACGCAGGAACCCTTAAGCAGTTGGGGGGCATTGCTCAGCGATGGTGCTAACTCGATGGAAGTTTCACCGTGGTTGCTGCTGTTCCCGGCGGGTTTCCTGGTTGTCACTCTGTTCTGTTTCAACTTTATCGGCGATGGCTTGCGTGATGCCCTCGACCCGAAAGATCGTTAAGGAGTGCAATCATGAGCACCATTGAAAATCCACAGTTGCAAACCAGCACCGCCGTTAAATCGTCGCTGTTGCTGGATGTAAAAGATCTGCGTGTGACCTTCGGTACACCGGACGGTGATGTAACCGCAGTAAACGATCTGAACTTTGACCTGCGTGCCGGTGAAACGTTGGGTATCGTGGGGGAGTCTGGCTCAGGTAAATCCCAGACGGCCTTTGCGCTGATGGGGCTTCTGGCCAGCAACGGTCGCATCGGCGGTTCGGCTAAATTTAATGGCCGGGAAATCCTCAACCTTGAGGAAAAACAGCTCAACAAGCTGCGTGCGGAAGAGATTTCGATGATCTTCCAGGATCCAATGACGTCTCTCAACCCTTATATGCGCGTGGGTGAGCAGTTGATGGAAGTGCTGATGCAGCACAAAAAGATGGGCAAAAGCGAAGCCTTCGAAGAGTCCGTTCGCATGCTGGACGCGGTTAAAATGCCGGAAGCACGTAAACGCATGCGTATGTATCCGCATGAGTTTTCCGGTGGCATGCGCCAGCGCGTCATGATCGCCATGGCGTTGCTGTGCAGGCCGAAATTGCTCATTGCCGATGAACCTACTACCGCGCTGGACGTGACCGTGCAAGCGCAGATCATGACGCTGCTGAACGAGCTTAAACGCGAGTTCAACACCGCCATCATCATGATTACCCACGACCTGGGCGTCGTGGCAGGTATCTGCAATAAGGTGCTGGTGATGTACGCCGGTCGGACCATGGAATACGGCAGCGCACGTGATGTGTTCTATCACCCAAGCCATCCGTACTCTATCGGCTTGCTGAATGCAGTACCGCGTCTGGATGCTGAGGGCGAGTCACTGATGACCATTCCTGGCAACCCACCGAACCTGTTACGCCTGCCGAAAGGCTGTCCGTTCCAACCGCGTTGTGCATACGCGATGGCGCAATGTTCGAGCGCTCCACCTCTGGAGCAGTTTGGTGAAGGGCGCCTGCGCGCTTGCTTTAAACCGGTGGAGGCGTTGGTATGAGTACGGTAACCGACAAGAAAGTGTTGCTCGAAGTCGCTGACTTGAAAGTGCACTTCGACATTCATGATGACAAACAGTGGTTCTGGCAGCCACCGAAAACGTTAAAGGCGGTTGATGGCGTAACGCTGCGCCTGTTCGAAGGGGAAACTCTGGGCGTGGTGGGTGAATCTGGTTGCGGCAAGTCAACCTTTGCCCGCGCCATTATCGGTTTGGTCAAAGCCACGAGCGGGCGTGTCGCTTGGTTAGGTAAAGATCTGCTCGGCATGAGCGATATGGACTGGCGGAAAACCCGTAGCGATATTCAGATGATCTTCCAGGATCCGCTGGCTTCGCTGAACCCGCGCATGACGATCGGTGAAATTATTGCAGAGCCTCTGCGTACTTATTATCCGAAAATGCCTCGCCAGGAAGTGAAGGACAAGGTTAAAGCGATGATGTTGAAGGTGGGCCTGCTGCCTAACCTGATCAACCGTTATCCGCATGAGTTCTCTGGCGGCCAGTGTCAGCGTATCGGTATTGCACGCGCCTTGATTCTCGAACCTAAGCTGGTGATCTGCGACGAACCGGTCTCGGCGCTGGACGTGTCGATTCAGGCGCAGGTGGTCAACTTGTTGCAGCAACTGCAGCGTGAAATGGGCCTGTCGCTGATCTTTATCGCGCATGACTTGGCGGTCGTAAAACATATTTCTGATCGCGTGTTGGTCATGTACCTGGGCCATGCGGTGGAACTGGGCACCTATGATGAGGTGTACCATAACCCGCAGCACCCTTACACCAAAGCGTTGATGTCGGCGGTGCCGATTCCAGATCCGGACAAGGAGAAGGACAAGCAGATCCAGTTGTTGGAAGGGGAGCTGCCTTCGCCGATTAACCCGCCATCAGGCTGCGTTTTCCGTACCCGTTGCCCCATCGCCGGGCCGGAATGCGCCAAGACGCGCCCGTTGCTGGAAGGCAGTTTCCGCCATGCGGTGTCCTGCCTCAAGGTCGACCCGCTATAACGCCCGACGTCCGGCAACAAAAAACCCGCCAATATTGGCGGGTTTTTTATGCTGACGTGTGACTCACTCTTTCCACAGAATGTGGCAAAGCTTGTGGTCTTTTTCGCGGCAGAGCAGCACCCGGGCAAAGACGTCGTTGATCGGTTCGCCGTCGCTGTCCGCCAGGCCAATCACGACCTCGGCAAAGAAGTCCGGGTTCAGATCAAAGTCTACATGTTCTGACCAGTCTTCTGCCGGGTCATACAGTTCTGCGCCACCGCGCTCCTCAAACTGTAAGTTGAACAGCAGAATATCCGCCGGATCCAGATTGTCGCCGGCCAACTCCAAAAAGATGTCGTAAGCCTGTTCCAGCGTTTCGTCTTCAGTAAGGCGGTTATTCAAATCCATAATCAAATCCTGATAACAAATGATTTCTCATTATACCCTATGAATTTCAAGTTGCAGCTAGACAACCCGCTCATTCATCCCCAGCCGCTGACTTTCGTCAGTCACTGGGAAGAGTGAGTGAGTTACAACGCTGCAGCTTGAAAGGCGACGAGTATAAAAGATACCCGCTACGGCATTTATAGCAGCGGGCTGAAAAAGTAAAATAGGCGTTCAACAATGCGGTGCCAGAACGGCCGTTTCTGCCATTCTTTGGCGTTCAATAACTGTGAGCGAGCAATATAGTCATCTTGCACACAGGCTAAATCACTGCCGAAACCGTCGTCGTCGATCACCAATGTGATTTCAAAGTTTAACCACAGACTGCGCATGTCCAGGTTCACCGTGCCAACCAGGCTAAGTTGGCCATCGACCAGTACGCTTTTGGTATGCAACAGGCCACCTTCAAACTGATAAATACGCACGCCTGCTTCCAGCAGCTCGGAGAAGAAAGAGCGACTTGCCCAGCGCACCATGGTGGAGTCGTTATCGCGTGGAACAATGATACTGACCTCAACACCACGGAGTGCGGCCGTGCAGATGGCATGCAGCAGGTCGTCACTGGGTACGAAATAGGGGGTGGTCATGATCAACTGCTCACGCGCTGAGTAAACCGCGGTTAGCAGGGCTTGGTGGATCATTTCTTCCGGGAAGCCGGGGCCGGAGGCGATAACCTGAATGGTATGACCGCTTTCCTGTTCGAACGGCATAATATTGACGTCGGGCGGCGGCGGCAGAATGCGCTTACCGGTTTCAATTTCCCAGTCACAGGCGTAAACGATGCCCATGGTACTGGCTACCGGGCCTTCCATACGGGCCATCAGATCGATCCACTGACCGACACCGGCGTCCTGTTTGAAGTAACGTGGGTCAACCATATTCATACTGCCGGTATAAGCAATATAGTTGTCGATCAGCACCACTTTACGGTGTTGACGTAAATCCATTCGACGAAGGAATACACGGAACACGTTAACTTTGAGCGCTTCGACCACTTCTATACCGGCGTTGCGCATCATGCCAGGATAGGGACTGCGGAAAAATTGCAAGCTGCCGGCAGAATCCAGCATCAGACGGCAGTGTACACCACGGCGTGCAGCAGCCATCAGTGATTCGGCCACCTGGTCAACCAAGCCGCCGGGTTGCCAAATATAGAACACCATCTCGATATTATGGCGCGCCAGTTCAATATCACGGATTAACGCTTTTAGCGTTGAATCAGTGGTGGTGAGTAATTGGAGTTGGTTGCCTTTAACGCCGTCAATGCCTTGGCGGCGATCGCACAGTTGGAACAGAGGCCGGGCGACCTCGCTGTAGTCGGTGGCGAAGATACGTTGGCTTTCTTTTAATTCACTGAGCCAGCGTGCGGTAGAAGGCCACATCGCCTTGGCGCGCTCCGCGCGACGTTTGCCCAGATGCAACTCACCAAAAGATAAATAAGCCACAATACCAAACAGCGGCAGAATATAGATAACCAGCAGCCAAGCCATCGCGGATGGCACTGCCCGGCGTTTCATCAAGATACGCAGCGTCACCCCGGCGATAAGCAGCCAGTAACCAAATACCATGAGCCAACTGATTACGGTATAAAATGTTGTCATAAAGGCGAAAAATCCCGTTCGCAAACCACCAATGATGAGTGTACGCACAGAATGGTAAAGGTGAAACCTTTTCTCGGCGCTTATGTTGCAAAAATATGATTGGCTTAAGGGACTTGCTGCAAATAAAAAAACATTTTGTCCCGGCTGTCCTGCCACTCAGCGGAGATGAAAAGCGGCGAACTGTGGCTTGGATCGTGCGGTGAAAGGGCTATAATGCCCGCCGTTGGCATTTGACGGACGAGTAACGAAACGATGAGACGCAGTAGAAACGAGGTGGGGCGCTGGCGGATGTTGCGACAGAGTCAGCGCCGCAGGCATCGCTGGTTGGAGCGCCAGTCATGCAGTAATCGGCATATTATTCGGGTGCGACGCCGCCTGGATGACCAGCACCGGCGTTCATTACTGTTTGTGGTGGCGTACGAGTGGTAAAACGAAAACAGTCCCTGAGGGGACTGTTTTGTTTCGTGCGGTAGGGCTTATTTACCCAAATAAGCGTTAAGCATCCAAACCTGCTTTTCTTGCTCTTTGATGTAGTCGCTCATCAGTGATGCTGTACCTTCATCACCGGCATCCGCGGCCAGTGTCAGCAGCTCGCGTTGCTGTTGCAATAACACTGAATAACCGTGCAGCAGCCCTGTGAGCGTGCCTTTATCATCAGTGACGTTAGTGTCTTCCTTGATGTCGGATGTTTTCAGATAATCGCTGAAGGCATGTCGCGGTTGTGAACCGAGGGTAAGAATACGCTCTGCCAGCTCATCAACTTTGGTCAGCAGATCGTTATAGGTTTCTTCAAATTTGACGTGCAGTTCAAAAAAGTGCGGGCCTGAAATATTCCAGTGATAGCCGCGCACGTTCATATACAGCACCTGATAATTCGCCAGAAGCGCATTTAACGCGTCTGATAGCTTTGCCGATTGTTTACTGTCCAGGCCGATATGGTTTTTCGCTGCTTTCTTCGTCGTTGCCATAATAATCTTCTCCTGATTATTTGTTTCGATGATTCACACAATACCCATAACAAACACAGTAACCGGATTTACCTTGTGGTTAAAGACGTTCAAAGGCATCACTGCCATCGCTGAAACCAATACCGGTAAATCCGTAAAGCAAATTGCCAAATCAGTTTAAGCAGAATGCGTTAACAACAAAAGCGGCTTCGTGCCATTACTTGCGCAAGGCCATTTTTGCCACGCCAGCGCCCAACGCCATCAGCAACGCCGCCGCAAACAAAACGACGATGAATGCACGGTCGAAAGCCAGACGCGCAAGGTATTTAAGCTGTGTTGCTTGTTCGGTAGCCAGATTGGCCGCCAATCTTAGGGCTTCATCAATACTGTCGTAGGCGATGCTGCCCACCGATAAATTATCCGGCAGCACCAGGCTATGGCTATAAACAGCTGACATTAATCCACCGAGCAGCGTAATGCCCAGAACGCCGCCCAGCTCGTAGGAGACGTCCTCGATTGATGCTGCCATACCGGACTTCTCTTCCGGGGCATTCAGCATGATGGCGGTTGATGCAGCAGTGATGGCGCCGCCGATACCAAAACCGGCGATAAACAGGCAAACCAACTGCAGCATTAGGTTGCTTTGATAAAGCAGGGCCAGACCGGCGATACCGAATCCCGTCAGGAGTAATCCGCCAAGTATCATGCTGCGCTCACCGTAGCGCGGTAGCAATAAACCGGCCAGCGGGCCAGCCAAAGCGGATGCCAGTGGGATCGGCAGAATAAACAGCGCGGCCTGTAATGGGCTCAAATCAAGCACTAACTGTAGGCGTTGGGTTAGCACCAATTCCACGCCCACTAGCGCTACCATAGACACCAACGCGACGCCTACACCACCAGCAAACAGCCGGTTCTTGAACAAAGAGAAGTCGATCATCGGGTAGGGCAACCGTCGCTGGCGGCGAACAAACAACCACAGCGCCGTAATACCGATCGCGGCGGCAAGCGCCAATGCAGTAAAGGATGGCGACGCTTTGCTCAACTCTTTCAGCGCATAGATACAGCCCACCAAGCCCGCCATGATCTGTACCGACCCAAGAATATCGTAGGGACGCTCAGTTTCACCGCCGCAATGGGGTATCAACCGCCATGCCAGAGGCAGAACCAGCATAACGACAGGTACGTTGATCAAAAACACCGAGCCCCACCAGAAATACTCCAGCAACACGCCGCCAACCACTGGGCCGATGGCGGCACCACCGGAAGCGACGGCGGCCCAAATACCTATCGCCAAGGCGCGTTCACGTTCGTCGGTAAAAACATGTCGGACGATGGACAGCGTCGCTGGCATCATCATCGCTGCGCCTACCGCCAGGAACACGCGGGCGGCAATAAGCCATTCGGCCGATGGAGAAAAGGCCGCACATAGGGAGGCGATGGCAAAAACAGGCAACCCCGCAATAAACAGCCGTTTATGACCAACGCGATCGCTCAACATACCTGCGCCGGGCAATAAACCGGCGACCACGAGCGGATAGGCATTTACGATCCACAATTTCTGTGACGCGCTGGCATCCAGTGCCTGCGTGAGCCGTGGCAAGGCGGTGTATAACACCGTCATGTCGATGATGATCAAAAATAGCGCGCTGGAGATCATTGCCAGGATCAACCAGCGGTTGTTAACGTGCATAATATTATTCCAAAAGAAGCGGGCGACGCGGATGCGTTGCCATTAGGTAACTACCCGGAGGCTCTGGGTGGTATACTGGTCGTAATATATATCCATACGTATGTATTGAAAAGAGGGTTTATCAATGGGACGTCAACGCAGCATCGATCGTGACAAGGTTTTGGATGTGGCTGAAGCGATTGTCGCTACTCAAGGCGCAGCCGGGCTGACCATTGATTCCGTTGCTAAAGCAATGGGAATTTCCAAGGGTGGGGTGCAGTACTGCTTTGGCAGCAAAGATGCGTTGATCGACGCAATGTTTGATCGCTGGGGCAAGGCGTATGACAACGTATTCGATGCTATTGCCGGGGAAAATCCCTCAGCGACAACCACTGTTCAAGCGCATATGCAGGCAACCCGGAGCTCTGATCAAGCTTCCAGCGCGAAGGCGGCAGGGCTGATGGCGACCTTGATCCAAACGCCGGAACATTTAGACAGCACCCGTGAATGGTATCGCAGCAGGATTATCGGTCTGGATTTAACGACCGAAGAGGGTAAGCGTGCCCGGTTGGCTTTCCTGGCAACCGAAGGGGCATTTATGTTGAGATTCTTTGGCCTGATGGACATTGACCAGTCAGAATGGGAAAGCATGTTTGCGGATATGCAGTCAGTGGTATTACAACAGGATAAAAAATAGTTGGGGTTTTGGGGAGTTAACGATTAACGCGGTATGATTTGCCCACCGCGTTAATAATATGATGTTCAGCTATACCGGTATTATTTGTAGGCTACGGCATTGATGGTTTCGAAGGTGGTTTTCCCTTCACGGCCAATAATGACGTAGTACTTGCCGCCTTTTTCATCAACCGCTTTAGACAATCTTGCGTGGTCGATACCCACAGTGTCGTCACCGTCTTGTGAGATGGTAACCGGTCCAATTTCAGTGTGTTTCGCCGCTTCTTCTTTGGTGATTTCGATAGCTGCCATGGAAGAGAAAGAGGCGAATGTCAGTGCTGCCAAGAGATATTTAGTTGCTTTCATCACTGTTCCTTTTGGAAGGTAGAAAGAATCGATAAATTTTGCTCTGACTACGGCTCAAGTGTAGGACAACACGAGGAATATTCCATTCGGCCCAAAAAAGAGGTGGATTTGCCTATCACATCGATAGATGGCGAACCGCGTGGTGAAGAGAGTAACGTTAGCGAACAAGATATTCCCTCGAAGAACCCTTTAGCCAGCCACTCCGTGCTGGCTTTTTTTTGTCCGCAATACAGCGGGAAGGTGATAATGCCTAACCCGCTCAGTGCGACTAAACTAGAATACTTGCTTAAAGGGTTTTACCGTTACGTCAGCATATACGCCCGCGGCGACGTAGGGATCTTGCTTAGCCCACGCTTGTGCATCTGCCAATGAGGCGAATTCCGCAATCACGGTGGAACCGCTGAAACCGGCACTGCCAGGATCGTTGCTGTCGATCGCCGGATTGGGGCCGGCAATCACCAATCGGCCTTCATCACGCAGTGCCTGCAGGCGAGCCAGGTGTGCCGGGCGTACCGACAAGCGATTTTCTAATGAGTTGGGTACGTCTTGCGCGTAGATCAGATAAAGCATATTTCACCTTTAAAATCATTGCTATAGAACGGTGAATTTAAAGTAGCGCAAAAGGGGAGACAAGGGAATGCCAGCCCGATGGAATTTGCCTATGGCTGGAGCTTATACCTTGAAGCAACTCGCTTTTATTCGTATAGTGCGGCCGCACGATTTACTAGGACAAGGGTTGAGAGGTGAGGAAATGACGGAACTGGTTAGAGATAAACTCGACTTGCCTGAGGGCAAAAGCAAGTTGCTGTTGCATTCTTGCTGTGCGCCTTGTTCCGGAGAGGTGATGGAAGCCATACAGGCCTCCGGCATCGACTACGCCATTTTCTTCTACAACCCGAATATTCATCCTCAGAAGGAATACCTGCTGCGCAAGGACGAGAACATCCGTTTTGCCGAGCAACATGGTGTGCCTATCATCGATGCCGATTACGACACCGATAACTGGTTTGCCCGTGCAAAAGGCATGGAGCACGAACCGGAACGCGGGATCCGTTGCACCATGTGTTTCGACATGCGTTTTGAACGCACTGCACTCTATGCACATGAAAACGGGTACGACACTATTTCCAGTTCGCTGGGAATCTCTCGCTGGAAGAACATGCAGCAAATCACCGACTGTGGCATACGCGCGGCGGAAAAGTACCCAGACCTGGCGTATTGGGATTACAACTGGCGTAAAAAAGGCGGTGCGTCGCGGATGATCGACATCAGCAAGCGCGAGCGTTTTTATCAGCAAGAGTACTGCGGCTGTGTCTATTCATTACGCGATACCAACTTGCACCGTAAAGCGCAGGGAAGACCTCTGATCAAGTTGGGTGTGCTGTATTACGGTGATGAAGAATAGCGCTACATTGGTGAAAGATAACCCGCTAAGGCGGGTTTTTTCGTTTTAATCACCGTAAATCAGGTTAATAAAGCGTGTAAAACCCTCAGTTAAAAGGCAAATGAAAGGTTAATATCCCCATGAGTTTGCAGGTTTTAGCGATGATTAATGACGATTAGAGCGATAGTTTGCCATTCGTTATTGAATATGATTGCTATTTGCATTTAAACTTGGCGAACCAGAGGAAACAGAATCATTATGCCGCTAAAAAAGATGTTCCTTAATCGCCGTTTGTCCGTGCCGATTGTCCTGTCAGTTGGCTTACATAGCGCCCTGGTGGCGGGTTTACTTTATGCTTCCGTCAAGGAAGTGATGGAGTTACCGAAACCTGAAGAGGCGCCAATCAGCGTCATGATGGTCAATACCGCCGCGATGGCGGAGCCGCCACCGCCTGCGCCAGCCGAACCTGAGCCAGAACCGCAGGTTGAGCCTGAACCCGAGCCGGAACCGGAGCCTATTCCAGAGCCGCCACCGAAGGCGATCCTGAAGCCTGAGCCGGTGAAACCCAAACCGAAGCCAAAACCGAAGCCAAAGGTAGAGAAAACGGTTAAGCGTGAACCGCAGAAAACCGAGCCGCGTGAGCCATCGCCGTTTGAAAATAACGAGCCAGCCAAGCCTATCGACAAAGCGCCGGTGAAGCAGGCCCCGTCGGCACCAGTGCAGGGGAACTCACGTGATGTAGGGCCAAGGCCGATCAGCCGCGCCGATCCGATTTATCCGCCACGAGCCAGAGCCTTGCAGATTGAAGGTAATGTGCGGGTGCAGTTTGATATCGACAGTGATGGCCGTGTGAGCAACGTACGTATCCTGTCTGCGGAACCACGTAATATGTTTGAGCGTGAAGTAAAACAGGCGCTGCGTAAGTGGCGTTATGAAGCCAAAGAAGCGAAAGATCGTACCGTAAACATTCGCTTTAAAATTAATGGCACCACGGAATTGAACTGACAGGCTGGTATTGTTAATCAAGATGAAGGGTCGCTACGGCGGCCCTTTTTGTTGGCCCCTGACCGACAACACACGGCGACTGTACTGTCGCTACAATGCAAAACGCCCGATGAAGTTCATCGGGCGTTATAAGGCTGGAAAGTGTTAACCAAAATCAGGGCTAGCCACTGTATCTCAGCTTATTCTTCAAATCCTACGCGGAAGTTCATCTTGCCATCTGGCAGGGCACGTGAATTACCTTCGTCATCCACGGCCACATAGGTAAATACCGCTTCGGTTGCACGGTAGCGCTGACCGATTGGGGCAGAGGACACTTTCTTGACCCACACTTCGATATTGATGGTGATGGAGCTCCGCCCAGTGCGAATGCAGTGCGCGTAGCAACACACCACGTCACCGACTGCGACTGGTTTCAGAAAAGTCATCCCATCGACACGCACGGTGACGACGCGGCCTTCGGCAATTTCTTTCGCCTGAATAGCGCCGCCGATGTCCATCTGCGACATCAGCCAGCCGCCAAAAATGTCACCGTTGGCGTTGGTATCTGCCGGCATCGCCAGCGTTCGCAGCACCATTTCGCCACTGGGTAAAGGTCGTTGTTGAGTCATAGCTGTCTGCTTATCAAGGAAGGGATTTCACTATACTGCCCGTAGCCAAGACCACGGGCATTAACAATTTTGTAACTATTTTTTCTGTTCTTCTGGCATGTGTCGGTAAATATAAACGCCGCTGAGGAGGGTAAATATCAGCGTCAGCGCGGTCAACCCGAACACTTTAAAGTTAACCCATACACTCTGAGGCAGCCAGAAAGCAACGTAAATATTTGCCAGACCGCAAGCCAGGAAGAATACGGCCCATGCCAGGTTGAGGTTGTTCCAGACTCTATCGGGAAGTGTTATCTCTTTACCCAACATACGTTGCACCAGCGGCTTTTTGAGCACCAGCTGGCTGATCAGCAACGCCAGCGCGAACAGGCTGTAGATGATGGTTACTTTCCATTTGATAAACAAATCGTTATGGAACACCAACGTCAGGGTGCCAAACACCAATACCATCAGGAAGGTGATCAATGTCATCTTCTCGATTTTGCGGTATTTGAACCAGGTGAACACTAACGCCAGTGCCGTGGCGACAATCAGCGCACCTGACGCAACGTAGATATCGTAGAGCTTATAAAATGCAAAAAAGACAATTAACGGGAGGAAATCAAGAAACTGCTTCATAAATCAATCCATCATCTGTTCATCGGCCGACTATACCGGATTTGGCGGTCTCTGTGTACCGCTGGAAAGTGCTGATTATCGGCGTTTAGCCACGGGATTTCCGCCGTGAAAGCAGGAATTTGCATAAACTTACGATTGAGGTCGCGAGTTCACGGTGGGCAGATTGCCAATGCGGCATTGGCGTCGCATGATACGCGCAATAATAGCCGGATAATTTATAACGGAAAACAGTTTATGCAGTGGAAATCTCTCCAGGCGCTAACGCCTGGTTTGACGCATTTATTAGGGTATCAACGCAGTTGGCTTAAACCGGACATACGCGCCGGACTATCCGTTGCGGCTGTGGCCTTGCCGGTGGCGATTGCCTATGCCGAATTGGCAGGTGTTAGCCCAGTCGTCGGGCTTTACTCATGTATTTTACCGATGGTTGCCTATGCATTTTTCGGATCTTCACGTCAGCTTATTGTCGGGCCAGACGCTGCGACGTGTGCGGTGATTGCCGCTGTCGTGACCCCGTTGGCGGCTGGCAACATGGAACGACACTGGCAATTGACCATTATGATGACGGCGATGATGGGCGCCTGGTGCCTATTGGCCAGCCGCTTCAAGTTGGGTGCGTTAGCCGATTTGCTCTCACGGCCGATACTGAGTGGGTTGTTGAACGGCGTGGCGATTACCATCATGGTCGATCAAATCGGCAAAGTGTTCGGTTTTGGTGTGCACTCGGCGCAATTGATTGAACGTATCTATGCGCTGCCGGGCAATCTGATGCACAGCGACTGGCTAACGATGTCGGTATCGTTGTTGACGTTGGTTACGCTGATCGGGTTCAAGAAATGGCGCCCTAACTGGCCAGCGCCGTTATTCGCTATCGTTCTGGTCACCTTTGTGACCTGGGCTGGTGGATTGCAACAACATGGCGTGGTGACGGTAGGGGGATTCAGTGATGTGTTGCCTATCGTACAGTGGCCAGATTTCCAACCAGGTTTACTGCGTGACATGGTCATTCCGGCGCTTAACCTCGCGGTGGTGAGCTTTGTCAGTATGATGCTGACCGCCCGTAGTTTTGCAGCCAAGAACGGTTACGAGGTTAACGCCGACGCGGAGTTCCGTGCGCTCGGGTTGGTGAATATTGTTTCTGCGCTGTCTCAAGGGTTCGCCATCAGCGGGGCGGATTCGCGTACTGCGGTCAATGATGCTAACGGTGGTAAAAGTCAGTTGGTATCAATCATTGCAGCCGCTGTGATTGCCTTCGTGTTGCTGTTTCTGATGGCGCCGTTGCAGTTTATTCCTGTGGCGGGTTTGGGTGTGGTACTGATGTATGCTGCTTGGTCTCTGCTGGATATCCGCGGTATCTGGGTCATGCGTCGCCGTAACGCCCAGGCATTCAGGTTGGCGATGTTTACCTTCCTCTGCGTACTGCTGGTCGGGGTGATAAGTGGCATTGGGTTGGCGGTATTACTGGGTTTGATGCAGTTTCTGCGCACGGTATTCCGTCCGACCGAACAGCTCCTGGGTGTTAATGATGAAGGTATGATCCACTCAATGGGTAACAATAACGGCATAAAGGCGGTGCCCGGGGTGATGATGTACCGCTTCAATTCGCCGCTGACTTACTTCAACGTGGCCTATTTCAAACGGCGGATCCTTAACCTGGTGGACAGCACGCCGTTTCAGCCGCGTTGGGTCGTTGTGGATGCTGTCGCCAGTTTTACCCATGCGGATATCAGTGTATTGGCCGCGATCGACGAATTGAAACGCGATCTGTTACAGCGTAACGTTAAGTTGGTGCTGGCGGGGCGGCGAACAGAATTGACGCGTTGGTTCCGTATCAATCGCCTGGGGCGCGATCGGGAATTAATCCTGGTGCCGGATTTGTACCTGGCCCTGAAGTTGATTCAGAGTAAGGAGCAGGCAGAGCCTTCTACGGCCCAGTAAGCAAAAAAGGCACGCCGAAGCGTGCCTTTTAGGTCCTGCCGAAAGGTTAGCTGCGCAGCAGCATATACAGACGGAACAGGTAAATCAGCAGCAGTGCGGAAACCAGGTTGCTCAGCGCAGTCAGTACCACGCTCGCGACGTTTGGCGTCAGCACCGAAAGGTGGCTCACCAAAAACAGCACCAGCAGTTTTGCCGCCAGCCAGAGCATCATGGCTGGAACAATTACGCGCGCATTGGCAAACGCCAACTTGCAACTCAGCTTAATCGAGGCAAAGACGCCTTTCTTGTCGGTAGCGGTAATGACCGGCGCTAACGAGAAGGCGATTGCCATGATCACGCCAGGCACGACAAATAGCGTCAGGCCCAGTTGAGTCAACAACGTACAGATAAATAGCAGCAGCAACAGTCGCGGTAGCTCCGGTGCAGAAGCACCAATAGCGCGCAATGCGCTGATACGCTGCCCCTGGGAAACCAGGCGAATCAGCGTCAACATCCCACCCACCAGCAACACATTACCCACTAATGCAGAAAACGTGGCGGCGGCTGAGACCTTCAATAACACCATTTGTTGCTCTGGCGTCATTTGTTGAATGATTTCCTGGATCCCCATACCGGCAGATGCAGCAAAGTCACCTTCCGTTGCGCTCAGAATTTTCAGCTGTTCAACGTCAGGGCTGAAAGCCTGATTGAGCAACACAGAAATGAACGCAGTCAACAGCGCCAGCATCAAGATGCTGGTCAGTTGGTTACGGAAAAAATTGAAACTGTCACGGTACAACGTGTTGGCCGTGATAGGCATGCAGACTCCTTGGCATCGAGAAACAGAGATAAATCAAAATCAGTGGGCGATTGTACCCTGTTCCACGTCGCTGTGGCACCCCGCGAATTGCACTACGGTTATTTCTTCGTCGATCGCGACGCTCGGCAAAGACAGCGGCAGGGGAACGGGCAATGGCGGCAGGCCATAACGTTCACGGGCGCGATCGCATGCTTCGTTACGTAGGCCGTTTTCGCCTGATTGGTCGAATTCGCGACAGGGGCTGGGACGATTAAGGTAAATCGAGCAAGAAACGGCTTTGCCGATTTCGCCGTCGAGTGCGGTACAACGTGGGGACTTGCTGTTGGTCCCCTGCATACAGCGCAAGAAGGGGGTTAACGGCTCAGTAAGGGATATAGGAACCACGCCGCCGCCATCTTCCGCTTCGGCCCAATAGAATGATACTCGAAAATAGCCGCAGCACGCGCCGCAACTGACACAGGGATTTAGAATTTCGCTCATCTTGATTGCTCGCCGACTCCTTACGGCACCAACCAAAACCAACACGGAAGATGAAATTACGCAGCGGCGTTTTTTTTAGCAACTGAAATTTAAACATGTGGATAATTTGCAACAAAAGGCGTTTTTTGATTCAGATCAATCCTTGATTTATTAGTCCTTTAGGTAACCTTGTTTTTAGTAGGAATTAAAACTTTTACACATAAGATGTGATCTCGATGGGATCATAAATACCCGTAAGTAGGTATATTCCCCCTGGATGATAACCACACAAATGGAATGGATAATGAAAAAGACAACTCTGGTGGTATTGGCGGCGATGATGGCGCCGATGTTGGCAAGTGCACATCAGGCAGGTGATTTTCTTTTCCGCGCTGGCGCTGCAACGGTGCGGCCAAATGCCGGATCGGACGACGTATTGGGGCAGGGCTCATTCAGCGCCGATAACAACACCCAACTTGGCCTGACCTTCGGCTATATGGTTACCGACAATATTGGTGTCGAATTGTTGGCAGCAACGCCGTTTCGTCACAAGGTCGGGCTGAATGGTGCGGCAGTGAACGGAGATATCGCGACGGTACGTGATCTCCCCCCGAGCTTGATGGCACAGTACTATTTTGGCGACAAGCAAGACAAACTGCGTCCCTATCTTGGACTGGGTGTTAACTACACCACTTTCTTTGATGAAAAATTCAATGACAACGGTAAAGGTGCTGGGCTGAGCAACCTGAGTCTCAAAGATTCTTGGGGCGTGGCTGCGCAAGCGGGCCTGGATTACAACCTGGATGAACACTGGATGCTGAACATGTCAGTGTGGTGGATGAACATCGAGACCAAAACCCGCTTTGACGATGCGGACGGTAATCACCACAGCATTGATACGCGTTTGGATCCGTGGGTGTTTATGTTCGGGGCAGGTTATCGCTTCTGACAGGTGTGAAACAGGGAGGCGCATGTTGCGCCTCCGTTTTTTTTATCGCTACTTGATTTGCATAACGTTATCAACGGATTTCACACCCGCAACACCACGCGTGACCTGCACAGCGCGGTTGGCATCGGCGCTTGAGCTAACAAAGCCACTCAGTTGTACACGACCTTTAAAGGTCTCAACGCTGATTTCGGTAGACTTGATGGTTTTATCCGCCAGCAGTGCTGACTTCACCTTGGTAGTCACTACCGTATCGTCAATATAACCGCCAGTCCCTTCAGATTTCGCTGTTGGCGCGCAGGCACTCACTGCGAATGCCACAACGGCTGCCATGCATAAGGCTGAAAGGGTTTTAAATAGCTTCATAAATTACTCTCCATGCAATGTTATTGTTGAAACTACATTCGGGTTTTCACCTGAAAACGTAACGCACTCCTAAAAATACTGAAATGCCCGACGCGCAAGGTTAAGTGTGAGACAATAATTGGGTTTGTACAAATTGTTGGTGTAAAAAAAAGCACAAGTTTGATAGGAAACAAGATGTTAACAACGGGCGCGATCCACTGTACCCGTTGTTAATGGGATTAAGCCCGTGTTGCTGCTTTCATTTCACTGACAAAGGTTGCCAGTCGTTTCAGCATTTCTGCCGGTTGGTCCTGGTGCTGTTCGATAATCTTAACGATTGCCGAGCCGGAAATTGCGCCAGCAGCCCCGGCTTGCAGCGCATCGCGTACCTGCGTCGGTTCAGAAATACCAAAGCCCTGCAGGGGCGGCGCGGCATGATACTCGCGCAGCTTGTTTACCAGGTGATGAAGTGGCAACTGTGCGCGGCTTTCGGTTCCGGTGACGCCTGCACGCGACAGCAAGTAGGTGTAACCTCTACCGTGTGAGGCAATTTCACGCAGCAAGTCGTCGTCTGCATTTGGCGGACAGATAAAGATAGGCGCAATGCCATGGCGGGTGGCCGCAGCGCGGAAAGGGGCAGACTCTTCATAAGGCACATCGGCAATCAGCACCGAATCAACGCCTACCTCGGCACAGCGCTGGTAAAACGTATCGATACCTTTATGGAATACCAGATTGGCGTACATCAACAGACCAATAGGGATCGTTGGGTGTTTCTGACGAATAGCGGCCAACATTTCAAAACATTGGGTTGGCGTCACGCCAGAAGCAAAAGCGCGAAGTGCTGCACTTTGAATGGTTGGGCCGTCAGCCAGCGGGTCCGAAAACGGAATACCCAGCTCTAACGCGTCTGCACCGGCCTCAACCAGAGTATCAATGATCTGTAATGACAGCGCCGGGTTTGGATCACCGAGCGTCACGAACGGGACGAAAGCGCCTTCCTTATGACTTGCCAGGCGGTCGAACAGTTGCTGGTAACGTTCCATCAGATTTCTCCCCGAGCTTTCAGAATGTCGTGAACGGTAAATATGTCTTTGTCGCCACGTCCGGACAGGTTAACCACCAGTATCTGTTCTTTTTGCGGCGTTTCACGGATCATTTTCAGTGCATGCGCCAACGCGTGGGAGGACTCCAGAGCCGGAATGATACCTTCACTGCGCGAAAGCGCTTTGAATGCATCCAGGGCTTCGTCATCGGTAATCGACACGTACTCCGCACGACCAATACTGTTCAAATAAGCGTGCTGTGGCCCGACTGAAGGGAAGTCCAACCCGGCAGAAATGGAGTACGATTCCTCGATCTGGCCTTCGGAGGTCTGCATCATCGGCGCTTTCATGCCAAAATAGATACCGACATGACCGTGTTTCAATGGTGCACCGTGTTGACCGGTTTCGATCCCCAGACCGGCAGGCTCTACGCCGATAAGGCCCACGCTGGCATCATCGATAAAATCCGCAAACATACCGATAGCGTTGGAACCACCACCAACACACGCCAAGACGGCATCCGGCAGGCGGCCTTCGCGTTCCAGCATCTGTGCTTTGGTTTCTTCACCGATCATGCGCTGGAATTCACGTACAATGGTTGGGTACGGGTGTGGGCCTGCAGCGGTTCCCAACATATAGTGGGCGGTTTCGTAACTGCCAGACCAGTCGCGCAACGCTTCATTACAGGCGTCTTTCAGTGTGGAAGATCCACTGTGAACCGGGATTACCTCTGCGCCCATCAAACGCATGCGGAATACGTTGGGTGACTGACGTTCAATATCTTTGGCACCCATATAGATGCGACACTTCAGGCCGAGCAGGGCACACGCCAATGCCGAGGCCACGCCATGTTGGCCTGCACCGGTCTCGGCAATGATCTCTGTTTTGCCCATGCGTTTCGCGAGCAGTGCCTGACCCAACACCTGGTTGGTTTTGTGAGCGCCACCGTGCAGCAGATCTTCACGTTTCAAGTACAGCTTGGTTTTAGTTCCTGCGGTGAGATTCTTGCAAAGTGTTAATGCCGTAGGGCGGCCTGCGTAGTTTTTCAGCAAGTCGATAAATTCAGCCTGAAATTCCGGATCGCGCTGTGCGCTTACAAAGGCTTCTTCAAGTTGTTTTAAGGCCGGCATCAGAATCTGTGGCACATATTGGCCACCAAATTCGCCGAAGTAGGGGTTAAGCAGCGTCATTATAGTTCCCGTTATTATCCGTTAATAATGTTCAGTAAGCGCGCAACGTCTGGAAAACCGCCGTCAGACGGGCAGGATCCTTAATACCGGGTTGGCTCTCAACGCCGGAATTAAAGTCCAAACCGGCACAGCCGAGTTTGGCTGCGTCAACGCAATTGTCGGCACCCAGACCCCCTGCAAGCATGACGTTATCCAGGTTTTCACCCTGCAGCACCGACCAGTCGAAACGCTGGCCAGTCCCACCCGCACCGTTATCCAGCAGATAGCGATCGACGTGCTTCAAATCGCGCTTCGGTAAATGGTCTTTCACGCTCAGTGCTTTCCAGATTTGGCAGTCGTTCGGCAACTCGGCACGCAGGGCGGTGATATAGTTTTGATCCTCCGCCCCATGCAGTTGCACGGCTCTCAAGCCCAGACGTTCAACGGTTTGTACTACAGTCTCTACCTGCGCATCGCAGAACACGCCGACATACTTCAGCGGTGCACCGGAAATAACCTCACGGGCACGGTTGATATCGACATAGCGTGGTGAGCGCCCGACAAAAATCAGCCCGCCGTAGACGGCCCCAGCCTGGTAGGCAGCGGCGGCATCCTGGGCGCGGGTCAACCCGCAGACTTTATTGTCCCCTAAAATCACCCGGCGCACGGCGGCACGCAGATCGCTTTCAGACATCAACGCGCTGCCGATCAAGAAACCGTTGGCAAAGTGGCTTAGCTCGCGGATCTGGCCGTAATTGTTGATGCCGGACTCGCTGATCACCGTCACACCCTGTGGGACGCGTGGCGCAAGCTGGCGAGTACGATCCAGATCGATACTCAGGTCACGGAGATCGCGGTTGTTGATACCTACCACGCGCGCTTCCAGAGCAATGGCCCGCTGCAGTTCTTCTTCGCTGATCACTTCCGTCAGTACGCCCATGTTTAAGCTGTGTGCGACAGCGGCGAGCTGACGGTATTGGTCGTCGTTAAGCACTGAAAGCATTAGCAAAATAGCGTCGGCTTGATAGAAACGCGCCAGGTAGATCTGATACGGGTCGATAATAAAATCTTTGCACAATACGGGCTGTGTGACCGTCTTGCTGACTAGCGGCAGAAAATCGAAGCTACCCTGGAAGTATTTTTCATCGGTCAGAACTGAAATCGCCGAGGCGAAATCCTTGTAGACCGAAGCAATCTCGACAGGATCAAAATTTTCGCGAATCAGGCCCTTTGAAGGGGATGCCTTTTTACATTCAAGAATAAACGCCGTTCTGGTTCCCTGTAGCGCATGGTAAAAATCACGCTCGCTTGGGACGATTTCATTTTGAAAGCTGGCCAGTGGCTGTTGTTGCTGTCGTGCTGCGACCCATTGCGCTTTATCACGAACAATCTTGTTGAGCACGGTTTCCTGCATCATTTACCCTCTTGCTGCCAGTGCGGTAACGCGCTCGTAAGCTTGCCCGCTGTGAATCATGTCCAGTGCCTGCTGCGCATTTTGGCGCAGGTCTTCATGCCCGAATAACTTCAGCAGCAGCGCCACGTTAGCGGCTACCGCAGCGGCGTGAGCCGGGTCACCTTTACCTTGTAACAACCGTGCCAGAATGTCACGATTTTCTTCGGGTGAGCCGCCCAGCAGGGCTTCCAGCGGATAGCTTTGCAACCCAAAGGATTGCGGTGTTAACTGGTAGCTCTCAATTTCACCGTTGTTCAATTCGGCCACATGGGTAGTGGCATGAATCGCCACTTCATCCATTCCGCCGCCGTGTACCACGGCCGCTCGCTGGTAACCCAATACGCGCAGTGTTTCAGCTATAGGCAGCACCAATTCTGGGCTGTAAACGCCGATCAGTGCCAGCGGTGGGCGAGCTGGGTTAATCAGCGGGCCCAGCACATTGAATACCGTGCGGGTTTTCAACTGCTGGCGTACGGGCATCGCATGGCGGAAGCCGGTGTGGTACTGCGGCGCAAACAGGAAACAGACGCCCAACTCGTCCAGCGCTTTACGAGCCTCATCCGCCGGCAGATCCAGGCGAATACCAAATGCCGCCAGCAAATCTGATGAACCAGACCGGCTGGAAACGCTGCGATTGCCATGTTTGGCCACTTTTGCGCCACACGCCGCTGCGACAAAGGCGCTGGCGGTGGAGATATTAATGCTGTTAGTGCCGTCGCCCCCGGTGCCGACGATATCGGCAAACGGGTAGTCTGGACGAGGAAATGGCAGCGCATCGGCCAGCATTGCTTTGGCTGCCCCGGCAATCTCTTCCGGGCGCTCGCCGCGAATTTTCATGCTGATCAGCGCCGCTGCCAGCTGGCTTGGTTCTAACTCACCGCGCACGATGGCGCTGAATAATTGCTGGCTTTCCTGCTGGTTCATCGACTCTGAACGGTACAATTTTTCAAGAATAGTATGCATGGTCGTTTCCCTTGTTATTTCGCCAGCGCCCAGGCCAGAGTTTGCTCAAGCAAACGCGCACCATGGGTGGTCAGGATCGATTCTGGATGAAACTGGAAACCGCATACGCGATGCTTGTCATTACGTACTGCCATCACCATGTCGTTAAAATGGGCGTTAACCGTGAGCTCGGCCGGGATCTTGCTGCCTACCAGTGAATGGTAGCGCGCCACCGGCAATGGATTCGCCATGCCGGTAAACATGCCTTCGCCATCGTGGCTGATTGCTGACGCCTTGCCGTGCAAGATCTCACCGGCTTGGCCAACGTGGCCGCCGTAGGATTCAACAATCGCCTGATGCCCCAGGCAGATACCAATAATAGGCAGTTGGCCGCGCAAGCGTTGCAACAGTTCAGGCATACAGCCCGCTTCAGACGGTGTACCTGGGCCCGGTGATAGCATCAGAACCGGCTGTTCTAACTGCTGCAGACGCTCAATAATCACATCGGCAGAAATCTGGTTGCGGTAAATCACTACCTGATGGCCGCTGGCGCGCAGCTGATCGACCAGGTTGTAGGTGAAGGAATCAACATTATCGAGCAGTAAGATATCGGCCATCAGAACACCTCCTTGGCCTGATGCGCACTGGCAATGGCACGCAGCACGGCACGTGCTTTATTACGGGTCTCATCGGCTTCCGCCTGAGGAATAGAGTCCAACACCACGCCAGCGCCGGCTTGCACAGTGGCAATCCCGTCTTCAACATACGCGGAGCGGATGACAATACAGGTATCCAAATCACCGGTAGCGGTGAAATAACCCACCGCACCGCCGTAGCTGCCGCGGCGGGTGCCTTCAGAGGCAGCGATCAGCTGCATGGCACGTACTTTTGGGGCGCCGCTTAACGTGCCCATGTTCATGCAGGCCTGATAGGCATGCAGCACGTCAAGGTCAGCACGCAGGGTGCCAATCACTCGAGACACCAGGTGCATGACAAAAGAATAGCGGTCTACTTTGGTCAAATCGGCCACGTAGCGGCTGCCGGCCTGGCAGATGCGCGCTAAATCGTTGCGAGCCAGGTCGACCAGCATCAAATGTTCGGCCAACTCTTTGTGGTCGGTGCGCATTTCGAGTTCGATACGGCTGTCGAGATCCAAATCCAGCGACCCATCGGCGCGACGGCCACGCGGGCGGGTACCGGCAATCGGATAGATCTCGATCTGACGGTTGTTGGCGTCGTATTTCAGTGCACTTTCAGGTGAAGCACCAAACAGGGTGAACTCATCGTCCTGCATAAAGAACATGTACGGGCTTGGGTTATTGTCTTTCAGCGTCTGGTAGGCTGCCAGCGGGGCTGGGCAGGGCAGCGAGAAACGACGTGAGGGGACCACCTGGAAGATTTCGCCCTGACGGATGGCCTGTTGCAATTCACTGACCACTGCGCCGTACTCTTCATCGGTCTGGTTACAACTCAGTTGCATGTCTTCGAGTTTCTGATGAGGAATGGGTTGCGGTGTCTGCTTTAATTGAGCCTGTAGCTGTTCCAAACGTTGTTGCAGACGCTGTTCTTCTGCGGCGTCAGCAGTGAAGACACTGGCCTGCAGGCGCGCCACGCCGCGCTGGTGATCCAGCACCAGCAGGGTTTCCGCCAGGTAGAAACAGAAATCAGGGCAACGTTGATCCTGACGCAGTGCAGGCAGGTCTTCGAAACCGGCAACCAGATCATAGGCAAACAGGCCGCCGAGCATCACCGCTTCACGTTCGTCTGCGGGAGAGTCGACCAGTGTGAGTAAGGCGCGCAGTGCATCAAACACCGACAGTGAACGCAGTCGTGCGTCTTCGTCCTGAATAGCATCAATCAGCGGGAAGGTCAGTTCGCGGCCGTTAGGACGCACCTGAATCTGCACTTCGGCGGGCAATGCTTCATCCAGCAATGGCAACATCGCGGCGCCGTTAGCCGTCAGCGCTTGCAATGTGACGGTGCGCCCCAGTGCGGTAATGCGCAAAGCGCTGTCGATCACTAACAAGCTTTGCAGGTTTTGCTTGCTGTTGATTTCTGCTGACTCTAACAGCAGGGTTGCCGGGCGCGCGCCGCACAACTGATGAAAAATGGTGGTGGGATCGCCCCGGTAACTGGCCTCCGCCTTCAGTAATTTGAGCTGTGGTTTGATGTTCGTCATGGGAGTTCCAGTTAAAATTTGTCCAAAAAAAAGCCCGCGTTACCAGCGGGCTTAGGGAATCTGCAGTGTCAGATGACAGGTATGCGTGATTACTCCGCCCGAAAAAGGGAAGTACGCCACCAACGAAGAAGAGAAGTTTGCTTAGTCATTTCTGTGCTCTCTTGTTTATCATCCAACCAGGGATATGCCCTGAACTTGTGTACTAGTTAACTGGTTCGCGAGAATAAAGTCAACCCTCTTTTCGTACAATGTTTTATCGCTAAGTGTGAATTATTTTCATTAAGCTGAAACGCCAGCGCGTCATAATAGATTTCCGTCCAACGGGCGATCGCGGGTATGATAGAAAGCCAAGCCATTGCCGGATATTTCTTTTGACAGACAGCAGCCCCCAGCCCTCCGCATTTACTCTCTACGATCTCCACAGCCATACTACCGCTTCTGACGGCTACCTTACGCCGGCGCAGTTGGTGCAGCGTGCGGTTGAAATGCGGGTGGGTGTTTTGGCGATAACCGATCATGACACCACAGATGGTTTGGCCGCCGCAGCGGCAACCATTGCTGAGTTGTCCCTGCCGCTGCAGTTGGTCAATGGTGTGGAAATCTCCACGTTGTGGGAAAACCATGAGATTCATATCGTCGGTTTGGGTATTGAAACCCGGCACCCGGCGATAGTACAACTGCTGTCCGAACAGACAGAACGCCGTAACCTCCGTGCACAGGAAATAGGTGCACGATTAGCCAAAGCCCGTATCGAAGGGGCATTTGAAGGGGCGCAAAAATTAGCCGACGGCGGGGCAGTGACCCGCGGGCATTTTGCGCGTTATCTGGTGCAAATTGGTATGGCGGACAATATGGCTCAGGTATTCAAGAAATACCTGGCGAAAGGCAAAACCGGTTACGTTCCGCCACAGTGGTGTACAATAGAACAAGCCATTGATGTGATTCATCAATCCGGCGGTCAGGCAGTGATCGCGCATCCGGGCCGTTATGATCTGACGGCCAAATGGTTGAAGCGGCTGTTTGCGCATTTTGCCGCACATGGCGGTGACGCGATGGAAGTGGCCCAATGTCAGCAAGCACCGCATGAGCGTTCCCTGTTGGCAAAGTATGCGCAAGAATATCAATTACTGGCGTCGCAGGGGTCTGATTTCCATCAACCCTGCTCGTGGATCGAACTGGGCCGTAAACTGTGGTTACCCGGTGGGGTTGAACCCGTGTGGCGTGACTGGCCGCAACCGCAACTGGCTAAAGTCGATTGATTTAACGTGGGCGATGCCGCCCGCGTGCATCATTTTAGGAGCAAGTCATGAGTCAGCTTTTTTATATTCACCCAGACAACCCACAGCCACGTCTTATCAATCAGGCAGTGGATGTACTGCGTAAAGGGGGCGTGATCGTCTATCCCACGGATTCTGGTTATGCACTGGGCTGCAAGCTGGAAGAAAAGTCGGCGATGGAACGTATCTGCCGTATCCGTCAATTGGATGGTAATCATAACTTTACGCTGATGTGCCGCGATCTGTCTGAATTGTCGACTTACGCTTACGTCGACAATACCGCGTTCCGGCTGATCAAAAATAACACGCCGGGCAACTACACTTTTATCCTGAAAGCGACCAAAGAAGTTCCGCGGCGGTTGATGAACGACAAGCGCAAAACCATCGGTTTGCGTGTGCCCTCGAACCCGATTGCGCTGGCATTACTGGAAGTGCTTAACGAGCCAATGATGTCGACTACGTTGATGCTTCCGGGTAATGATTTTGCCGAGTCCGATCCGGAAGAGATCAGCGAACATTTGGGAAAACAGGTAGATCTGGTGATCCACGGTGGTTTCCTGGGCCAGCAGCCTACCACGGTGATTGACCTGACGGAGTCCGCACCGGAAGTGGTACGCGAGGGCGCCGGTGACCCAACGCCCTTCCGCTGATGCATTGCCATAATGTTTGCTCATTTTCTGAAAAGTGACTGAAACGGCGTCATTTATCGGTAAAACCGCTATCCTACAATATCAAAAATTGATAATTAGGCAGGATGCGTAGCGATGATTAAATGGGTTTCTTTATTGGTGGCGTTATTATTTTCCTCTGTGGCCAGCGCGGGGTTTTATTCCGGTAGCGCTTTGCTGTCTGAAACCAGCGGCTATGTGAAAAATAAAAGTGGGGCAGCTACCGTCGCTGAAGCTCTCGATGCGGGGATGTTTATGGGGTACGTTGCAGGCGTGTTTGATACCTTTTCTATGCAAGGTAACCGTAGTATTTGTCCGGAAGCGGGCATGAGCGTAGGCACGGCTTCGGATGCGGTTATGCAGTATTTAAATGAGCATCCGGAGCAGCTGCATTACTCCGCACCGTCGGTGATTATGCTGGCGTTAACCGCCGCTTACCCTTGTGCACGGCATTAACGTTGTCCGTTTAGTGCGTATTTTTTCATTAGGTGCGATGCTTTTTCTTTAGCATTATTTCCAATAGATGAAATTGATAAACGCTGTCATTTTACCGCTAACGCAAACGTCCCTTCACCGATTTGGGATATGACGTTCAGGAGAAAAAATGACAGCGTTTCGCTACGGTACCCTTTCCCTCGATTACCATGATTCCGGCTCAGGCCCGCTGACGCTGGTACTGCTGCCTGGTTGGTGTGAACCGAAAACCGTTTTTGCCCCCTTTATCGCGTTGGCTGAACAACACTTCCGTGTGATTAGCCTTGATTGGCGAGGCCATGCGCTGTCTGACCGCGATGAGCAGCTTTCGCTTGGTGCCGAGGAACTGCTGGCAGACCTTCGCCAACTGCTGCTTGAGTTGCAGGTGGGGAAATGTGTGACACTTTCGGTGGCACATGCCAGTTGGATTGCGGTTGCTCTCGCTGAGAGCTTACCTCAACAAGTGCAAGGAATGGTGTTTCTCGATTGGATAATGACGCAACCTGATCCGGCATTTTTTGATTCTGTGCAACACATGCAGCGTCCTGAACGCTGGGTAGCGGCACGTGATGCTTTGTTTAGCTTTTGGCAGGGCGGCATTGTGCACCCGCAGGTTAAACATCATTTAACCGTTGAAATGGCGAAGGAGGATTTCCGTGTATGGCAGGCTGCCGGTGTGGCGATCGAACAAGCCTATCGGCAATATCAATCGCCGCTTAACCGGTTGGGTGCATTAACCTTGCACCCAGCTTGTTGCCATATTTACGCGTTGGATCGTGACGACGATTATTTGCGGCAACAACAGCGGTTTGCGGAGGTTCATTCTTTCTTTTCGGTTGTACGACTTGAGCATGCTTCTACCCATCTTGGTATCCTCGAATGTCCAGAGAGCGTATATCAGGCGGTTATCCGTTTCCTGGATCGCAATTCCCTTCCTGTTTGAATCGACGCGGGTTCTTACCACCTATAACTTTGGATAATCGATCAGGAAATAAAGTGGGTTTCAACACTATTGAAAGCCTGTATAATGCGCGGTTCGATCCAAGTAAATGTATTGTTACTGTTGTGGTGCCAGACGCCGCGGCGGTCATCCCCCCGACGCCTGTGAAGGCGACACTAGAGGTTGCTCAATGAGCGAGAAGTTACAGAAAGTTTTAGCGCGTGCCGGCCATGGCTCGCGTCGTGAAATCGAAACCATTATTGAAGCCGGGCGCGTTAGCGTCGACGGCAAAATTGCCAAGCTGGGTGACCGCGTTGAAGTAACCCCTTCAATGAAGATCCGCCTGGATGGTCATATTGTTGCGATTAAAGAATCTGAAGAAGAAGTTTGCCGTGTACTGGCGTATTACAAGCCGGAAGGCGAACTCTGTACCCGTAGCGATCCTGAAGGCCGTCCAACGGTATTCGATCGTCTGCCTCAGCTGCGCGGCTCACGCTGGGTCGCGGTAGGGCGTTTGGACGTCAATACCTCCGGTTTGCTGTTGTTCACCACAGACGGTGAGCTGGCAAACCGCCTGATGCACCCGAGTCGTGAAGTTGAGCGTGAATACGCAGTGCGCGTATTTGGCCAGATTGACGACGAGAAAGTGAAGCAATTGAGTAAGGGCGTTCAGTTGGAAGACGGCCCAGCCGCTTTCCGCACCATTACCTTCCAGGGTGGCGAAGGTATTAACCAGTGGTATAACGTAACCCTGACTGAAGGACGTAACCGCGAAGTGCGTCGCCTTTGGGAAGCCGTTGGTGTCCAGGTTAGCCGTTTGATCCGCGTGCGTTATGGTGATATCGATTTGCCGAAGGGCCTGCCTCGTGGCGGTTGGACCGAGCTCGAACTGCCGGCGATTAACTATCTGCGTGAACTGGTTGAGTTGAAGCCGGAAACCGTCAGCAAGATGCCGGTTGAGCGTGAACGCCGCCGAGTGAAGGCCAATCAGATCCGTCGTGCCGTCAAGCGTCACACACAGGTTGCTGGCAGCGGTCGCCGTAGTGCACCGGGCAGCAAACCGGGCAAACCAAGCAAGCGCAGTTAATCAGCACGCCGCAGCCTCCAGGACTGCGGCGTTTTCTATTACCAGTCAATACCCTGTTGTGCTTTGATACCCGCATCAAAGGCGTGTTTTACCGGCCGCATTTCCGTAACCGTATCCGCTAACGCTAAAATATCGCGATGGCAGCCACGTCCGGTGATAATCACCGTTTGGTGCACAGGACGTTGCCGAAGCGCCTCCAGCAGTTCATCCAGCTCAAGATAGCCGTAGCTGACCATATAGGTCAGTTCGTCCAGTAGCACCAGATCCAGGCTGTTGTCGGCCAGCATGCGCTTACCCTGTTGCCATACGGCCTGACAAGCGGCGGTGTCTTCTGCTTTATTCTGCGTTTCCCAAGTAAAGCCGGTCGCCATTACCTGGAATTCAACACCATGCTGTTGCAGCAGGTTTTTTTCTCCGTTTGGCCATTCACCTTTAATGAATTGGATAACGGCGGCTTTCATACCGTGACCAACGGCCCGCGTTACTGTGCCAAATGCCGCAGTGGTTTTGCCTTTACCATTACCGGTGAACACCAGCAGTAAACCCCGAGCGTCCTGCGCAGCAGCAATGCGGGCGTCGACCTGTTCTTTCAAACGTTGTTGCCGTTGTTGGTGACGATCTTCAGCCATGATAAAGCCCCTTTATTCGGCTGCGCCGGGTTTGCGGTTCGGTTGGGCATCGAAGCTCATGCCGGTTTTACGACGGCTGTCATCCCCCATCAGATAGAGATAAAGCGGCATGATATCCGCCGGGGTTTTCAGCTTGCTTTTGTCTTCATTCGGGAAGGCAGATGCACGCATTTGGGTACGAGTTCCGCCAGGATTGATGCAATTTGCCCGCAAGTTGCGATTTTTGTATTCATCGGCGAATACCTGCATCATCCCTTCGGTTGCGAACTTTGAAACGGCATAAGCGCCCCAGTTTGCGCGCCCGGTACGGCCGACGCTGGAGCTGGTAAATACCAGCGAACCCGAATTGGATTTCAGCAGCAGCGGCAAGAGTGCTTGAGTGAGCATAAATGTTGCGTTGACGTTGACCTGCATGACGTCCTCCCACATCGCCATCGACAGGTCCGCCATGGGGGCGATATCGCCGAGCAGGCCTGCATTATGCAGCACGCCGTCTAGCCGCGGGACATGCGTCGCCAGTTCGTCTGCCACCTGTTTGCACTGTTCTTGGTTGGTATGCAACAGGTCAAGTGTGATGATGTAGGTTGGCGCGCTGCTGAATTTGGCAATCTCGGCCTGCACGGCTTGCAGCTTACTTTCGGTACGGCCCAGCAGCACCAATTGCGCGCCAAATCTGGCGTAGGTGAGTGCAGCTTCGCGACCAATACCGTCTCCGGCACCAGTGACTAAAATGATACGGTTTTCCAGTAAATCCTGCTTGGGTTGGTAGTGCACAATAATTCCTCGCGCCTGGGTGGCTGGTCTCCCACTTACATCGGGGAGCGGGTGTGGATTGAGAGGCCATAGCAGGAGCAACGGCTCAACTGCATATATGGGCCCACAGCGAATTTGGCTCATCATGTTGATGAATAATCCGTGTTATATGCCTCAAATGGATCGTATTTTCAATGATTAGGCGGCAGAATCGGCATTCTTTTGTAACAAAAATGGAACTGTGCCGCCTTGGGTAAGCCCAAATGCGCCCACATAGTAAAGAAGCAGCACAAGGAATTTTTATTTAGCCGCGACAGCCACCGCGTCGGTTGGCTAGAATGAATGAAGTCATACTAACAACCTGTTAATAAAGGCGGAATCTGTGGAGTTTATATCTGTTTATGGCCTATTTCTGGCCAAAGTCGCGACGGTAGTGATTGCCATCGCTGCGCTGGCCTTGCTGGCGGTCAGCCTGGGGCAACGTAAGAACCGACAGAAAGGGGAACTGCAGCTTACTGACCTTGGAGAGCAGTACCGCGATATGCAGCGCGACATGCGTCTGGCACGTATGGGCGAGGCGGAACAAAAGGCGTGGCTCAAGCAGTTTAAAAAGCAGACCAAAGCCGACGATAAACTGAAGAAACAGCGGGCTAAAGCTGGGGCCGTTGAAGCCGCCAAACCTTGCCTGTATGTGCTGGATTTCAAAGGCAGCATGGATGCCCATGAAGTCACCTCATTGCGCGAGGAGGTCTCGGCCGTGCTGGCGGTAGCGACACCGAAGGACGAAGTTCTGCTACGACTGGAAAGCCCGGGTGGTGTGGTGCACGGATACGGGTTGGCCTCATCGCAGTTGGCGCGTTTGCGTACCGGCGGGATTCGTCTCACGGTGGCTGTAGATAAGGTCGCGGCCAGTGGCGGCTATATGATGGCATGTGTGGCGGATCGTATTGTGGCCGCACCCTTTGCAATTATCGGTTCAATCGGCGTTGTGGCGCAGATCCCTAACTTCCACCGCTTGTTGAAAAAGAATGATATTGATGTTGAATTGCACACCGCAGGCGAGTTCAAACGCACGCTGACGTTGTTTGGCGAAAATACAGAGCAGGGGCGCGAGAAGTTCCGTGAAGATCTGAACGAAACTCATGTGCTGTTTAAAGAGTTCGTTCACCAGCAGCGCCCATCACTGGATATTGACAGCGTAGCGACCGGTGAGCATTGGTTCGGTACGCAAGCGAAAGAGAAGGGACTCATCGACGCGATTGGTACCAGTGACGATTTGCTGATTGCTGAAATGGAAAACCATGAGGTGATCGGGGTGCGTTATGCACGCCGTAAACGCATGATGGACCGTTTTACCGGCAGTGCGGCGGAAAGTGTCGACCGTCTGTTATTGCGCTGGTGGCAACGGGGCGAAAAGCCGTTGCTTTAAGCGAAACGATTAAACCGCAGGGGGCTTAAAGCCCCCTTTTTTATGACTAATCGACCAGATGATATTTATCAGAGAACATGTGGGCCAAGTGTTTAAACATATTAAATACGGCGGTAGTTTTTGCCGTTGGCAATCCATCTTGGTCCAAAAAGAATTCACCACGGAAAACTAAAACGCTGCCTTTTTGTTCAACCTCAGTGGCAATCATGCCATGCATATAATCATCATGGTGACGAATAAGATTATTTGCTTCTTGCAGTAAGGTTTCGCGATCAATGGGTGAGGTATTAGTGCGCATTTATTACACTCCAATCATAAATTCTGGACATATTCTAACGCCAGTTCGCATTTATCCGCAAACAGACTAAGGTTTATTTGCCGTCTGGATGTCTAGCGGTATCTGTCGATTGGCGAAATCTGCCTTTCCGTGCTAATTAGGTTGCGTGACGCTTTTTATCAGGTACAGTGTGGGATTTTGCGGCGTCAGGTGGAAGGTTTTGTTTACGCCATGAATGAGTCTCACACAGCCATACTTCTGGGGCATGGGTGAATTGCAGGCAGGATCAACAACTTGCGTTCAGGTTGAGCAGTTAAGCAACCAATAGAAAAAAACATGTTGATCTCTTGCCAGACTGCCGCAATATAAAAAAGAGATATGAACCGCTGCGGCACGGCGAGATAAAAGACTTCTTTTTAGAAGAAATAAAATTAGGTAAAGGTAAATATGGGTAAAGCTCTCGTAATAGTTGAGTCCCCGGCAAAAGCCAAAACTATTAATAAATATTTAGGTAATGACTACGTGGTGAAGTCCAGCGTCGGTCATATCCGTGATTTGCCGACCAGTGGCTCAGCCAGCAAAAAGAGCGCTGACTCAACCGAAGACAAAGCCAAGAAGAAAGTTAAAGTTAAAAAGGATGAGAAGGCGGCGCTGGTAAATCGTATGGGCGTCGATCCTTACCATGGTTGGGCTGCGCAATACGAAATCCTGCCGGGTAAAGAAAAAGTTGTCGCCGAGTTAAAGTCGTTAGCGGAAAACGCCGACCACATTTATCTCGCAACGGACCTTGACCGCGAAGGGGAAGCCATTGCCTGGCACCTGCGGGAAGTTATCGGGGGTGACGACAAACGCTTTAGCCGGGTGGTATTTAACGAAATCACCAAGAACGCGATCCAAAACGCGTTCAAACAGCCGGGTGAGCTGAATATTGACCGTGTTAACGCACAGCAGGCGCGCCGCTTTATGGACCGCGTTGTGGGTTATATGGTTTCGCCACTGCTGTGGAAAAAAATTGCCCGTGGCCTGTCTGCCGGGCGAGTGCAATCCGTTGCTGTTCGGTTGGTGGTGGAGCGTGAGCGCGACATCAAAGCCTTCGTACCGGAAGAGTACTGGGAGCTGCACGCAGATCTGTTAGCGAAGGGTGACACCACGTTGCAGATGGAAGTGACGCATGCCCACGACAAACCGTTCAAGCCGGTTAATCGTGAGCAGACGCATGCAGCACTTAAACTGCTGGAAAAAGCCCGCTACACCGTACTGGATCGCGAAGATAAGCCGACCAGCAGCAAACCGGGTGCACCTTACATTACGTCCACGTTGCAGCAAGCGGCCAGTACCCGTTTGAGCTTTGGCGTGAAGAAAACCATGATGATGGCCCAGCGCCTGTATGAAGCAGGTCACATCACCTATATGCGTACCGACTCCACCAACCTGAGCCAGGATGCGCTCAACATGGTGCGTGGTTATATCGGTGATAACTTCGGTGACAAATACTTGCCGAAGGCACCGAACCAGTACAGCAGCAAAGAAAACTCGCAGGAAGCGCATGAGGCCATCCGTCCGTCGGATGTCAATGTGCTGGCTGAACAGTTGAAAGATATGGAAGCGGATGCGCAAAAGCTGTATCAGCTGATTTGGCGGCAGTTTGTGGCCTGTCAGATGACGCCAGCGCAGTACGATTCCACCACGCTGTCGGTAAAAGCCGGTGATTTCCAGCTGCGCGCCAAGGGCCGTACGCTGCGTTTCGACGGTTGGACCAAAGTGATGCCTGCTCTGCGTAAGGGTGATGAAGATCGTACCTTGCCGTTTGTTGAGGTAGGCAGCGAACTTGAACTGCAAAAACTGATCCCAAGTCAGCACTTCACCAAGCCGCCAGCGCGTTACAGCGAAGCGTCATTGGTAAAAGAGTTGGAAAAACGGGGTATCGGTCGTCCATCGACCTACGCGTCAATCATTTCAACCATTCAGGATCGTGGCTATGTGCGTGTTGAAAACCGCCGTTTCTACGCAGAAAAAATGGGCGAGATCGTGACTGACCGTCTGGAAGAAAACTTCCGCGAGCTGATGAACTATGACTTCACCGCCCGCATGGAAGACGGCCTGGATCAGGTAGCGAACAACCACGCAGAATGGAAAGCGGTACTGGATGAGTTCTTTGCCGAGTTCAGCGAGCAGCTAGACACGGCAGAAAAAGATCCTGAAGAAGGCGGCATGCGCCCGAATCAGATGGTAATGACCAGTATTGACTGCCCAACCTGTGGCCGTCAGATGGGTATTCGCACGGCAAGTACGGGCGTGTTCCTGGGGTGTTCTGGTTATGCGTTGCCGCCGAAAGAACGCTGTAAGACCACCATTAACCTGGTGCCGGAAACCGAAGTACTGAACATTCTTGAAGGGGATGACGCGGAAACCAACGCGTTGCGTGCCCGCCGTCGCTGCCAGAAATGTGGCACGGCAATGGACAGCTACCTGATTGATAACCAGCGTAAATTGCATGTGTGCGGTAACAACCCGGCGTGTGATGGTTATGAGATCGAAGAGGGCGAGTTCCGCCTGAAAGGGTATGATGGTCCAGTCGTTGAGTGCGATAAATGTGGCTCTGAAATGCACCTGAAAATGGGGCGTTTTGGTAAGTACATGGGTTGTACCAACGAGACATGCAAAAATACGCGCAAGATCCTGCGTAACGGCGATGTAGCACCACCCAAGGAAGATCCGGTTCCATTACCGGAGCTGCCATGCGAAAAGTCGGATGCTTACTTTGTTCTGCGTGACGGTGCAGCCGGCGTCTTCCTGGCTGCCAACACGTTCCCTAAATCGCGCGAAACCCGTGCGCCTTTGGTCGAAGAGTTGGCCCGCTTCAAGGACCGCTTGCCTGAAAAATTGCGTTATCTGGCCGATGCGCCCGTAGCGGATGCCGAAGGCAACAAGACTATGGTGCGCTTTAGCCGTAAGACCAAGCAACAGTATGTCTCTTCTGAGAAAGACGGAAAAGCCACCGGCTGGTCTGCTTTCTACATAGATGGCAAATGGGTTGAAGGTAAAAAGTAAACTTGCAGCCTGAATGCAATATAAAAACCAGCCCCTGTGGCTGGTTTTTTTTATTGGCTAAAGCTGAGAACGGATCTATCCTTTGCTGTTTTTTCCCTCCTGGGCCGGGGATTTCATATTGATCGCAATGCAAAATAATCGTTACCAGAGTGTGACGCGGATCTATACTTGAAGCTGTGGCATGATATAATGGTTATATAAAAAGTTTTTTTATGATTAAAGCTTATTAATAACGGCGGTTTATTCATCACTTGGATGAGGCACTGTGTTTAAGGCTTGTTACTTTTCAGCATACCGGGGCGACACCGATATACCTGGCTGCGGCTCAACGCAGTGTTTAACCTAGGATGGTATAAGATATGAAATTGCAGCAGCTTCGTTACATCGTGGAAGTGGTTAACCACAACCTGAATGTCTCCTCGACGGCAGAAGGGCTTTATACCTCGCAACCCGGTATCAGCAAGCAGGTGCGGATGCTGGAAGATGAACTGGGCATTCAGATTTTCGCGCGTAGCGGAAAACATCTGACTCAGGTGACGCCAGCAGGCCTGGAAATCATCCGTATTGCACGTGAAGTGTTGTCCAAGGTGGATGCGATTAAAGCCGTCGCCGGCGAGCATACCTACCCGGATAAAGGCTCATTGTACGTTGCGACCACGCATACCCAAGCGCGGTATGCATTGCCTAACGTGATCAAAGGCTTTATTGAACGCTATCCGCGTGTTTCGTTGCATATGCACCAGGGGTCGCCGACGCAAATTGCGGAAGCGGTCTCCAAAGGCACCGCAGACTTTGCCATTGCCACAGAAGCGCTGCATCTTTACGACGATTTAATTATGCTGCCGTGCTACCACTGGAACCGCGCGGTAGTCGTTAAGCCCGATCATCCATTAGCGGGCAAAGGCCATATCACCATTGAAGAACTGGCTGCTTATCCGATTGTCACATATACCTTCGGTTTCACGGGGCGCTCTGAGCTGGATACCGCGTTTAACCGTGCTGGCCTGACGCCACGTATCGTATTCACGGCGACTGACGCCGACGTGATTAAAACCTATGTCCGCCTTGGGTTGGGTGTTGGTGTTATCGCCAGCATGGCAGTTGACCCGGTACAAGATCCTGATCTGGTGACAGTGGATGCGCGCGATATCTTCACCTTCAGTACCACGAAGATTGGCTTCCGCCGGAGTACCTTCCTGCGTAGCTACATGTACGATTTCATCCAGCGTTTTGCGCCACATCTGACGCGTGACGTGGTCGATAATGCAGTTGCGCTACGCTCGAATGAAGAGATCGAAGCGATGTTCAAAGACATCAAGCTGCCGGAAAAGTAAGCCGTTGGGTTAATCACGGGTAATCTGAGAGGGGCCCCCCTCTCAGTGTTACATTCTGCTCTTCGTTCTATGCAGCTTGTTTATCATTCTCTCATTCACTTCTCACGCGTACTGAGCGGTTTTTACCTCTTCTCTTCATCACCCATCGCTAATGTGTCAGGTAGCGGATGTTGCCAGTTTCTGTTGCACACTACGCAGGGTACGTCGCCTTATCCAACCGCTGGCCGGGCGAATGGCTGCCCAATAGCAGGCGAACCGTGCTTTTACCTGGGGTGTCGGGCACCAGACGAAGGTTTCGGTGCTAAGCGTTGCCAAACCTGCACTGTCCTGAGTGACGCTAAAGCGTAATACCAGTTTGGCTGCATCAGGCGCAGTAAAACGGTAAAATTCTTCCGCGGTTTCCAGTTTTTTCACGTCTAACATTGGGCGCCAAAAACGGCCGGTCAACCCCAGTGAAACCTCATGACTGCCATGCTGCAGCAAGGTAAAGGTATCGAAACCAAACGCCGCCGGCTGTTCTGTTTTCTTTATTCTGGTGAGCAACTGCCAGAATTTACCGGGTAACTGACGAAGCATCAGTAAACGACGGATGATGGGATCTTCTGTCATATCCAAGGAAAGTACGGCTTGGATAATAGCTTCAGGGGATGCATGGATAGGTTCTGATTGGTGCTGTTCATAAAAGCTGAACGCGGGAAGATACGGCGAAGCACCTTTCCATTGTTGACACTCCCGTTCACTGACGAACCCGAAAAATGCCACTTACCCCTCCTTAGTTTTAATCTGTTGCCCAGTCATGATTGTATTTTTCATGCCCACATTTATCTGTTGTTTATCTCTGACAAGGTGGCAGAGCGATATTGTTTCACCTGAAAAATTAATAACATAGCAGGTTTCCCATACTGTAGCCCGTGTTTTGTCAGGCCGCTGCATCGGGCATCTGCCTTTCTTTCGCGCGAGTGGAAAGGAAGCGTAACAGATTGCGCTTGATACAGGCGTATTGCCCTCCGGATTTTCTCATACCTTCCCTGGTTAATACCTAACTCTCTGGGAAAAAAAGACTTCTTCATCTTTGATTGCTTCTGCCTATCGTTATGATCAAAACGTGTTGTTATCAAAACGTTACATCGTCTTTGTGTTATCTTTAAATAAGACCTCAGTGATTACCCTGTTTTAGACATAATAAGAAATGGAGGAGCTATGTCGTCCGATCTTCGTGAAACGAGTATGGATAAGCTGGTTGCGCTGAATAGCGAGTATGGCTATTACAGTCTGCCACTGGCGGCGAGACAGTTGGGTGATATCGACCGGCTGCCAAAATCAATGAAAGTGCTGTTGGAAAACCTGCTGCGCCATGTGGATGGTGACACCGTGCAGGTTGACGATCTGAAGGCTATCGTTGGCTGGTTGAAGACCGGCCATGCCGACCGGGAGATTGCCTATCGTCCGGCTCGCGTACTGATGCAGGACTTTACCGGCGTGCCTGCGGTGGTAGATTTAGCTGCAATGCGTGAAGCGGTACAACGCTTGGGCGGCAATGTTGACCAGGTTAACCCGCTTTCACCGGTCGATCTGGTCATTGACCATTCGGTCACCGTCGATGAATTTGGCGATGACGACGCGTTTGAAGAAAACGTGCGTATCGAAATGGCGCGTAACCACGAACGTTATACCTTCCTGCGTTGGGGACAAAAAGCCTTCAACCGTTTCCGTGTCGTTCCACCCGGCACCGGTATCTGCCACCAGGTTAACCTGGAATATCTTGGCCAAACGGTATGGCACACCGACGAAAGCGGCCAGCGTATAGCCTATCCAGATACTCTGGTCGGTACCGACTCCCATACCACCATGATCAACGGCCTGGGTATTCTTGGCTGGGGGGTTGGGGGGATCGAAGCTGAAGCAGCAATGCTTGGACAGCCGGTATCAATGCTAATCCCGGACGTTGTGGGTTTTAAACTTACCGGCAAGCTTAGCGAAGGTATCACCGCCACTGACCTGGTGTTAACCGTAACGCAGATGTTGCGTAAGCACGGTGTCGTGGGCAAGTTCGTTGAATTCTACGGTGACGGCCTTGCCGATCTGCCGCTGGCTGACCGTGCAACCATTGCCAATATGTCGCCAGAGTTTGGTGCCACCTGCGGCTTCTTCCCGGTGGATGAGGTGACGTTGGGCTATATGAAGCTCAGTGGACGCAGTGATGAGCAAATTGCGCTGGTGGAAGCTTACGCCAAAGCGCAGGGCATGTGGCGTAATCCTGGCGACGAGCCGGTGTTTACCAGTACTCTGGCGCTGGATATGTCGACGGTCGTTGCCAGCCTGGCCGGACCGAAGCGTCCACAGGATCGTGTAGCACTGCCCGATGTGCCAAAGGCGTTCAATGCTGCAACTGAACTGGATATTGGCGGCCAGCAGCATGCGTCGGAATTCAAACCCTTTACGCTCAATGGACAGGCGCACGATCTGCATAATGGCGCGGTTGTTATTGCGGCCATTACCTCCTGTACCAACACCTCGAACCCAAGCGTGATGATGGCGGCAGGCCTGTTGGCGAAGAATGCGGTGAAAAAAGGCTTACGCACCAAGCCTTGGGTCAAAACGTCATTAGCCCCGGGCTCCAAAGTGGTAACCGACTATTTTGACAGTGCGAAGCTGACATCATACCTGGAAGAACTGGGCTTTAATTTGGTCGGCTATGGTTGCACAACCTGTATCGGTAACTCCGGGCCCTTACCAGAGCCGATAGAACAGGCTATTAAAGCAGGCGACTTGACCGTGGGCGCGGTGCTGTCAGGCAACCGCAACTTTGAAGGCCGCATACATCCGCTGGTGAAAACCAACTGGTTGGCTTCTCCACCGCTGGTGGTCGCTTACGCGCTCGCGGGCAGCATGAAGATCGACCTTACCAAGGATCCGCTGGGTGAAGGGCACGATGGCAAGCCGGTGTACCTGAGAGATATTTGGCCGAGCAGTAAAGACATTGCCCAAGCGGTGGAAGAGGTTCGTACCGACATGTTCCACAAGGAGTATGGGGCCGTATTTGACGGTGATGCCAACTGGCAGTCGATTCAGGTTGCCGGATCCGCCACCTATCAGTGGCAGGCAGACTCCACCTACATTCGTCATCCGCCGTTCTTTAGTACCATGAAAGTGCAGCCGGATCCGGTGCAGGACATCAAGGACGCGCGTATTTTGGCCATCCTGGCCGACTCCGTGACCACCGACCATATTTCCCCTGCGGGGAATATCAAGCGTGACAGCCCGGCAGGGCGCTACTTGAGTGAGCATGGCGTTGCGCCGCTGGACTTCAACTCGTATGGCTCTCGCCGTGGTAACCATGAGGTGATGATGCGCGGTACCTTTGCCAATATCCGCATCCGCAATGAAATGGTGCCGGGTGTTGAAGGCGGTTACACCCGGCATATTCCGTCACAGAATCAGCTGTCCATCTACGATGCGGCTATGCAGTATCAACAGGAAAATGTACCGCTGGCGGTGATTGCCGGTAAAGAATATGGGTCTGGTTCCAGCCGTGACTGGGCGGCGAAAGGTCCTCGCTTATTGGGCGTTCGGGTTGTGATTGCCGAGTCCTTTGAACGTATTCACCGGTCTAACCTGATTGGCATGGGCATTCTGCCACTGGAGTTCCCTGCTGGTGTGACACGTAAAACCTTGGGCCTGAGCGGGGATGAGCAGATTAGCGTTAGCGGTTTACAAACGCTGAAACCGGGACAGACGGTGCCGGTGTTGATTACGTATGCCGATGGACGCAAGGAAGTGGTTAATACCCGTTGCCGTATCGATACCGGCAATGAGCTGACCTACTATGAAAATGATGGCATTCTGCATTATGTGATCAGGAAAATGCTGTAATAAAAAGGGCGCCTTTCGTGGCGCCCTTATTTTTCCAGAGAAGAAATCACTTTTGGTCCAGTAAATGGCCCATCTTCTCAGCCTTGGTGGCCAGGTAACGCTCGTTTTTCGGGTTACGACCCACGATCAACGGAACACGTTCGGTGATGTTGATACCGGCTTCAGTCAGGATCTCAACCTTTTTAGGGTTATTGGTCAGTAAACGGACCTCATCCACACCCAGCAGTTTGAACATGTCTGCACACAGGGTGAAGTCGCGCTCATCTGCGGCAAAACCCAGCTGGTGGTTGGCTTCGACGGTATCCGCGCCCTTATCCTGCAAGGCGTAAGCCCGAATTTTATTCAGCAAACCGATATTGCGACCTTCCTGGCGGTGGTAGAGCAAAATACCGCGGCCTTCTTCTGCAATATGCTCCAGCGCAGCTTCCAATTGAAAACCACAGTCACAGCGTAAGCTGAACAATGCATCACCGGTCAGGCACTCAGAATGCACGCGTGAGAGTACCGGCTTCGTACCAGAAATATCACCGAAGACCAGAGCCAGGTGATCGTGCCCGGTAGCCAGTTCTTCGAATCCTACCATCAGGAAATCGCCCCAAGGTGTTGGCAATTTGGCCTCTGCCACCCGTTTAAGCTGCATGTTACTCTCCACAAATACTTCCGATTCAATCATGGTTGGGCATCCTACGTCCGGCACAGTGAACTGACCAGGATTAAAATGCGCAACGACGATCGGCATTTCGTTAATTATCGGCTATTTTGCCATAACTTCTTGCCCTGAGGTGCTCAGCAAATCAGCATCCGATGTTTTCAGCCAACTATTATTGCAATAGGTTTTCTATCTGTTTAATTTTTCGAGTGTTATCAATATTGCAAGATTGTTACACTGCCAATTGGCTTAGACAAAGGGCGATTGGAATGTTTGAGATAGCAAAGCGTACGGCAGCAGGGGCGATAATATTGTTGTTGATGCCGTTAGCGGCATGGATTTCCGGGTGGCAATGGTTGCCGGGCGGTGACGGGCGGCTATTGAAAGGCCTGTATTGGATAACTGAAACGGTCACGTCACCGTGGGGCATTCTGACCAGTATTATCCTCGCAGCCTGGTTCTTGTGGTGTCTGCGTTTTCGCATCAAGCCAGCCATCGGCCTGCTGGTTTTGCTGAGTGCGTCGATTTTGATCGGGCAGGGCGTTAAGTCAATTATTAAAGATCGGGTGCAGGAGCCACGTCCCTTTGTGTTATGGCTGGAGTCAGCCCATCAGATTGACGAGAAATACTTTTACTCGCTCAACCGCAAAGAGCGGAGCGCGTTAGTGAAAGAGCAGTTACAAGATCAAACACTTGTGCCTGCATGGTTACGTGAGCATTGGCAATTTGAGACCGGCTTTGCGTTCCCTTCGGGTCATACAATGTTTGCTGCCAGTTGGGCGCTGCTGGGCGTAGGGTTGTTATGGCCACGTCGGCATTATAAGACTGTCGCGGTATTGATGCTGTGGGCAACGGGGGTCATGGGCAGTCGTTTATTGTTGGGTATGCACTGGCCGCGTGATTTGGTGATGGCGACGCTGATCAGTTGGCTGTTGGTGACGATTGCCTGCTGGCTGGCACAGCGCTGGTTTGGGCCTTTGACTCCGCCACCGCAAGAGCAGCATGAAATCGCGGAAAGAACGGCGACAAAATAATTATAAGTGACCATGTCACATAATGCGGTGTCGCACTGACGCCGCATTAACCGCTTACATATACCTTCATTGCAATTCGCATCAATGTCCCCATATCCTTATTAATCCATTATTTTGAGAAGCTTTCTCATTAATTTGTTCGGGAGCGTCGTTTACTGTCGAATATGCCAGCAGATATGTGGTTTTATCGTGCCGCAGGGTTTCCCTGCCACGATGGGAAATGCTAACTTAATGGTTAGGGACGCCACGCATTGGCATAATTCATCCGATTAACTCGGCATCGCGGGAAAGAATGTGAAATATTTGCTGATTTTTTTGTTGGTTCTGGTGATTTTCGTGATTTCTGTCACGTTGGGCGCGCATAACGATCAGGTTGTGAGTTTTAACTACCTGGTTGCGCAGGGCGACTATCGCGTATCGACCCTGTTGGCGGCGTTGTTTGGTGCTGGTTTTGTTCTCGGTTGGGTCATTTGTGGCCTGTTTTATTTGCGCACCCGTATTGCATTGGGGCGGGCCGAACGCAAAATCAAAAGGCTGGAACTGCAGCTTGAACAACCTGCTGAGCCGGTAGCTCAGCCCGTTGTCAGCAAGGAATAATCTTCTATGTTAGAGCTGCTGTTTCTGTTGCTGCCCGTGGCTGCCGCGTACGGTTGGTACATGGGGCGCAGAAGTGCTCAACAGGATAAACAACAGGAAGCCAACCGTCTGTCGCGCGAGTACGTGGCTGGGGTTAACTTCCTGCTCTCCAATCAGCAAGATAAAGCGGTTGATCTGTTCCTTGATATGTTGAAAGAGGACAGTAATACCGTTGAAGCACACCTGACACTGGGTAACCTGTTCCGTTCGCGCGGTGAAGTAGACCGTGCCATCCGTATCCACCAAGCGCTGATGGAAAGCGCCTCTCTCACCTTCGAACAACGCCTGCTGGCTATCCAACAGTTGGGCCGCGACTACATGGCTGCCGGTATGTACGATCGCGCCGAAGACATGTTCGGCCAACTGGTCGGTGAAGAGGATTTTCGCCTCTCTGCGCTGCAGCAGTTGTTGGCGATCCATCAGGCGACCAGCGACTGGCTGAGCGCCATTGACGTGGCGGAAAAACTGGTCAAGTTGGGCAAAGACAAGCAACGTACCGAGATCGCACATTTCTATTGCGAGCTGGCGCTGCAGGCCATGGGCAGCGACGATCTCGATAAAGCGATGGGCTTGCTGAAGCGGGCGGCCTCGGCTGACAAACAGTGTGCTCGCGTATCGATTATGGTTGGCCGCATTTATATGGCGCAGGGTGAATATGCCAAAGCGGTAGAGTCGTTACAGCGGGTGTTGAGCCAGGATAAAGAGCTGGTTAGCGAAACCCTGCCGATGCTGCATGAGTGTTACCAACATTTGGAACAAAAGCAGGATTGGGCGGACTTCCTCAAGCGTTGCGTGGAAGAAAACACCGGCGCCACCGCCGAATTAATGCTGGCAGAGATTATTGAACAGCATGAAGGGCGTGACGTGGTGCAGGTGTATATCAACCGCCAGTTACAGCGCCATCCGACAATGAGAGTATTTTACCGCTTGATGGATTATCACCTGGCGGATGCGGAAGACGGGCGTGCAAAAGAGAGCCTGTTGCTGCTGCGGGATATGGTTGGGGAACAAATACGGACCAAGCCGCGTTACCGCTGCCATAAATGTGGTTTTACTGCACATTCCCTGTATTGGCATTGCCCGTCATGCCGAGCCTGGTCATCGGTTAAGCCTATCCGTGGGTTGGATGGGCAATAATGCACAATAAAAAACGGGGCTATTTAGCCCCGTTTTTTATTGTGCTGGTGCAGCTTTATTTTTTCTTGCTGGCTTTCACGCCACCTTTCAGTAACTGACGCAGTTTTTTCAATTCTTTCTGGTTCAAAGGTTGTTCGATTTCCTCTTCAATCCCCTGATTATCGATTTCGCCATGGTGTAACTCCGGCGATTTCTTAGCGGCTTTTTCTGCTTTAGCCGGTAAGTCGAAGCTGTGTTCAAGGCGTTGACAAACCTCAGCGCTCAAAGAAAGTTGGTTATCGGCGGCAATGGCACGAATTTTTTCTTTGAGTTCCAGAGGGATTTTAATCGTTAGTGTAGATATCTCGCTCATTTTGAAGCCTTTATGCGGGAAGATTGCCTTCAAGCTAAGCCAGTCATGAGTGAGTGTCTAGTGTGTAATAAAAATTTAATATTTCTGTAACACTGAGGAGGGGAAATAACGCGCGATATTGAAGGGATAAAGCGGTAGAGCCCGGTAGACCGGGCCCCATACTGAAGTGCTTATTTATAGATAACCGCAGTGCCACTCAGCATGTTATTACCGCCGGCAGAAATGATGCGATAGCTGCTTGCACCTTGCGCATCGGCTTTAGCGGCCAACTTGGCTTCCAGGCTGCTCAGCGTCGTAGCATGACCGGCAGAGACAACACCGGAAGCGGTCAGGCTGGTTGCCTGTTGCATATCCACCGGCTCAGCGGCCAGAGTGGCAAAAGAGGTCATAGCGACAACTGCGGCTGCTGCAAAATATTTGATGCTTTTCATAAGAGACTCCAGTCTGTTTAATTAGGTTGGAAGGCGTTCGCTTCCGATGTGTTGAATAATAAAGCATCTGATTGGATTTAAAATCTGATAATGCTGAGCATCTTGTTCAAATTATATGAATGACAATTTACGCATCTTTACGGCGGTTTACATCAGCTGGGTTAAGGACGTCGGGGTGATATTGACGCTTGATGACGTATCAACGACTAACATTACTTAACGGCAGGGCGCGCTGTGGCTGGGATTTCTGTCGACTGACATGTAGAATGCGGCGTCAGTTTGGTAGGTTGTTGCCTATTTACGTCCATTTTACAGAAGGTAGAAGAAATGAAGTCTGAAAATAACATTAATAACAATGACTTAAAATCATCTCCAATTATCGTGGCGCTGGACTACGCAGATATTGGTGCTGCGCTGGCATTTGCTGATCGCATCGATCCACGAGACTGCCGGTTAAAAGTGGGCAAGGAAATGTTCACCCTGTTTGGGCCGCAAGTCGTACGCGAGTTGCACGACCGCGGATTCGAGGTATTCCTGGATTTGAAATTCCACGATATTCCGAATACCACAGCCCATGCCGTAGCCGCAGCTGCCGAGCTGGGTGTCTGGATGGTGAATGTCCACGCCAGCGGCGGTGCACGTATGATGACAGCCGCGAAAGAAGCGTTGCTGCCTTACGGTGCCCAGGCACCGTTGTTGATTGCGGTTACTGTACTTACCAGCATGGAAGCAGAAGATCTGCAGGCTATCGGTATCGACCTTTCACCCGCTGAGCACGCGGAACGGCTTGCACGTCTGACCCGTGATTGTGGATTGGACGGCGTAGTGTGTTCGGCACATGAGGCTGAGCGCCTGAAAGCGGCGTGTGGTCAACAGTTCCAATTGGTAACGCCAGGCATTCGCCCGGAGGGCAGTGCCGCGGGCGATCAACGTCGTATCATGACCCCTGTACAGGCGCAGGCGGCTGGTGTCGATTATATGGTTATTGGGCGTCCGATCACCCAATCAGCCGATCCTGCCGCCACATTGAGCGCCATTCGCGCCTCACTGGCTTGAGGAAAAGATCATGAGTGATGATAACAGCCGGCTGGTCTATTCCACCGACACAGGGCGCATCAAGCAGGAAGAGAGTAAACCGCAGCGCGAAAAGGGCGACGGTATCGTGCGTATTCAACGCCAGACCAGCGGGCGAAAAGGTAAGGGTGTGTGTCTTATCTCGGGTGTGGATTTGGACGATGCAGCCTTGGATAAATTAGCCGCCGAGTTGAAGAAAAAGTGCGGTTGCGGCGGGTCAGTCAAGGATGGCGTCATTGAAATCCAAGGCGATAAGCGCGATTTGCTTAAACAGCTGCTGGAAGGCAAAGGAATGAAGGTCAAGCTGGCAGGCGGTTAACTGCATCTGGCGAACGGCCATGCCGCGATACCACACTGCGGCATGGCTTAAGGGTACTGCTGCCGGGCCTGAGCCCGCTGATGGTAATATGCCATCGAATGAAGGTAAAACAGACCTGAAATAATCTTTATTATGGCTAATACGTCAAAGCAAAAATGCTTTTGCCAGCCTGTCGGCAGAGGTATCTGTAGAACGGTCAGTCAGATTATTTACCCACCTGATGACCAATGATCCCCCCAACGGCGGCCCCGCCGAGCGTACCCAGTGCGCTACCATCGGTCAACACTGCACCGCCTACTGCCCCCGCGCCAGCACCAATAGCGGTGTTGCGGTCACGTTTGGACATGTTGGAACAAGCGCTGAGTGAAAACGCTAGCGTAAGCGCCAAAGCGGCGGTGGCGAAACGTTTATTGATAATCATCATAATGACTTCTCCTTAGCATTGGCTATATGGGAGTGCCTCTTAAGTATAGGCATGAACCCCGAATTCGGCCTGCTATTGGCTCCCATAGAGTATCGATATAAAAAATGGCATTTTTTGTTAAAGGCAGAATAATTAAAAGGCCAAATGTACAACTTCTGCCCATATTCACTATAAGCATCTGGTAAGCAATAAACAGGTAAATAGTCTTAAAGTCCGTTCTCCTGTTATGTACAGGCGATTCACCCTTTCTCTCGCAAATATTCGTTTCCAGCAGAAGCCTGCGTGGTCTTTAGCGATTTGCACCATACCTGCCTGAGGCCGGGCTGTTGACAATAGGCTCAACACGCCTAATTGAGAAAGATAAATGCTTAACGAGCTCAAACAGCACGTATTCGAAGCCAACCTAGCACTGCCGCGCCATCACCTGGTGACGTTCACCTGGGGTAATGTCAGCGCTGTCGATCGCCGGGAGGGTCTGATGGTGATCAAACCCTCGGGAGTGGAATATGCGGCGATGACCCGTGACGACATGGTGGTGGTAGAGTTGGAAACGGGGAAAGTGGTGGAGGGTGAAAAAAAACCGTCCTCAGATAGCGATACACACCGCGTGCTTTATCTTGAGTTTGGGTCAGCGGGTGGGATTGTCCACACCCATTCGCGTCATGCGACTATTTGGGCGCAGGCAGGCCTGGATATTCCTGCCTGGGGCACCACACATGCGGATTATTTTTACGGTGACATTCCCTGTACCCGACAGATGCGGGATGCAGAGATTAACGGTCGGTATGAGTGGGAGACTGGCAGGGTGATTGTCGAAACCTTTGGCGACCGTCGGTTGGATCCGGCTAAAGTCCCGGCTGTGCTGGTTCATTCACATGGCCCCTTTACCTGGGGAAGAGATGCGGAGAATGCGGTGCATAACGCGGTGGTGCTTGAAGAGATTGCCTATATGGGGATTTTCTCACGCCAGCTGATGCCGGGGCTGGGGAACATGCAGCAAACGCTGCTGGACAAGCATTACCTGCGCAAGCACGGCAAAAATGCCTACTACGGTCAGTAACATTGAGGAGGGCAGCGAACGGGCGGCCCTCACTGCTGTTTGAACGGCTAATCGTTCACCATATCCAAGCGTATTCCCTGACGTTTCAACTGATGCTGATACTCCAACGCCAATCGTGAGTCGGTGATCACCCGATGAACCTCACCCTGTTGTGCTAATGGGTTGGGCTGGATTTGACCAAACTTGGAGGAGTCTGTCAGAACAATATTCTCGACACCCTTAGCCAACACCGCGTTGACCACATCGGCACGCATCATATCGCGCCCAGTAAACCCGGTCTCTGCGTGGTAACCGTCGATGCCAATAAACGCTTTACTGAAATGAACTTGTTGAATGCACTGACGGGTCAACGGACCGACGACGGTTTCGCTTTTTTTCTGATATAAACCACCCAGCACGATCACTTCGCAGTCGGTTTCTTTCAGCAGATTGGCGATATAATGACTGACGGTGATCAGCGTGATGCGTTTACGCTCGGCGATATAGCGAGCCAACAATGCGTTGGTACTGCCGCTTTCGATAAAGATGGTTTCATCGTCATTCACCAGCGAAGCAGCATACTGCGCCAACTTCTGTTTGAGCGTAAAGTTGGACATCATCCGCGCGTCGACGTCGTCGCTTTCCAATGTCAATGCGGAACCATGTACCCGCTTCAAATAGCTGCGTTTTTCCAGCAAATTCAGATCCTGACGTATCGTCACTTCTGAAACCTGGGTGGCAGCGGCCAAATCGCTGACGCTGATGCGCCGGCGATCGTTAACCAATTGCAATATTGTCTGTTGTCTTGAATTCATATCAACCTGATGTGCGGCCACCAATGTGCAGCCGCTAATATTTATTGTTTAAATAGTATGTTCTGTTCGCGCAATAATATCATCCTGCGCGTCAGGGGATAATGCGGTAAAGAAAGCGGAATATCCAGCAACGCGGACCACTAAATCACGATACTGGTCAGGATGTTGCTTCGCTTCAAGCAAAGTTTCCCGCGACACGATGTTGTACTGAACGTGCCAACCTCGGTATGTCTCAAAGAAGGTGCGCAGCATCAACATCAACTTTTCGCGATCGCGTAGATTTTCCAATGTCGCGGGGTTGAGTTTCTGGTTCAGCAGTACGCCACCAAGGATCGACGCGGTGGGTAATTTGGACAGTGAATTGAACACGGCGGTTGGGCCAAGATGATCGGTGCCGGAGGCAGGGCTGGCACCTTCCGCCAGCGGCGTATGTGCCTTGCGTCCGTCCGGTGTTGCCAGCGTCGCTGCGCCAAACGGCACATTGGCCGAAATGGATGATGTTCCGGCGTAGTAGGTGCCGCCAATCGGGCCACGACCAAAACGGGTGTTGTGGTATTGCTTCAATTCATCAATGTAAGTCTGATAGGCGCGCACCAACAGTTGGTCAACCTCATCCACGTCATTACCATATTTTGGCGCGGCGTTGAGCAGCCGCTGGCGTAGCTGTTCGCCACTCAATCCGTCGAAATCATTCTCTAGCGCCGTCGCTAACTGCTGTTGGCCGATCACGCCCTGTTCGAACACCAGCTTGCGAACCGCCGCCAGGCTATTGCCCAGGTTAGCGATACCGACTTGCAAACCTGAAACCCAATCGTATTTTGCACCGCCTTGCTTGATGCTTTTGCCCCGTTCGATGCAGTCATCCACCAGTGCCGAACAGAGAATATCGTGTGCGTTCTCTTCCAATACGCTATCGACCACGCACTCAATTTCAATCGATTTACGGGTGTAGTAACGAATTTGCTCGTCCCAGGCCCCCAACACCTGATCGAAATGGGTGAAGTTACCCTGCGACAGCGCAAGCGTCTGTGGCAGGAAAACCTTGCCAGAGGTGGCGTCGCGCCCCTGTTCTAACGCTGCCAGTAACACGCGTGCGAAGTTAATAAAACTCATGCCGGTACAGCGGTAACCCCATTTGCCGCCAACGGCAGTTTCGATACAGCCTATCGCCGCATAGTCATAGGCATCCTGCGGTTCTACACCCAACTTGATAAATTCGGGAATAACAATTTCATCGTTGTTGAACGCCGGCATGCCAAAACCACAACGAATCACCTGCACGCAAGCATCGAGAAAATCACGGCTCATTCCCGCGTGGTAACGCACACTGAGGTTCGGCTGGGTCGAGCGCAGCCGACCGCAGGATTCCAGGATGGTGTAAGACAAAGGATTGACGGCATTACAGGGTTTACCGTCGATAAGTTGTTGCCCTCCGATGGTGACGTTTTGATACAGCGGGCTGCCTGCCGAGGCTTTGGAGTGGGTGCCAGAACGGATCTTGTTGATCTCCAGCAGTTTCAGCCAGCAGCTGTGCAGCATTTCAATGGCACGCTCACGCGGCAGAGTCTGCTCCAACTCGACATCGCGGCGATACCAAGGGTACAGATATTGGTCGAGACGGCCAAAGGACACCGAATGGCCGTTGGATTCAATTTGTAGCGTTAACTGAATGAAGTAGCACAACTGCAGGGCCTGCCAGAAAGTCTGCGGTGGTTGGTGGGCGATCAGCTCGCAGTTTTCTGCGATGGTCAGTAGCTCTTCCTGCCGCCAGTGACGGCTTTCTGCCTGTGCCATACTGCGGGCCAGTTCGGCAAAGCGCAGGATGTGGGCGCTCAGCGCCGTCAGGGTCAGGTCGATAGCCTTCAGGAATTGTTCCTGCTGTAACTCATGCCAGTCGGTGAGGTGAATGCGGCTGCGGCGCTCGTCTACCTTGTCACGCAACCCGTCGAGGCCTTTCTCTAACAGCAATGGGAAATTCACCGCCAGGTGGGCATCTCCCGAGGTCATATTGCCTTCGGCTTTGATGATGCCTGTGGCCAACAAGGCTTTTTGCTCATCGGTAAACATGCCATAGCAGCGGTCCTGTACCGTCTGGCCCCGCCACCATGGGCAAATTTGGTGCAGTACAGCCTTGTCCTCCTCACTAACGGAAAAACCGGCGCCGGGGCGATCGGCTAACTGGTCAATCTCGTCTTCGATCCAACTGACGGTATATTCCGGGAAGATCGGCGCGGCGCGCAATTTGCTGGCCTGGTTGCCGATAATCAGCTCATCATTGTCAATGCGCAGGGTACGTTTGGCCAGGTGGTTAGCGAGTGCCAGCGCCCGACGCACCGGCAAGGGTTTATCCAGGTGTTGTTGATAGGCTTCGGTGTAGTGCTGTGCGCGTTCGGTGCAAACAGGCGGTTTAACGATATGTATCAGCGCGTTCTTGTGGGCCAGGGTGCGTTCGGTCAGGGTGGTCAAGTCCAGAGTGGTCATGATGTTATCCTCGCAAAATAGCAGTCAGCCCTTTGGTTTCGGCGTACTGCTCGGCATAGGCCAGCAGTTCGGGGGCATCCAGTGGGGTTCGGGCAGCATGATAGGGTTCGCCGAGCAGGTGATATTTGTTGATGCCCAGTGTGTGGTACGGCAAAAAATGAATCTCTTTGACGCCGGCTTCATCGGCGGCGAAATCGACAATTGCACGGACAGAGTGGCGATCGGCGTTAAACGCCGGGATCAGCGGTACGCGCACGACAGTTTGGGTGCCGTGCTCAGCCAGTCGACAAAAATTGTCCATCACCCGTTTGGCGGATCCGCCAGTCCATTGTTTAAAGCGCCGTTCATCGACGTGTTTCAAATCCGCCAGCATCAGGTCAAGCCAGGGGAGCGAGGGGGCGATGTACGACCAAGGGGTGTGCAAGCAGGACTCCACGGCGGTATGAATACCGGCTTCGCGTCCACGGCGCAGCAGTTCGGCCGCGACTGTCGGTTGCATAAAGGGTTCCCCACCGGACAGCGTCAGGCCGCCACCGGTCCGCAGATAAAAGGGGCGGTCGCGCAACACGTCGGCCATGATCTCGTCGATATTTATCGCGCTTCCGCACTGGCTGAGCGCGCCGGTTGGGCAATGGGCGGCCAATGCGGCATAATCTTCGTGATTGAGTCGTTCGCGTTGGATTACCAGATTGTCGTTTACTCGCTGGATTGCCTGCGGGTTCGCGTCACGGCACAACATGCATCCGCTCAGGCACAGGCGTGGGTCGAACAACAGATCGGCCTGTCGTGCACGGCTTTCCGGGTTTTGGCACCAGCGGCAACTCAGCGAGCAGCCCTTGAGAAAGACTACGCTGCGAATACCTGGGCCATCGTGGGTGGAATAGCGTTGCAGATTGAATATCACGAGTCACCTGTCATTCGGTTGCTTTTCTTATTTCATTAAAGTTGTTTCGAATGAAAGTTGATTTGATTTCGATCAAACATGAACGCACTGTATGTCCTACTATGATGAGAGTTTGAATTCGCCCACAGAAGATTCAGGAGTCCGTAATGGAGCTTTATCTCGATACCGCTGATGTAAATGCAGTCAAACGCCTGGCGCGCATCTTGCCATTGCATGGTGTCACCACCAATCCGAGCATTGTTGCCAAAGAAGGCAAACCCATTTGGGAAGTGTTGCCCGCGCTGCGTGATGCCCTGGGCGGCACCGGCAAGTTGTTTGCGCAAGTGATGGCCAACGATGCCGAGCGTATGGTGGCAGAAGCGGCATTGCTGCATCAGCGAGTCCCAGGGCTGGTGGTGAAAATACCCGCGACCGCAGAGGGGCTGGCAGCGATTAAAAAACTGACGTCCATGTCGATCCCCACGCTAGGGACGGCAGTGTATGGTGCAGGTCAGGGGTTGTTGGCGGCACTGGCTGGCGCCGAGTATGTTGCCCCTTATGTTAACCGTCTGGATGCCCAGGGCGGTGACGGCATCGAGATGGTTCATGAGCTGCAACAGCTGTTAACGCTGCATGCACCGAATGCACGGGTGCTGGCAGCCAGTTTTAAAACGCCGCGTCAGGCGCTGGAATGCTTGCTGGCGGGCTGTCAGGCCATCACGTTACCGGTTGACGTGGCAGAGCAATTTCTTGCGGCCCCAGCGGTGCAGGCGGCGGTAGAGAAATTCGAGCAGGACTGGCAGGGTGCGTTTGGAACAAACTTGTTGAACTGAGCCGTGTGAAATAAGCAAAGAAAAGGGCGCCGCAGCGCCCTGATTAACAAAACATACATTCAGCCGTTCTCACGCAGAACGATCGGCGATTCGTGCGCGGTAGGCTGGTTGGCGTTCAGTGCACGGCGTATCACAAAGAAGGCGGAGACCAGCATGGTGACTGCCACCAGCATAAAGAAAGCGCACAGTGCGGCGTTAATCTGGTTGCTGAAAACGATAGTTTCCATATCCTTCAGCGTTTTCGCGGGCGCAATCAGCGTGCCTTGTTCAATGCCGTTAGAGAATTTCTTCGCCTGTGCCAGGAAGCCGATGCTTGGCTTCTCGTGGAAGATTTTTTGCCAGCCAGCGGTCATCGAGGTGATAAACAGCCAGACTGTCGGCAGGATTGTTACCCAGGCATAGCGCTGCTTTTTCATTTTGAACAGCACGACGGTACCCAGGATCAAGGCCATTGATGCCAGCATTTGGTTGCCGATGCCGAATAAAGGCCACAGCGTGTTGATACCACCGAGTGGGTCGACCACCCCCTGATAGACAAAGAACCCCCAACCCGCGACGGCAACGGTGGTACCGGCCAGGTTGCCGAACCACGAACGGTTGTTGGCCAGCCTTGGGATCGCAACACCCACCAAATCTTGCACCATGAAACGACAGGCACGGGTACCGGCATCGACGGCGGTCAGAATAAACAGCGCTTCGAACAGAATGGCGAAGTGGTACCAGAACGCCATCATTGCGCGGCTGTTAAACACCTCAGTAATGATGTGTGCCATCCCCACGGCAAAGGTCGGTGCGCCACCGGCACGAGACAAGATTGAATGCTCCCCGACGTCTTTGGCAATCAGCGTCAGCGTTTCCGGGGTAATCATAAAGCCCCAGCTATTAATCACCTGCGAGGCATTCTCCACCGTGGTGCCGATCAGCGCTGCCGGGGAGTTCATAGCGAAGTAAACACCGGGGTCGATGACCGAGGCGCAGATCAGCGCCATGATGGCCACGAAAGACTCCATCAGCATTGCGCCGTAGCCGATAAAGCGAATGTGACTTTCGCGCTCTACCAGTTTTGGTGTCGTGCCGCTGGACACCAACGCATGGAAGCCAGAGATTGAACCACAGGCGATGGTGATAAACAGGAATGGGAACAGTGAACCCGCGAACACAGGGCCGCTACCGTCGATAAAGCGTGATACTGCCGGCATTTTCATTTCCGGCATGGCAAAGACGATGCCAACTGCCAGCCCAATGATGACGCCAATCTTCATAAAGGTGGACAGGTAATCACGCGGCGCCAGCAGCAACCATACCGGCAGTACCGAGGCAACGAAGCCATAAACCACCAGCACCCAGGTCAGCGTGGTGCCGTGCAGCGTGAAGAATGGGCCCCAGTAGGGATCTTGTGCCACATTGCCGCCGTAAATAATCGCCAGCAGCATCAGTGCAAAGCCGATCACCGATATTTCGGCGATTTTACCTGGCCGGATGAAACGCATATACACGCCCATAAATAGCGCGATGGGAATCGTCGCGGCGATGGTGAACAAGCCCCATGGGCTGTCTGCCAGGGCTTTTACCACCACCAATGCCAATGCAGACAGGATGATAATCATCACGCCCAGTGCACCGAGCATGGTGATCACCCCCGCGAAGGCCCCAAGTTCTTGCTTGGCCATTTCCCCGAGCGAACGACCGTCGCGGCGGGTAGATATAAACAGAATCAGGAAGTCCTGCACGGCACCGGCCAACATCACCCCGACCAAGATCCAGATGGTTCCGGGCAGAAAGCCCATTTGCGCCGCCAAAATCGGACCCACCAATGGCCCAGCCCCGGCGATAGCAGCAAAGTGGTGACCAAATAGCACCCATTTGTTGGTGGGGACGTAATCGAGTCCGTCGTTATGACGTTCAGCCGGTGTCATGCGGCGATCGTCGAGCTCAAATACTTTCTTGGCAATAAACAGGCTATAGAAGCGATAAGCGATGCTGTAACAGGCGATCGCCGCTACCACCAACCAAACCGCATTGACATGTTCCCCGCGGCTGAGTGCCAGCATGGCGAAGGCAAATGCACCGACCAACGCCACCACCAGCCAGATGATCCCGGACTTGACGTTTTTCATGTTCAACAACTCCTTGGTGTGCAGAAATAAAAGGCGTGTTCTTATGGAGACTAGGTACAGATTAAAAGTAGGAGTTTTGCGCGTGAAGAACAGCAGGTCGGATGAGAAATGTGAGGCAGATTGAGTAATGGCGTAAAAACAATGTGATGAAGTTGTGGCGCGACCCGGTCCTGCAATAAAAAAGGCGATGCCGTAGCATCGCCTGGTAGCTATTTACACCCAGGTTTAAATCATCCAATAACTGACACCCAGCACGATGCCGTTCATGGATATATGTAGACTGATGGGCATTAACAGACCGTTTGATTTGACCCTGGCGACTATCAGCGTCAATGAAACACAAAACAGAATGAGTAGCATGCGCGCATCCGCATATTGTGTATGCAGTAGGGCAAAAAGAATCGATGTCACTATCGCTGCCCCGATTTTACCGCCGGCAAACCAGGTTTGAAACGCGCCATAAAGGCAGCCTCTAAAGACGATTTCTTCATAAATGGGGGCGAGGATGATCAGGGTGAGCTGCACCAAGAAAAACACGTTACCTTGGCGTGAAACCTGTTCAATGACCCAGCTTTCCGTTTTGGTTATGCCAAGTAAAGGTGGTGCAATAAATTGCAATGCCAAAATGATCAATAGAAAACCAAAGAATGAAGCGGGTTTGAAATTACCGGCACCAAAAGAAGGGCGGTTTTTATAAAATTTCAGGTATAGCGGAACGATAACGACAAACTCAATCACCAGTAATATAGGGACCAGCCATCCCTCGGCTTGCAGTTTTTCCCTGTTGGGGAAGAGCAGCGGTAGAAATGTCAGGGCTACCATCAACAAAAACGTGGAAAAGAACCCTTTGGTTTCCCTGTGTCGTGCGATTTCCTTATCCCAATCGGTCATTTTTATAATCCTTTATATTTTAAGTGATAATTGCTGTTATCCATGTGTTATCAGGCTCTGCCCGTGCAGGCAGGTCTACCTGTTCCCGGTCGATGACTGCATCACATGGCAAAAAAAAACACCGGAGGCTTACCTGCCGGTGTTTGTCTTGTGTGAGCGCTATCTCACGAGGTTATGCCGCCGGTCTGGCGATGACGCTGCGGGTTTCCATACGCACTTCGGCAATGGTGACTTGCAGGCTATCACCTTGGCGGTAGACAACTTCACCTTTGATTTGGACCGTGCCGGTTTCCTGGCTGCAGACCATTTCGTCACGCACCGCGTGAATAAACGGTGCTGGGATGAAGGCCACTGCGCCATTGTCCAGCAAACGTACCCGCAGACCGCCACGCGTCACGTCGATGATTTCTGCGTTGAAGCGCTCATCGGTACCGGCTTTGTCTTTCAGGTAACGTGCATACAACCAGTCACCCACGTCACGTTCCGCCATGCGGTTCAGACGACGGCGTTCAGCCAGTTGAATGGTCACTTCATCTTGCGGTTTTTCGGCGGGCTGGCCGGTGATAACCGCTTTCAGCAGACGGTGGTTAACCATGTCACCGTATTTACGAATCGGTGAGGTCCAGGTCGCGTAGGCTTCCAGCCCCAGGCCGAAGTGCGGGCCCGGTGTCGTGCTGATCTCGGCGTAGGTCTGGGAGCGTCGGATACGGCTGTCGAGGAATTGGGTCGGCTGTGCATCCAGATGGCGGCGCAGTTCGCAGAACCCCTCTAACGTCAGCAGCTTCTCGGCTTCAGCTTCTACCCCGTTGGCTTGCAGAACGGTAACCGCTTGTTCAACCAGCAGCGGGTCGAAACCGGTATGCACGTTGTAAATACCGAAGCCCAGACGGTCGCGCAGTACGATAGCGGCGCAGACGTTGGAAGCGATCATGCACTCTTCAACGATACGGTTGGCGCTACGGCGTTGTTCAGTCACGATCTCCAACACTTCGCCTTTCTCGCCTAATACAAAGCGGTAATCAGGGCGATCTTTAAACACCAACGCATGCTGGTGGCGCCATGCGTTACGGGCATCACACACACGCTTGAGCAGCGTGATTTGTTGTGCAATGTCATCGCTTGGCGGCTGCCAGCCGGCAATGCCTTCCAGCCAGTCGGACACTTCGTCGTAAACCAGCTTGGCTTTAGACTCGATCTCAGCGGCAAAGAAGCGCATGTCATCGGCCAACGCGCCGTCGGCACCGATGGTTACGCGGCAAGCCAACACGTGGCGGCGCTGGTTAGGGCGCAGTGAACACAGGTTGTCTGACAGATCGCGCGGCAACATAGGGATGTTGAAGCCCGGAAGATAGTTGGTGAAAGCACGCTTGCGGGCGATTTCATCCAGCTCGCTGCCCTGTTCGACGTAAGCGGTCGGATCGGCAATGGCGATGGTCAACTGCAGCGTGCCGTCGCCGTTGTCCTGCACAAACAACGCATCGTCCATATCTTCGGTGCTGGCGCTGTCAATGGTGACAAAATTCAACGCGGTCAGATCTTCACGTGGCAAAGAGGCGTCCGGCTCGCGGATAGCGATCATTTCCGGTGCTTCTTTTTCCAGATTGTGACGGGCGAGGGTAACCCACCACGGCGCAAGGTGATCTTCGCCATCGGTGATGAATTGGGTCAGATCGGCGTTGAAGCCGCGATCGCCTTTCAGCGGGTGGCGGCACATTTCTGCGACAGCCCAATCGCCAGCCTGGAAGTCGTGGTTCAAACCTCGTACTGGACGACACTGAATCGCGTCTTTCAGCAACGGATGATCGGGCACGATGGACAAACGGTCATCGCGCTTTTGCACACGGCCGACGAAGCGCGACAAGAAAGGCTCGATCAGGGTTTCCGGCTCGGCGATTTCGCGTTCTTTCTCGGTATGCAGCGTCGCGGTCACTCGGTCACCGTGCATCACTTTCTTCATGTACGGGGGTGGAATGAAATAGCTCTTCTGACCGTCTACCTCAAGAAAGCCAAAGCCTTTCTCAGTCCCTTTTACTACGCCTTCAACGCGCGGGGTCTGAGAGTGAAGTTGCTGTTTAAGCTGCGCCAGCAGCGGGTTATCTTGAAACATATCGTCCAGTGAATGGGTTGTGAGTGGCAAGATTTGCGGCTGACAGTTTTACGCGAATCACCCGCTGCGGGCAAGCCTAACGTCACGGTTTTCCTGCGTTGGGGCGCGATTCTGCGGAATATTGAGCATTCAAAAGGCAGGAATAAAACCCCGGCTTGAGACGCCGGGGGAAACGAGGGGCAGATCAGTCCTGTAGCGGTGAGGGCTGCAGAATTTCAATCCAGTAGTCATCGGGATCTTTGATAAAGGCCACGTAATTCATACGACCTTCATGCAGACGTTTCTGGAACGTCACGCCAAGCCGTTCAAAACGGTCGCAGGCAGCACGCACGTCCGGCACGGTCACACAGAGGTGGCCAAAGCCACGCGGCTCGCTGTTGCCGTTGTGGTAATGAAAATCGGCTTGCTGTTCGGTACCGTGGTTATGGGTCAGCTCCAGAATGCCCGGTTGGCTCAGTGCCCAGCGTTTACGGGCATCGTCATCCTGTGGGATCTGGTCACGCGGGCTGCGGGTCAGGTAGCAAATGGTAAACGCAGCTTCGTTGAAGGTTTCCAGATACACCGGGGTAAAGCCCAGCACGCGGGTATAGAAATCCAGCGCTTTGGTTAAGTCCTTCACACGGATCATGGTGTGGTTGAACACGTAGCCGTCGGTGACCGTTTCCGGTTGTGCGGTCACGCCCGGCAGCGTCAGTAAATCATTCAGTGGCATAGGGATCCCTCTTAGGTTGTTGATACGACTCTAGGGTAAATTAATGCTAATCTAAAGTGATTGTTTTTAACCAAAACACTCATTAAAAGTGAATGCTTCATGAAGCTGAGCCAGCTTAAATTTTTCTGCGCCGTGGTTGAACATAAAACCATTGCCGCCGCTGCACGGGAATTGCACTGTGTGCCTTCCAACGTGACATTACGCATCAAAGAGCTGGAGGATTCACTTGGCGGTGAGCTGTTCTTCCGCGATAAAAATCGGCTGTATGTGACACCCAAAGGCCGGTTGTTCTATCAGCAGGCAGGCGAAATTCTGGCTCTGGCGTCACGCAGTCAACATCTGTTCGCCGGCCGGCAGCCGCAGGGTTTGCTGAATCTTGGGGCACTGGACTTTTCGCTGATCAGCCATTTACCTGACCGTATTGCCCACTTGCGCCGCAGCCAACCGCAAATGCAGGTCAATGTGCTGAGCCGGGACTCGTTGGTGCTGGAGCGGATGCTGATTGACAGTGAGCTCGATCTGGCGCTGACAGACGGCCCCATAGAACACCCACTGCTGGCCAGCCGTGTGGCATTTGATGAACGTCTGGTGCTGCTGATACCGGCATCCGTAACGCAGTTAGACGCTGCAACTTTGGCGCAGTTGGAGTTTTATACCTTCAGTCGCGAGTGCTCTTTCCGTCTAAAAATAGATCACTGGCTAGCCTCACGGCAACTGAAGCCGCGTATGACGCTGGAGATGGAGTCATACACGTCGATGGCGGCCTGCGTTAAAGCGGGCTGCGGCGTGGCCTGCATTCCAGGATCGTTGCTGCCGATGATTTTGCCGTCGCAGGCGCTGAACGTTGTGGAGATGGGGGCGGAAGGGGTGAGCAATCTGTACTTTGTATGGCGCCGCCATCAACTCTCTGAGGAGTTGCAGACGGCTATCGATCTATTAGTGCGCCCGGCGTAAACCGGGCGCAGCAGATCAGGCAATGCGTAACGTGGGCTGTGCGACGCAACGACGGATAGCGACCGGTATTGACTTGGACGTCGGTGTGCCGGTGCCATCACCAAAACTGGCCAGCGGTACCAGCGGGTTGGTTTCGGGGTAGTAGGCGGCCAAATTACCGCGCGGGATATCGTAGCTCACCAGCTTGAAACCACTGACCTTGCGGGTTATACCGTCATTCCACAGGGTTTCGATCTCAACTAATTCACCGTCTTGCATATCCAGTGCGGCCAGGTCTTCAGGATGAATAAACAACACCTCTCGCTGGCCATACACGCCACGATAGCGATCATCCAACCCGTAGATGGTGGTGTTGTACTGATCGTGTGAGCGCAAGGTTTGCAGCGTGAAGGGCGCCTGACGGCCATCCAGTTGCGGGAACAGACTGTCCGGTAACGGTGCCGAGCCGAACTCTGCTTTACCACTGGGGGTGGCGAAGCGAAGTTCTGCGGCAGCGTTGCCCAGATAGAAACCGCCGGGCTGATCACAGCGACGATTGAAATCCTCAAAACCAGGGATCGTGGCGGCGATATGATCGCGAATCAATGAGTAGTCATCTGCCAGTTCCAGCCAGTCGAGCTGTTGGTTGCCCAATACAGCATCAGCGATACCGCAGACTATCGCCGTTTCAGAGCGTTGTGTTTCTGCTAGCGGCTTGCCGACGCCTTCAGAGGCATGCACCATGCTGAAGGAGTCTTCGACCGTGATGTATTGCGGGCCGCTGGCCTGCAGGTCCTGTTCGGTACGGCCCAGCGTAGGCAAGATCAGGGCGTCTTTGCCGGTCACCAGATGGCTACGGTTGAGTTTGGTGCTGATATGCACCGTCAGGTCACAACAGCGTAAGGCACGTGCGGTGCGTTCGGTATCGGGTGCCGCAGCGGCTAGATTACCGCCCAGCGCCAACAATACCTTAACGTCGCCGCGCAGCATCGCTTCGATAGCCTCGACGGTGTTATGGCCCTGTTCACGGCGTGGCGAGAAGTTAAAGTGTTTCTCCAGGCTGTCGAGCAGGGCTTTAGGGGATTTCTCATCGATGCCCATCGTCCGGTTGCCTTGCACATTACTGTGACCACGTACTGGACACAGTCCGGCACCGGGTTTGCCCAATTGACCGAACAGCAGCTGCAAGTTGGTGATTTCACGCACCGTTGGCACAGAGTGTTTATGCTGTGTCACGCCCATCGCCCAGGTGCAGATCACGCGCTCAGCCCCCTGATAAATGGCAGCAGCCTGGCGCAACTGCGCCTCGCTCAGGCCGGACTGATGGGTGATCTGATCCCAAGTGGTGGCGTCGACCTGTGCCAAATAGCGCTCTACACCAACACTGTGCTGCTCGATAAAGGCCAAATCGAACAGGCCGGGCTCACCGGCGGCCAAACGCTGGCGGTGACCTTCCAACAGGGCTTTCACCATGCCGCGCACCGCCGCCATATCGCCACCGAGATTAGGCTGGAAGTAGGCAGAACTGATCGGTGATGACTTAGGTGTCAGCATTTGAATGGGGCTTTGCGGGTCGGCAAAGCGTTCAAGCCCACGCTCGCGCAGCGTGTTAAAACTGACGATACGGGCCCCGCGACTGGCGGCGTTTTTCAGGCTGTGCAGCATGCGCGGGTGATTTGTGCCGGGATTTTGACCAAACACGAAAATCGCATCGGCTTTTTCAAAGTCATCCATACGGATGGTGCCTTTACCGACGCCGATGCTCTGTTTTAGCCCCACGCCGCTGGCTTCGTGGCACATATTGGAGCAGTCAGGGAAATTACTGGTGCCGAGCATGCGACCGAACAATTGATACAGATATGAAGCTTCGTTACTGGCACGGCCCGACGTATAGAGTTCAATCTGGTTTGGATTGTCCATGCTGTTGATGTGCTTGGCGATTAACGCCAGCGCATCCGGCCACGCGATCGGTTCATAATGATCGGTTTCGGCGTTATAGCGCATCGGGTGGGTGAGTCGCCCCTGATACTCCAGGAAATAGTCACTTTGCTGGAGCAAGGTACTGACGCTATGAGCAGCGAAAAACTCAGGTTCAACCGCATTACGTGTGGCTTCCCAACTGACGGCCTTCGCGCCATTTTCGCAGAAACTGAAGGTGCTGTGATTGTCGTCGCCCCAGGCGCAGCCCGGGCAGTCGAAACCGCGCGCTTTATTCACACGCATCAGGTTACGCAGGTTTTTCAGCGTCTGTTTGCTGTCGAGTACATAGCGAGTGGTGGCTTCGAGTGAACCCCAGCCGCCCGCCGCGCCGGTATAAGGCTTTATTGACGGTTTGAATTTCATATTGGTCTTCGCAGGTGGTTGTAGCTAAAAAGTGAACGCTTTTTTAAGCGTTTTCAGTGTTTATGTCACAAGTTTAGGAGGGTGAGGCACGGGCGTCTAATCGAATAGGACTATGGCGGCATAGAGCAAGTCTATCGCGTAGAAATGATTAACATACAAATCGTTGCATAATGACACCCGCTGAAAAAGAGTATTGATTCCGCTTTACCTCCGATTAATGCAGTCTATGCCTCAGATTATATTGGTATTTTATTTAGCCCCCAGGGCCTGAGGAACAGTGATTGAAGCATTTAACATTGGCGGTGATAACCGGTATTTTGCTGCCGTTGGCAGCTCAGGCGACAGATGCCCCCCTTAACTTTCCACTCAATACGCCGCCAGCGATAGACGCCGCCTCTTACGTATTGATGGACTATACCACCGGCCAGGTGCTGGCTGAGGCAAACGCAGATGAACGTCGTAATCCGGCCAGTCTGACCAAACTGATGACTGGGTTGGTGATTGATCATGCGCTCGACCAACACAAAATCGGTCTGGATGACGTGGTGACGGTGGGTAAAGACGCTTGGGCGGCGGGGAATCCGGTATTCAAGGGATCATCGCTGATGTTCCTGAAGCCAGGTGACAGGGTCACGGTTCGCGACCTCAGTAGAGGCATTATCATTGACTCCGGCAACGACGCCTGCGTGGCGATGGCCGATTATGTCGCGGGCAGCCAGGCGGCGTTCGTGAAGCTGATGAATGAAAAGAGCACCCAGCTTGGCCTGCAAAATACGCATTTCGAAACGGTCCACGGCTTGGACGCCCCGGGCCAGTTCACCACCGCCGGTGATTTGGCCGTAATTTCACGCGCCATCATCATGAGTGAACCGGCGGAATATCATATGTACAGCGAAAAATCGCTGACCTGGAATGGCATCACCCAGCAGAACCGCAACGGGTTGCTGTGGGATAAAGCATTGCAGGTAGACGGGCTGAAAACCGGTCATACCGAATCTGCCGGTTTTAATATTATTGCTTCAGCGACTGAGGGTGACCGCCGGTTGATTGCGGTGGTGATGGGCGGTAAAAGCGCGAAAGGGCGCGAAGAGCAGGCTCGCAAATTGCTGACCTGGGGCCTGCGTGATTTTGCCACGGTCCATCTTTTCAGCGCTGGGCAACGTTTGGGGCAGGAAAAGGTGTGGTATGGCGATCGCCATGAGGTCGCCGTGGGTAGCGCGCAGGATCAATACATTAGCCTGCCGAAAACGGAGGCGAACAAGCTGAAGGCGCAATATGTGGTGACTGCAACGCGCCTGGATGCACCACTGGAACCAGGGCAGCCTGTGGGTGAAATTCGCATCAGTGACAACGGTAACCTGTTGAAGACGTTACCGCTGGTGGCGTTGCAACAGATCAAACAAGGCGGCATGTTCTCGCGACTGATGGATGCGGTAAAACTGAAAATCTGATGCTTGGGGCGCTGGGCGCGGCGCCCGAAATTCTGTAGCAATGATATACTCAAGCCAGTCGTGACTCACTGAGCCGTTTTATGGATATTAAGCAACTGATCTACCTGTGTAATCTTGAGCGTGAACGCCACTTTGGCCGCGCGGCGGAGGCCAGCTTTGTCAGCCAGCCGACGTTATCTATGCGGCTGAAAAATTTGGAAAAAGAGCTTGGCGTGTCGTTGATCAACCGTGGTAACAACTTCGAAGGTTTCACTGCCGAAGGAGAGCGGGTGCTGTCGTGGGCGCGTGAGATTGTATCGGTTTATCAGGGGTTGAAACTGGAGGTGGAGTCGCTTAAGCACGGCCTGAACGGCACGTTGCGGATCGGTGCTGTACCGCAATGCAGTATATCCTTGGCGCAAATGCTAAAGGCGGTCAGCGAGCGATTTCCCCAATTAGATTACCGGGTCTCGGTGTTGAGCGCCGATCAGCTACTCGAAGCGCTGACGGCGCATACTGTCGATATCGGTATCGGTTTCTTTGAACTGTCCACGTTGCAAGAGCTGCACTTTCAGTCGCAGCCCTTGGCGGACGCTGGCGTTGAGTTGGTTTTCCACCCTGAACACTTTCCCGAATTAGTCGGCGACGCGCCACTGACGTTGGAGGAGGTGGCTGCATTGCCACTGTGCCTGGCGGAACCGACGCGTTACTTCCGTCGTTACCTCGATCAAAACTTTCGCGAGGCCGGTTTGACGCTGCATGTGCGTATGGAAACTACGTCGATATTCCAGTTACTGCAGGGGATTTTTGTCGGGTTGGGCTGTGGGTTATTCCCGCCTGGCAACCTGTTGCCGACCATGATGCCTGAGTTGCATCACCGGCCGGTCGCTATCGCTGCCATGCCGCGCCATGCCGCAGTTGTTGTTGCTGAGCCTGGGCGTGCATCACCGTTGGCGCAGCACTTCTTTGATGCTGCGCGCGGCTGGTTGTTACGATAACGCTTCCGCTTGGCTTTCGCTGACACCCTGTGTGTCGCCAAGGGTTTGGCGTAAACGGTTTTCCCAGGCGTAGAGTGCGCCAGTCAGAATGACGTCCAAGGCCTGTGCCTGGTTCAGGCCGCTGTTAAACAACGGCTGTACGCTGCGTGGAGTGAATTTTTCCGGCGTGCGGGTCAGGTCTGTGACAACACCGATCACCGCATGAGAGACGGGATTATTCACACTTACCAGCCCGTGATGAATGCTGGCAAAGAGCGCATTCGTCAGCGAGTCGTCCTGGATATCCTGTGCCACGGTTGAGGCGCAGTAACGACTGCCGTTAATACGAGAAACCGCCAGTGTTGCCAGCGCTTTCAACCGCCCGGATAAGCCGTACCCGTCAGCATTAATGCTGTTAAAGACGCCATTGCGTTCACGTAGCGCTGGGGCATCGTGGGCCAGCAACAGGTAATATGATTCGCTGCGGGCATCAGGATGGCTCTGATCAAGTACGTCTAATTGCTCCGCGCGAGCGCTGTCCAATTCAACAACCGATAACCGGGACTGCCACCTCAGTTCTTCTTCCGTGAATTCTATCCCTGCTGCATCGTCTATCTTCGGGAAGCCCGGAACCACGCCTGCCGGCCGCCCAGCTAATGCTGCCACACCCGCAACCACTCTTGCCTGATAACTGACAAAACCGATGATTTGCGAAAACGTCACGATATCCGCCGGACTCAGCCCGACGTCACTCAACTGTTGCAGCGCCTTACGGCAAATCAACGTTGGTTGTGTGGCAAGCTGGCGTGCATATTGAGTGATTTGTGCGAGACGGATATTACTTTCACGTGAGGCATCGGGACTGTAAAGCGGGGCAAGGCGGGCCGCGTAATGACTACAAAGAGACTGAACACCGGTGACCTGGGCTACGGTCAACGCGGTACTGAGGCGGTCATAGGGTGACAGTGTCACTGTTCGTGTTAACGCGACCCGATCGGGAAACAACACGTGGTAACTGGCAAGCGAGGCGTTGAATACGCCAGCCCGGGCAGTGAGTGCGGTGTTCAGCGCTTCGTCGGCAAAGGCACCCAGCCCGAGTAAGAACCGGTCGCGAATACCTGCCGCCTGCGGCTCCAGTGGTTGCTCCCCGCGTACGCTGCTTTGGGTTTCGTGATACCACTGGGCATTATGTTGTCGACGTAGTAGTTCCATAGAGGATAATCCTTAATCAAGAGCAACAGCCACCGGTGCGGCAAGCAACGGCGGCAGGGCAAAAGGCAACATGCCCGAAAGCGGGCATGAAATGACAGGATTAGCGCTGGCCATCGCAACACAGTGCGTGACCATAAACAGAGAAACCTGCGGCTAAAGCGAGCAAAAACTGCGCGAGTCGGCGATGGCGTAGGTTGTTCATCAGTGCGATATCCTGTCGTTTAAGAAGCTCAACGTAGGGGATATCCTCACCGATTCGATTGGCGAGATAAAATAATGTTACGTGCTAATCAATAACTGAATGGAATAAAATATAATGATATATAACAAAAATGTAGTTTGTATCTGAGGTTTTTGGCTAAGGGCCGGCCGAATTCCGGCGGTAAAAAACCCGCTCGGGAGCGGGTTGTCTTCGTTAGGCTGGCTGTCAGAACCTACCGCCGTCGCGCCGCCAGGCGTCAGCCGTGAGCGCTTCGCCGAAGTGGCTCGCAATCAGACGTTTGGTCAGATCATGTAACGGCGAAGCCAATACCTCGGCGGTGCTGCCGCGCTCAACGATTTCCCCTTCGTGCATCACCATGACCTGATCGCTGATGTGTTTCATCATCCCCAGATGCTGAGTCACGTAGATATAGGAGATGCCATGCTTCTCTTGTAGCTCGAGCATCAGGTTAATGATTTGCGAGCGCATCGACATATCCAACGAGGCCAATGCTTCATCAGCCACAATCACTTTGGGTTGCAGGATTAGCGCACGGGCCAGCGCCACTCGCTGTTTTTGGCCGGAGGCCAGCATATGCGGGTAATAATTGGCGTGATCGGGCAGCATCCCCACTTGGCGTAATGTCTGGTTGATTTGTTGCTCGCGCTCTGGCGCAGCCATGTCCGTATTAAGCCGTAACGGAGCATCAAGCAGCTGGCCGATACGCTGGCGCGGATTGAGTGAGGTACTCGGATCTTGAAATATCATGCGGATCCGCTGACTGCGATAGCGATAATCGCCGTAGTTAAGTCGATGGTCATCGATCAACAGTTCGCCGGATGATGGCTCTACCATGCCGGACAACATCTTGGCCAATGTTGACTTCCCCGAACCGTTCTCACCGATAATCGCCAGCGTTTGCCGTTCGCGCAGGGTAAAGCTAACCGATTTCACCGCTTCGACATGTTGGCGGCGAAATAGCCCGGTACGATAGCGGTAGGTTTTGCTCAGATTGCGCACTTCCAACAGCGTTTCCATGTTATTGCTCCTCCATGTTCAGCGGGAAGTGGCAGGCGAACAGGTGGTTTTTTACCGGACGCAGACGCGGTGTCTCAATGCACTTTTTCTGCGCATAGGGGCAGCGCGGCCCCAAACGACAACCGATCGGCAAATGCTCCAGCGACGGAATGGCTCCAGGCAGGGTGTTGAGGCGGCTTTTATGCGGCAATGCGCGGCCGAAATCCGGCATTGCGCGGATTAACGCCTGCGTGTAAGGGTGATGCGGTGCAGCCAGCAGATCTTCGCACTGGGCGCTTTCTACCGTTTGGCCGCAGTACAGCACGTTAACCCGATCGGCCCATTTGCTCATCATTTGCAAATCGTGACTGATCAGCAAAATGGTGGTGTTGTTGTTTTGGTTCAGGCGCGCCAGCAAACGGAAAATTTGCGCTTGGGTGGTGGGTTCCATCGCGTTGGTGGGTTCATCGGCAATCAGCAGGCGCGGCTGATTAGCCAGCGCGATGGCGATCATCACTTTCTGGCACTCGCCGTCGGTCAGCTCGTAAGGGAAACTGCCCATGATGTCCTTATGATCCTTGATGCCGACACGGTGCAATAACTCAATAGCGCGACGTTTGCGCCAGTTAATGCGTTGCCACCAGCGGCCTTTATAGGTCCAACCGGGGATTGCCTGTGCCAACTGGCGACCAATGCTTTCAGAAGGATCCAGACAGGACTGTGGCTCCTGGAAAATCATCGAAACATTGTGGCCAACCAGCTTGCGGCGCTCACGTGGCGTTAGCTGCAACAGATCAATATCATCAAAGCGGAAACGGTCAGCGGTGACGCGCCAGTTGTCCTTGGTGACGCCACAGATGGCTTTGGCGATCAGGCTTTTGCCTGAGCCGGATTCGCCCACGAGCCCGCGGACTTCACCTTCGCTCAGCGTCATGCTGACGCGGTCAACCGCTTTGACCGGCCCTTCGGCAGTCATAAATTCAATTGTCAGGTTGCGGATATCAAGTAATGGCATTATTCCACCCCTGTATTGATTGCACGACGCATACCGTCGCCCAGCAGGTTAACCAGCAACACACTGAACAGGATCGCTGCACCTGGCAGCATCACGGTCCAGGGGGCTACGTACACCAGTTCCAACGAATCGCCGAGCATGGCCCCCCATTCCGGGGACGGGAGCTGTGCGCCAAGATCGAGAAAGCCCAGGGCGGCAATGTCCAGAATGGCCATCGACAATGCGCGGGTGAACTCGGTCACCAGCACCGCGACAATATTAGGCATTACGGCGTACCACAGGATTTGCAATGTAGAGGCGCCGTCGAGACGTACGGCCACCACATATTCTTTTTCCAACTCGTCGTGCACTGCGCTGTAGATAGTACGCACCATGCGTGGCAACAGCGCCAGCCAAACGGCTAACATGGCGTGCTCGAGTTTTGGCCCGAGGAAAGCGACCACGACGATCGCCAGCAGCAGCGAAGGAATGGAAAGCAGGGTATCGAGAATATGATTCAGCACCGCAGAACGCAGGCCACGGGTCACCCCGGCGAACACCCCGAGAATCACCCCGACAAGGGCGGCGGCAAGGGTCACCAGTAGCGCCGAGCCAAACGTGGCCGCGGTACCGGTCAGCAGACGACTGAGAATATCGCGGCCAAGATCGTCGGTCCCGAGGAAGAAGGAAACGTTGCCGTAACGCGACCAGGAGGGCGGCAATAACTGATAGCCGAGGAATTGCTGATCAAGCGCATAAGGTGCCAACAGACTGCCAAACAGCGAAAGCAGCAATAACGCTATCACGCCGTAGAAGCCAATCATCGCCAATGCATCACCGTAGAAAATCCGCCAGGTATAGAGTAGCGGGCTTGGCATTTTCTTTTCGCGGTATACGTTATCTAAGGGCATACCATTCCTTATGCTTCAGTGGGTTGGTGGCAGCACCTAAAATATCAGCCAATACGTTAATGGTGATCACTAAGGTACCGACCACCATGACGCCGGCGGAGATTGCCGCATAATCTTGCTGGCGGATGGCGTTGATCATCCAACGCCCGAGGCCTGGCCAACTGAACACCACTTCGGTGATCATCGCCAGCGTCAGCATCGTGGAGAATTGCAGCCCCAGCTTGGGAATGATCGGTGGCAGTGCATTATGCAGCACGTGGCGGCGAATAATGGTGAACCGGGATAAACCCCGGGTGGCCGCGGCCTTTATGTAGTTTTGGCTGAGAACATCGTCGGTGCTGATGCGCATGAGGCGTACCACTTCGGTTGTCGGTGCCACCGCCAGCGCGGCAATCGGCAATATCATATGGCGCAGCGCGCTGCCGATCATTTCAGTGCGATAAGGTGAGTCGGACAGCCAGGCGTCAATTAGGGCGAAACCGGTGATAGGTTTAACCTGATACAGCAGATCAAAGCGGCCGGAAACCGGCAGCCAGCCAAGATGCAATGAGAAAAACAGCATCAACAGCAGCGCCAACCAAAACACGGGCATCGAAAAACCGAGCAATGCAAAGGTGCTGATGGCGGTGTCTTGCCATTTACCACGCATCACGCCGGCAATAATGCCAAGAGGGATGCCGATAAACAGCGCCAGGGTGAAAGCGAGAATGCACAGTTCCATGGTTGCCGGGAACACTTCTCGCAATTGTTCACTGATCGCCTGGCCGTTAATGCTGGAAACGCCAAAATCCCAATGCAGCAGGCTGACAAAGTAGAACTGATAGGCATCCAACAGAGCGGCACCGTTGAGTGGTGCGCGCGGCGTGAAATAGCTCAGGCTAAAGCTGACCAACGTCAGGAAAAACAGCGTGATCAGCAGCAGCAAGAAACGGCGTAAGGTAAAGATAATCACTTTTTCGGCCCCTCCGCAGACTCACGGTACACCCCGGCGAATGACGCATTGCCGAACGGGCTCAATACCAGTCCTTTGATGTCGTAACGGTAGGCCTGCAGACGCAATGAAGACGCCAGCGGCAGCACCGGCAGTTGCTGTTCAAGTATTTTCTGCGCCTTCTGATAGTTTTCGATGCGTTGTGATAATTGCTGTGACAGCAGGGCATTTTGCAGCACTTCATCAAACCCTGGGTCACACCAGTGAGCATAGTTGGTTTGCGAGCGGATTGCTGCGCAGCTCAGCAGCGGGCGGAAGAAACTGTCCGGGTCATTACTGTCAGTGGCCCAGCCGGTGAGGGTCAGATCGTGATTCATTTCCATCAAGCGGGCTTCCTGGAAACGGCCTTCGACAGGCACGATGGTGACTTTAATGCCGACCTGAGCGAGATCCGCCTGGATCAATTCAGCGGTCTTTAACGGGCTGGGGTTATAGGATTGCGATGCCGTTGGCACCCACAGGCGCAGGCTTAGCGACTCAATACCCGCCTGTTTCAGTATTTCGCGTGATTTGGCCGGGTCAAATTCAGTGACATGTGCTTCGTTATCATAGGCCCACGAGGCGCGCGGCAGAATTGAGGCGGCGGTTTCCGCCGTGCCGTAGTAAATCGACTGCATCAGGCGTTGGTTGTTTATCGCCAGTGAAATTGCCTGACGGACTTTCAAATCATTAAGCGGTGGTTTACGGGTGTTGAAGGCCAGATAGGCGATATTCATGCCCGGCCGCAGCGTCAGGCGCAGGCGCGGGTCATCGCGCAGAATCGAAAGCTGACTGGCGGCAGGATAGGCCAGCACGTCACATTCACCGGTCAACAACTTGGATAACCGACCGGTGCCGCCGGCACCCAGATCGATCACCACCTGTGGCATGCGCGGTTTGCCTTTCCAGTAAACATCGTTGCGCGCCAGACGAATATATTGCCCGGAACGGTATTCATTTAACAGGAACGGCCCGGTACCAACAGGTTCACGGTCGATCATTTCTTGGTGGCCTTCACGCGTCAGGTCATCTGCGTATTCTGCCGACAGCACGGGCGCATAATGGGTAGCGATATGCCACAAGAAGGAGGCGTCAGGCGCTTGCAGCCGAATTTCTACCGTATAGTCGTCGAGCTTCTTCACGCTTTGTACCGAGTCGCCAAACTGCAAGCTATCGAAGTACGGATATTCGCCGCCGTTAACGTCGTGATACGGGTGTTTCTGGTTAAACACGCGCTCAAAGCTGAACACCACATCGTCGGCATTCAGTTTTCGGGTCGGTGTGAACCAGGCCGTGGTCTGGAATGGCACATCTTTGCGCAGATGGAAACGGTAAGTTGCGCCGTTATCCAGCACTTCCCAGCTTTGTGCCAGTTCGGGGATCAACCGATAGGTGTAAGGATCGACATCCAACAGGCGATCGTAAAGCTGTGCGGCCAACGTATCGACGGTCAGGCCGCTGCTGGCCATCTGCGGGTTAAAGGTATTGAGTATGCCGCTGACACAATAAACAAAACCGCTCTGGCGGATATCCGGCAACGGCTGCACCGCAGCGGGCGAAGGGGGTGTCGCTGCCAGAGCTGAACTCGTAAGGCACAACGACAAGATCCAAAGGGGTAAACCACGCATAGAGGCTTCATGGGTTAATAAGCAATAGCATTAGTGTATCGCACTCTGGCGAACAGCCCAATCCATTGAGCAAAATGGCTGAGTTTTCTGCTACTTGATTGAACAATTCGCGGTCGTCGGCAAAAAAGTTATATTTGTTATGTTATAACATTACAAATTCATGTTACCGTTCTCTGGCAATGTACCAATAATCGCAAGGGGATGTATGAACAAGGTTGCACTTCCACCCTGCCAGCCGCTGCCGGATGCACAGGCATGGCAGGGCGCAATGAGTGATGTCGGGCTCGATTGGGTCGGGATGCAAGGGATTGCTCTGCCGCTGGAATTGGCAGGTAAGCCGCTGATGGCTCGGGTCAACGTTGGGATCAATCTGCGTGCCAACCAGCAGGGTTCGCGAGGCATACATATGTCGCGTCTTTATCTGGCGTTGGATGAATTAACGCAAGGGGAATTGACGCCGCAACGCATTGCCGACCAGCTGCGGGCTTTTTTGGCATCCCAGCCGGAGAACAGCGATCGCGCAAATTTGAGTATCAGCGGCGAACTGCTGTTGTCACGTCCGGCGTTGTTGTCACCACACCGTGGCTGGAAAGCCTATCCGCTGAAAATTGACGCCACGCTGACAACCCTAATGACGCTGTCGTTGACGGTCGGTGTGCCGTATTCCTCTACTTGCCCAAGTTCGGCGGCGCTGAGTCGGCAACTGGCACAGCAACAGTTTCAGTTTGATTTCGAACAGGCACCGGACGCGGTTGACCAACAGCAGGTTATCGATTGGCTGGGAGAACAGGGAATGCCTGCCACACCTCACAGTCAGCGCAGTTGGGCTTGGGTGACGGTCACATTGAATGACAGTGAAACGGTCTTGCCGGTGATCAATTTAATTGATCGTATCGAGCATGCGTTGGGGACGCCGTTGCAGACGCTGGTGAAACGCCGGGATGAGCAGGCATTTGCCCTGGCCAACGGGCAGAACCTGATGTTTTGTGAGGACGCTGCGCGCCGTTTGTACCGAACATTGCGCAGCCAGTGCAGTCACCGTGCCTTTTCGCTGCGTGTGGAGCATCAAGAGAGCTTGCATGCACACAATGCAGTGGCGGAATTGAGTTGGGGAGAACATCAGGATGCTACGTAAAAACCCGAGTGGCCATTTGCCGCAGGTCTCGCCGAAAGCCTATATCGACCCTACCGCCATTATCTGCGGCCGGGTGATTATTGAAGATTTTGTCTACGTAGGGCCGTACGCGGTGATCCGCGCGGATGAGCTGAATGCAGCAGGCGACATGGATCCGATCATTATCGGTTCCCATTCCAATATTCAGGACGGTGTGGTGATCCATTCGAAAAGCGGCGCGGCGGTTACCATCGGCAGTTTTAGTTCTATTGCCCACCGTGCCATCGTTCATGGCCCGTGCCGTATCGACGATCGGGTGTTTATCGGCTTTAACAGCGTGCTGTTCAATTGCCACATTGGCTCCGGGTGTGTGGTGCGCTACAACGCGGTGGTGGACGGCGTGACGCTCCCGGAAAACCTGTATATCCCCTCAACCGAACGTGTCGGCGCCGACAGCGATCTGTCGTTGTATCCGCAGGTTGATCGCAACGCCCTGCAATTTTCTGAAGAGGTAGCGGCCACCAACGTTGAATTGGTTCGCGGCTACCAGGCATTACGCAATGAGTTTTGAGTGAGGAATTCCATGAATCCATTACCCGTAACCGTGCTTTCCGGTTTTCTCGGCGCCGGTAAGACCACAGTATTGAACCATATCCTGAATAATCGCCAGGGCATGCGTGTGGCGGTGATCGTTAACGACATGAGCGAAGTGAACATCGATGCCGCATTGGTAGAGAACGAAGTTCAGCTTGATCGCCAGCAGGAAAAATTGGTGGAGATGAGCAATGGCTGTATCTGCTGCACATTGCGCGAAGATCTGCTGATTTCGGTGCGTGAATTGGCGCAGGCCGGTCGTTTTGATTATCTGCTGATCGAATCCAGTGGCATTTCCGAACCCTTGCCGGTGGCAGAAACCTTCACCTTTGAAGACGAACAAGGGGAAAGCCTGTCGCAATTCGCCCGGTTGGACACGTTGGTCACCGTGGTGGACGGGGTGAATTTTATCCAGCAATACCAGCAGGCACAAACGCTGCAAGAGGCAGGGCAAAGCCTGGGTGAAGACGATTTACGCAGCGTGGCGGATCTGCTGATAGAACAAATTGAGTTCTGCGATGTGATGCTGGTCAGCAAAACGGATTTGCTGACCCCAGAACAGCAGGGTGAGGTGATGGCGTTGCTCGCCAGTCTGAATCCGGACGCCACTATTATCGCCATCTCCCCCGGCAAGGTGCCATTGGAGGCGGTATTGAACACGGGCAGCTTCAGTTTTGATAAAGCACAGCAGGCACCGGGTTGGCTTAAGGAACTGCGTGGTGAACATCTGCCTGAAACAGAAAACTATGGCATCAGCAGTTTCGTTTACCGGGCCAGGCGGCCTTTTGCACCCGATAAGTTTTACCGCGTGATTAATGGCGATTGGGGCGGTGGCAAGCTGTTACGTTCCAAAGGGTTCTACTGGTTGGCGACACGCCCGCGTCAGGCTGGACAGTGGAGTCAGGCCGGTGGCATCGCTCATTATGGGCTGGCGGGCACGTTCTGGCGTGCGATTGCCCAGGAAAACTGGCCACAAGATGAAGAGACCCGGGCGCATATTATGGACAACTGGGTGGAACCCTTTGGCGATATGCGTCAGGAATTGGTCTTTATCGGACAAAACCTGCAGGAGGCTGAAATAACGCGTTTACTTGACGCTTGCCTGCTGAGTGATGAGGAAATGGCGGCGGGGGTAGATTACTGGCATGAGCTGGCAGATCCCTTCCCTGAGTGGTAATTGCACAATGACAGTGTGGTAATGAGAAAAATTCTCAACAAAGTGCTTTACAGATGATACTGATAACTATTATCATCATTTGGCAGTTCACGGAAGGCCACGTACACGGTGGTTCAGCTGTGAAAGGCACGACATTGCTCACATTGCTTCCAGTGTTTTTTAAGCCAGCTCGGGTGCTGGCTTTTTTTTGCCTGTTATTCTTCGTCCGCCTCACCATTTTGCAATAACGCGTGCTTTTTAAGCATGCCGCGCAACTGGTGATAGGTCAGCCCCAGCAGTTCAGCCGCTTTGCGCTGATTAAATCTCCCCTGTTGCAGCGCCGATTCGATTAACGACTTTTCCTGTGCCAACTGCCACGTTTTTAAATCCATTGGTAGAGAGGGGCCATCCTCACGGGTGACGTGTTCAGAAGGTCGCGGTGAACTTGCCCGTTGGGCAAAGGGATTAATGACAATCTCGTCCAGTTCGCTGGCGCTGGTACCGTGTCGATACACTGAACGCTCCACCACGTTTTTCAATTCGCGCACGTTGCCTGGCCAGTGATAGCCAAGCAAGGTGTCTTTGGCCCGCTCGGTAAAACCAGGAAACAATGACAGCGACAGCTCGCGGCACATTTGAATCGCAAAATGCTCGGCCAGCAACATGATGTCTTGTTGTCGCTGACGCAACGGCGGTAACTGGACTACGTCGAATGCCAGCCGGTCCAGCAGATCGGCACGGAATTTACCCGCCGCAGCCAGTGCAGGCAAATCGTCATTGGTTGCGCACACGAGGCGCACATCAACCTGTAATGGCTGGCTGCCGCCGACGCGTTCCAGATGACCATATTCAATGACCCTTAACAGTTTCTCCTGCACCAACATAGGCGCGGTGGCCAGTTCGTCGAGAAATAGGGTACCGCCGTCGGCACGTTCAAAGCGGCCCAAATGGCGCTTTTGCGCACCGGTAAAGGCTCCCGCCTCGTGGCCGAACAGCTCTGAATCCAGCAGGTTTTCGTTCAATGCGGCGCAGTTAAGTGAAATGAACGGCCCCTGCCAACGATTAGAAAGGTAATGTAATCGGTGAGCAATCAACTCTTTACCTGTCCCGCGCTCACCGATCACCAACACCGGTTTGTTCAGCTTTGCCAGTTTCGAGACTTGCTCCAATACTTCGACAAAGGCGTTTGCTTCGCCCAGCAGGTTTTCTAACTGTTCGCTCATGATGAAATTCGCCAATGTTTGGTGAAAATAATCACTCTACAGTATGTGTGTAGAGAGTCAAAAATAAATAATCGTTTATATTCAACAATATAAAAGTTGGCACGGGTTTTGATTAAGTCTTTGGGCAATCTGTATGACCTAACGCGGCGCTTCAGACGCCATCAGAACCAAGAGGAAGTGAATTATGGGTATTTTTTCTCGTTTTGCCGACATCGTGAACGCCAACATTAATACGCTGCTGGATAAGGCAGAGGATCCGCAAAAGCTCGTGCGTTTGATGATCCAGGAAATGGAAGACACGTTGGTTGAAGTCCGCTCTACCTCAGCACGCGCGCTGGCGGAGAAGAAACAATTGCTGCGCCGCATTGAGCAGGGTGAAAACCAGCTTAGCGACTGGCAGGACAAAGCTGAACTGGCACTGCGTAAAGATAAAGAAGATCTGGCGCGTGCGGCCCTGATCGAAAAACAAAAAGTGGCTGACCTGATCGCTACGTTGACTCATGAAGTCTCTACCGTAGAAGAAACGCTGGCCCGTATGAAAAGCGAAATCGGCGAGCTGGAAAACAAGCTAACCGAAACTCGTGCTCGTCAGCAGGCCCTGACATTACGCCATCAGGCCGCGTCGTCTTCCCGCGACGTACGCCGTCAGCTCGACAGCGGCAAGTTGGATGAGGCAATGGCGCGTTTCGAACAGTTCGAACGCCGCATTGACCATATGGAAGCCGAGGCAGAAAGCGTCATCATCGGCAAAAAGAAGTCTCTGGATCAAGAATTTGCCGAATTAAAAGCTGACGACGCGATCAGTGAGCAACTGGCGGCGCTGAAAGCTAAAATGAACCGCTCTGAGTAAGGCGGCAGCGGCCACGGTGGTGTGGCCGCCAACCCAAGACGCATTGAGAAGGAAAAGAAATGAGTGCTCTATTACTTGCCATTCCGTTGACAATCTTTGTGTTGTTTGTCGCACCGATTTGGCTTTGGCTGCATTACAGCAATCGGCAACAAAACGGCATCCAGCTAAGCCATCAGGAAATGCAGCGGTTGGCGCAGTTGGCCGAAGATGCCAAGCGCATGCGTGAACGCATCCAGGCGTTGGAAGAGATCCTCGATGCAGAACACCCGAACTGGAGACAGTCTTGATGAACACGACTCTGGGCAGCAAAAAGCTTTATCGCGTTCCTGAGGAAGGGATGCTGAAGGGGGTCTGCGCCGGTTTAGCCCATTACTTTGACGTGCCGGTGCGGTTGATCCGCGTGATTGTGGTGTTATCGATGTTCTTCGGGCTGTTTTTCTTCACCTTGATCGCGTATTTCGCGTTGGTGTTTGTGTTGGACGAAGCACCGGCCAGCCGCTTCGAAGGCGAACAGCAAAAATCACCGCGGCAGTTGCTTGACCAGCTTGAATATGAATTGGGCAGTGGCGAACAGCAATTGCGGCAGGTTGAGCGTTATGTGACGTCGGATACCTTTGGCGTGCAGAGTCGTTTCCGCAAGTTATAGCGTGCGAAGGCCTGCGCTTGGCGCAGGTCAGGCATTGCACCCGTGACATCCTTTTGAACCCAACTGTGCCGGAGGGCATTGATAGTGAACAAAATCCATGCCGTAAACACCGTTAAATCCGGTGGATTTAAACAAGGAGCCGGTGCAATGTTGAAGACATTGTCTAAAGTCATCATCATAGCGTTACTGAATTACGGTCCTGCAGGCGCGGCCGGCTGGCTGTTGCGGACCGTCGGTCGCAAACCGATTCGCTTTGTACTGGCGCTGGTTCTGGAACCCTTGTTCCGCAAAGGCCTGAACAAAGTATTTGGGCGTTATGCCAAGGAGAACAATGAAACGACTGCAAAATGAGTTAACGTCGCTGGTCAACCGCGGAATGGATCGCCACCTGCGTCTGGCGGTAACCGGCCTTAGCCGTAGCGGCAAAACGGCTTTTATCACTGCCTTCGTCAATCAATTGCTGCACGTTCACAGCGGTGCGCGCATGCCGCTGTTCTCACCCGTGCGTGAAGAGCGGCTGCTGGGTGTAAAGCGTATCCCGCAGCGCGATCTTGGCATTCAGCGTTTTACGTATGATGAAGGGCTGGCACAGCTTTATGGCACACCGCCAAGTTGGCCAACCCCGACCCGTGGCGTCAGCGAAATTCGTCTGGCGCTACGTTACCGCTCCAATGATTCACTGCTCCGCCATTTCAAAGACACCTCAACGCTGTATCTGGAGATTGTTGATTATCCAGGGGAGTGGTTGTTGGATTTGCCGATGCTGGAACAGGATTACCTGGCCTGGTCGCGTCAAATGGCGGGCTTACTGCAGGGCGATCGTGCCGAGTGGGCCAAACCTTGGCTGGAACTGTGCAAAAGTTGTGATCCGCTCGCCCCGGCTGATGAAAACAAGCTTGCGGCGATCGCCCAAGCCTATACCGACTACCTATTGCGCTGTAAAAGCGAAGGGCTGCATTTTATTCAGCCGGGCCGTTTTGTACTGCCGGGCGATCTGGCAGGCGCACCCGCATTGCAGTTCTTCCCATGGCCAAATGTGGACAGTCTCGGTGAGTCGAAACTGGCACAGGCAGATAAACACAGCAACATCGGCATGCTGCGAGCGCGTTTCAATTATTACTGCCAGACGATCGTCAAAAACTTTTATAAAGAACATTTTGTCCGGTTCGATCGTCAGATCGTGCTGGTGGATTGCCTGCAACCACTCAACAGCGGTCCACAGGCGTTTAACGATATGCGGCTGGCGCTGACCCAATTGATGCAGAGCTTCCACTACGGTAAGCGTACGCTGTTTCGCCGGTTATTTTCACCCACCATCGATAAACTGATGTTCGCTGCCACCAAGGCCGATCACATCACTGCCGACCAACACGCCAATTTGGTGTCGCTGTTGCAACAGTTAGTGCAGGAGGCATGGCAGAATGCCGCGTTTGAGGGGATCAGCATGGATTGCGTCGGGCTGGCTTCGGTGCAGGCCACTGAAAGTGGCATTGTTGACCATCAGGGGCAGCGGATCCCGGCGTTAAAGGGCAACCGCCTGAACGACGGCGCACCGCTGACGGTATTCCCCGGCGAAGTCCCCGCGCGTTTGCCGGGGCCGGCATTTTGGCAGAATCAGGGCTTCCATTTCGATGAGTTTCGTCCACGCGCCATGAGTGTGGACAGTCCATTACCGCATATTCGTCTGGACGCGGTAATGGAGTTTTTACTGGGAGATAAATTGCGATGAGCGAGCCGATAAAACCGCGTATCGATTTTGAAGAACCGCTACAAGCGCCGCAAGAGCCTGTGTTGCGCGCCAATGTGGCGTTTGACGAACAGCAGGCTGAGCACTTTTTCCCTGCGGCACCGGAGTTAGAACAAGAAGAGGAAGAAGGGCGCGCCGAAGGCATTATTAACGCGGCGCTGAAACCCAAACGCAGTCTGTGGCGCAAAATGGTCACCGCTGGGCTGGGGCTGTTTGGCATTAGCGTGGTGGCACAGGGCGTACAGTGGGTGCATACCGCCTGGGTACAGCAGGATTGGATCGCCCTGGGCGGCGGCGTGGCAGGCGGTTTGATCGTCTTTGCCGGTGTGGGCTCGGTCGTGACCGAGTGGCGCCGGTTATATCGGTTGCGCCAGCGTGCAGAAGAACGCGATGTCGCGCGTGAGCTGCTGCATAGCCACGGGCTGGGTAAAGGCCGTGAGTTTTGTGAAAAACTGGCGCGCCAGGCAGGCCTTGATCAAGGGCACCCCGCATTGCAACGTTGGCAGGCATCGCTACATGAAACTCAAAACGATCGTGAAGTTGTCGCGCTCTATGCCAAGTTGGTACAACCGGTACTGGATAACCAGGCGCGGCGTGAAATTAGCCGCTCGGCAGCCGAGTCTACGTTAATGATCGCTGTCAGTCCGCTGGCGGTGGTGGATATGGCGTTTATCGCGTGGCGTAATATTCGTCTTATCAACCGCATTGCGGCGTTGTATGGCATCGAACTGGGTTACTTTAGTCGTCTGCGGTTGTTCCGGTTGGTGTTGTTGAATATTGCCTTTGCCGGCGCGTCAGAATTGGTGCGCGAAGTGGGTATGGATTGGATGTCGCAAGATTTAGCGGCCAGACTCTCTGCCCGTGCGGCGCAGGGGATCGGGGCCGGCTTACTGACTGCCAGACTGGGTATCAAGGCGATGGAACTATGCCGCCCGTTGCCCTGGCTTGAAGGGGAAAAACCAAAGCTGGGTGATTTCCGCAGCCAATTGGTGGGGCAATTGAAAGACACGCTGAAAAAAAGCGACAACAAAGCCAAATAACCGATCGGCGGCGCCTCTTTTGGCGCCGTTGTTTATTTCGCCCTCGATCAGCCCTCGATAACGCCAAGACGTAACCCTCACTTGACGAAAGACGATCCCCCTGCAAATGCATTATATTTATCTGCTAATTTATTGATGGTTGTGATAACACTCTACAGATAAGCTAAAATGACGCCGATGGTGTTATTCACTTGCGTTTAAAATCATCAACAACAGCGATAAATCAGAGTTCTGTCAACTTTTGCTGACAGATTGCTTCTACCGCTTGAGGTGAGAGAGTATCATCATCGCCAGTCATCCCCGCACCTGCTGAGATAAGGCCAATACTGATGCGTTTGGAAGTTTTTTGCGAAGACCGTCTCGGTCTGACTCGAGAGTTGCTCGATCTTTTGGTATTGCGCAGCATCGATTTACGTGGCATCGAAATCGATCCCATTGGCCGCATTTACCTCAACTTTTCCCAATTGGACTTTGACACCTTCCGTGCGCTGATGGCGGAGATCCGCCGTATTGCCGGCGTGACAGATGTCCGTACTGTGAATTTCATGCCGTCTGAGCGTGAACACCGTGCGCTGCGTGCGCTGTTGGAGTCAATGCCGGAGCCGGTATTTTCAATTGATATGAAAGGCAAGGTTGAACTGGCCAACCCGGCAGCGCAGGCATTGTTCGGTTTCAGCGAAGACAAGATCCGTAATCAGACCGCGACTGCATTGATTGGGGGTTATAACTTCAACCGCTGGTTGGAGAGCGAACAGACGACGCCGCAATCTGAACGTGTCGTGATCCGCAGCCAGGATTTCCTGATGGATATCACGCCAATCTATCTGGAAGACGAAAACCAGCAGAGTGCCGCCGTAGGCGCGGTAGTGATGTTGAAATCTACGGCACGTATGGGGCGTCAGCTACAGAATTTGTCGGTGAATGATGATACCGAGTTTGATCATATCGTCGCCGCCAGCCCGAAAATGCGTCACGTGTTGGACCAGGCCCGCAAATTAGCGATGCTGGATGCACCACTGCTGATTGTGGGGGACACCGGTACTGGCAAAGATATTCTGGCCCGTGCTTGTCACCTGCGTAGCCCGCGGGGCAAGCAACCGTTCCTGGCATTGAACTGTGCCGCATTGCCGGATGATGTCGCGGAAAGTGAACTGTTCGGCCATGCCGCGGGTGCGTATCCCAATGCGCTTGAAGGCAAGAAGGGCTTCTTCGAGCAGGCGCACGGTGGTTCGGTGCTGCTGGATGAAATCGGTGAAATGTCCCCGCGCATGCAGACAAAACTTCTGCGCTTTATTAACGATGGCACTTTCCGCCGGGTCGGTGAAGAACACGAAGTGCATGTGGATGTGCGCGTGATCTGCGCGACGCAGAAAAACCTGATTGAGCTGGTGCAGCGCGGTGAGTTCCGCGAGGATCTCTATTACCGTCTTAACGTACTGACCATTACCATTCCGCCGTTACGTGAACGCCCGCAAGACATTATGCCGCTGACCGAGCTGTTTGTGGCGCGCTTTGCCGATGAGCAGGGTGTAGCGCGACCAAAGCTGGCGAACGATCTGGGCAGTTTCCTCAGTAAATATGGCTGGCCGGGCAACGTGCGGCAGTTAAAAAACGCAATCTACCGTGCGTTGACACAAACCGAAGGCTTCGAATTACGCCCACAAGATATTGTATTGCCGGAGTTTGAAGTTGAGATGTCACTGGGTGATGAAGTGTTGGACGGTTCGCTTGACGACATCAGCAAACGTTTTGAACGCTCAGTGCTGACGCGGTTGTACCGTACTTACCCCAGTACGCGAAAACTGGCAAAGCGTTTGGGGGTTTCGCATACCGCGATCGCCAATAAACTGCGGGAGTATGGCTTAAGTAGCCGTAAGCCGGCAGAGGAAAGCGAAGAATAAAAAAACGGGCGCAATAAGCGCCCGTTTCAAGGTAAAAAGGCCGGTGAATTACCGGTCTTTTTTATTAGTTCAGCGCAGCCAGCGCTGCATCGTAGTCTGGCTCGTTGGTGATTTCATTCACCAGTTCGCTGTACAGCACGTTGTCCTGACCATCCAACACCACAACGGCACGGGCAGTCAGACCCGCCAACGGACCCTCAGCGATTTCAACACCGTAAGCCTGTTTGAACTCTGCGCCACGCAGGGTAGACAGAGTGACGACGTTGCTCAGGCCTTCTGCGCCACAGAAACGTGACTGTGCAAATGGCAGATCGGAGGAAATGCACAGCACAACGGTATTATCCAGACCGCTGGCCAGTTGATTGAATTTACGTACTGACGCCGCGCAAACGCCAGTATCAATACTTGGGAAAATGTTCAGGACTTTACGTTGCCCTGCGAAGCTGCTCAGCGCTACGTCTGACAGGTCTTTGGCAACCAGTGAGAAGGCTTTGGCTTGTTCGCCTGACTGTGGCAGGTGTCCTGCAACGCTTACCGGGTTACCTTGAAAATGTACTGTCTGAGTCATTAGCTTGATTCCTTTATTTTGGGTACGTACAAAGGGCATGAGCCTAATAGACGTGCCTTTCGGCCCGTGTTTAACATTAGGTTCACACCCTGGCCTCAGTTTATGTCAACAATTGTGGGTTGGATATATAAAGTTTGCTAAATAGTTGTATATATTAGAGTGTGTTGAAAAAACCGCCCGCGCATCTGTCCGACTTTATGCGCTATTTCCGCCCAGGAGCCGCTATGAGAAGCATGCGTTTTTACCCAGAAGCCTGGCCGTTGCATACTGCCTTTGTTATTGCCCGCGGCAGCCGTACTGAAGCCAACGTGGTGGTGGTCGAAATTGAACAGCAGGGCGTGCGTGGCATCGGTGAATGTACGCCATATCCCCGCTATGGTGAAAGTGAAACTTCGGTGATGGCGCAGCTTGCTGACGTGGCGCCGGCCGTCGAGCAAGGCGTGACGCGTGAGCAACTGCAAGCCCTCATGCCAGCAGGTGCTGCGCGTAATGCTGTTGATTCTGCATTGTGGGATTTGGAATGCCGATTGAATGGTCAGAATCTTTGGCAGCGCAGTGGCGTTGTAGAACCAGAACGTATTTTGATGGCGCAAACCGTCAGTATCGGTTCGCCGGAAGCGATGGCTTTCGCCGCACGGGAGCTTGAGCAGCAGGGCGCGCGATTGCTGAAGATCAAACTGGACAACCATTTGATCAGCGAACGGCTGGTGGCGATCCGTTCGGCAGTGCCGGATGTGACGTTGATCGTCGACGCCAATGAGTCGTGGCAGGTCGAAGGCCTGGCGGCCCGTTGCCAACTGCTCGCGGATTTGGGCGTGGCGATGCTGGAACAACCGCTACCGGCGACGGATGACGGCGCACTAGAAAACTTTATCCATCCGTTACCGATCTGTGCTGATGAGAGTTGCCATACCCGCAGTGATCTCGCCAAATTGGTTGGCCGTTATCAAATGATCAATATCAAGCTGGACAAAACCGGTGGTTTGACGGAAGGGCTTGCGCTGGCTGAGAAGGCACGGGAAGACGGATTTGCCATTATGCTGGGGTGTATGCTGTGCACCTCGCGGGCGATCAATGCCGCGTTGCCGCTGGCGCCGGGGGCGCGTTTTGTCGATCTGGATGGGCCGACCTGGTTGGCGAAGGACGTTGAGCCAGGGCTGGATTTTGAATGTGGGGCGATTAACCTCGCCCCATAACCGGTTTAGTCCGGGTAAGTCAGCAACTCTACCATGGCATCAAGGTAACTTTCGCTGGCGGCATCGGCTGATATCGGTGGGAATTCTGCGGTAATGCAGGGCAGCGACAAATCGGCGCACCAGCTGCCGAATGACCCTGGCGTCTCATAGCCAACGCTGGTTACCAGCGGCAAGGCAAACTTATGTGAAAGCCAAACGCCTAGCCGAGAGCTGGCTGGGTCTTCAATACAGGCCAAGGGCTCGTGGAACGACACGACCCAGTGTGGTTTCAGCCGATGGATCAGATGACACAGTGCCTGAGTTTCAGGTTCGGACCCAGGGCGACCGCCGGTCGAGAGCTTGACATCCCGGGCCTCTGCTGCGCTGTTCCAGCGATAAACCGTGTCGCCTGAACGCCAGTTGGCCGCAGGAAAATTACGGTTGAGATCAACGCCGTTGGCATTGGCACGTAGCCCAAGCTGACAGCCATCGGGATTGACCGCCAGCACAACATGATGACGTAATTGGTTTGGCGCGATGCTGCGCAGTGCACAGGACAAGGTAACGATCGCGGCACCCTCATCACCGTGGGTGCCAGCGATGATCAGCCCGGTTTCTGGGCCACTGATGGCCGCTGGGAAATAGAGGAGCGGCGCGCCCAACAGCGAACTGCCGTAATTCTCTCCTGCAACGGCCAATTGGCCACGTTCACTGCGCGGTCGATGCTGGATCATGCTGTAGTCCCTGATTTAAAGGTCGAGAGTGATTATCATTTTATTCAGTGTATTACGGTTTTGCTTCTCTTTCCCAGAGCATTTGTGCACCCTTTGCGCAATGTGTGAACCGGCTGCAGCGAAAATGCTAATTAAACCGCACCAGGCAGGTTGCTGTTGTTATACCCCAAATAATTGGAGTTGCATCGAGGCGGCAACCGCATAAATCTCGATGAGCTTACTCAAGTCAGTGATTCGGGTGAGTAAGGGCAGCCAACAAAGATGCAGCTTCAAGTATTACGGGTATATACTATCGGCAGAAGCTAAGCCAATAACCAGCAAGGGGATTTAACATGCCAGTAGCCAGAATAGTCGCCAGCTATAGCGAAAATGATAAGGATACCATTACGTTGCTGTGTGGCGTGGACGAGGAAAACCAGATCCGTCAGGGGGAATGGTTTGGCGTGGTGAAGAACGACGACGGGCGTGGAGATGAGTCAAACTATCCGTTTACCCTGCACGTCGACTACCAGAAAAACAGCTTCTATCTCGATTATGGCTATGATGATGCCGAATCGCGCCAGATGCAGAAAACCGATATTTCTGCCAAACCACTGGCTGAAAAAGGTTTCTTCACCATTTTTGATGAAGAAGAGGGTGAAGAGTTCAGCTACCGCATCAATAGCATTCACCTTTACGAGTAAAAACGTCTGAAGTAAAAATGCCCGTATCGACATTGTCGTGCGGGCATTTTTTATTGTCTGGCCCCCAGTTTTTGCATCTTGTCCGTCTCGAACTCTAGGTGAGTCTACTCTTGTGCTATAAGATAAAAAATTCAGATGGTTAACTGGGGATGAATCAGAATGACGAGAAAAAAAATTCAACAGGGTTTTCGTTTGGCATTGTGTGCAGTGGCGATCGGCGCAGGATTGAACAGCGCGCTGGCCGCACAGGTTCCCCCAGGCACCATTCTGGCGGAAAAACAGGAAATTGTTCGTCATATTAAAGATGAGCCGGCCTCACTGGATCCCATCAAAGCGGTGGGGTTGCCGGAAGCGCAGCTAGCGCGCGATTTGTTTGAAGGATTGGTGAATCAGGATGCCAACGGAAAGGTGATCCCTGGTGTTGCCACGCGTTGGCAAACTGCAGATAACCAAACCTATATCTTCACGTTGCGCAAAGATGCTCGCTGGTCCAATGGTGACCCTGTCACGGCAAAGGATTTTGTTTATAGCTGGCAACGGCTGGTTGAGCCCAAAAACTTGTCCCCTTTTGCCTGGTTTGCTCAACTGGCGGGTATCCAGAATGCGGATGAGATCATTGCCGGTAAATTACCTGCCGACAAACTGGGCGTCACGGCGCTGGATGACTACACCTTCAAAGTGCAGTTGAACAAGCCGGTGCCTTATTTTGTCAGCCTGACTGCCAACTTCAGTCTGTTCCCGGTGAACAAGACCGTCGTGGAGAAATTTGGCAACGATTGGACGAAAGTCGGCAATCTGGTCGGTAACGGTGCGTTCAAACTGCAAGAGCGGGTGGTCAACGAGAAGCTGGTATTGACGCCAAATGAACACTATTGGGATCACGCGCATACGGTATTGACGAAAGTGACCTTTGTACCGATCAACCAGGAATCCAACGCCACCAAACGTTATCTGGCCGGCGATATCGATATCACGGAGTCCTTCCCGAAGAATATGTATCAAAAGTTGCTGAAAGATATTCCGGGGCAGGTCTACACGCCGGATCAGCTTGGTACCTACTATTATGCGTTTAACACCCAACGTGCACCCACCAACGATGTACGGGTGCGTAAAGCCTTGTCTTACGCTATCGACCGCAAGATTATCGCCGAGAAGGTGCTGGGTACCGGTGAGAAACCGGCTTACCACTTCACGCCGGACGTCACCGCCGGGTTTAAACCTGAAGTGAGCTTGTTACAACAACAACCGCAGGCGGAGCTGGATGCGCAAGCCAAGGCATTGATGCAGGCCGCAGGTTATGGCCCGAATAATCCATTGAAGCTGACACTGTTGTATAACACCTCGGAAAGTCATCAGAAAATAGCGATTGCCGTGGCCTCAATGTGGAAGAAAACGCTGGGTATCGACGTCAAGCTGCAAAACCAGGAATGGAAAACCTACATTGATAGCCGTAATACCGGCAATTTCGACGTGGTGCGCGCTTCTTGGGTGGGAGATTACAACGAGGCATCGACTTTCCTGTCGTTGTTGAGCTCTACCCACAGCGGCAATATCGCCAAATTCAAAAGTGCGAATTATGACAAACTGTTGGCACAGGCCAGCCGTGAAACCAATCCCGCGTCCCTGACCACAGACTACAACAAGCTGGAACAGATCATCGCCGAACAGGCACCGATTGCGCCAATTTACCAGTACACCAATGGTCGATTAATCAAGCCTTGGGTGAAGGGCTATCCGATCACCAATCCGGAAGACGTGGCCTACAGCCAAACGATGTATATTACCCAACATTAATGACAGTTAATCCGGCCCCGTTAATCGGGGCCGGATTACGTTTACTTGCCGAAGAATAAAATAAGCCTCTGGCGTTTATTTCATCCATGGCAATCATTCAGGCTCAAGCAAAATGGGCTTATTTTTATTTGGACAATTAATCCTGGTACGACGCGTAGCGTTATTTATCGCTTATAAGCTGTCCCGCATGGCATCGACCAGTACGCGACCTGTCATATCTGTTTGGGTAATGCGATAACTGGTTGGATAGGAACGGCGGGTACTCAAATGGTCATGGACTGAGACGTTGCCAACGTGTGCGCCCTGGGCGTTCTTGACGATAAATTCACTGATTTCTTCTTGGCCCTGATTTTGAAAACTGACACTGCGGATTTTTTCCAGCGTATCGCTGTCATCTAATTTTAAATGGTCACGTAACATAACTACCTCCTCGTAGTTAGGGAAGTATATGCCTCTGAAATTTGAGCTGGAACAGCTTTATGTTGATTTTTTATTGTTATTTTGAATTAAAATTGCTGTGAATATGTTAAGTCATAATAATGGCATCATCGCTAGCGCTTTATTCACTCTATTCGCCAAGATTGGAAATGATTTTATTTCATTTCGGTGATTATTAGTCTGCGTCTTGCTTAAATAATGCCTTGCGGCCAAGAGAAGACGGAAATACGCAGGCCACGTCATGCGCACAGCCGGGCACAATCAGTAAGTCATGCTTGGCGTGCGGGGCGATAAATTGCCGATCGTAAGCGGCATAGGCGATACCGCGTTGCAGCCGATAAGGGCCTTGAGCCTGCGCCGCGCAGGATTTATCGAGTATCTTGTAGAACGTGCCTGGTGCATTACCGGTATCTTTCTCGCCTTCAATGTAGGTGATATCTGCCATTGCATAGCGTTGACGTACAGACTCTGGGCTTTGTCCGAGAAAAGGGGGCATAGAATCAATGCCGTATTTCCAACGATTGATGTTCGGGCAAGCGTCCGTATTGCTCACAACCCAATCAAAGCGACAGCGTCCTTTTTGGTTACAGTTGCGCCAGTCGGCAGGGTGTGTGTTCTCTATCGGTTGTGGCCGTTGGCGATCAAAATAGAGCCAGCTGCCTGGGTCAGCGATGACATAACGCAGCGCCACGCCGGCAGGCGGTTTGGCAAATCCAGCATAGTGTTGCACAAATTGCGCACCGGCGGAAAAACCAGCAACGGTGATCGACTGTATTTGCGGCCATTTTATTTTCAGTTCGGCAACCAGACGATCCAGTGCGGTAAATGAGCTGGTTTGCCCCAGAGTGTCGAGGCCTCCCTCGATCCAGGAACTGCAACTCCACAGCGCGTCGCCTGCCTGAGCGGCTGGGACTCCCGGTGAATGGCAGTGCGTGGCCTGGCTGCCACTGACGGGGAACAGTGGGGCGACCAGCAGCGTGTCCCCCGTTCTGGCAGACAGTTGGGCGGCCTTAATGGCGGCCTGCAGTGTTTTACCGGCATCTCGCGGGTGGCCATGAATGACGACCAAAGCAGAGCGTGGGGAGTTAGCCTGCGGTTTAGCCACAAAGTACGGCAGTTGGCCTGACCCCGCCAGTTGTAGCGGGTAAGTTTCAGCATAGTGGTTCAGTGCTGGGCTGGCGTGCAGGCAGAAAGCGTACAAGAGCCCAGACAGGCTCACCAGACGGCAGAGCCGCGTTATTGTTTTCATTATCATCATTCTGCCGTTGCACTACTGTCAAACATGATTCTCTCCCACCGGGTATTCAGTCACTCCTTGGTATGCACAAGTATAGTGAGTTCGGGTCGGAGCGTGGGAGAAACCAACCCTTACAGCTTGGTCTTTGATCTGCATACCAATAACGCTAGACTCTCGGATAACTGAAAAGCAGAGGGGATGAGGAATGGAAGTCATTGAGGGGCGCGAGTTACAGGTTCCTGACGCAGTGTATGCTTACCAGCTTGACGGCAAGGGTGGCGTAACACCGATTGATTACGAAGATAAAGTCACCTGCGACGAACCTTGCTGGCTGCATCTCGATTATGCTCATTCAGCTAGCGCCGAGTGGCTGACCACCACGCCGCTGTTGCCGGATGCGGTAAGGGAGGCGTTATCTGGAGAAAGTTCGCGACCGCGCGTCAGTCGGGTTGGCGATGGCACCATGATCACGCTGCGCAGTATCAATTTCAACACTAACTCGCGGCCGGATCAGTTAGTGACGATCCGTGTTTATATGACCGACAAACTGATCGTGTCTACCCGTCACCGTAAGGTGTACTCCATTGATCAGGTGGTGAACGATCTGCAAAATGGCAGCGGGCCGACCAACAGTGGTAATTGGCTGGTGGAAATATCCGATGCGCTGACAGACCATGCCAGTGAATTTATCGAAGACTTGCACGATAAGATCATCGATCTGGAAGATGCGCTGTTAGAGCAACAAATCCCTGAACGCGGGCAGTTGGCGTTGATCCGCAAACAATTGATTGTACTGCGTCGCTACATGGCGCCGCAGCGTGACGTATTTTCCCGTTTGGCAAGCGATCGCCTGCCCTGGATGAACGATGATGATCGTCGCCGTATGCAGGATATCGCCGACCGGTTGGGGCGAGGGCTGGATGACCTGGACGGCAGCATTGCACGTACCGCGATCCTGTCCGACGAAATCACCACCGTAATGGCCGATGCGATGAATCGCCGTACCTACACAATGTCTTTGTTGGCGATGGTGTTTTTACCGACCACCTTTTTGACCGGGCTGTTTGGTGTCAACCTTGGTGGCATCCCTGGCAATACAGCGCCCTTTGGTTTTGGGTCGTTTTGCCTGATGCTGCTCGCTCTGGTGCTAGGCGTGGGCTGGTGGCTGAAGCGGCGCCGTTGGCTGTAACCAAAAAGCCCTGAAAACCCGGTTAACATTGAGCGATATCAACTTTTCCGGGGGGGAAATGGGGCATGATCTCTCCCGCAGGTGAATGCAACGTCAAGCGATGGGCGTTGTGCTCCATAATTGTCTTACTTTCTTATATTTAGAATTACTGCATAGCACATTGATTCATACGATGCCGGTTTAATCACCGGCATTTTTTTGTCTGTCATTTTCCCCGTCAGGCGGCACTCTCATCCCAAAAACTGGCCTCGATCTTGTGCCCGTCCAGATCGCGCACAAAGCAGCCATAGTAGGCCTCACCATAATGCGGTCGTGAGCCGGGAGCACCTTCATCTTTTGCGCCGGCCTGCAGCGCCTGGCGGTAGAAATCATCAACCTGTTGTTTGCTGGTGGCGAAAAATCCCACATGCAGACCGTTACCGGTTGTCGCCGGTTTACCGTCGATCGGGATCTGCAACCAGAACTCCGGATAATCACGCCCATAGCCAATAGCACCAGGATGTTCTAACACCCGTCGGCAGCCTAATGCGGCAAGCGTGCGATCGTAAAAATCAGCTGCGGCTTCAAAATTATTGCTGCCGAGAGAAACGTGGGATAAGCAGGGGGTGATGTTCATCGGTAATCTCCTGGTTGCTGTATAAAAACACAGTATAGGATAAAAACCGCACTGTCCGACGAATTCTGCTGAAATTGCGAGCGGGATCAAAAACGGGGAAGGAAAGGAACCGCCCGCAGCGTGCGGGCGGTATATCGACTTACTTAATTTCGAGAACGTCTAAACGCACCGGGGTGGCGTCATCCGCATCTTCCGGTTGCCAGCCGATCGGTTGCATGGGGAGGTCTTCGCGGTCAAAGGCCAAATCCCCGCCGTCAACAACCTCACTACCGTGATGAATGCCTTTAAAATCAAACAGGTTAAAGTCACTCAGGTGCGAGGTCACGACGTTCTGCGTTGCGCTGAACATGGTTTCCAGACGGCCCGGGTAACGTTTATCCCAGTCACGCAACATATCGCCAATGACCTGGCGTTGCAGGTTAGGCTGCGAACCACACAGGTTACATGGAATAATCGGGAATGCCTTGGCGATCGAGAAACGCTCAATGTCTTTTTCACGGCAATAAGCCAGCGGGCGAATGACCACGTGCTTGCCATCGTCGCTCATCAGTTTCGGTGGCATGCCTTTCAGCTTACCGCCATAGAACATGTTGAGGAACAACGTTTGCAGAATGTCGTCACGGTGGTGGCCAAGGGCAATTTTGGTCGCGCCCAGTTCGGTGGCGGTGCGGTAAAGGATCCCGCGGCGCAGGCGTGAACACAGCGAACAGGTGGTTTTGCCTTCGGGAATTTTGTCTTTGACGATGCTGTAGGTATTTTCCTCAACGATCTTGTATTCCACACCTAGGCTTTCCAAATAGGCTGGCAGAATATGCTCGGGGAAACCAGGCTGTTTTTGGTCGAGGTTTACCGCAATCAGTGAGAAGTTGACCGGTGCGCTCTGCTGCAGATTACGCAGGATCTCCAGCATGGTGTAGCTGTCTTTGCCACCGGACAGGCAGACCATGATACGGTCACCTTCTTCAATCATGTTGAAATCGGCGATCGCTTGGCCCACGTTACGACGCAGACGCTTTTGCAACTTGTTGAGATTGTACTGCTCTTTTTGACTAATTGTTTGATTATCTGACATTAAATCGTGCTCGTTCTCAATTGGGGGCACTATGGGCATGACGTTTTAGGCAGCGAGTTTAGCATTCTATGGGCTGATTGGGTATTTCATCCATACGCTCTTGGCCGCAAAGGCTGATTGCCGATTTTCAGTACACGCGAGCACGCGGTAAATCTTCCACCCGTGTGGTGTAAGCCGGAGAGAGAAACTCACGCTTCATCGACCATGTTTGCTGGTTTCCTTGTCCGGCAAACCACACCCCTGAATGCCCGGACTGATTGATTTTGTCCAGGGCGGCCATCAAACGTTCGCTGTTGGGGCGTGGCTGATATTCATCGAACAGGTCTAACTGAGCTACGCCTTGCGAGTAAAAGTCTTGCAGCATAACGCCGGCTTTTAGATAGCGGTGGCCGGGCTGCCAAATCTTATCAAGGCACCGAATCGCTGCTGCGATGATGTCGCGCGTATCTTGCGTTGGCGTACTGAGCATGATGCTCGCGGTGTTGCCATAATACTTTTCGTTGGCCGAGAAGGGGCTGGTTTTAACCCATGCGTTGATATTCCGGCAATATTGGTGCTCTGCACGCAGTTTTTCTGCCGCGCGGGAAGCATGCATACAGATTGCCTGATGCATATCACCATATTCGGTGACGCGTTCACCAAATGATCTGCTGCAAATAATCTGCTGTTTGGTTGGGGCAAACTCCTCGAGCGACAAGCAGGGTTCACCGCGCAGTTCACGCACTGTGCGTTCAATTACCACGCTGAAATGCTTGCGGATCATTGTGGTGCTGGCATCCGCCAATTGCAGTGCGGTTTTGATCCCCATATTTTGCAGCTCTTTGGTTAGGCGTCTTCCGATACCCCAGACTTCCATCACCGGCACTTTCGCCATTAATTTTCGTTGCTGTTCCGGGTTGGAAAGATCAACCACACCACGGGTTTGTTCCCATTTTTTCGCTGCGAAGTTCGCCAATTTTGCCAGCGTCTTGGTTTGGGCAATACCGACACCGACGGTGAGGCCGGTACATTGCAAAACGCGGTCGCGAACCTGGTGCCCGAACGTTGTCAAATCGACACAATTTTGTACGCCGGCAAGATCAAGGAAGCTTTCGTCAATGGAGTAAATTTCAACACGGGGGGCCATTTCTTCGAGCACGGCCATCACTCGCATCGACATATCGGCGTACAGCTCATAGTTGCTGCTGAATGCGATACCGCCTGCACGTTCAAAATCATGCTTTATTTTGAAGTAGGGCGCGCCTGTTTTCAGGCCCAGGGCTTTAGCCTCTTTACTCTGCGCTACCACACAGCCGTCGTTGTTAGACAGCACAACCACGGGCCGCCCACGGAGGTCTGGGCGCCACAGTATTTCACAACTCGCATAAAAACTGTTCACGTCGGCCAGGGCGTACATTATTTCAGCCTCGTGATGGTTGAAACGACCACGCCGACGATATTCTGCTCGTCGTTGTCATCCCGCAGCGGTATTGGCCGGAACTTCGGATTCATCGGCTCAAGCTGCGCGACAGGATGCAGACACAGGCGCTTAACGGTGAACTCGCCTGCGATGCTGGCGATCACGATATCGCCGTGGCAGGCGCCAATGCTTCGATCAACCACCAGCATGGATCCGTCGGTGATCCCGGCTTCGATCATGCTTTCTCCGGAAGCGATCAGAAAGTACGTCGCCGAAGGGTGGCTAATGCAGTATTCGTTGAGGTCAATCCGTGCGTGTATGTAGTCTTGCGCGGGACTGGGAAAGCCAGCCGGGACATTATCGGCGTAAAGCGGAATGCGCTGTTTCTCTGGGGTTGGTGTGGGTAAAAAGTGTTTCATGGTGCATTTCTCTATACTGTTTTTATATACAGTATAATCGATTTTTAGCCATTACAACCATAAAGAAAGTCAGGGGCGAGACGATCGTCAGTTATCCCCTTGTTGGGCAAGATGATCCTCTCGGAAAAGTTTTAGGGGGTGGCTCACAAGCTCCAGTGTCCGTGCGTTTTTACGCTCAGAAACGTTTTTTATCTGTCGGGACACACAAAACCGGGCAGGATACTCTCAGTCACTCATGATCATAATGGGGTACCTGCCTGATGATACGTACCTGCCTGCGTGCAGCCCTCTTGCTTTGCCTGACGCCTTTTACCGCTAACGCCGTTGAGTGCTGTATTTTCTTGCAGCAGCCGCAGTTGTCACAGGTAAAAGCACAGACTCAGGGGGATGCCAACTATCAACGCCTGATACGTGATGCTGACAGCGCACTGCGAAAGCCGTTGCTCAGCGTCACTGATAAAGGCCTGACCCCGCCGAGCGGAGACAGGCATGACTACCTGAGCCTGGGGGCCTATTGGTGGCCGGATGCGAGTAAACCCAATGGGTTGCCTTGGGTTCGTCGCGATGGGCAGGTGAACCCGGCCAGTAAAAATGAACAGAGTGATGGCGTGCGGCTGGCAGAGTTCACCCAGCGGGTACAAACACTGGCATTGGCGGGGTATTTCTCCGGCCAGCAACGTTACAGCGATCGGGCGATTAGGCTGATCCGTACCTGGTTCATCGATCCATCAACGCGGATGAACCCAAACCTCAACTACGCTCAGGGTATTCCGGGCCGCGACAGCGGGCGCGGTAATGGCATTCTCGATGGGCGCTATTTTGCCATTCGCATTGTCGACAGCCTGTTATTGCTGCAACAGACTCCGGGGTGGACGGCGCAAGATGAAAGCCAGATGCGGCAATGGTTTGCCCGTTACCTCGACTGGTTGTTACACAGCCCAGCCGGTAAACAGGAGGGCGCCGCAAAGAATAATCATGGCAGTTGGTATACCGTGCAGGTAGCGGGCATTGCTGCCTGGCTCGGGCGTGACGACGTGGTGCGTGATATGGCCGTTTTGATGCAGCATAAGCTGGATGTGCAGCTTGCCGTCAACGGGACGCAACCGCAGGAACTGCTGCGTACTCGTTCGTTTCACTACAGTTACTTTAATCTGCAAGCCTTGGTCCTGATGGCGGGTTTGGCACAGCGACAGGGCATCGATCTCTGGCATTACCCTACAGAACAGGGCAGCTCATTATTGGCTGCGCTGGATTTTATGGCGCCTTATGTTGATGCGGCGCACCCGTGGCCTTATCCGAGTCTGGATCGGGTCGGGGTTCGCCTTGTTCCGCTGCTGATCCAAACCGACAGCATGCTGAAAACCAAACGCTATCAAACGGTGATTGAAAAAGCGCAATTTGACGTCAGGCAATGGCAGGGCAAAAGCAGTTACGTACGCGGTGCGGTGAAAGAGGCGCAGCGGCAAAGCTGGCTGGAAGCGGGGCGCGAACCGGTCGCGCCCCAATGATTTACTCAGCGGAGGTTTTTTCTCCTTTACCGGCCAGTAGACTGAGGAAGTCGTACTTTTCCTTCAGCTCTTTCTCGGCGGCCTGATACAACGCGCTGGCGACTTCCGGCTGCTGTGAGTTCAGGCGGCGGAAGCGCTGCTCTTTGAGCAGGGTTTCGGTCAGGTTGCTGTTGGGTGGCCGTGAGTCCAGTGCCAGTGCTGCTTTACCTTCATCTGCACGACGCGGATCGAAGCGATACAACGGCCAGAAGCCAGTGGCGGTCAACTGCTTCATTTGATCGTGGCTGAGTGCCAGATCGTAACCGTGCTCTTCACAAGGACTGTAGGCGATAATCAGGGACGGGCCCGGATAGGCCTCGGCTTCCTGAATCGCTTTCACCGTCTGGTTGAGCTGCGCACCCAGCGAGATTTGCGCGACATACACGTGGCCGTACATCATCATGCTGACGCCTAAGTCCTTACGTGCCTTACGCTTGCCGTGCTCGCCGAACTTGGTGACGGCGCCCAGTGGGGTGGCCTTCGACTGCTGACCGCCGGTATTGGAATAGCATTGGGTATCCAGCACCAGTACGTTGACGTTCTCGGTCAGGCTGAGGACGTGATCCAACCCACCGAATCCGATGTCGTAAGCCCAGCCATCGCCGCCAATCAGCCAGATAGATTTGTCCACCAGATAATCGGCGTCGGTCGCCAGCTGGCGTGCGTCGTTACCTTCAATCTGCATCAGCAGACTGCGCAGTTCAGCAATCTGCTGGCGGCGAGGTTCCGGAGCGATATCATCCATCTGCAGGGCATTAACCAACTGTGCCGGCAACTGCGGTGCCAGGGTGTTCAACAGACGCAACACGCGGCTGCGATGCTGATCGACCGTCAATCGGAAACCGAGACCAAACTCTGCATTATCCTCAAATAGCGAGTTGGCCCAGGCAGGGCCGCGGCCTTCGGCATTGGTGGTGTAAGGGGTGGTAGGCAAGTTGCCACCGTAAATAGATGAGCAGCCGGTGGCGTTGGCAATCAGTAGTCGATCGCCATAAAGTTGGGTCAAGAGCTTAATGTACGGCGTTTCGCCACAGCCGGAACAGGCACCGGAATATTCGAACAGCGGTGAGATCAGCTGCGACGTGCGAATGTCGATCCGTTCGAGCTGTGCAGGATCGATCTCCGGCAGTTGCAGGAAGAAGTCGTAATGCGCTTTTTCCTCAGCCAAATGCTCCAGGCGCGGCGCCATGTTGATCGCTTTGATGTCCGGGTTCTGGCGATCTTTCGCCGGGCACACCTCAACGCACAGATTACAGCCGGTGCAGTCTTCCGGGGCTACCTGCAGGACGTATTTCTGGCCACGCATATCGCGTGCCTTCACATCTAGCGATTGCAGTGAGGCAGGAGCATGTTCCATCGCTTCCGGTTGTACCACTTTAGCGCGAATCGCGGAGTGCGGGCAGGCGGCCACGCAGTGGTTGCATTGGGTGCACAGATCCGGCTGCCAAATGGGGATATCTTCGGCGATATTGCGTTTTTCCCACTGGGTGGTGCCAACCGGCCAGGTACCGTCAGGCGGGAAGGCCGACACCGGCAGTGCATCACCCAGTCCGGCCAACATCGCGGCAGTCACGGTTTTGACAAAGTCGGGTGCCGCGTCGGAGACCACGGGAGGGCGCATTGGGCTATTGTCGTTAACCGGCTGCAGCGGGATTTCAACCAGTGCGTCGAGCGTGGCGGCTAGCGCCTGCCAGTTACGTTCAACAATGTCCTGACCTTTGCTGCTGTAGCTGCGGGCGATGGCGTCCTGCAATTGCTGCAGCGCGACGTCGCTTGGCAGGATCTGGGTCAGGTGGAAGAACGCCATCTGCATCACGGTATTGATACGCGCACCGAGCCGGCATTCACGCGCCAATTTTGCTGCGTTGATAATGTAAAAACGCGCCTGACGTTGCAGCAGCACCGCCTGCACTTCCTGCGGCAGACGTGACCAGGCCTCTTCGGCACCGTATGGAGTATTGAGCAGGAAGATACCCCCTGGTTTCAAGCGTTCCGCCATCTGGTAGGTATCGATAAATTGCAACTGGTGGCAGCCTACAAAGTCGGCGCGGCTGACCAGATAGGCCGAGTTGATCGGGTGCTCGCTGACGCGCAGGTGTGACACTGTCAGGCCGCCGGCCTTTTTAGAGTCGTAAACGAAATAGCCCTGCGCGTACATCGGTGTGCTGTTGCCGATGATTTTTATGTTGTTCTTGGTGGCGGATACGGAGCCGTCGCTGCCCAAGCCGTAGAACAGTGCCTCCAACGAAGCACGCTGCGGTAGGGGGTCTTCACTGAGTGGCAGAGAAAGGCCGGTGACATCATCGAAAATGCCGACGGTAAAGCGCGGACGCGGTTTTTCCAATGCCAGTTCGTTAAATACCGCCAATGCACAGTCTGGCCCGAACTCCTTTGAGGACAACCCGTAACGACCGCCAATGACCATTGGCATACTGGCACGTTCACCACGGCTGAAGGCTTCGGCCAGCGCGGTCATCACGTCCAGATAGAGCGGCTCCGCTAATGCCCCCGGCTCTTTGGTGCGATCCAGTACGGCGATTTTTTTTGCGCTCTCCGGCAGAACGCTGAGCAGATGCTGCGCGGAAAATGGCCGGAACAACCGGACTTTCAACACGCCGACTTTTTCACCACGGGTCAGCAGGGCGTCGATCGCTTCTTCGCAGGTGCCGATAGCAGAACCCATCAGGATCACCACGCGTTCGGCCTGCGGGTGGCCATAATATTCAAAAGGTTGGTATTTCCGCCCGGTAATTTGGGCGAATGTGTCCATGGCATCAATCACATGCTGACACGCGGCGTTGTACCAAGGGTTGGTGGCTTCACGCGACTGGAAATACGTGTCCGGATTGGCGGAGGTGCCGCGTACCACGGGGTGGTCTGGCGACAGGGCGCGGCTGCGATGTGCATCAATCGCATCCTGTGGCAGCATTTGGCGCAGAACGTCGTCGCTCAGCGGTATGATCTTGTTGATTTCATGCGAGGTACGGAAACCATCAAAAAAATGAATAAATGGCAGGCGGCTGTTGAGGGTGGCGGTTTGAGAAATTAACGCAAAGTCCTGCGCTTCCTGCACATTGCTGGCGCACAGCATGGCGCACCCCGTTTGGCGTACGGCCATGACGTCTGAATGGTCACCGAAAATTGACAGCGCGTGAGTTGCAATCGTCCTGGCGGCGACGTGCAGTACAAAGGGCGTCAGTTCGCCGGCCAATTTGTACAGCGTCGGGATCATCAACAGCAGGCCCTGCGATGAGGTAAACGACGTCGACAGCGCACCGGTTTGTAACGCCCCGTGTACCGTGGCGATAGCGCCGCCTTCGGACTGCATTTCCACCACTCGCGGTACGTCTCCCCAGATATTCTGGCGGCCGTCACCGGACCAGGCATCGGCTTGCTCTGCCATGGTCGAACTGGGGGTGATTGGGTAGATGGCAATCACTTCGCTGGCGCGATAGGCGACGGAAGCGACTGCGTTATTACCATCTGTAGTAATCATCGACTTTACCTTTCATTGCTCAAAAAGCTGCAGGAGTCACCTCTTGCAGTAATTAACAAAAGTCTAGCAGAGGGATATATTGGCTCTTTATCGCGTTTGTGTGGCGGACGATAAATCGACAAAAATCGGTGTAAACGGATATTTCTTGAATTGAGACCGTTCTGTGATGGAGAATTGTCATGCTTGTTTAACGACAATTTATTTCCGGCACGTCATACTGGTAAAACGGCAAACTTACAGAAGAAAAAACGATGAGTGGATTTATGTATTTGGCCATGGCAATTGTTGCAGAAGTGATCGCGACAACCATGCTGAAAGCCTCTGAGGGCTTTACCCGCCTATGGCCGTCACTGGTGGTCGTGATTGGTTACGGTGTGGCTTTCTGGGGGCTGTCAATGGTGGTGAAAACCATGCCATTGGGGATTGTTTATGCTATCTGGTCGGGCATGGGCATTGTTCTGGTGTCGATTGCGGCAGTATTTGTTTATCAACAAAAGCTGGATCTGCCTGCTGTACTTGGCATGGGATTAATTATTGCCGGGGTACTGGTGATTAATTTACTGTCAAAAACTGCCGCGCATTGATCCTTATTCCAACATAAAAATAGCCAGCGTGACATTCAGCGGCGCTGGCTGAAAATTGCAGTAATAAATAACTGAAAATAATGGATTGATTATAATCATTGCTTTTCTCTCGGCAGTGTTTCCCCTGCATTTTCACCTGCATCTGTCAGCAACATCAGCACTGTTTTCTCGCCTGCGTTTTGTGCCATTCGGCGTAGCTGAAATCGCCTGCAGGTCCTCAACCGTCCCCTCAATTCGCCCAAGGTTAACCCGCTCTCGGGCCTCGCACTGAGGGTTCGACATCTGCGCTGCCGACAAGACGGAAAAACCCGGTAACCATAATAATCACTGCGCTGTTCAAATAAACGCCAAATAATTGCAGGAATATATTTTCATTATTTATATATCAGGCTAGATTAAATAGGTTTGCATCAAAGATAACAAAACGCGTCCGCAATAAAGTGATGCGAGTTATCAGCAATGGCGATTTTACACAGCGAAGTTCCGGGTTCAGGAGTGGAATAATGACAACATCTAAATGGGTGCTGGCCAGTGCCGTATTGCTTTTGGCAGCCTGCAGCAGCAAGAATGAAGAACCAGTCCAACAAGGCAACAGTGCAAGAATCAATAGCTTACAGACTAGCGCAAACTGCGCCATCGTTGGCGGCGTCACTACCGTGACCCACAACTTGAACGGCGAGGCGATCAGAATGTGCCAGATGCCGAATGGCAAACAGTGCGAAGAATCCACGTTGGGCCGGGGCGCCTGCGCGAGCGCCGGCTAACGTAAAAGCGCACCAGGCCGCCGGGCAGCCTGGTGCACAGGGATCACTGCACCCAATCGCGCAGTTTATAAATCAGGGTATGGTCACCGCCGCTCAGCGTTAACTGCTGTGCGCTGAGGGTTACTTTTGCCCCGTTGCTCAGCACGTCGCCGATCATTGCGTCCCACTGGTTGAGCTGCGGATCGGTGCACAGCATGCGGGTAGAGGCCAGGCCTTGCACCGTCAATACGCCGTCTTGCAATTGGCCATTGCCGAAGAAGCGGTTACACATGGCACCGGAAACGTGCATTGTTTCACCGAACTCGATATTAGGCCCATTGCCGTGCCCTGGCGTCACCGTTATACCGTCGACACTTTGCAGCACAAAGTGATGATGCAACAGATCGCTTTCTGTCACCGTCTTACTTTTCTGATTCATTCCACACCCGGCTAACAGCAGCACCGTTAACGCCACCAAGATAGGCTTGTTCATCGGCTCTCCTTGCTATACCCGTCATACTTGAAACTGCCTCTTTGTTGGCTGCGTCTGCTCACCCCGGTCACCTGGTTGACCAGGCTCCCGGGGATTTACAGGCTTGCCGCCTCGACGCAACGCCAATTATCCAGGGTATAAAAATCAGGCATTGAGCTGGTTAGGGCAGTTCTCGCCGCGATCCAACAGGTTCACGTTTTGTAACGTGGTTTCCGATATGCTGGTCAGCGCCTCTTCCGTCAGGAAAGCCTGATGACCGGTAAACAGCACGTTGTGGCAGGCTGACAGACGGCGGAAAATATCGTCCTGAATCACGTCATTGGATTTGTCTTCGAAGAACAAGTCACGTTCGTTCTCATACACGTCCATACCGAGAGCGCCGATTTTTTGCTGTTTCAACGCATCAATCGCTGCTGATGAATCAATCAGACCGCCACGGCTGGTGTTGATGATCATCACGCCATCTTTCATGGCTGAAAAAGCGTCGGTGTTCAGCAGGTGGTGATTTTCCGGCGTTAGCGGGCAGTGCAGGGTGATCACGTCAGACTGTGCGTACAGCGTTTTCAGATCGACGTATTCTGCACCCAATTCCAGAGCCTCATCGCTTGGGTATGGGTCATAAGCCAACAGTTTCATGCCGAACCCTTTCAGGATACGCATGGTGGCGACGCCAATTTTACCGGTGCCGATGACCCCGGCAGTGCGGTTATGCATATTGAACCCAATCAGCCCTTCGAGCGAGAAATTGGCATCACGGGTGCGTTGGTAGGCTCGGTGAATACGGCGGTTAAGGCACATCATCATCCCTACCGCATGTTCAGCAACGGCTTCGGGTGAATAGGCCGGTACGCGCACCACCTTGATGCCCAATTCTTTGGCGGCATCCAAATCCACATTGTTGAAGCCCGCACAGCGCAGCGCCAGGATTTCGACGCCTAATGCCGCCAGCTCTTCAAGGACTTCACGGCTACCGTCGTCGTTGACGAAGATGCAGATAGCTTTACAGCCGGCGGCGTTTTTGGCGGTTTTTTTACTAAGCAAGAAGTCAAAGAACTCCAGCTCGAAGCCAAACTGCTGATTCACCAGTTCGAGATATTTACGGTCATACTGTTTGGTGCTGTATATCGCCAATTTCATCGTGGTTTCTCCCGCGTGATTTTGTGATCAATTTAACAGATTTTGGTAAATTCTACAATTGGTTAGCCCATGTCGGTAACGCTAAAAAGTGGTATGGGTCATCAGGTGAAGCTGTATCAATAAAGGTAGCTGGCGACGCTGAAACAGGCAGGATATTCAGTGTGTGCAGGAGGGTAAGGGACGTTGCTGAGCAGAGGATAAAAAAAATCCCCACGGGGGAGTGGGGAATGGCTTCTCTAGTATAGTTAGCTAGCAGCTGACTTTTGTTAGAATGATTGCAAGACTATTAATGATCAAATGTAACGACAATAACAAAAGTCTGAAACAGGTCATATACATGCGGTGAATATGTAACTAAAGCTTACAGGCTCCGTATCAATGCCTGTAAAAGTGCCTGTACGGGGTATCTTCGTCGGCCTCGGCTTCACCCTATGTCAAATTCATGCCATCATTATTGCTAATTCAGGCATAGACTTACCCTAAACGGCCTTGGGTCCGAAAAAGAGTGCCTCACTCAGGAATGAAGCAATCATTTAATGACTAAGCGATTGAAAGTATTCATAGGGATTGTGGTTAGTACGTTGATCCTGCTGCTGGCGCTATGGCAAACATTGCCGCGCTGGCTACCCCGCGTGCTTTCTCACTGGTTGCCGCAAGGTAGCCAGTTGGTTTTGCAGGGCAAACTGCAGTGGCAACAAGGGGCATTGCAGTTGGATGGCACCCGTTTTTTAGTGCAGGACTGCTTACTTGCCGCCGTCGGACCGACACGCTTGGCTTATCATCAAGGGCGTTGGCAACTGGTCAGCGACACGCTGACTATCGATACCGCCTGTTTATCAAAATTGCCTCCCGGTGACGCCAGCAGTGCGCCACTGGCGTTAGATCAATTGCAAAAGCAATTGCCGCTATTGGATATCACCATCAAGAATCTCGCAGTGACCCCATGGCAATACTATGCCGGAAAACTGCAGGTCCATTCCTCCGCAGAGGGCCAGCGTTTACAGTATCAAGGGCCAAACATCAGCGTTGACGCGTTGTTGGACCCGCATCAACAATTGACACTCAACGACCTGACATTGTCTGCACCAAACAGCCCGCAGCCGTTGCATCTAACGGGGAAAATCGCCATTCCGCTGGATTTGGACAGCATCCCGGCTCAGGGGGCCCTGCAGGGTGAAATGCAGACCGGTTACCTGAAAAAGCCGTTGCTGTTGGATATGCGCTGGCAACAGCAGCAGGGTGTGCTGACGCTGACGGAAAAGGGTGAAGACAAACCTTTGGCAACATTGCCGTGGGAAATCAACCCGCAGCAGGTCAGTATTACGCAGGGTGAGTGGCACTGGCCATACAGCCAGCAGCCGCTTAACGGCGGGGTGAGCATTGCACTGCACGATTGGAGCAAAGGGTTTGATGAAACCCAGATCAGCGCTCGTTTGAACGTTATCACCGACGGTCACAATGGCAAAGGCAATGCGGTGCTGACGTTGGGGCCGGGTAAAATTGGGCTGATCGACAGCAATCTGCGCTTCCAACTGACCGGACAGGCGAATCTGGCCGACTTCTCGATGACCGCCTCGATTCCCGGCATTATCAGCGGCACTATCCTCAACCCGACGCTGGTATTACAGCCAGGGGCGTTGCTACGCCTGTGGGGGAGCGCTACGCCAGAAATGAAGCTGGAAGAGGCTCGTTTGCCGCTGGCTGGCGTAAAAGTCACTGCTGCCGGTATTACGGGGCGTTTGCAGGCCATTATTAACGCCAGTGACAGTTACTGGGGCCGTTTCAAGCTGCATCTGGATGGCAAAGCGCAGGACTTTTGGCCAGATCACGGTAACTGGCAATGGCGCTACTGGGGCAATGGGCAATTGCCACCGCTACAAGCCGCCTGGGACGTCGCCGGCAGCGGCAGTTGGCAGGACAGTACACTGACTCTCGATCGCCTTTCTACCGGTTTTGACCAGTTGAAGTACAGCATCGTGACGGTAGATGCGCCGCGCCTGAGTCTCAGTCAGCCGCTGCGATGGCAGCGTGATGAGCAAAATCCCGCGTTCAACGGTGAGCTGCAACTGGTCTCGGGCAAGGTGAACTTCACTCAGGGTGGTTACCTGCCCGCGCCCGTGCTGTCACTGCAACTGCAGGGCAAGACGCCGGACAGTTTCCAGTTACAGGGCAAGTTGCAGGCTGAGCAAATAGGGCCCATCGCGTTACGTGGCCGCTGGGACGGTGAACGTTTACGTGGTGAAGGCTGGTGGCCTAAACAGCCGCTGAACGTGTTCCAGCCACTGATTTCGCCCGATCTGAATATCAAATTGCGCGATGGTGAGTTTTACGCCCAATCTGCATTTTCCGCCGCTCGGGAACAAGGCTTTGAGGCGGGTGGCCATTGGGTGGTGAAAAATGGCGGTATGTGGTTGAAAGACGGTGAGATGAGCGGTCTGGATTTCGTCATGTCGTACCGGCTGAAAAACCATTTGTGGCAGTTGGGTGCCAAGCGACCGGTGATACTGCGCATCAAATCATTCAGTAACCTGTTTGAAGTGCAGAACATCACTGCCGATCTTCAAGGCACCTATCCTTACAGCGATCAAGCCCCTCTGACATTGAGCAATGTCGGCATGGACGCCTTGAATGGGCATATCAGCCTGTCGGCGCTGAGAATGCCGCAGCATGACGCCGCCGTATTGAAACTAGACAAAGTTGACCTCAGCGCGTTGTTTACCGCCCTGAAGCCAAAACAGTTTGCGATGTCCGGGCGGGTTGACGGTGAATTACCGCTGTACCTGAATCACCCCAAATGGTTGGTGCATAACGGTTGGATCGCCAATTCAGGCATGTTGACGCTACGGCTGGACAAAGACATGGCCGATGCGATTGGCAGCAACAATCTGGCGACCGGTGCGGCGATTGATTGGCTGCGCTATATGGAGATCAACCGCTCACAGGCCCGCGTTGATCTCGACAACCTCGGTGAGTTGACGCTGAAAGCCCGAATTGACGGCGTCAATCCGCAAAAAAGCGCCAAGCGGGAGGTTATCCTGAACTATAGCCATCAAGAAAACGTGTTTCAGCTTTGGCGCAGTTTGCGCTTTGGCGACAATTTACAGGAGTGGCTTGAGCAGGCCCTCTCAAAACCAGGGGAACAACCATGAAAATTATTAGCGGACCTTTACTGGTTGCCGTGCTGAGCACGTCTATGCTGAGCGGCTGCGTGCCGCGCATCGAGGTCGCGACACCTAAAGATCCGATCACCATCAACATGAATGTGAAGATCGAACATGAAATTCACATCAAAGTGGATAAAGACGTCGAAAATCTGCTGAAAGACCAAAGCGGTTTATTCTAGGAGCCAACATGAAAAAACGTTACTTAGGCTTGATTGGCGCCGGTTGGTTGTTCAGCAGCATGGCGATGGCACTGACACTGGATGAAGCCAAGCTGCAGGGGCGCGTAGGGGAAACGCTCAGCGGTTATATCGCACCGGTGAAGCAGGATGCCGAAACGCTGACGCTGGTGAAAAGTATCAATGCCGGGCGCACTGAGAAATACCAGCAAGTTGCGGATGGTAACCATATCGCCATCGACGATGTGGCGCGTATGGCCGGGCAGAAACTGGTGTCGCGTGCACCCGCAGGGGAGTATGTACGTGGCATTAACGGTCAGTGGCTGAAGAAATAAAAAAAAGCGCGCCATCAGGCGCGCAATAAAATACAGCATTGGATTTTTATGAGGGTAATGCAGGTGTGACAGGACTTGGGGCTTTCCGTTGCGACTTCGCAGGGGCATAACGCCCCTGTGTGGGTCATCAGGCGGCAACAACCTGTGCCAGTACAGCCTTGGCATCGGCTTGTGCTTTGGTCGCGACGTCTGGGCCGTAGGCGATGCCTTCCGCGAACACGAACTCAACGTCAGTGATACCGATAAAGCCCAGGAACAGACGCAGGTAAGGTTCTACCAGGTCAGTTGGCGTACCTTTGTGAATGCCACCGCGGCTGGTCAGGATGATGGCACGTTTACCTTTTACCAAGCCTTCAGGGCCATTTTCGGTGTAGCGGAAAGTGACGCCGGCACGGGCAATCAGGTCGAAATAGTTTTTCAACTGGGTTGGGATGTTGAAGTTGTACATCGGTGCTGCCATAACGATAGTGTCATTGGCCTGCAACTCAGCGATCAGCTCATCGGACAGCGCCAGTGCTTCGATTTGACGCGGAGTCAACGGCGCATCAGAAGGGCGCAGCGCGCCAACCAGCTCACCGTCCAGCACCGGAATTGGCTGTGCAGCCAAGTCACGCACGGTGATGGTGTCGTTGCCATGGGTATTGGCCCACTGTTCAACGAAGAAATCGGCCAGTTGGTTTGACTGAGAATAGCCCGCCAGGATGCTTGATTTGAGAACCAATACTTTGCTCATCGTTAATTCCTTACGTTATGACAGTGACATCAGGACGAAGCGTCCCTTGCATGCAGTACACTCTATTCACATTTTTTCATCAGTGATAGCGCAATATTTCGAGACCTTTGTTCGATTTTATTGAATAACCTGTTGAGACATAAACAGCGGGATTATGGGGAGAAAGCGGCTTGTGATATTCTGCGCGGCTAACGCTGAAAAATGGCTAAAACATCATTATACCGTTGCTAACGCTTGATACAGCAGCGATGAAACAAGGAATACCGAACGTGAAATCTCCGCTCGCGGCATTGTCTGCCCAACTGGGCGAGCTGATGCTCCGTGATCAACAACGCCTGCAACGTCGCCTGCAAGGCGCACGAAAAATCAAAAATACCGATGCTCAGTTGGCGGCGGCCGTTGAAATCGAAAGTGACATAACCACCGCGCTGCGTAAAGTGCAGTCGCGTGCGGCGACATGCCCGAAAATCACCTACCCGGAAAATCTGCCGGTCAGCCAGAAAAAGCAGGATATTCTGCAGGCCATCCGCGATCATCAAGTGGTGATTGTCGCCGGTGAAACCGGCTCGGGGAAAACCACCCAGTTACCGAAGATCTGTCTGGAACTTGGGCGCGGGGTGAAGGGGTTGATTGGTCACACCCAGCCACGGCGTTTGGCGGCACGTACCGTCGCTAACCGCATTGCCGACGAGCTGGAAACGCCGTTGGGTGGCAGTGTCGGTTATAAGGTGCGTTTTAACGATCAGGTTGGGGAAAATACCCTGGTCAAGCTGATGACCGACGGCATCCTGTTGGCAGAGATCCAACAGGATCGGCTGCTGATGCAGTACGATACGTTGATCATCGATGAGGCGCATGAACGTAGCCTGAATATCGATTTTATCCTCGGTTACTTGCGTGAATTGTTGCCTAAGCGGCCAGATCTTAAAGTTATCATCACCTCCGCCACTATCGATCCGCAGCGATTTTCGCGCCATTTTAATAATGCGCCGATTATCGAAGTCTCCGGCCGTACGTACCCGGTGGAGGTGCGTTATCGTCCCGTCGTGGATGACGCCGATGATACCGATCGCGATCAACTGCAGGCGATTTTCGATGCGGTAGATGAGCTCGGCCGCGAAGGGCCGGGGGATATCCTGATCTTTATGAGCGGTGAGCGCGAAATCCGCGACACCGCCGACGCGCTGAACCGTCTGAATCTGCCACATACCGAAGTCTTGCCCCTCTATGCTCGACTGTCGAACAGCGAACAGAACCGAGTATTTCAGTCGCACCACGGCCGGCGTATTGTGCTGGCGACCAACGTGGCAGAAACCTCACTGACCGTTCCGGGTATCAAGTACGTCATTGATCCGGGTACCGCCCGTATCAGCCGCTACAGTTTCCGCACCAAGGTGCAGCGTTTGCCGATCGAACCGGTGTCGCAAGCGTCGGCTAACCAACGTAAAGGCCGCTGTGGGCGTGTATCGGACGGTATTTGTATTCGCCTGTATGCGGAGCAAGACTTCCTGTCACGGCCTGAGTTTACCGATCCGGAGATCTTACGTACCAACCTGGCGTCGGTCATCCTGCAGATGACCTCACTCGGGTTGGGCGATATCGCCGCTTTCCCGTTCGTGGAGGCCCCGGACAAGCGTAATATTCTGGATGGCGTGCGCCTACTGGAAGAACTGGGGGCGATTAAAACAGCGGAAAACGGCCATTACCAGCTCACCCCGCAAGGGCGTCAATTGGCACAGTTACCCATTGATCCCCGGTTAGCGCGTATGGTTCTGGAGGCACAAAAAAGCGGCAGCGTGCGCGAGGTGATGATCATCACCGCGGCACTGTCTATTCAGGATCCGCGTGAACGGCCAATGGACAAACAGCAGGCGTCGGACGAAAAACATCGCCGCTTCGCTGATAAAGACTCCGACTTCCTGGCCTACGTGAATCTGTGGGACTGGCTGAAAGAGCAGCAAAAAGAACACTCTTCCAGTCAGTTCCGCCGGCTATGCCGCAATGACTTCCTGAACTACCTGCGGGTACGTGAATGGCAAGATATTTACACCCAATTGCGCCAGGTGGTGAAAGAATTGGGGCTGCCGGTGAACAGTGAGCCTTCCGATTATCGCAGCGTACATACCGCGCTGTTGACCGGCTTGCTGTCACATATCGGTCAGAAAGATGCCGACAAACAGGAGTTCACCGGTGCCCGCAACGCACGTTTCTCGATCTTCCCTGGCTCAGGGTTGTTCAAAAAACCACCGAAATGGACCATGGTGGCCGAGCTGGTGGAAACCAGCCGCCTGTGGGGGCGTATTGCCGCGCGGATTGAGCCGGAGTGGATAGAGCCGCTGGCTCAGCATTTGGTGAAGCATAGCTACAGTGAACCGCACTGGTCGAAATCCCAGGGAGCGGTCATGGCCAGTGAGAAAGTGACGCTGTTCGGCTTGCCGATTGTTGCCGCGCGCGCGGTGAACTACAGCACCATCGATCCTTTATTGTGTCGTGAGTTGTTTATCCGTCATGCGCTGGTGGAGGGCGACTGGCAAACGCGCCATGCGTTCTTTAGCGCCAACCTGAAGCTGCGAGCAGAAGTGGAAGAGCTGGAACATAAATCGCGTCGCCGTGACATTCTGGTGGATGACGAAACCCTGTTCAGTTTCTATGACCAGCGCATCCCGAATGATGTGGTGTCCGGGCGCCATTTCGACCATTGGTGGAAAAACGCCAGTAAGCAGAATGCGGATCTGCTCAACTTTGAAAAAGAGATGCTGATCAAGGATGGCGCCAATAAGGTCAGCGCGCTGGATTATCCAAACACGTGGAACCAAGGCAATCTCAAACTGCGTCTGACATACCAGTTTGAGCCGGGTACCGACGCCGACGGCGTTACGGTGCATATTCCGTTGCCCATTTTGAACCAGGTAGAAGAAAAGGGGTTTGAATGGCAAATTCCGGGCGTTCGCCGTGAATTGGTGATTGCCTTGATTAAGTCGTTACCCAAACCCGTCCGCCGCAACTTTGTACCGGCACCCAATTACGCAGAAGCCTTCCTTGGGCGAGTGACTGCGTTGGAGTTGCCGTTGCTTGATGCGTTAGAACGCGAACTCCGTCGCATGACAGGTGTGACGGTGTCACGTGATGATTGGCAATGGGATCAGGTGCCCGATCACCTTAAGATGACGTTCCGGGTGGTGGGTGAAAAACACAAAACCCTGCTCGAAGGAAAAAATCTGACGGCGCTGAAATTACTACTGAAGGACAAAGTGCAAGAGACGCTATCTGCGGTGGCGGACGACGGGTTGGAACAAAGCAATCTGCACATTTGGAGCTTTGGTACATTGCCGGCGTTTTATGAGCAGAAACGCGGCGGCTATTCGATGAAAGCCTATCCCGCGCTGGTGGACGAAAAAGACAGCGTAGCGATCCGCCTGTTCGACAGCGAACAAGAGCAACAGCAAGCAATGTGGCAGGGTACTCGCCGCTTACTGTTACTGAATATTCCTTCACCAATCAAATATCTGCATGAAAAACTGCCTAACAAAGCCAAGTTGGGGTTGTACTTCAACCCCTACGGCAAAGTGTTGGATCTGATCGACGACTGCATTTCGTGTGGCATCGACAAACTGATCGCAGAACATGGCGGGCCAGTGTGGCAGGAGGAAAACTTTGCCCGCCTGCAGGAATTGGTGCGTGGCGAGCTGAATGAAACCGTGGTTGGGGTCGCTAAGCAGGTTGAGCAAATCCTGACGGCGGTGTTTAACATCAACAAAAGGTTGAAAGGCCGGGTGGATATATCGTTGGCACTGGCGCTGTCGGATATTAAAGCTCAGCTCGGTGGCTTGGTGTATCGCGGTTTTGTGACCAACAACGGCTGGAAGCGTTTGCCGGATACGCTGCGTTATCTGCAGGCGATTGAGCGTCGTCTGGAGAAATTGGCTGTCGATCCACACCGCGATCGTGCACAGATGCTGCGGGTGGAACAGGTACAGCAGGCCTGGCAACAGTGGCTGAACAAGCTGCCGCCGAAGCGACAGCAGGATGATGAGGTGAAAGAGGTACGCTGGATGATTGAAGAGCTGCGCGTGAGCTTGTTCGCTCAACAGCTGGGGACACCTTACCCTATCTCTGACAAACGTATTCTGCAGACTATGGAGCAGCTTTCTGGTTAAGCGACGCTAACAGGCAGCCTGCACAGCTCAGACACAGCAGGCTGCACACCAGCAGTGTCGTTGCCAGGTCTTGCCCAAGGGCAGCCAGAGAGAGCCCGGCACCAATCAGCAGGTAGTAGAGCAGGCCAAAAATTGCGCCGGCGGTGCCCAATTGCTGTCGGTAGTTATTCAGCGCCTGGCTCAATACGTTGGGGATCGCCAACCCGAAAGCCAGGGTGATCAACATGCTGGGTAGCAGCATCATCAGGCTGTCTTGCCAGTAACATAAAGCCAGTGCGGCGCCGAATGCTAACAGACTGCCCATCAGGATCTGACGTTCAGCGCCGATGCCCCTGGCTAACAGATGACGGTTCACCAGCGCCCCGAGCAGGCTGCCCAGTGCCAGAACAATGCCCGAGTAACCAAACTGCTGGCTGCTCAGCCCCAATCGTTCGAACATAAAGGGGGCCAGGCTGAAGTAGCTGAACACCATGACATTGAAGCCCGCCACTAATAACGCGCAAGACCAGATATGTCGGTCCCGCAGGATAATCCAGCCGCTGCTTGCCGAAGAAACCGTCGAGGAGTCTGCCGACTGTGTTTCCGGCAGTGCGGCCCAACACCAAATCAACAGCACCAGAGCCAGCACCCATTGAGCGGCGAATATCGCCATACTGCCACCCCAGTTGACCAATATTCCCCCCGCCAACATGCCCAACACCGGACTGACAGAGAGGGCAATACCGAGGGTGGCAAAGATTTTCCCTAGAGCATGCCCCTGGTAAACATCTCGCAACATGGTTTGCGTTACGATGGAACCGACTGCTGCACCAAACGCGATGGTGGCACGGGCGGCCAATAGCAGCGTGAAATCGTTGCTCAACAGCGCCATAACGGCACCGCCAAGATAGAACGACAGCCCTGCAAGCATTGTCATTCTGCGGCCGAGCCGATCGCACATCACCCCCCAGAAGGCAACGCCTAAGGCAAAAGCAAAGAAATAGATCGACAGCGTCTGGCTGGCCTGAGCAGCGCTGACGTTGAAATCGGCACGGATTGCCGTGAGTGCCGGACTATAGAGTGTTTCGAGCACTTGTGGAGCCATTATGGCGGCAACCATTAATGGCAATGGTAAGCGTGACATGGAGATAAACCTTTACGAGTGAATAATCGCGCCAGTATAGGGAAAGGCTACATGCTCGATTACAATCATAAGGACAAAAAACAACGAAAAAGAGACAATTCGATGGCATTCATTACCCAGCAGGATGTGTTTGACCCAGATATTCTGCCGGCCCCGTTGCTGGGGATTGCAGCGGAATTGGCCAAACATGATTCTGAAGAGCATGAACATCGACGTGCGCAGTTGCTGTATGCCGCACGTGGATGCATGACGGTGACGCTGGCCGACCGTTGGCTGATTTTGCCGCCAACGCGTTGCTTGTGGATCCCTGGTGGTATCCGGCATCGGGTTCAACTGCACGGACAGGTAGCTTATCGCTCGATCTATCTGGAGCCTGCGTTAGCGCCCAACATGTCGCATGAGTGTGCAATATTGGCGGCCAATCCTTTGCTGGCCGCGGTGATTGAGCGTATCGCTTACTGGCCACTCAACCAGGTTATTGAATGCCCGTCAGCACGAGATCTGGTGCCGGTACTGGTTAACGAACTGCATATGGCGCGGCTTGAGAATACCGGCCTGATACTGCCATGCGACTCTCGTCTGGCCCTTTGGCTGGAGGATCTCGATAGGCACGATGAATTACCGGGGTTGAGTGTATTGGCACAGCAACTGAATTTGCACGCCAAAACGCTAACGCGTATTTTCCAGCGCGAGACTGGGCTGAGTTATCAACAATGGAGTCAGCAATGGCGGTTGATGCGGGCGATAGCGCTGTTGGCGGAAATGTCGTCGGTCAGTTCAGTGGCGCAGCGTTTGGGTTTTTCCAGCGACAGTGCCTTTATCGCTTTCTTCCGCCAGTTTACCGGCACGACACCCAAGCGGTTTATGAAAGGAGACGAAAGAGAAACAACCGGCGCGGAGACCCACGCCGGAGGGGAATAGCTTACTTTCCGGCTGCCAATGCGTCGAGCGCATCACGAATGCCGGTGACGGCCAGCGCTCGGTTATCGGCACGGTAACGATCTTTAGCCGCCGGTGCGGAGCTTTGAATGGCGATCAACGACCACCCATCGGCCGTTTTCAGCAGTAACGGAGAGCCGCTATCGCCGGGGAGTGTATCGCACTGATGCGACAGAACACCTTGCTGGGCCCAACCTGTCACTTTACAGTTTTGGTGACTATAAAGGTCGTCCAAATGATCTTCCGGATACCCCGCCTGAGTAATTAAGCGTTTGGCTTGTTTCATCGCTTGGGTCAGCGCCTTGCTGTCGCCTTGCCACAGTGGCAGCGGTTTAATCGGCAAGGTATTTTTATCCTTCAAGCGAATAAGCGCAAAATCATAAGCCGCCGCCGCGGGGGGAACAATCCAGCCATCACCGTCAGGTTTGAGCTTTTTGCCCAGCTTGCGGTCAACTAACGTTTCAATATTGCTCGTTTGGTATTTCCACGTTTTATTACCGGCAACAAAACGCAGCGCGATAGCTTTGTCCAGTTGGCCCGGAGGTGCCAGTACACAATGACCGGCAGTAAGTGCCAAATGAGGGGAAATAAGCGTGGCGGTGCACAGGTTACCGCTGGCGGTTTCCACTTGCCCAATCGCCTGCCACGGCCAACCGTCGGTTTCAGTGACCTTAACGCGTTCATCTTTGCCAAAAAATAGGCGGGTTTGCTCAGCAGCCGACGCGTCGGATGGGCTATCAGCCCGAGCTGAGAGGGAAAGTGCGAGCGGAAATGAGCACAGCAACAGCAAAACGGTTATGCGCATAAGTTTCTTGCCTGGAAAATACGGGTCATCCATAAACACACTGAATGGTAACTATAGACTGATTTCGTTGCCGTGTGGATGGGCAGTGATTGATTTTTCAATAATTTCTAATCCAGAAAGGCTGTGCAGCTACAGATAAAAAAAGGCGGCGATCAGTCCGCAGAGGATCAGAGTGGCCAAAATAATTTCAAATAAGTAGCGACGCAGCATGATGAGAACCCCCGATGAAAAAACACCCGGCGAACCGGGTGTTGGAAAACTCAAGCCTGGACTGGTGAGGGGAGCCTCACATCAGATTGCTGTTACGCAGCTTTTTTATGGCTGGATTTTTTGTGGTGTTTTTTGGCTGCCTGTGCTTTCTGAGCAGGGGCTTTTTTGGCTGTGGCTTTGTGGTGCTTTTTAGCCGCCTGCGCTTTTTGTACCGGTGCTTTCTTCGCGTGATGTTTTTTCACGTGAGTTGTTTTGGCCGGTGCAGCCATGGTGGTGGTAGCGGTCGCCGCAGGTGCGGTAGTGGTGGTGGCAGCGTCAGCAGCGAAAGCAACAGAAGACAGACCCATTGCAGCGGCAACAACCAGAGCTAATACTTTTTTCATTGTTGATTCCTCAAGTTACTCATCATGTATCAAGCCCACTGCGGGGCCGGTGTTAAGATAGTAGGCAAACCGCGGAATGCTTTCCGTGAGTGATTGGTTTCGGCGTGTAACCTAATGTACATCGTGGTTTTTGGGGCCCGGATGGCGGGGCGAATATCAACCGGCGTATGCGCTGTCTGGCGCGAATGGCGATGATAAATGAGCGGATATACACCTTTGCGGCGGTTATCACTTAATCTTATTTTAGTTACAACATACATTAAGTGAGTAGCCAACCTCCACTCTGTAACCAAGGTGTCGCAAGTAGGGACAGTGGGTTATGACGCAATGACGGTCAAACAGGGGAAAAAAGGCACGGGGTTAGCCGTGCCTGGGGAATGCATTACAGGTAGCGGCTTTCCAGATGCTTACGGAAGTAGCTTGGATTCAAGGGTTCACCGGTTGCATTGGTGATCAGTGTATCGGTAGGGAAGCGGCTGCCGTGACGCCAAATATTATGCTTCAGCCACTGGAACAGTGGGGTCAGGTTGCCTTCGGCGATATCATTGTTCAGTGTAGGTAGCGCTTTGCCGATGGTCTGGAAAAGCTGCGCTGCATACATGGCACCGAGAGTGTAAGTCGGGAAGTAACCGAAGGCACCGTCGGTCCAGTGGATATCTTGCATACAACCATTCCGATAATTACCGACAGTATCCAAACCAAGGTAGCGGTGCATTTTTTCGCCCCACAGCGCTGGAATGTCTTCCACTTCAATGTCGCCTTCGACCAAGGCTTTCTCGATCTCATAACGCAGGATCACGTGGGCCGGGTAGCTCACCTCATCAGCGTCTACACGAATCAGACCGGGTTTCACGCGTTGGTTGAGGCGGATGAAGTTATTTTCTTCCAGTGCCGGTTGCTCACCGAATTGTTTGATGATCAGTGGACGCAGAATCTTGAGAAAGTCGCTACTGCGCGCCAATTGCATTTCAAACAACAAACTCTGCGATTCATGAATAGCGGTAGAACGCGCTTGTGCTACGGGCTGACCCAGCCATTCACGCGGCAGATTTTGCTCATAACGGGCATGGCCAGTCTCATGCACAATACCGAGCAGGGCCGTCAGAAATTCTTTGTCGTTGTAGCGAGTCGTAATGCGCACATCTTCCGGAACGCCGCCGCAGAATGGGTGTGCACTGACGTCCACGCGGCCACCATCAAAGTTAAAGCCGAGCAGTTTCATCACGCTCAAACTCAGTTGGCGTTGGGTATCGACATTAAACGGGCCTTGCGGAATAAGGCAGGGTTCCTGAGCCTGTTTGGCCACCACTTTTTGCAGCAGGTCAGGCAACCAGGTTTTCAGATCGCCAAAGATGCGGTCGATATCGCTGCTGCGCATACCCGGCTCGTACAGGTTCAGCAAGGCGTCATAACGGCTGGAACCAGCCGCTTCAGCACGGATCTGTGCTTCCTGGCGGCTCAGTTTGACCACTTCACGCAGGTTTTCTGAAAAGCCGTCCCAATCATTGGCCGGACGTTGGGCGCGCCAGGCGTGTTCACAGCGTGCACCCGCCAGCGATTTGGCTTCAACCAATGACTCAGGCACCAGCACTGCGTTGTCATATTGGCGGCGCATTTCTAACAGATTGGCCTGATCGATGTCATCAAGTGTTTCTTGTTGGGCACGTTCAAACAGGCGACCGGTTTTTTCTGCCGTCAAAATTTGATGTTGCAAGACACTCAGTTCCGCCAGTGCTTCTGAGCGCGCTTTACTGCCGCCCGATGGCATCATGGTTTGCATGTCCCAACCGGCAATGGCTGACAGGTGACCGAAACGCGACAACCGGGTGAAAAGGGCGCGTAGCTCGTCATATGAAGGTGAAGGGGTATGTGCAGATGTCATCGTTTAGCTCCATATTATTGTAATCCGGAGAACCCTCCAGGCCTTTCAAGCAATTGCGTAGGCAGGGTTACACCGGGTCTGCTTTTAAATTGAAATTGGGTTTGACCGGCCAACAGAAGCGGAAGCAAGCGCCGCCGAGAGAACTGGCATCGACGTAAACCTGGCCCTGATAGGCGACAGCAATAGAGTGGACAATGGCCAGCCCCAGCCCACAGCCACCCGTGGCGCGATCACGGCTTGGATCCAGACGGACAAAGGGTTCGAATACCCGCTCTCGTTCTTCCGGCGGAATGCCAGGCCCGTCGTCTTCTACCTGGAGACAGGCGTTGTCACCATCAAACCACAAGCCGATACGCAGGCGTTGTTCGGAATAGCGCAGCGCATTGTTTACCAGATTATCCAGCACCCGCTCCATCAACCGCAAATCAACGCCACCAAAATCACCGGTATGGGGGATATCCAGCTCTATTTCGCGTTCAGGGTGGATTAGGCGCAGATCGTCAGCCTTATCTTCTAGCCACTTGGGTAAATCGAGCGGTTCAATATTGAGTGCGACCTGCGGACGGTCAAGCCGTGCATAGGTAAGTAGTTCGTCGATCAGCGACTCCAACTGGCCGATGTCGCGGTTCAGAGCTTGTTGTTCGCTATCTGACAGGTTTTCACTCATTGCCAGTCGGTAGCGCAGACGAACCAGCGGTGTGCGCAATTCATGAGCGATACCGTCGATCAACTGCTTCTTGCTGGCGATCAGGGTATTGACGTTATCCGCCATCTGGTTAAACGCCACCCCCAGCCGGTTCAGACTGGACGTTGGGTCAAAATGGGTGCGCTCGTCAAGATGCCCGGCGCCGAGTCGCTGAGCCGCGTTTTCAAGCTTGAGCAAATCTTGCCAGTGCGGTCGCATCCACAGGAAAACCGGTAACGCCAGCGACATGCCTATAAACACCAGCAGTGCCAAATCCAGCAGCCGCATCTGATGCAGATAGAACAAATAGGGTATGGGACCGACAACCAGCACGTAGTGGCTACGCGGAATGCGTTGCATAAACGTGTATTGATCGTCGAGGGCGATGATCTCCCCAAGACGAAGCCGTTTCTTCAGATCCTCACTCAGATCCTGTTTACCGAGGGGTTCGATGTGCAGCTTGAACGACAGATTTAAGTCCAGCGTCGCGATGGTTTTATTCCAGTCTTTCAGTGGAATTTCCCGCAGTTCACTGCGCATCAGGTATAAGGAGCTCTTCATCAAATCGTCCATCGACTGGCGACCGGCGCGTTCGGCGGTGACTTTGTACACCAGCCCCACCAGCATTGCCATCACCAGGAAGCACACGAAAAGCAAGAGGAAGAATTGGACAAAGAGCTTTCTCATTGCTGCACGAACTCCCAGGCGTTCGGAGCGAACAGGTAGCCTTTGTTGCGCACGGTTTTTACGCGGAATGGCTCAAGGGTATTGTCATAGAGTTTGCGACGCAGGCGCGAAATGGCCACGTCTATACTGCGATCAAGGCCGTCGTAGCTCACGCCGCGCAGGTTCTGCAACAAGGCTTCACGATCCATGATTTGACCTGCGTGAGTGGCTAATTCCCACAGCAGATCAAAATCTGAGGTGGAAAGGGTGATGGTCTCTTCGCCCAGCGTCACTTGACGGTTGACCGGGTCGATGCACAACAGCCCAAAGTGCAACGCATTGTGCTGGGTGATCGGCTGGCTCGACTCTTCCTTGGGTTGATTACTGTGCTGACGCAGGTGCAGTCGCAGCCGAGCCAGTAACACCGCAGGCGGTGTGGTCTTCAAGATGTAATCATTGGCGCCCATTTCCAGGGAGAGGATATGGTTCATGTCGCTGTCGAGTGAGGTAAGCAGGACGATCGGGCCAGGGAAGGTCGGACGCAGATCGCGACACAGCGTCATGCCGTCCTTACCAGGCAACATAATGTCGAGTAGGACCAGATCCGGCTGCTCCAGCTCGATGCGTGCCTGCGCACTGTCGCCACGCGGCTCAATCAACACTTCAATGTCGTGTTTGCCCAGATAGGCGGCAATCAGCTTGCCGACTTCAGGATCGTCTTCTACAAAAACAATTTTATGCATATTCAGCGGTTTTATCAGAATAACGGCGTTCAGCATAACGCGGGGTTCCGCGATACGCCATGCAGATCTTTGTGCTAACGCAGCGGACGTCCGCCATCAACGCCGTGGGTACGGCCTGTGACATAACGACTGCTGAGCAAGTAGTTCACCAGGTTAACCACTTCACTCTCGCCGGGGGCGATTTTCATCAGTGACTTTGCCAGTGCCTGCTGACGATAAGGCTCATCGTCACCTGGATTGAAAATAATCAGCGCCGGCGCGATGGCGTTCACTTTAACTTCTGGTGCCAGCTTGCGGGCAAATGAGCGCGTCATGTTGTCCAATGCAGCCTTACTGGCCGCATAGGCAATGTGTTTATCGCTACCTTTTTCCACCACATAGTCGGTTAGGTGGATAATATCCGCCCCGGCTTGTCCCTGACCCAGCAGGCAGGGTTCCAGCAATTGATTCAGTAGATAAGGCGTGTAAACGTGAATTTGCAACATCGCTGCCATGACTTGCTCTGGCGGTACTTCTGGCGACTCTGCCTGCCAGGCACTGGCGTTGTGGATCACGGCACGCAGTTTAGGCGCGATTAGACGGACTTGCTCGGCAAAAAGGTAGATACCGTCGTGCGTTGAAAAATCCCCCTGAATGCAGATTGCCCCCAGTCCTTTCAGCTCGTTCAACGCCGGGTAGTCACTGCGATAGGCAATGATAACGGGAATATCGCGTTGCAAGAATGACTTGGCCAGTGCCAGACCAATCCGGCGTGCGCCGCCTGTTATCAGCACCGGGGCTAAGTTGTGATGTTCCATTGATTAAAGCTCCTGGACAGACTGGCAAACAATAGGGGAATTATGCCATTATACGGCGGAAATTCGTTAAAGCTTCGCATCGATTATCCATTTCAGGATGTAATACCCAGGCAATGAGAGGAAGGGATGAACAGCAGTCACCTTGCACCCGTCGCCCGCAGTGAAAAAATCTGCTTTGATTACATGGAATTTCTGTCTGCATCGTGCAAGAAGCACTGGCGATTTGTTGATGCAATCTACGGTGTGATGCCATTTTTTGGCATGGTATTGAAGTCTCAGGCAAGTGCCACACAAACGCGGAAAGAGCATTTGAAGGCGTTGGCGTTGCAGGTCGTGTCCACCCAGGTCAGCGACGAAGCCAATATTGTACGCCTGATAGATCTGGCTCAGCAGCAGGGCTTGGCGGTATTTGAGATTAAATTGCCGTATGCATTGGATACGCAGCAATTGGCGACCATTCAACAAGAGTGTGTCGAGGGCGTTATCATTTCTCAGGTTGAAGAACGCATGACGATCAGTCTGCGCATCTCCCAAGGTAATTAACCGGGTGGTCCCACCCGGTCATACACGACTTATTGCAGCATAAACCAGCCCGCCGGCACCGTTGCCACCAGCAACAGTAGAATACTGCCTTTTTCCAGTTGATTCAGCAGCTTGACGTCATCATGCCCACGTCTGGCATAGATGAATACCAATAACCCCGGTGCATATAACAGAACCGACATCAGCAAGTGCATCAATCCTGATGCGTAAAGCAGCCAAATCCCATACAAGCAGGCACCTGTCGCAGCGAACATCAGGCGTTTATCCTGACGACGGATTGCCACCTTGAACAGGAAGGCGCCGACCAGGAAATAGGGCACCAGAATCATTTCTGACGCGATAGTCAGCAAGGAGTTGTAGTTGCTGCCTGTGAGCCAAATCAACACCAGAGCGAACTGTACCGCAATGTTGGTCAGCCAAAGGGACGCTGACGGCGCGTGATTCTTATTTTGCTTACGGAATATTTTGGGGAAGGCACCATGTTGTGCGGCCAGAAGCGGCACTTCGGCGGCCATGATTGTCCAGCTCAGGTAGGCGCCACAGACTGACACGATCAATCCGGCAGCGATGATCACATCACCCCAGGGACCAATCAAATCAACCATCAGGACGGCCATGGACGGGTTGCGCATCTCGGCTAATTCACTGCGTGGCACAACACCCAAGGATAGCAGCGTGACCAGCAAATACACGGCCAACGCAGAAATCACTGCTAGCATGGTGGCACGGCCGACATCCTTTTTATGACGAGCCCGCGCCGAAACCACCACAGCACCTTCTACCCCGATAAATACCCACAGGGTAATCAGCATGGTGTTTTTTACTTGTTCCCACACGGGTTTACCCAGCGCGACACCGTGGAAATCCAGGGTAAACACATCCATGTTGAACGCTATCGCCGCCAAGACGGCGAACATTCCCAGGGGCAACAACTTGGCCAACGTTGCGACCAGATTGATGCTGGCGGCCGTTTGTACGCCGCGTAACACCAATGCATGCACGATCCACAGCAGCACAGACTCGGCCAACAGTGCCTGCCAGGTATTACCGTCACCCAGAATGACCTCGCCGCCGCGATCGGTGAATAAACTCAGTGCAGCGAACACGATCACCAGATAAGAAACGTTGGCAATCACCGCACATAGCCAGTAACCCCAGGCAGAACAGAAACCCACCAGCTCACCGAAACCTTCTTTCGCATAGGTGAAGATACCGCCGTCCAGATCAGGCCGTAAGCGGGTAAGTAACAGCATGGCAAAAGCCAGGAACAGGATGCCCACGCCGGTAATCGCCCAACCCAGCAACAGCGCGGCAGGGCTGGCGACCTGCGCCATGTTTTGCGGCAGGCTGAAAACGCCGGCGCCCAGCATTGAGCTGAGTACCAATGCCGTTAACGCGGTAAGACCTAGTTTTTTTTCCAATGACGGATCCTGAACGCAGAATAAACAACTGGGAGGGAACTGCTTGGCAGTAACAACGTAATGGCAATTACTGAACAAATAGACAATAGCCCTAAAAATTGGCGCAAATTTTACGGATGGATCGGTGTGGATGCAATGATTGAATATGCGAAATTTACAAAAAACTATTCAATTGAGTGAGGGGATATGCAACAAAAAAACGGGCAGCTCAATGGCTGCCCGATGGTAAACCTTAAAGTGGAACTTATTTGAACAAGTCGGCGCTGACGGTCAGGTTGCCGCCGCTCTTGTTCTGCCACTGACGGGTCACGTGATAGTACTTGGCGCCTTTCTCGGCTGCACGTTTCGCCACTTCGGTGGAGACGTCAGTCATGCTGTTGAAGTGGCCAGTGAAGGTCACAGAATCAAACGGCACCATCTGCGCAGCAGTCACGTTGTTCACTTCCTGGATCTTGGTGCCATTTGGCAGCGTGACGGTATAACGTTGACCGGTAGAAGACTGCGTCTCGAAGAAACGGCCTACGTCGCGGCTTGGCGAACCTGAAGATGCCACTCCCGGGATTTCAACCTTGGCAGCAGCAGCACCACCGGCAGCTAACGCGGCTCTACCGGCATCAGAGTCGGCAGGGATCGCATCCGGGCTCTGAACAACACGCTTAGGAGCATCGGCTTTGTAAATGTAAGCCGTGATGAACTGGTTGCCCCCCTGGTTGGCATCAACCTGGCGCACGATAAAGAAGGAGGCTGCGCCTTTCTTTTTCGCTTCTTTGGTGATGGCATCGTTGATGTCTGGCTGGCTGCGGTAGAAGCCGCTGACGCTTACCGTATCGTAAGGCTCCAGCAGGAAGGCTTGCTCTTTCGGCAGTTCAGTGACGCCATTAATAACGCGGTATTTTGGCTCTTTGCTCACTTCTGGCGCATCTTTATGATAAAGGTCTGCGGTGACGCGCCAGTTGCCGCCATTGTTGCTGTTATTGCTATCCTGAATGTAGAAGGCGTCTGCACCCAGCTTGTCTGCACGGCGAGATACGGCATCAACGGCTTCATTGATGGCATTAAAGCGGCCGGTAATCGTGATGCGATCAAACGGCTTCAACGCCGCTGCTTTTTCAGGAGTTAACTCTTGCGCTGCATGAGCAGACAGGGCAGTGAGTGATAACAAGGCTGATGCGATGATCGTGTTCTTCAGCTTCATAAAAAATCCTTTCGCCTAGCGCATTAACGTTTATAACGTGCTGAACTGTTTAGGTGTAATTCAGCCGCCGATTATTACATGTAATCTCGACCAGTGTCTCAGCATTTTATGTCATCCCATGAGACAAATCCCACAAAGGCGAGTGCCGATTATTTTGTGCAGAATCACCATAAGTTTCAATAATAAAGCCTTTGATGTCATAAGTGTTAATTATTCACAATTTTATAACTTTCATGCGTTCCAGCCGCGTGATGCCAGATGTCATCCAGTGAAAGAGAATCACAATGTGCCCGTTAAAACGGCATTCCAGCGGGCTTTGTAACTTTAAATTGCGATTTGTCATAACGTTGCCCAGATTTTTATGTAAAAACAGACCTGAATACGTAAGCAATTATGGATCATCGATCATATTTTCAGTAGGTTATAGATGACGCCTTAATTTGCTGCCGACAAGGTTAAGAAAAAACCTGTCAGCCGGCGCCATCGCTATGGGGTAGAAGATAATAAACATCATCAAAGACAGGTGAGAAGGGAACATTATGCGTATTGGTGTACCAAGAGAACGGTTGGCCAATGAAGCTCGGGTTGCAGCAACGCCGAAAACGGTGGAACAACTGCTGAAGCTGGGCTTTACCGTCGCGATCGAAAGCGGGGCGGGTAAACTGGCAAGCTTTGACGATGTCGCTTATGAAGCGGCAGGGGCGACGATTACCGATACTGCCGATGTCTGGCAGTCAGATCTGATTTTGAAAGTTAACGCGCCGCTTGAGGACGAAATCGCGTTAATGCGTGAGGGCAGCACCCTGGTCAGCTTTATTTGGCCAGCGCAAAATCCTGAATTGATCGCGAAGCTGGCTGCACGCAATGTCACAGCGATGGCGATGGATTCGGTACCGCGTATCTCACGTGCGCAATCTATGGATGCATTAAGCTCAATGGCCAATATCGCGGGCTACCGGGCAATTGTTGAAGCCGCACACGAATTTGGCCGCTTCTTCACCGGCCAGATTACCGCTGCCGGTAAGGTTCCACCGGCCAAGGTGATGATCATCGGTGCTGGCGTAGCGGGTCTGGCGGCCATTGGCGCGGCAGGTAGTCTGGGGGCGATTGTTCGCGCCTTTGATACCCGTCCGGAAGTAAAAGAGCAAGTGCAGAGCATGGGCGCGGAATTCCTCGAGTTAGATTTTGAGGAAGAAGCGGGCAGTGGCGACGGCTATGCCAAAGTGATGTCCGAGGCCTTCATCAAGGCCGAGATGGCCTTGTTTGCTGCACAGGCAGCCGAGGTCGACATTATTGTGACCACCGCCTTGATCCCAGGTAAACCTGCGCCGAAGTTGATCACCAAAGAGATGGTGGCGTCGATGAAGCCAGGCAGCGTGATTGTCGATCTGGCTGCGCAAAACGGCGGTAACTGTGAGCTAACCGTCGCCGATCGCGTCACCGTGACTGACAACGGCGTGAAAATCATAGGTTATACCGATCTGCCAAGCCGCCTGCCGACCCAATCCTCACAGCTTTATGGCACCAACCTGGTCAACCTGCTGAAGCTGCTGTCGAAAGAGAAAAACGGAGAAATCGATGTCGACTTCGACGATACCGTTATCCGCGGCGTTACCGTGGTGCGCAGTGGCGAAGTCACCTGGCCGGCCCCGCCAATCCAGGTCTCCGCCCAGCCTAAACAGGCACAGGCAGCGGCCCCGATCGCCAAACCAGTGGAAAAACCGGTTTCACCTTGGCTGAAGTACGGCCTGATGGCGCTGGCGATTATTCTGTTTGGCTGGTTGGCTGACGCCGCACCGAAAGAGTTCCTGTCTCACTTTACCGTGTTTGCGCTGGCCTGCGTGGTGGGTTACTACGTGGTGTGGAACGTCAGCCATGCATTGCATACCCCGTTGATGTCGGTCACCAATGCGATCTCAGGGATTATCGTGGTCGGTGCGTTATTACAGATTGGTCACGGTGGCTGGGTGAGTTTCCTCTCCTTTATCGCCGTACTGATCGCCAGCATCAATATTTTTGGTGGATTCACCGTCACTCAGCGCATGCTGAAGATGTTCCGCAAGAACTAAGGGGTAACACATGTCTGGAGGATTAGTTACAGCTGCATACATTGTTGCCGCTATTTTGTTTATTTGCAGTCTGGCAGGCCTGTCGCGCCATGAAACGTCGAAACGGGGCAACCTGTTCGGCGTTGCCGGGATGGCCATTGCGCTGATCGCCACCATCCTGGGGCCGGATTCCGGCAACGTAGGCTGGATAATCATCGCGATGATTATCGGTGGTTCTATCGGTGTCTATCTGGCGAAAAAGGTCGAAATGACCGAAATGCCAGAGTTGGTGGCAGTGTTGCATAGCTTTGTTGGCCTGGCGGCGGTGCTGGTGGGTTTAAATAGCTACCTGGATCACGGCGCACCGATGGAGCCGGTGATGGAAAATATCCATCTGACCGAAGTCTTCCTCGGGATCTTTATCGGTGCGGTGACCTTCACCGGTTCGATTGTCGCGTTCGGTAAACTGCGCGGCATTATCTCGTCCAAACCGCTGGCGCTGCCAAATCGTCATAAAATGAACCTGGCTGCACTGGTCGTATCCTTCCTGTTGCTGGTGGTGTTCGTTCGTGCCGACAGCGTGGGCTGGCAGGCTGTGGCATTGGTGCTGATGACTGCCATTGCACTGGCGTTTGGCTGGCATCTGGTGGCCTCCATCGGCGGTGCCGATATGCCCGTGGTGGTGTCGATGCTCAACTCCTATTCTGGCTGGGCGGCGGCGGCGGCGGGCTTCATGCTGAGCAACGATCTGCTGATCGTGACCGGTGCGTTGGTGGGGTCTTCAGGGGCCATTCTGTCTTACATTATGTGCAAGGCGATGAACCGTTCGTTTATCAGCGTGATTGCCGGTGGTTTCGGGACTGACGGCTCGTCGACCGGTAATGCGGAAGAAATGGGCGAGTATCGCGAAACCACGGCGGAAGACGTGGCCGAGCAGTTGAAGAACTCCACGTCGGTGATCATCACCCCAGGCTACGGTATGGCTGTCGCGCAGGCACAATACCCGGTGGCGGAGATTACCGAGAAACTGCGTGCACGTGGTGTCAAGGTGCGCTTCGGTATTCATCCCGTCGCTGGGCGCTTGCCGGGGCACATGAATGTGCTGTTGGCGGAAGCCAAGGTGCCGTACGACGTGGTGCTGGAGATGGACGAAATCAACGACGATTTCGCCGATACCGATACCGTGTTGGTGATCGGGGCTAATGACACGGTGAACCCAGCCGCGCTGGAAGATCCGCGCAGCCCAATTGCCGGTATGCCAGTGCTTGAAGTGTGGAAAGCGCAGAACGTCATCGCCTTTAAACGTTCAATGAACACCGGCTATGCCGGCGTGCAGAACCCGCTGTTCTTTAAAGAGAACACTCAAATGCTGTTTGGCGATGCCAAAGAGAGTGTGGAAGCGATTCTGCGTGCGCTGCAGGCGTAACGGAAGCAAATAAAAACGGGCCTATCAGGCCCGTTTTTTTATGCGGCAAACATCAATCTTCGTCGTCGTGCTCGTCGTCTTCGTCAGCTTCGATCGGGCAATTGAAGTTATCCGGTTTAATGACCAACAGATCGCATTTTAGATGATCGATCACGTGTTCTGCCGTGTTACCGATAAAGGCTGCAGAAATGCCGGTACGGCCTAGCGTACCCAACACCACCACACCCGCCTGTAAATGTTCCGCTAAATCGGGAATGACCTCTTCAGGCAGGCCTTTTTCAACGTGGGTAAATTCTTCGTTAATGCAGAACTTTTGTCTTAGCGCCTTCATGGCGATCAGATGTTGCCCACGGATGGCGTCGTTGTAAACACTGGGGTCAAAATCGGGCAATTCAATGGCGATATTGATCGGGGTAACCGGGTAGGCGCCGACCAGATGAACTTCCGTTTGGTTAACATTGTGCGCCAGCTCAACCGTTTCTTGGACGAGCTTGATGTTCAACGGATCGTGGTAGGGCTCTTCACTGGCCAGGTTGACGGCAACCACGGCTTTGCTGCCGTCCTGCCAGGGTTGATCTTTAACCATCCACACTGGGCAAGGGCATTTGCGTAACAGATGCCAGTCGGTTGGGGTGAAAATGACGGATTCGAGGCGGTCATGTTGGTGCGCCATTTTCAGCAGCAAATCGTGCTTGCCGGCGATCACTTCCTGAATAATCGCCTCATAAGGGCGGTTATGCCAGACCACTTTGATTTCAATAGGGACGCCTTCGTCGAGGTAAAAACGGCATTGCTCGTTGATCCATGCGGCACGTTGGCTAATAACGCCTTGCCGCATCGCCGTTCTTTCGTCTGGGGAGAGCAGGGTCGTCATCTCGTAAGAGAAGTCGTAAATAGGCAGGAAGGCCTTAATCCGCCCGCCATTGCGTTTTATCAGGTACACCGCGCGACGCAATGCCGGCTGGTCATCCTGATTGGGGTCAATAGCCACCAGAAGATTCTGATACTTCGCCATAGGGCCTCCTTACAGCTGAAAATCAACAGTCTGTCAATTTACAGAGTAACCCAACATTGAAAAACAGAACAGCAGCAGAGGTTGTGCTGGGTCAATAATTCTGTGGAATTACTAACCCAGCATAGGATCAGGCGTTTACGGTCACGTTAATACGTGGCGTACCGGCCAGCACCGACAGGGCGTCGACGTTTTCGATGGTAATGTATTTGCCTTTAACGCTCAGGATCTCGCTTTTCTGGAAGCGCCCAAGCAGGCGGCTGATGGTTTCTACCGTCAGGCCAAGGTAGTTGCCGATATCGCCACGGGTCATGGTCAGGCGAAACTCGCGTGGTGAGAAGCCGCGTTCAGCAAAACGACGTGACAGGTTGTAGACAAACGCCGCCAGGCGCTCTTCGGCATTTTTCTTCGACAGCAGCAAGATCATGTCTTGATCGCCTTTAATCTCGCCGCTCATCAGACGCATGATTTGTTGGCGAAGATTCGGCATTTTACCCGAGAGATCATCCAGCGTTTCGAAAGGGATCTCACACACCATGGACGTTTCCAACGCCTGAGCAAAGCTCGGGTGTTTTAATCCGCCAATGGCATCAAAACCCACCAGATCGCCCGCCAGATGGAAGCCGGTGATTTGCTCATCGCCTTGTTCGGTGATGGTGTAGCTCTTGATTGTCCCGGAGCGGATAGCGTACAGCGATTTCAGTTCATCGCCGGCCTTGAACAGGGTCTGGCCCTTCTGGATAGGCTTTTTCCTTTCGATAATGTTGTCGAGCTGGTCTAGCTCATGGGCATTAAGAGTAAAAGGAATACACAGCTGGCTGATACTGCAATCCTGACAATGGATCGCACAACCACCAGACTGGATACGACGAATCACGCGTTTTTCCGGGATCATAGATTACGCTCATTCAATAATTGATATGCGTCAATTTTAACATCTTTTCCGGCAGGTGATAAGGGTGGCATTAATAAGAACGGGGGCATTCTGTGCGAATTTCACGCGACCATGCCGCCGATTATTCTGTAGTTACCTGAAATGTTTTGATTTATTTGTTACTTACACCGGCAGATTGCCGATGCGCTGGTGACCGCAGGTGAAAGAGAAAGTCAGGCCCATACCGCGGATTTTTAGGTAAGCAATATTTAACCCTGCTCATCCAAGGTGCTTTCCGCCGTATCAAGTCAATATTTGTACACATTTGCTGGCGAAAACCGATCGCATTCATCCCAATCGCTGCCGCAGATAAAACGCTCCGTGGCGTTATCTTGCTCACTATGGGTGTGGTGACAATCAGATTCAGGAGTGAATGATGAAAAAGGTCATGTTATTGATGCTGGCGGCCGGAGCATTAATGTCGGCCAGCGCTGCCTCGTTTGCACACGGCTACTATGGGCATGGCTATTACGGTCATGGTTATTATGGCCACGGATACTACGGTCCCAACGTGGTGATTGGTATCCCCTGGGGACCCCCTCCGGTTTATTATGCGCCACCGCCGGTGGTGTATGTAGCACCGCCGCCGCCACAGAACTACATAGAAAAGGCACCCAATTACGCGTACTACTGCCGACGTCCCGCGGGCTATTACCCGCAAGTAGCACGTTGCCCTGACGGTTGGATGAAAGTGGTAACAGATGGCCCGACATCTCGGTGACTCTAAGGCGGATCAGTGATGAAATTATTTCCTGTTTTTACGTTACTGGCTTTGGCTACCGGGCTGTGTGGTTGCGTTTCGCCGCCGACCGGTCCGGATGTGATGGCTTTACCGGGCACCGGCAAAAGCTATGAACAATTTAATCGCGATGAGGCGATGTGCCGCGGCTATGCGCAAAATAGCGTGAATGGCGGTGCCCAGAGCGCGTCTAATAATGCGGCGGGTACTGCCGCAGCGGGTACGCTGGTTGGTGCGGCCGCGGGGGCATTAATCGGTGCGGCATCGGGTAATGCGGGGCCAGGGGCGCTTATTGGTGCCGGCGGTGGATTATTGGTAGGCAGTTCAATGGCCAGCGGCAGCGCGTCGGAGAGTTCTGGGGATTTGCAAGATCGCTACGATACGGTCTACAGCCAATGTATGTATGCCAAAGGCAATAAAGTACCGGTGGCCTATGGCTACGGCAGCGCGGATATGCAACAAGCCTCACCGGTTCCGCCGGACTATTACCCCCCGCCAACGGATCGCGGGGCACCGCCGGATTACGTCCCACGCTAATAGCGCCGGGATATCGCACTTTTCCTGCGATATCCCGCCAATGGCTGATTAAAGCAGATCGTTTTGCAAATACCCTTCATGTTTCAACAGCCACGCTTTGCGCTGAACACCGCCGGCATAGCCGGTCAAGGCACCTTGTGAACCAATCACACGATGACAAGGCACCACGATGCTGATTGGGTTAGAGCCGTTTGCCATGCCGACCGCCCGTGAGGCCGTTGGGCGACCGATGCGCTTTGCCAATTCTCCGTAAGTAATGATCTCACCGCACGGGATCTGGCGCAGCTGCTGCCACACCGTGCGCTGGAATTCTGTGCCTGCTGTCATTACCGGCACGCTGTTGATCACGTCCAACTCACCGGAGAAATACCGCTGCATGATGTCAGTCAGGCCGCCAGGATTGTGCTTGTCTACCAGTTGAAAACGATCGGCCCGGTAATGTGTGTTCAGCAGCTTCATCAGGCGAACTTCGTGTTCGGTCCAGTCGATAGCGCGCAAGCGGTCCTGCTCATCGGCAATCAAAACCAGCTCGCCCACTGGCGTCGCCATACGATCAATAAAAAAAGTCTGCATTTTGATCACTCCTCTCGTTTGATGGGCAGATTATTACATGAAATGCAGCGGAGCGATGGCGGATTTCGGACATGAAGATGGGCAACCGGGGGTTGCCCATTTCAACGTAATGATGTGAACAGAGCATAGTTCAGGGTGCGAAGTGGTAAAATAAATTTATAAAATACAAATATTATTTTATCAGTTAAAACAGTGTTAACAATAAACATCACTACGAGTTACTTGTAGCTTATCGTGATGTTCTTTAATCGATGGTCATTATTTACTGATTCGGTGGTTACATTAGAAACCAATTCAGATGGCATATTGTTTAATGACGTTGTGACAATGCCGTTGCCGTTTGTTGAACCTGTGCCGAAGCAATTGGAAACGAGTTCTTCATTTCTCTGTTTAATGTTACAGGCTGGCGACGTGATTTCGCCGACAAAGCGAATGGTGCCTGAGGCTACAGGGTGGCTGGAGCCTGTGGCGGCCTGTAAGGTGGCGGGAATAAGGGCCAGAAGTGCGAGTGCGATAAGAGAACGCTTCATTATTAACTCCTCTTCTAAAATGAAAAACAAATAAGTGGTGCCAATTAAATAAAAACAAAATAGGTGTTAATGACGATTCTCGAACAAGTTTACGCAGCGCAATTGCGAATGGTTTATATACTATTCTTAATTCTTCGTGTTGCGGATTTAATAATAGGGAGGGGGTGTGGCTAAAACCATGATTTAGATCATAGTGAAGGCGGCTTAATGATTAGCAGGCGAACGTGGCGGATGTACTGTGAACTGTGTCACGGTAAAAACGCCCCTGGCCGCAGTTGCCAATGCCACTGCGGCCAAACATAAAGCACTATTCTGGGTTACAGCATACCGCTGCTACCGCAAATGCGGATCTTCTCTGCGACCACCTCTTTCATTGCCAGCTTGCCGGGTACGATGTATTTGCGTGGATCGTTGGCGTCCGGATGCTGAGCGAAATAGCTCTTCACGGCATCAGCAAAGGCGATTTTCAGTTCAGTGGCCACGTTGACCTTGCATACACCCAGGGAAATCGCGCGTTTCACCATGGCTTCAGGAATTCCGGATGCGCCGTGCAACACCAGGGGAATGTCGACGTGCTCACGGATCAGCGCCAAGCGTTCGAAATCCAGTTTGGGTTCACCCTGGTATAGCCCATGGGCAGAACCAATGGCTACCGCGAGCGAGTCTATGCCGGTAGCGGTGACAAACTCTCGCGCGGCGGCGGGATCGGTAAAGAAACTGTCTGCGGAGTCGACAATCAAGTCATCCTCCTGGCCACCCAGGCGACCCAGTTCTGCTTCCACACTGGCCCCATAGCGGTGACATAAGGCGACGGCTTCGGCGACTTTGGCGATGTTCTGTGCGAAGGGCAAGTGCGATCCGTCAATCATCACTGAGCGGATGCCGTTTTTGACCTTGAACTCGATATCATCCATTTCTTCATGATGATCAAGGTGCAGCGCAAAGGGCAGATCGTAACGGTGCGCTGCCGCCTGACAGATGCCGATCAAATAGTCGGTACCGGCATAGCTGAAAGTGCCGGGCGTTCCTGCCATGATCACCGGGGATCCCAGCTCTGCGGCGGTTTCCGCCACCACTTGTACAGTTTCCAGGTTATGCACGTTGAACGCGGGTACGGCATAACCCTGGCGCTGCGCTTTTAACAGCATTTCGCGATTGGATATCAGGTACATAGGGGCTCCTTACGCCACAGAAGACGGATAGCGGTAAATGGTAACGCCTTTCACCACGCGGTTAACTTCACCGGTCGGGCACGGATTATCCGGCGTCAGGCCCAGCGCCAGCGAGCTTTCAAATGCCAGCATCTGAGTGAATAACAAGTAGGGGAACAGTAACCAGACGTCATCCTCGGCATGGTGCAGATTCAGTATCATGTCGCTGAGTGGTTGTGTGCTGCCGGTCAAGCCGACCATCTGCATCGCCAAACCGTCACGCTGCAGTTCGTTCCACAAATCGCGATCGTATTGACGGGCATAGTCGCCACTGGAGAACATCAGAAGGACTAACGTCTGGCTATCGACCATAAATTTGGGCCCGTGACGCAAACCGAGCGGGGAGTCGTAGCGGGTAACAATCTGACCGGCTGTCAGTTCCAGCATCTTTAACGATGCCTCTTCCGCAAGCCCGGTAAAACAGCTGCCACCCAGCGTGATGTAGCGCCTGAACCCACTGGCAGCCAAGGTTTTCACCTGAGGTTGCAGTGTCTCGCGAAGTTCACGACAGCGTTCCACCATGGCGGTCAGTGGCCGTTGTGCGTCGGCAAGGGAATAGGGGCCCAGCAACAGCGCTGCGGACAGCATCATGCAGCTAAAGCTGGAGGTCATGGCGAAGCTCTGATCGTTTGAGCCTTGCGGCATCACCAGCGAACAAACGTTATCGCGTTGGTGTGCGTACTGCGCTAGCCTGCTGTCCGGGTTGCACACCAGCATCAGGTGATAGCTTTCGGGCAGCAACTGATCGGCCAATTCCACCGTCGCCACGCTTTCTGGGCTGTTGCCGGAGCGGGCGAAAGAAACCAGCAGCGTAGGGCGCGTCAAGTCGAGGTATTGGTGCGGGTTAGCGACAATATCGGTGGTGCCATAAGCCACCACATCACGGCCCGTTTTCTCGCGTAGCCATGGCGCCAGCGCGCGACCGGCGAAGGCGGAGCTGCCCGCACCGCAAAGCACAATCTGCAAACGGGGATTCGACAGTAACGGGGCAAGGAAAGGTTGCCACTGCGCCTGTTGCGCGTGTAGTTGCTGGTGCAGGGCGGCCCAGAGGTCCGGCTGCTGCCAGATTTCACGTGCGGTATGCAACGCATGCCGTTGCTCCAGCCAGCCCGCATCGTAAGCAAAATAACCATTCATGTTGAAAACTCCTTAAGAAACGTCTGTTAACGGTCGGCGATAATGACGTCGACCCCTAAATGCTTCAGCGCATGCAGGTAGCTTTCCGGAATGCGGCTGTCAGTGACCAAACGTTGGATTTGGCCGATTTCACGGATCATGCAAAAGCTGGTGCGGCCAAATTTGCTGGCGTCTGCGACGGCGATCACTTCGCGTGCGACATCGCACATAGCGCGGTTGAGTTGCGCTTCTCCGGGGTCTGGTGTGGTGATACCACTGAGCAGATCAAAGCCGTCAACGCCGAGAAACAGCTTGTCGAACCGGAACTGGCGCATGTGCTGCTCTGCTGCCGGTCCATACAGCGACCAGGATTTACGCCGTACGCTGCCGCCGACCACCATCAAATCCACCTGTTCGTTGTTGGCCAGTTCGAAAGCGATATTCAATGCATTGGTCATCACCACCAGATCTTTCTTGCCGGCTAACTGCTGTGCCATTTGGCTGGTGGTGGAGCCGGAATCGAGAATGATGGCATCGCCGTCATTGACCAATTCGGCTGCCGCACAGGCAATGGCGAATTTCACATCGCGATTGATACGGCCCTTGTCCTGCAACGGGCGATCGAAGGCGAACTGCTTATTGAGCATTGCGCCCCCATAGGCACGTACGGCGCAGCCGCTTTTTTCCAACTGGCGCAGATCGCTGCGGATAGTGACGCTGGAAACCGAAAACTGGGCGCTGAGTTGTTCGACGCGCACCGAGCCTTCGCGACAAAGCTGGTCGATAATTAATTCCCGTCGTTTTACGGTATTGATCATTAACGCGTGACTCCTGATTTAGCTGTAGTCATACCCGGCCGCGGCGCAATGCGTCGCAGCTAATCTGGCAGGAGTGCTTTCAGTTGTTCGTGTCGAATTACAGCAAACGAAACAGCGAAATGCAATCGGTTATTTTATAAAAAATCATATGTATCAATTGCTTATGTTGATTTTATCTTTCGATTGCGGTCAAACCGAAAGCAGCGAATAAATAAAGTGAAAATGGGTAATCCGTTATTAATCAGGCGAAAACTCATCGCTTGCTGTCATTTACCAAAAGCAGGGTGAAAGCTGCGTCATTCATTTCTTGTTGTTCGCCTTTTCATTGTTTTTTATTGCCAGCTTTGACGTAATAGCGCAGCACCGCGTACGCCACTGCTGTCGCCGTGCACTGGCGGGTAGACTGCCGCCGGTTCCGTGCCGGGCAACAACCACTGGCCCATGGCCGGCGGCAGGAGGGAATACAACTCCTTGACGTTCGACAGCCCACCGCCGAGCACGAAGGCGTCCACGTCCAGTAACAGCTGCAGACTTGCCAACGCGCTGGCCAGAATATCGACGTACATCACCATCAGGTGCTGTGCCATTGGCTGTCCCTGCCGGTAACTGGCGATCAGTGCCGGTACCGTATCGGCAGGGTGGCCAAAATGGCGGCTTAACGCCAGCAACCCACTGCCGGATACGTAGCGCTCAAAGCAGGCGGTCAGGCCGCAATTACAGGTGAATAGCGGCAAATCGTAACGTTGTGCCAACTGAGCAGAGATCGGCGTGTGGCCCCATTCACCGGCCAGACCGTTGCGGCCCTTATGCAACTGTTTGTTCATGACCAGGCCACCGCCGGCACCGGTACCGATAATCGCGCCGAACACCAGCGCCAGATGCTCTGTCTGTGGCGTGCTGGCTTCGGAAAGGGCGAAGCAACGGCAGTCGTTTTCAATCTCAACCGGCCGCGACAATGCTTGGGCCAGATCGTCAGCCAGACAGTGACCGGTCAGGCAAGGCACGTTGACGGCCAGTTGCCGGCGGCTGCGAGGATCGGTTACGCCGGGTAAGCCGATGCCGATACTGCCTTGGGTATGCAATTCGCGGTCGGCACGATCCACCAATTGGTGGATACAGGACAGAAATTCGCGGTAATTGCCCGTAGGGGTACTGACGCGTTGGCAAAAAACCTGCGTAAGCTGTTGGTCATAGGCTGCCATTTCGATCTTGGTTCCCCCAATGTCGAAGCCGTAGCGCATCTGTGATACCTCCACGTTTCAGGCTCCGCTCAGGGTGATGACGGCAGATTCACGGCGAGCACGTTCAGCCGCAAACACCATCAAATGGCTTTCCAACGTTTCCGCTGGGCCTGACAGCACCTGTGAAGGATCGTTCGTGCGAATAGCGTCGATAAAATGCTGCATCAGATAATAATCGCCGCCGCCGTGACCGGACATGGTATGCAGATCTTCAGCCTCATCAACGTCGTAGACCTTTTCACTGTCGTCAACGAACGAAGTGATACGGATGAAGCGTCCGTCGCCCTCGAGACAACCGTGGCTGCCGAAAATGCGGGTTTTGCGATCTTCAAGGCGGGTGAACGCCGTCATGGTGAAGGACGCGGTGCGTCCACCGGCAAATTGCATGTTGACCACCTGATGATCAACGACGTTGTTGTCGCAACGGTAGACACAGCGGCCATACTGCCCCTCGCGCAGGGCCGCCAACAGGTGTGGCTGACTGACCTCTGGCGTTAACACCCGCAGGAAGCCCGGTGTCGCTTTGTGGTCGTCGCCCAGATAGATACGTTTAGCGGAATAAGGGCAATGGGCTTCCACTGAACAGTCCAGGCAATTGTCCGCCGCGCCCGCAGGTTGATTTTCCTGGCGAAAGTGACGCAAACCACCGAACGAGCTGATCTGCTCGCAGGGCAGCTCCATGATGTAGCGGATCCAGTCGATGTCGTGGCAGGATTTTTGTAGCAGCATAAAGGCGGCTTCACCGTCATTGCGCCAGTTACCGCGGACGAAGGAATGAGCTTGGTGCCAGTAACCGACCGGTTCCAGGTGCTGCAGGCTGACAATGTCACCAATCACGTTATCACGCAGCAGCTGCTTCAGTTTCTGGGTATAGCGCGTATAGCGCAACACATGGCCAACCGAGAAAATCAGCTTTTGACGTATCACTTCTTCAACGATGGTGCGGCATTCACTGGCATCCGGTGACAGCGGTTTTTCCAGCAGCATGGCGTAACCCTGCCTGGCGAAGGCCAGCGCGGGCTCGAGGTGTAACGTGTCTTGGGTACAGATCAGCACCGCATCGGCCAGTTTTCCTGCGTTGGCAGCCTGCTGCCAGTCAGTGAATACCTTATCTGCCGCTATGCCATGTTGTTCGACAAACTGTTGCCGATAAACATCACGCGGCTCTGCCACGGCGACCACCTGCATTAAATCCGGGTGTGCCAACGCGTAACGTGAATAAATTTCCCCACGCGCTCCGGCGCCAATAACCAGTACCTTCACCGGGCGACCGGCATAACCATTTTGTTGAGATGACGACATTGCACATTCTCCGATCTTGTTATTTGAGGTTTTGGCCGCTGATTTCATCAAACAGGTGTGCGCGGGACAGATCGAAAGCCAGGTGGATCTGTTCTCCCAAACGCGGTTCCCAGTCTGGTTGTGACGCCATACGAAGCACAAACCGCAGCTCAGCCAGCTCGCAGTGCAGCAATTCTTCGTTGCCCATGCGTTCGATGGTGACGATCTTTGCCGGGAAGCAGTTGGCACTGCCGGGAGCGCACAACCGCAAGGACTCTGGACGAATGCCGAGGCATACGCGCGGGTGCGGGTATTTTTCTAATTGCTGTTGCAGCGCCGGTGGCAGTTCGAGTGGATATTCGCTACCGATGCGTAGCCCAATTCCCTGAGCGGTGCGGGTAATCGCCATATCGTGCAGGTTCATCGATGGGCTGCCGATGAACTCGGCGACAAAGCGGTTAGCGGGTTGGTGATACAGGTTGATCGGTTTGTCTACCTGCATGATGGTGCCACGGTTCATCACACAGATACGGTCTCCCATGGTCATCGCCTCTACCTGATCGTGCGTGACATAGACCATGGTGGCAGCCGCACCTTCCTGTTTCAGCTGGTTATGCAATTCAATCAACTGCACGCGCATCGAGACGCGTAGCTTGGCATCCAAATTCGACAGGGGTTCATCGAACAAAAACACCTTGGGTTTACGCACGATAGCGCGGCCGACCGCCACACGCTGGCACTGGCCACCCGACAACTGACCTGGCTTACGCTGTAGCAGATTGGTGATTTCCAATTTTTCGGCCGCATCCCGCACACGGCGATCAATTTCGGCTTTGCTTTCTTTGCCGATCAAACCGAACGCCATGTTCTTGTAGACGGTCATATGGGGATAGAGCGCATAGTTCTGGAAAACCATCGCGATGCCGCGATCTTTCGGCATGGTGTCGTTGACGCAGTGGTCGTGAATCAGGATCTGGCCTTCGCTGACGCTTTCCAGGCCGGCGATCATTCGCAGCAGGGTGGATTTTGCGCAGCCGGAGGGGCCAACAAATACCATAAATTCGCCGTCTTTGATGTCCAGATCGACCCCATGCAAAGCATTGAACCCATTGGGATAGACCTTCTTCACATTGTTTAACTGTATACCGGCCATGTTAGTTACCTTGTATTCGCGGTTAGCCTTTTACCCCAGCGCTGGCGATGCCCTGGATGAAGTAGCGTTGGAAAAGAATGAACAGCATCAGCATGGGGATGACCGCCATCAGCGCGCCGGCCATCAGTAACGGATATTCCACCCCGGCACGGCTTGACAGTGATGCCAGTCCAACGGGCAGCGTCAGTTTCTCGGTGGTGGTGTTGACGATCAGCGGCCACATCAGGTTGTTCCAGCTCCACAGGCCATTAATAATGATGCAGGCGATGATGCCGGGGCGAATCAGGGGCAGCATGATGCGCCAGAAAATAGCGAAGTAGCTGTAGCCGTCAATCAACGCCGCTTCTTCCATCTCCTTTGGCACCGCCAGGAAGAACTGACGCAACAGGAAAGTGGCATAAATACTGAAAATGCCTGGCAACACCAGCCCGGTGATGCTGTTTACCAAGCCCAACTTCTGCACTACCAGGAATTGCGGGATCAGAAACGCCTGACCAGGCACCATCAGAATGGAAATACAGACCAGGAACACCGCGTCGCGGCCGCGAAAATGCAAGCGCGAGAAACCGTAAGCGGCCATGGTGGCGATGACCATTTGTAGTGTGACGGTAAAGAATGTCGCCAGCAGCGAGTTCACATAAAAATCAGTAAACGGAATTTCATGCATGATCTTGCCGTAGGCCTGCAGGCTGGGGTGCGTCGGCAGCAGTGTTAGCGGGATCTGAATACTCTCGGCCTGCGTTTTCAGTGAGGTAACCAGCATCCAGATAAAAGGGACGACAGAGGCGAGCGCCGCCAGGGCCATAAACAGATAAACCAGTGTTTTTTTACTTATGCTCATCGTCATGGCTCCTCAGCTGACTTTCAGGCGTTTGCCAATCACCATTTGAATCAGGGTGATCAGCAGGGTGACGGCGAACAGCACCACGGTTATGGCAGAGGCGTAGCCTTTCTCCTGCAGATAGAAGGCATATTTGTAGAACAGGTTGGTGACAGTCATCACGTCACTTTCCACCAATGCGCGGTCAAACATCAGGAACACCACGTCAAAGACTTGCAGGATCTCGATAAAGCTCATTACTGAGACGAAAAACAGCGTCGGTACCATCATCGGCAGAGTGATACAGAAAAATCGGCGCAGGGTGCTGATGCCGTCAATGTCTGCGGCCTCATACAGTTGGCGTGGAATACTTTGTAACCCGGCCAGCAAAATGATGATTTTCAGCGCCAGTGACGACCAGATAATGATGATGGAAACGCTGATCCGCACCACGTCCGGATCGGACAGCCAGGCCACCGGCGAAATACCCAAGAAACCCATCGCCTGGTTAATCAGGCCAAAGTCTTTGTTAAACAGCCATTGCCAAACCATCGCCACCGCGGCAGGCATGGTGACTGCAGGCAGGAACAGTAACGTGCGCAACACCGCTTTGCCGCGGATGTTCTGGTTCAAGCCAATCGCCAGCAACAGGGAAAGGCTCAGGCTGACAGGGACGCAGACCACCACGTAGAACAGCGTGTTACCGGCGGCGGTATAAAAATCGTCGTCCTCAAACAGATTGACGTAGTTATCAACGCTGAACGTAGTCCAGCGCATAAACTGATTAAGATCGGTGAAGCTGTAAAAGATGTTCTGCAAAAAAGGGATGAAATAGAAAACCATCAACCCAATCAGCAGCGGTAAAATCATTACCCATCCCCAAAAGCGCTCGGCGCGCTCCAGGCGGCTGAGTGCCGGTCGAGGGACACTTTTTTGTTGTTTTAGGGTGACCGTAGCCGTTTCTGCCAGCGACATGTTGCCATTCCTCACCTGTAACTGCTCTGCGGTGTCCGCAGCCGGTGCGCCCTCGGGCAGGCGCTACCGGCACGGGGTGATTACTGCTCCATGACGCGTTCGATCTTCTTGACCGATTTGTCCATTTCAGACTTGGCATCCGCGCCCATGAAGATTTTCTTCAGGCTGGCAATCCACATATTCTGCCACTTTGGCGTGTTGGTCCCGGCGGTTGGGTAAGCCTCGGTCACGTTGAGGGTTTGAATGTACGGCGTGACATCGACTTTTTTAATCTCCGCAGCCCAGACTTTGGCAGCCACCTTGTTGGCTGGGATCACCACCTTCGCCAGCTCGGCTTGCGAGGCTTCGGAGCTCATAAATTCGATGTATTTCCAGGCTTCCTGTTTGTGGGCGCTGTTGGCGGACATGGCGAATGCCAGGCTGTGTGCGACGCCAGACTGACGCTCGATTTTTGGCATCATCACTACGCCGATATGGTCGTTAATCAGCGGGTTATTGGCGAAGGGCGCGGCCAACCATGAGCCGGCATACACCATTGCTGCACGGTTGGACTGGAAGATATTTTCGGTTTTGACTTCGCTCATTTGTTGAGCGCTTGGCATCAGCCCGTCTTTCATCATGGTTTGCAACTGCTGATACACCCAGATCGACTTATCGTTGGCAATATCGGTTGGCTGGCCGTCTTTCGGCACAATATGGTTGCCGTTCTGGAACAGCAGATTCATATAGCTGTCCTGGCCGTCAATGCTCAGATCCATCACCAGGGGGAAGGCGCTGCCTTTCAAGCCGGTTTTCAACGCTGCCGCTTTGCTTTTCAGCGTGTCCCAATCCCAGTCGTTGGTGGGGTAGCTGACGCCAGCCTGGTCAAACAGCTTTTTGTTGTACCAAACTGCGATGGAGTCTACGTCGCGGGGGATAGCCATCTGCTGACCGTCATACTGATAAGCCTTCACCGAACTGGCGACGATGTTATTTACGTTAACGCTGCTGCCGGTCATATAAGGTGTTAAGGGTTGCAATATGCCATTCTTGGCATATTGCACAAAATAGGGCATGTTTATCCAGAATATATCAGGGGCAACGCCGCCAGCCGCTGCTGAATCTAATTTTACAAAGTATTGCGCTGATGGGGTTAATTCTATCGCTATTTTGATGTTAGGGTTTTCTTTTTCAAATCGTTTGGCAATTTCTTGTTCGGCAGGTAATTGGTTTCTGTCCCATACGGCATAGCGCAAAGTTATTTGATCTGCGGCATATAACATGGTTGGTAATAATAACGCAGCCGCGATGGCAGAGTGCACAAGAAGACGGCCGGTATTTTTTATCGGTGACATTGCTTTCCCCTCGGTGAACGACGAATAAATATTTTCGTAACGTGAATTCTTTCTATCCCTTAACTTTCAATGTGTCAATACACCCCGATCTGCCCAAAAATGGGGCGGGAATGTTTCGTTGTTGTTAAAATCGAAAGGGTTTAGGGTCAAACCGAAAGCGCCATTCGTTTACAAGTCATTAACCTTTTGGGGTGATTTTAGCCCTGCCGCACGCCATTTACGGACTGTGGCGGTCATAGGAATAAGTGATAACCCTTGCACCATAATGGGGATTAAAAACATTATTATTGTGCAGGCTTGGCTATCTTTCATTTTTGTGATGCAAATAAACAAAAAAATTGTATATCGCAACGCCTGAACAGGCTTGTCGTCGATTTTTGATTGTCGCTATTGTTTGCCGCGATAAAAGGGTTTAGCCTGAAAATCACTCATCGGTATTTAACAATTAAAGAGAGATTAATGTTATGCGCCTTTCATTAACCTTTACCCATTGTCTGGAAAAAGTATTTCATAGCCGCAATGCACCACAGATTTCACAGATAAATACACTCAGTGGGCTGAGTAACGAAATAGTTTCCTGGCAAGGGGTCTATTGTTTACATCCGACGGGTAATGAAACGCGGCGAGAATTAAGGTACCGCCTCGAAGGGCCGCTGGCAGAGTATATCAGCGTGCGTCAGGTTCAGTCTGTACCCAGTCATTTTCCCTGTTATGCCGAGACCGATGAGAACTACCTGCGGACTGAACCGGGGTTATTTCCCGATCCGTTGGCCCCGGTGACTGATTGTCGTTTCTTTGCCGCCACCCATTATTATGGCAGCCTGTGGCTGACCTTTACGCCACCATCGACGCCGGTTGCCGCTGGGGACTCTCCGTTAACCCTCACGCTGTCTGATGTTGCGACTGATGAAGTGCTGGCCAGCGCGACGCTGACGCTGCATATCGTCCCCGCGGTGCTGCCCCCGCAAACCCTGTTGCACACCGAATGGCTGCATTCTGATTGCCTGGCGGACTATTACCGTCTCGAGGTATTCAGTCCCGAATACTGGCTGGCGGTGCGTAATTTTGTCCGCAGCGCCGTCAACAGTGGGGTCAACATGCTGTTGACGCCAATCTTCACGCCACCGCTGGATACCGCCATCGGTGGGGAACGAACCACCGTGCAACTGGTGGGGGTGCAGCAGTCAACACAAGGGTATCGGTTTGATTTCCAACGCCTGGCCCAGTGGGTAGACCTGGCTCAGGAAGAAGGTATTGAACACTTTGAGATTGCGCCGTTGTTTACCCAATGGGGCGCCGCGCATGCGCCGAAAATTATGGTGGAGGTTGAAGGGCAACTGCGTCCGTTGTTTGGCTGGCATACCGACGCACATGCGCAAGAGTATCAACAGTTCCTGCAGGCGTTGTTGCCGGCGCTGACTGGCTGGTTCCGCGATAGGCAGTTGCAGCAGCGCGTGTGGTTCCATATTTCTGACGAACCGACGCTGGAAAACATCGCCGCTTACCAACGCGCCAGTATGACGTTACGTCCGCTACTGGCGGGATTCCGTACGTTTGATGCCCTGTCAGACTATGCGTTTTACCAGCAGGGGTTGGTGGAGACACCGGTTGCGGCGACCGATCATATAGAACCTTTTATTGAAAACCGGGTGCCGGGGTTATGGGCTTATTACTGCTGCGTACAAAAAACGGAGGTAGCCAACCGTTTCTTCGCCCAGCCCTCGGCACGCAACCGTATTTTGGGTATCCAGCTTTATTTGTACGACATCACGGGTTTTCTGCATTGGGGCTTCAACTTCTATAACAGCGGCCATTCACGAGAAAAACTCAATCCCTATGCCGTGACGGACTGCCGGAACGCGTTTCCGTCTGGCGATGCCTTTGTGGTCTATCCCGGCGATAATCGGGAGCCCGTGGAGTCGTTACGCCTGCGGGTGTTGCATCAAGGGTTGCAGGACATGCGCGCTCTGCAACTGTTGGAAAGCCTGACCGATCGTGCAGCGGTAGAGGCGCTGATTGAACAGGAATTGGGGATGCGCATCACCTTTAAACACTACCCGCATCAGGCGGATCCACTGCTGCGATTACGCGAAGCGGTCAACAAACGTATCGAAGCCTTGCTGTAGGGAGCGGCATAAAATGCGACGCAGGTGGCGAGGGACACACCCTTGCCACCAAGTTTTCAATTATTTGCTATACCTGATAGGTCGAGGGATTTCATTTTTTTGTCATGATACTGACATGTTAGGGTCATAGCGCTGGCTTAAGTTTGCAGCGACTAAGCCAGGAGATAACGCGATGTTTAGCTTGGACTCTCTGTTGCATGATGCATTTCCACACCGCAAAACCCCTGCCTGGCAGCGTAGCCTGCTGAGATCATTACTCTTCGAAAAAGAGTTCAAACAGTTTGCCGCCGACTATCCACACCTTAAAGGGCTGGATTTGATCGAGCAGGTGGTGGACTACTTCAACCTCAGTTGTGAATTAGTGGATGGCGATCTGGAAAATATTCCCAGCCAAGGTCCGGTAGTGTTAGTCGCGAACCATCCGATCGGCTCGCTTGATGGGCTGGTGCTGCTGCGTGCGGTGGCGGCGGTACGTCCGGATGTCAAAGTGGTCGCCAGCCAATTGTTGACCTACATTGAACCGCTGCGCAGCCTGTTCGTGCCGGTAGACAATGTGGGGTATAAGACCAGCCGCAAGCAAATTGAAGGCATGCAGGCGCAGCTGGATAAACAGGGCGCATTGATCCTGTTCCCCGCCGGAGAGGTATCACGTATGAGCCCGAAAGGCATACGTGATGGTCACTGGCATACCGGCTTCTTGCGCCTGGCGGCCAAGGCACGTGCGCCTATTGTGCCCATTCACATCAGTGCGCGGAACAGCAACCTGTTTTATTTCACGTCGATGGTTTATCGCCCTCTGTCGACGCTCTTGCTGGTGCGGGAAATGTTCCAACAGCAAGGGGGTCGTATCAAAATCCGTGTTGGAGGGCGTATCCCGTTCGCCAACTGGCACGATGGGCACACCAGTGCTAAAGATCTGGCGGAACGCTTCCGTCGTCACGTATACCGACTGGGTCAGGGGAAAGAAGGACTGTTTGCCAGTGAATCGCCGATTGCCTTGCCGGAAGACCGGTTGGAACTGAAAAAGGCGCTGGCAAACTGTGAGCGGTTAGGGGTAACGCCGGACGGCAAAGAGATCTTCCTGTATCGCCGTCAGGATGAGGCGCGTACGCCCATCCTGCGTGAACTGGGTCGGCTGCGTGAAATCGCCTTCCGGGCCGTTGGTGAAGGGTCAGGACGTCGTCGGGATTTGGATAGCTATGACGACGACTATTACCACTTGGTGTTGTGGGATGCGGACGAGTTGGAAATCGTCGGTGCTTACCGTTTTATTCCAACCGCCGAGCAGCTAGAACGCAAAGGGCTGGAAAGCATCTACAGTAACAGCCTCTTCCATTATGACCGCGATATGGCACCCATACTGGCGCAGGGCATTGAGTTGGGCCGCAGCTTCATTCAGCCGGCCTATTGGGGCAAGCGCGGGCTGGACTATCTGTGGCTTGGCATTGGCGCTTATCTGGCAAAATACCCACAGTACCGCTATCTCTTTGGCCCGGTTTCCATTTCCGGCGGTATGCCGGTAACGGCGCGTGACCTGTTGATTGCCTTCTACCGATTGTACTTCTCGCCCAATCATGCGTTGGCGCAGTCTCGTCAACCTTATCCTGCCTCATTGCCGCAGGTGTTGGCGCAGTTTGCCGGCGATAACTATCAGGAAGACCTGGTCAGACTGAAAAGCCTGCTGAGCAACATTGGTTGCTCTATCCCAACGCTATACAAGCAATATACCGAGTTGTGTGAACCGGGCGGGGTACAGTTTATTGATTTTGGTACCGACCCGGCATTCAATAACTGCATTGATGGTCTGGTATTGGTCGATCTGACCCGGCTTAAACCGGCGCGTTTCCAGCGTTACATTGCGGTACATCAGCCCCAGGATGCGTGCATAGAATGATTAGCTTCTCATTCATGCATTTTTGATCTAATCCGAGCCTTGGCGCCGGCGGTGGGATATAGCCTAAGATAAGGCTTTGTTCCAGCGTCGGAGTCTTTCATGCCACAGTCGTTTGTCCCGTCTTTATTAACCCTGGATGACCCCGCCGCCGTGGCGGTTGAAACAGCAAAGGGTATCGCTCCCTTTTTATTGCTGTGCGATCACGCAGGCCAGGCAATCCCCCAACGTTTGGGTGATCTGGGCTTGCCGGCGGGGGAGATTGACCGCCATATCGGATGGGACATTGGCGCACTAGGCGTTTCACGTCACCTCAGCCGCCAACTGGATACCACACTGATTCACCAGCGTTACTCACGATTAGTGATTGACTGTAACCGTACGCCCGGCATTGCCAGCTCGATACCACAAGTGTCCGAGCTGACGCCAATTCCCGGCAATGTCGGTATTCCTGCTGAACAAAGTTTAGCCCGTGAACATGAGATTTTTCTGCCTTATCACCGCACCATTGCCGATACCTTGGACGAGCGTCAACGTGCCGGTTTACCGACGGCGGTTATTGCGATGCACAGTTTCACGCCGGTATTTAAAGGGAGTACGCGGCCATGGCAGGTGGGGCTGCTGTTTAATCGCCACCCGGAATTCGCCTTGCTGTTGGCTGAACTGTTGCGAGAAGAAGGGGATTTGGACGTGGGGATCAACGAACCCTACGCCATGACCGACGCCACGGATTACACGCTGCCGGTACATGCAGAGCGGCGGCAGCTTCCCTATGTCGGCATTGAGATCCGCCAGGATCTGATCGCCGATCAACAAGGCCAGCAGAACTGGGCAAAACGCTTCGCCAGACTGCTGCCACAGGCTTGGCATCGTTGGCAAATTTGACTTTAGGAATATTCCCAGAGATGATAACTGTAAGGAATATGTAAATCGTCATTGGGAAGAGTCAGGAGCGACGAGTGGAGCAAAATGATAACGGATTGTTTATCAAGCAGGAGCGCTTTGAAGTGCTGGCGATTTTGCGCGAAATTTGTAAACAGCGCACGCCACTGCGAGTCGTCAATGAACGACAGCAGTTTCAGAGTCTGTTGCTGAGTGTCGGGCCGGATAACATCGTGTTCAGTGGCGATGAGGCGGAGACGGTTGTCGACGGCGAATGTACCATTGTGATCGAAAGCCATGATGCGAAGATCGAGTTCTCTGTCGGTAAGGCGGAAACCACTCATCATCAGGGCGTTAATGCATGTTCAACTCAATTGCCGAAGGAACTGGTCTACATTCAGCGCCGTCGTCAGTTCCGCGTGACGACGCCACACTGGCGTGAATTTCTCTGCAGCGGCGAATATGCCGACGGCAGCGAGTACCAACTGAGGATCCACGATCTCTCTGCGGGTGGCGTCGGTTTGCGCGTGGATGGCCCATTGCCGGAAAACCTTCAGCCTGGCTTCCAGTTCAAAAAGGCGTTATTGGATCTTGGCAGCTACGGCAGCTTCAAGGTCAATATGGAACTGGTGGTGATCAACGAAGATCAAGAGCTGGATGACGACGACAAATTAGTGCATTTTTCGCGCCTGTCATGCCGTTTTATGAAGTTGGGTTTGGCAATGGAAAGAAAAATTCAGAGCGCAGTGTTTGCATTCGAATTGGACTTCAATAAAAAGAAAAAGCGTTAAGCAGACGAGTGGGGCAGCCAGCTGCCCCGTCACCCCCGGCCTATTTCAAGGCACGCAAACTGCCAATTTCCTCCCAACCAAAATGCTCCGCTTCTGCCAACACGTCGCATACCTCGCCACTTGCCGTGACAATGGCCTCGTTGAGGTTTTTACCCTGTAGAAGGTGGCTTACGAGCAAAGCTGTGAACATATCCCCGGTGCCTTTGACCTTCGATTGGATTTTAGGGTGGGTATAGCTTTGCACTTCGTGGCGGCTGACCAGCAGCAACCCTACTTCGTCGTCGTTTTCTGCTACCCCCGGCGCACTGGTTACCAACACCCACTCGGTGGTGTCATTCAACAATGCCCCTGCGGCACGCTGGGTTTGTTCGCGGCTGAGTAATGGGTGCCCGCACAGTTGCTCCAGCTCGAACCCGTTAGGGGTGAGACCATTGGCTAACGTCAGGAAGGGGGAGCGGTAGCAGCCGACGATGCGTTCATCGACATAAATGCCTTCGCCATAATCGCCCATCACCGGATCGATATAAATTTTTATCTGCGGATTGATAGTGCGTACACGCTGTAACCAGTTTTCCAGTATGTGGCACTGACGGACATCGCCCAGATAGCCAACAATGACGGCTCGGGTGCGCAACATGACACCGCGGGTCAACAAATCCTCCAGAAAACCGCTGAACCATTCCGCGGAAATGACACCTCCACTGGGGGCGCCATAGTAAGGCGGGCAACCAAAGAGCACGCTGGGTACCTGCAAGGCTTCCAGCCCTTTTTTCAGTAAGGTGCGGTAGGCGATACCGTTGCCGACGCTACCGTACACCACTTGGGATTGAATGCTGATCACATCAATCTGCGGTGGTTGTAGTTGAGAAATCTGATGCATCTAGGACTTCCTTGGTTCAATTTTATCCAACCACTGTGCAAACACCTGCCGAGCGCGTTGTTCTAACTCTGTGCCGTAACGCGCGGCCTGCTGGCGTAAACGCTGCGGAATGACCCCCGCCAACCCCAACTCACAGGCATGGCCCACCAGCCAGCGTTCAATGTCGCGATGATCGGCTTCCAAATGAAACTGTAGCCCAAGGGCAAAATCCTGGTATTCGAATGCCTGATTAGGGCAAATCTCGGTCCCTGCCAGACAGGTTGCCCCTTCCGGGATCATAAACATGTCGCCGTGCCAGTGCAGCACTGGCGTTGCGCCCAAGGGGGCCAGCATGGAGTCTTCATGTGTCGTTAAGGTCAGGGGGGCGAAGCCAATTTCTTTCACGCCGAGCGAGATGACATCAGCTCCCAAGGCCTGAGCCATCACCTGTGCACCAAGGCAGATGCCGAGTGTAGGCCGTTTTTGCTGCAACCGCTGTGTGACCAGCGCCAGCTCGTCATTAAGAAACGGATAGTGCTGTTGGCCGGCAAAATGCTGTGCGGCACTGATCGGCCCGCCAAGCACCACCAACAAATCGGTTTCCTCATTATCGATGGCGCGGATGTCGTCACGACCGGCATCGTAATAATCAATCTGATAGCCACGTAATGAAAGCAGTGAACCCAAAATACCGAGATTTTCGAAATTGACATGTCTGATAGCGACCACTTTTTTCATTGTTGTCCCTCTGTGGTGTTGGGGTAAGGGGCAAGTTCCAGGGTATCGCCCAAAATTGTGATGCCGCCGATACCGCTTTGATAAACTATCCGGCGTTCTTTGACCTGGTTTACCTGCAACTGATAACCCTGTTCGGCGGGAAACAGCGCCTGAGCCTGTTGCAGATGAGCCTCTGCCCAAGGTGTGAGCATCTGCAGACGGGCGAAGGCTTTTCCGTCATGTTGAATATCGAGTACGTAATGTTTTTCCATCTTTACCCCTTAACTTTTACGTTCGAAACAGGTAATCTTGTTTGAACTAATACAAAAAGGTTTTATGTATGGGTTCATTGTATGCAAAAGGCGGCAGTGCTGTCCAGATTGCTGAACAGTTCAGCACGCAGATAAAGCAGGGTGATTTGCAACCGGGTGATTTGCTGCCGCCTGTGCGCCAACTGGCTGTGGAATTGGGGGTCAATCCCAATACGGTCGCCAGTGCTTACGCCAAGCTACGAGATGCCGGTTTGGTCGCTACCCGCGGCCGTGCAGGGACACAAGTGCTTGAGCAACCCTTGATGGCTGCGCGAAATGTCAGGCAAGTGCCTGAAGGTATGCGTGATTTGGCCAGCGGCAACCTGGACGCCACACTGTTACCGGCCCTGTCGCTCGGTGCAGAAGATGTCTTCCCACAGCAGAACGGCTATGACGTTAGCGGCGATTTGCTGGCGCTGTGTCAACGTGCAGGCGAATGGCTAACCCAACAAGGGGCATCGTCAGGTGAGATGTCGGTGTTTTCCGGCGCGCTTGATGCCATTGAGAAGGCACTGCGTAGCCATGCTACGCCGGGAGCCTCGGTGTGGGTGGAAGACCCTTGCTGGCCGCCATTACTGACGCTGTTGCGGCATCTTCGCCTCAAACCGCTGCCCTTGCCGATAGACGATCAAGGGTGCCGCTTGCCCGAGAAAGAGGCCGGCCCGCAAGGGTGCGCGGTGATACTGACGCCGCGAGCACAGAACCCGACAGGCATGTCGCTAAGCGCCGCTCGCGCCAAAAGTTGGCGTGAATTTTTAGCGGCCAATCCTGCGTGTTTGGCGATCGTTGACGATTTCTGGGGGCCGTTGTCACAGCAGCCTTTGTATTTGCCCTGTGACATGGATAACGGTTTGTATGTGTTGTCCTTGAGTAAATTTCTCAGCCCGGACCTGCGTATTGCACTGGCCTGCGGCAAGCCGCCACTGTTGCAAGCGATGCGTGCGGATCAATACATTCGCGAGCGTTGGGTCAGCCATATCTTGCAGCAGATTGCCGTTAAACTATGGGCGCAAGCGCAGCGCGATGGTTTGCTGGTGCGGGCGCAACATGCCTATCAGCAACGGCGCGATACGTTGACGGAACGGTTACATGCGTTGAGTGGTATCCCCTTGCCGCCGGGCGAAGGCGTCCATATTTGGTTGCCGGTACGTTCAGAGGCCGCAGCCAGTCAAATCATGGCGCAGCGCGGATGGTTAGTACAAAGCGGTGAGCCGTTCCGCCTGAAAAGCGGCCCGGCGATCCGTGTCAGTTTGGCTAACCTGATCCCAGCACAGCTGGAAACACTGGCGCAGGATCTGATTGTCGCTATCGGTGCGGGTACTCTGGTGAACTAACCCCGGAATCAAACCTGCGCCAGCAGCCGTAAAGAGGCCAGACGGGCGGCGGGCAGGATGATGGGGGTATCAATCACAAACTCTTCCACGCCATATTGCTGGTGCAATTGGTCCAGCTGCTGGCGTACTTGCTGAGCGGTGCCCCGCAGGATGTGGCTTTCGCGGGGTTCAATGCGGTAATCGGTCGCGCCAGCTTGTTGCACAAAACTCTCCGCCTGTTCCAGGCTGCCGACCGTCACGCTTTGGCCACCGGTTACGTGCACTCGGTATTGCTGGATCCCTGACGCCAGTGCGTTGGCCTGTTCGGCACTGTCGGCGACGATCACCGCGACAGCCAGCAGGGCGTTGCGGCCACCGCTTTGCGTGGCGTAATGGACTAGCGCCCGTTTAATGTCGTCCTGATTGCCATTGAGGTGAGCAGCAAAGACAAAGGCCCAGCCGTGTTCGGCAGCCAACTGAGCACTTTCTTCGCTGGCACCCAGCAGAAAGCGTTGTGCCGGTTGTGACGGCTGCGGCGTGGCGCTCAGGCCCGGTTGCGCGTCATCATTCAGATAGGCATTGAGCTGCGCGAGTTGCTGAGGAAAATCCGGTTTATTCTGTTGGTCATGAGCGGCCTGTAGCGCTTGGGTCGACAGTGGCAGCCCCCCCGGCGCTTTGCCCACCCCCAGATCGACCCGGCCTGGCGCCAGAGTCGCCAAGAGATTGAAGTTTTCCGCCACTTTATAGGCACTGTAGTGTTGCAGCATGACGCCGCCAGAGCCAATGCGGATCTGTGACGTTTGCCCAAGTAAATAGGCAATCAGCACTTCGGGCGAAGGACAGGCAAGCTGCGCAGTGTTGTGATGTTCTGCCAGCCAGAAACGGCGGTAACCCCAAATTTCAGCCTGCTGCGCCAGGTGCAGCGTGCGTGTGAGCGCCTGTGCTGCGCTTTCTCCTTCGGCTATCGGACTTTTTTCCAACACGCTCAGGGCATAAGCCATTTTTCCGCTCCTTTATCATCAATTATTCATGACAAATACCATGCCGTATGCTCCGGGCGTAATACTGATTGGGGATAGGATATTCCATTGATAAAAAACGAATTTAGATATGCACAGAACGGAAAAAGGCGCGTCATTAGCGCGCCCGAATCGGATCAGGATTCCAGCCAGGTTTTCAGGCGAATGGCGTCGCTATAGTGACCGTAGCGCTGCTGGGAACCGAGCAGGATCATGACCACCGGCTGCCCTTTGATGAGGGTCCGCATGACCAGACAATGGCCTGCTTCGTCGGTGAACCCGGTCTTTTGCAACTGGATTTTCCAGGCGGGATTGTTGATTAACCCATTGGAGCTACGATAAACCAACTGGCCTCGGCCAGGGTGTACGATTTGCTGTTTGTCAGTACTAAAACGCCGAATGGTCTGATAACGGTAGGCATGATTAACCATTTTCAGCAGATCGTTGGCACTGGCGACATTTCTTGGGGTCAGTCCGGTCGGATCGTAAAAGTGTGAATGCTTCATGCCGATGGCACGTGCTTTCTGGTTCATTTTTGCCACAAAGGCTTTACGACCGCCGGGGTAATTGCGGCTCAGCGCCGACGCGGCACGGTTTTCCGATGACATCAACGCGATGTGCAACATATCCCGGCGGCTGAGCGTTGAGCCGATGGTCAGGCGCGAGTGGGTTTTCTTTAACAGATCGCGGTCCGATGGCGTGACCTGCATTCTGTTACCCAGTGGACGTTTGCTGTCCAGCGTAACCATGGCTGTCATCAACTTGGTCAGCGAGGCAATGGGTTGCACGCGGTTTGCCTTCTTCTGATACAGGACTTTACCGGTTCGTTGATTGACGACCAACACGGATGTCGAGTGCAGCGCCAGCGGCGCAGCGGCTTGTGCGGCAGGCAGCAGGAAGAGCAGAGCAAGAACCAAAAGGGCGCCGAAGCGGCATGCGTGAACGCGAACAGTGGAATTAAATAAAGACATGGCAACCGTAACTATGATCCTGACTGATGAATGAGTATCAGAAAGAGTCTGCACAGCAAATGTGGAGAAAATAGGGTGTTGATACAACGGGTCAGGAATCTTGGAGGGGTATTGTAGCGAGAAAAACGCAGGGAGACGGCGTACCGCCTCCCTATAGACATCAATACACTTCTGGAACCACCATAGTGTCCGGAACCGGATGACGGTTGTAATCCGGGCTGCGTTTGCGTGGTGGCAGGGTGATCACGTTGCCCTCCGCTTCTTCATAGGGCAGTTGCTCAAGCAGGTGACTGATGCAATTTAGCCGCGCCTTTTTCTTGTCGACACCCTGAACTACCCACCAGGGGGCTTCAGGAATGTTAGTGCGTGCTAACATGACTTCTTTGGCCTCGGTATAGTCTTCCCAGCGGCGGCGACTCTCCAGATCCATCGGGCTGAGTTTCCATTGCTTCAATGGGTCGTGGATGCGGCTGAGAAAACGCAACTCTTGCTCGTCGTCGGTGATTGAGAACCAGTATTTCACTATCTGAATGCCACTGCGCGTCAGCATTTTCTCGAACTCTGGCACGCTGCGGAAGAACTCTTCATATTCTTCGTCGCTGCAAAAGCCCATCACTTTCTCCACCCCGGCACGGTTGTACCAGCTGCGATCGAACAGTACCATTTCGCCTGCGGCCGGCAGATGGGCAATAAAACGCTGGAAATACCACTGGGTACGTTCGCGATCGTTAGGGGCCGGCAGTGCAGCCACACGGCAGGTGCGCGGGTTCAGGCGCTGAGTGATGCGTTTGATCACCCCACCTTTGCCCGCAGCGTCACGGCCTTCAAAAATGATCACCAGCCGATGGCCGGTACGCATAACCCAGTCCTGCAGTTTGACCAGTTCCCCCTGTAAGCGCAGCAATTCGCGGAAGTACTGTTTGCGCCACGCCTTTTTCGAGTCGCTGTCCACTTCGGTATCGTCAAAGCGCAGATCGTCCAGTTCCATTTCCAGCTCTTCGTCATAGCTGTCGTAAAATTCTTGCAGCAAGCGCTGGTTGAAGCTCTCGTCGCGGTTAAATTCATGCATAGACATGGTTAATTCTCCGTGTTAGCCCGGTTTTAGAAATGGTTGAAAATCCAGTACAGCCCAGCGGAAAGCAGCACCGAGGCCGGTAACGTCAAGACCCAGGCCATCAGCAGGTTACGCAGGGTAGACATTTGCAGACCGGAGCGGTTGGCTGCCATGGTGCCGGCGATGCCGGATGACAGCACATGCGTGGTGGAAACCGGCAGCCCAAAGATGTCCGCAGCCCCGATGGTGGTCATCGCCACCAGCTCGGCGCTGGCCCCCTGGGCATAGGTGAGATGGCTTTTACCGATCTTCTCGCCCACGGTCACGACGATACGTCGCCAGCCCACCATGGTGCCCAGCCCGAGGGCAATGGCCACGACCACTTTGACCCAGAACGGGATAAAGCGGGTGGCGCTATCCAGATCGCTTTTCAAGGCATCCAGATTGCGCTGCGAGTCGGCGGATAGGTGAAGTTGTTTTTCCGACTTCAGGTGTTTAATGACTTCCGATGCCAGATACATATCGTTACGGGTATTAGACACGGCCTGAGCGGGGATCTTGTCGACCGAACCGTACTGGCGGATTTGATCGCCAATGGCGCCGGTCAATTGGGCCAGTGCAGGCACGACGTCGGGGGAAAGTTCGCTGGTCCGCACATAGCCGGTCAGCACGTCGCGCGGTTGTGCCTGGTTGACGGCCGGAAACTGACTCAGCAATTGGTTTTTGGTGACTTCTGCCAGTGCGGCGACCCGCGGGATTTGCTCGGGTGGCATTGAGCGGTTGAGCGCATAGGCAATGGGCATGGTGCCGACCAGGATCAGCATGATCAAACCCATTCCTTTTTGCCCATCGTTGGACCCATGAGCAAAGGAAACCCCCGTACAGGTCAGGATCAGTAAACCGCGGATCCACAACGGCGGCGGCGAGTCGTTTTTAGGGGCGGTATACAGCTGGCGGTTTTTGACAAAGACTTTCAGCGCCAGCAGCAATAATGCGGCAAACACAAAGCCGATCACCGGCGAAAGCAACAGAGCGTAGCCCACTTTGATTGCCTGTCCCCAATCTACGCCGCTGGTGCCGGTGCGGCCGTGAATCAGCGCATTGGCCACCCCAACGCCGATGATTGAGCCAATCAGCGTATGAGATGACGAGGCAGGTAACCCGAGCCACCAGGTACCGAGGTTCCAGATAATCGCCGAGAACAACAGCGCATAAACCATAGCGAAGCCGTTACCGGTGCCAGCCTGTAAGATCAGCTCGACGGGAAGCAGCGAAATGATACCGAACGCCACCACGCCGCTGGAAAGCAGCACGCCGAGAAAATTAAAGAAGCCTGACCAGACAACCGCCACCATCGGCGACAATGAGTGGGTATAAATCACCGTGGCAACGGCATTGGCCGTGTCATGAAAACCATTAACGAATTCAAAGCCCAATGCAATCAGTAGCGCTAATCCTAATAAAAGGAACGGGAGGTAACTGGTATATACCGCACCCGCATCACTCACGTCGTTAAATAAATTAACCCTGGCAAAAGCTATCCCCAGTACTAATAAAAACACAAAAAAAAGAACAGTGAGTCGACTGTTCTTTTGGTAGATTTTTGGCAGGCTGGATGCAGATGGTGCACCTGCTTGAACGGCGCTGTTTTCGCTCATAAAGGACCTTCCCGATAAACTTCATTTAGAATACTGACGGAGCCGTACGCTGTTGCCATCAAAGTATTGGGAAACAATGTGACTTTTTTATGACGGTAATATTAATCATCGGGAAAAGTGAAAATAATTAACGTTGGCATTTAAAGATTGATATAAATGCTGGAGCTGATTATTAATTGGTGTGGTTATTCAGGATAAAGATTTATGGCTCAAACGGTTGCGGAAAAATTGCACAAACTTGATTTTGATGATGAGGTCACCGGGCTGATTTATGGCCACGTATTCCGCACGGCAGAGCCGCCGCTACGCGTTTCATCGCAGCAGGCTTGTCAGGCTTATCAGACATTGTCACCGGGTGAGGGTTTTATCTGGTTACATCTCAATTTGAACCATGCAGCCGCTGAGAAATGGCTGAAAAATCACTTCGCTATTTCCGACTTTTTCTTCGATGAGATCCGTCATGGTTCACATACCACGCGTATTGAACGTCAGGGCGACGATCTGTTTGCCGTGCTCAACGACGTGATTTTTCACCCTAAAGAAAACAATCCAGAGATCGCGACGTTATGGCTGTATTGCCGTAGCGGGCTGGTGGTCACGGTACGGCACAAGCCGCTGCGTTTAATCGAACGGTTGCTGAGCCGGTTGGGGCCGCTACAACTGACATCCTCGACCGAACTGCTGGCGCATCTGCTGGAAGAACAGGAAGATGTGCTTGAGCAGGTGGTGCGACAGGCCAACCAGTATGTCGATACCATCGAAGACCGCCTATTGAGTAATCACGTTAAACGAAACCGTACAGAACTGGGGCGTATGCGCCGTATGCTGCTGCGTTTTCAGCGTTTACTGGCACCGGAACCTGCGGCGCTGTTCCGTTTGCTCAACCGGCCACCGGCCTGGTTGAGCCGCGACGTGGTACAAGATCTGCGCCAATTCACGGAAGAATTTACCGTGGTGTTGAACGATCTCGCCAGTCTTACCGAGCGCATTCGTCTGTTGCAGGAGGAGATTGGCGCCAAGCAGATGGAACAGAATAACCGTACGCTCTATACCCTGACAGTGATCACCGTGTTGGCGCTGCCGATCAATATCGTTGCGGGTTTCTTCGGGATGAACGTGGGAGGGATCCCGCTGGCCAGCAACCACCACGGCTTTATTTTGCTGGTGTTGCTGGTCGGCGGTTTTACGCTGGTGACCGGCTATCTGGCGTTCAGACGCCGGGATGAAAGCTGACTAGAGTCTGGCCCGGTACTCTTCTTCCAACTTGGCGTGGGTGCTCCAGAACGGCTGTGGCTGACGATCATGCAGGCGATCGACCAGGATATCCAAATGCGTGTGCCAGCCTCCGGCGACGCTGAGCATTTCGTCGCGGTTAGCCAAGCGGCGATGGGTCACCGTCAACAGCACGGCATTTCCCTGTTCAGTCAGTTCAAAGGTCACTTCGGAAGGGCGACTCTGTCCTTGTTCCGCCCAGGTAAAGCTCAGCAGGCGTGGGGGGAAAAGGCAGGTGATGTGACCGATATTGCTGACGCTGCAGCCAAGGTTTTTATATTTGGCCGGTGTTTGTTCATGCTCGCCGGTGAGGTCAGAATTGTGGAACACCAGCTCAACCTGGGCACCATTTTCCAGTTTCATATCGCCGGCGGCCAGCCAGGTGGCGCGTTTGTCGGATTCCGTCAGATAGGCCCATACTCGCTCGATCGGGCCGGGAAGCAGCCGCTGAATGCGCAGCGTGCCGGTTTCAATAATCATGCCGTAGTCGTTCATGGTTCACTCCTTGGGAGGATTCGGTTCGGGCTGCAGCAGCGCGATTTCCAGCGCATCCAGCCGCTCTGTCCAGAAATGCTCGTAGGTTTGCAGCCATTGCATGGCTTGTGCCATTGGCTCGGGTTCAAGCCGGCAGATATGGTTTCTTCCCTGCACGGTGCGTTGCACCAGCCCAGCAAGCTCCAGTGCTTTGATATGCTTGGAGGCGCCGGCAAACGACATCTGCAACGGCGCGGCCAGTTCACCAATGCTGTGCTCTCCATCGGCCAACGTACGCAGTATCGCGCGACGCGTTGGATCAGAAAGCGCTCGGAAAATGGCGTCCAGCTGTGAGGAAGATAATTTAACCATATGGTTGAATATAGAACAGGCAGGCGAATATTCAACCAGTTTGTTGAATATTTTTTATTGCCCCGACCAAAGGGCCGGGGCAATGTGTTCAGGCATGGGTTTGCGCCAGTAATGCGTTAAGCAGTACGTTGGCACCGGCTGTCGACCATTCGCGGGAAATATTTTCCAGTTCGTTGTGGCTGATGCCTTCCACGCAGGGAATGAAGATCATCGCCGTCGGCGCAACCCGGCTCAGATAGCAGGCGTCATGACCCGCGCCGGAAACCATATCGCGGTGGGAATAGCCCAGTGACCGTGCGGCTTGCCGAATGCTGTCGATGCAACCTTGATCAAAGCGTATCGGTTGATACTGGAAAATACGTTCGGCGTGGGCGCTCAGACCCTTGGTACCAACCTCGGCTACGGCCGCTAACAGCCGCTGTTCCATCTGTTCCAGTACCCTCTCTTGCGGATGGCGGAATTCGACGCTGAAAAACACCTTACCGGGTACCACATTGCGCGAATTGGGGCTAATTTGTGCCATGCCCACCGTGGCGCGGGCGTCGGGCATGAAATCCGTACCGATGTTATTGACGGCAATAACCATGGCGGCAAAACCGAGCAGGGCATCGCGACGGCGATCCATCGGTGTGGTACCTGCATGGGCGCTAAAACCGGTGATTTCCAGTTCATACCAACGTTGCCCTTGCGCCGTTGTCACCACGCCAATCTCAATGTTTTCTGCTTCAAGAATCGGCCCTTGCTCAATGTGCAGTTCAAAGGCGGCGTGAATCGGCATTCCGCCTACCGCATGTTCACCCGCATAACCGATTTGCTGCAATGCCTCACCGATGCTGACACCCTGATCGTCGCGACGCGACAGGCCGTACGCCAAGTCAAATACGCCAGCAAACACCCCCGAGGAGATCATCGCCGGGGCGAAGCGTGCGCCTTCCTCGTTAGTCCAGTTAACGACCTCAACGGCACGTTCCGTGGTGATCTGGCGATCGTTGAGAGTACGGATCACCTCCAGACCGGCGAGCACGCCATAAATGCCGTCAAAACGTCCTCCGTTGGGTTGAGAGTCAACGTGGGAACCGGTGATCACCGGCGCCAGTTCTGGGCGAGAACCTTCACGGCGCAGAAACATATTACCCATGCGATCGACCCGCACGCTGCAACCGGCTTCCAGTGCCCAGTCACGCAACTGGTCGCGTGCCAGGCGATCTTCTTCGCTCAACGCCAGCCGGGTGACGCCGTCTTTCGGGATGGCGCCAAACTGTGCCATATCACGCAGGCTTTGCCACAGGCGCTCACCATTCACCCGTTGTGTCATTCCTTCTCTCCCTGCGGTTTGGTCGCATAGCGGAAATCACAGCAGGACGCACCGGACATAATGGTTTGGGTACGTTGCAGCTCGACATCCGGCGCATAGCCAACGATAAACTGGCTGTCGCGCGCGCAAGACAACAAATGGCCGATTTCGCCCAATCCCATTTGATGGTACATCTCGGCATAGCGGCAGCGGGTAACGTTATAGTCGAAATGTTGTTCGTCCTGATAGATCACCTTTACCTGCAGCGCATCGTCTTTTTCCCACAGGTATTGCAAGGCGGCGAAACTCTGCAAATCAGCGCCATTCGGCTCCTGCGCAGCAAAGTTTTTGCCCGCCTCAATGGCGGCGTTTTCGATGGCTTCGCCGATCACCGCCTGTGCGCGTTCCTTGCCTATCTCACGCACCAGAATCTGATAGATCGGTTTAATGATTTCCGCCTCTATGCGTCGCCGGGCCAGAATACCCAATTCGTTTTTTGCATCGCTCATCGCCTTGCTCCTCATTGCCTTGCGGATTTCTTATTGTGTTTTTGCGCCGCCCAGTACGCTCTGCGGCTGCCATTTGCCATCAACGACCCGATAAAGGGTGAAGCTCGGCTGTTGCAGGTTGCCCTGCGAATCGAATGCAATGGTGCCTGTAACACCTTGATAATGAAGGGTGCGTAATGCCGGCAGGTAATCGGCTGGATCGGCAGATCCCGCTTGCTCCATGGCAGCAATCAATACCCGGGTGGCGTCGTAGGCGAACGGTGCATGCAGTTCGATATGGGTTTTGTAGCGGTCGCGGTAGGCCTGCTCAAAGGCCTTGCCGCCTGGCATCTGTTCCAGCGGCAAACCGGGCTCCAGTGCGACGACGCCTTCACCTTCTTTTTGCGCCAGCGTCAGGAACGTCTGGCTGACAAAACCACCGGCACCCATTAATTGGGTGTTCATCCCCAGTTGTTTGATGCGACGGGCCAGAGGAGCGGCCTGAGAATCAACACCGCCGAAGAAGATCAGATCAACGTTCTTGCTGCGCAGGGTGGTTAATACCGCACTGAAATCGACAGTCTTGTCGTCGACATATTCACGCGCTACCGGCTGAATTCCTTGCGCCGCCAGTGACTTGATAAACTCATCTGCCAACCCTTGTCCGAAGGCGGTACGGTCATCTATTACCGCAATACGCTTGGCCTTGAGTACCTTGGTCGCATATTCACCCGCGTAATTGCCACCGTCATCGTCATGGCCCATCACGCGGAAGCTGGTATCGAACCCTTGTTGAGTATAGCCGTGGCCGGTGGCGACGGGCGCGACCTGGGCAATGCCGGCATCGTGGTAAATGCGTGCTGCCGGTATGCTGGTACCGGTGTTCCAGTGGCCCACCACACCCGCGACGCCTTCGTCCACCAAGCGTTGGGCTACGGCAACCGCAGTACGTGGGTCGGACTGATCGTCCTCTGACAGCAGTTTAAAGACGACCGGTTTGCCTTTCAGCGTGGGTTTTTGGGCATTGGCATCGGCGATCGCCAGCTGCGCGCCGTTCTCTAAATCTTTGCCGATGCGCGCGGAAGGGCCCGTCAACGGACCCGCCAGGCCGATCAGAATAGTTTCATCGGCCAGAGCCGGTGATGCCGCACTCAGGCTAACCAAAACGGCGGCGGCAAGTGCCAGCGGCTTCAAGCGAGTTATCTGGTTCATGTAAAGCTCCCGGTGTGATTAAAAATAAAAAGGTTATTCACCCAAATAGGCTTGTTTGATTTTTTCATCATCCAACATGTCGGCAGAGCGTCCACAGTGGCTCACACTGCCGCTGTCCAGCACATAGGCGCGGTCGGTTGATGCCAGCGCCAGCCGGGCATTTTGTTCTACTAAAAGTAGCGTGACACCGTCACCAGAAAGGCGTTTGATGACCTCAAAAATGGCTTCGACCACAATGGGTGCCAAACCCATCGAGGGTTCATCCAACACCAACAGCCGGGGGCGGCTGAGCAAGGCGCGGCCCATTGCCACCATTTGCTGCTCGCCGCCGGAAAGCAGCCCGGCCTGCTGTTGCAACCGTTCGCGCAGACGTGGGAAAAGGGTGCAAACCTGTTCCAGGTCCTGACGTACTGCCGCTTTATCACGTCGCAAATAACTACCGAGCTGCAAGTTTTCCAGTACCGTCATGCGGGCAAAAATACCGCGTCCTTCCGGCACCATGACCAGCCCTTGTTGCAATAACTGATGTGTCGGTACGCCGCGAATAGAGCGTCCCTCAAACAGGATCTCGCCCCCGAAGGGCTGCAGGCCCGTTAGTGCTCGCAGGCTGGAGGTTTTTCCGGCACCGTTGGCACCGATCAATGTCACCTGTTCGCCGCTGTTCACCGAAAAATCGATGCCTTTAACGGCATGAATACCGCCGTAGGACACTTTTAGTTGTTTGACTGCCAGTAACGGTTCAGACATGGGCAGCCCCTCCCAGATAGGCACGGATCACGGCAGGTTCGCGTCGTACCTGAGCAGGTTCGCCTTCGGCAATAACTTTGCCGTAGTCGAGTACCGTCAGGCGGTCGCACAATCCCATCACCAGCTTGACGTCATGTTCGATCAACAGCAGGGTTTTGCCGCTTTCGCGGATACGTTGCAGCAGATCGCGCAACGCCACTTTCTCGGCAGCATTCATGCCTGCCGCCGGTTCGTCCAGGGCCAGCAATTTGGGTTCGGTGGCCAATGCGCGGGCAATTTCCAACCGACGCTGATGGCCATAGGACAAATCGCCGGCGCGGTAATCGGCAAATTGACTGATGCCGACGTACTCCAGCAGCGCGTAGGACTTCTCCCGCGTTGCCTGTTCTTCTTGCCGCGCGCGACGGTGGCGTGAAATTGCCGCCCAGAGCCCATTGCGGGTACGCAGATGACAGCCGACCATCACGTTTTCCAACACGCTCATTTCATTGAACAACCGCAGATTCTGGAAGGTACGCGCAATACCGGCTTGCGCCACTTTATCTATCGCCTGTGGTTTGTAGCGGCGTTCCTGTAAACGGAATTCGCCGCTGTCGGCGCGATACAGGCCGGTGATCAGGTTAAAACTGGTGGTTTTTCCTGCACCGTTCGGCCCAATCAGACCGTAAATCTCCCCCTGACGAATACTGATGCTGACGTCATCGACAGCGGTGAGCCCGCCAAAGCGTTTACTGACGTTACTGAGCGTGAGGAGTGGCGTCATGACGTTGCCCCTTGTGGGTGGCGTGCCGGCCACAAGCCCGCAGGGCGATAGAGCATCACGAGAATCAACGCCAGCCCGTAAAACAGTTGGCGGATAATTTCCGGATCGATCCAGACCTGCCCAAATAACGCCTGTTGCAGTGGCCCCATGGTACTGCGCAGCAATTCTGGCAGCGCGGCCAGTAGCAAAGCGCCGAGGATCACGCCGGGTATGTGGCCCATTCCGCCTAAAACCACCATGGCCAAGACGGCGATAGACTCTTGCAAGGTGAAGGACTCTGGCGAGACAAACCCCTGAAACGCGGCAAACAGCGCCCCGGCAATACCGCCAAAGGTGGCACCAATGGCAAATGCCAGCAGCTTGAAGTTACGCGTATTGATGCCCATGGCGCGTGCAGCGTCTTCATCCTCGCGAATGGCGGTCCAGGCGCGGCCAACTCGCGAATGTTGCAGGCGGAGACAGATAAACAGGATCAGCAACAGCAATGCGGCGAACAGATAGTAATAGAGGTAGAGCGACGAAAAACGCAGGCCAAACCATTGGTGCATGCCGGAAAACGTCAGGCCAAACAATGAGACGGGATCGATGCCGGAAATCCCCTTCGGGCCATTGGTTATGTTGAGGGGGCGATCCAGATTACGCATTAGAATACGCACGATCTCGCCGAAACCCAGTGTGACGATGGCCAAATAGTCACCGCGAAGCCGCAGCGTGGGTGCCCCCAGCAAAATGCCGCACAGCGCTGCCAGCAGTGCAGACAAGGGGATCAGTAACAAAATCGACAGATGCAGGCCATTCGGGAACCAGTGCAATAGCAGCGGGAACTGTTCGGTCAAATGTGGAGATGATAACAGCGCGGTCAGATAGGCGCCTACCGCGTAAAAAGCGATAAACCCCATATCCAGCAGGCCAGTGAGGCCGACCACGATGTTCAGCCCCAGTGCCAACATCAGGTACAGCAGTGCGAAATCGATCACCCGTACCCAATAGTTGCCGCCTGCGGCACCGGCCACCCAGGGGGCCAGCACCAGGCCGAGCATAAACAAGACTACGCCGAGTCTGGCGCGGTGTGGGCTGTCGGTATGTATCATGGTGGTCAGAATAGTCATTTTTGTCCTCAGGCGCGGGTAGCGACGCGTTCGCCTAGCAGCCCGGATGGGCGGAACACCAACACGGCAATCAAAATCAGGAAGGCAAACACATCCTGATAGTTGCTGCCGAAAGTCCCGCCGGTCAGTTCGCCGAGATAACCGGTGCCCAGTGATTCAAACAGCCCTAGCAGTAATCCGCCGAGCATCGCGCCACGCAGATTGCCGATCCCACCCAGTACGGCAGCCGTAAAGGCCTTGATGCCGGGCAGGAAGCCCATGGAGAAACCGGCATTGCCGTAGTTACTGGCCATCATGATGCCTGCCACGGCTGCGAGAGCACCGCCAAGGGCAAAGGTCAGAATGATGATGCGGTTGGGATCAATACCCATCAGGCTGGCGACCTGGGGGTTTTCAGCCGTGGCGCGCATGGCGCGGCCAAAGCGTGAGTGTTCGACCAAGAACAACAGCCCGACCATCACCAGTACGGCAACGACCAGTGTGGCGATGCCCGTCCCGGTGATCACCGCCGGTGCGTGTTCAGCGCTGCCTTGAGTTAGCGCGATAGGGGACATGGGTAACAGTTGCGGGAACATCAACGGATTGCGCGACCAGATAAGCATGGCCAACGTTTGTAGCAGCAGCGAAACGCCAATCCCGCTGATCAGGGGCGCTAGGCGCGGCGCATTGCGCAGGCGGCGATAGGCCAGACGCTCGATACTCATCGATACCAGGGCGCAGACCGCCATGGCGATAAGTGCCGCCAGCAGCAGCACGGCATACGGCGACAGCGCAGGAAAATGGTGCTGTAACACGCCGATGGCGGACAGTGCGCTGAGTGTGCCAACCATCAACACATCACCGTGGGCAAAATTGATGATGCGCAGGATGCCGTAAACCATGGTGTAGCCCAGGGCGATCAACGCATAAATGCTGCCGAGCATCAGGCCGTTGACGGTCTGCTGTATCAGCGTATCCATAGGGGAGAGTCCCGAAAAATAATGATTCAGGACGCTCACACTAGAGAATTAAAAAAAATTGTAAAATACGGAAAAATAATTTCTTATACAAAAAACGCGTGTTTTTAATAGGTTGATTTATCTGTATATTAATTTTAAACCTTCGCTGTATTTTCACAAAAATAGCCAATATATGAAAAAAACAGAACAATACGCAGTGCCGTTACCCAACGATCCGCCGCTTCGTGCTGTACGGGCATTTGAGGCTATTGCCCGCTTGGGCAGCGTTACCGGCGCAGCGAAAGAACTGGGGATTTCACCCTCGGCGGTGAGCCATCAGCTCAAAACCCTGGAGGCATTTCTGCAGATGCCGCTGACCGAACGCCAAGGGCGTAAGCTGATCCTGCGTAATGAAGGGCGGGACTATTACCGTTCGATACGCTCGGCGTTTAACGTACTGCGTCAGGCGACGGAGCAGGTGAGAGAGCAATCAGCATCCCGACAGGTGACCATCAGTCTGATCCCGCTGTTTGGCATGGGGTGGTTTATTCCACGGCTACAGGGTTTTCTACGTGAGAACCCCGAGACCGACATTAACGTGGTGTACGCTAATCACCGTAACTATCTCAGTGACGCTGCGGATATTTCGATTCGTTTTGGTGCCGGGCAATGGACAGGTTATCGCAGTGAAAAACTGATGTCCGGTAAAATGGTGCCCGTGTGCAGCCGGGATTTTATCAAGCTACACGGGGTGTTCGATACGCCAGATCAACTCTCGCCGCTGCCGCTGTTGCATGATGAAGAACGCACGACCTGGATGCAGTGGTTTCAGCTAGCCGGGGCGCGGCGCCCCTTACGCAGCACTGGCCCGATGTTTGAAGACGGTTTATTGACCTTGGCGGCAGTGCAGGCCGGGCTGGGGTGCGCCCTGATGCGCGAGCCATTGATCACGCCTTACCTGAACAGTGGTGAACTGGTTAAGCTGTTCGATCTGGCGATCGACGACGGCCGTGATTATTACCTGTGCGTGCGGCAAGACAGTGAACTGTCGCCGGAGGGACTGGATCTGCAACGCTGGTTGTTGAAAGAGGCCGGGGTTTGAACACCCCGCGCCAAATTTGATTCAGAATTCGACGTCTTCCAGGCTGAAAAACTCGGTCTGATCGTTATAGGAAAAGATTTCCGCATAACGTCCCCAGTTAATGACGGTGTCCAGTGTCTCCTTCGCCGCGGCGTCAGACAGCGAGTCCTCCAGTTCCTGCTCAAAGCGCATACGCGGCGCACGGTGGCCCGGACGTTCGTCCAGCACAGTTTTGATCAGCGCGGCCAGCGGCAGGTAGCGCAGTAAATGCTCGGCGAACATGACTTTACGTGCCTGGACATCGTAGTCGGCAAAGGTTCGCGCTGAGGGTGTCAGAAAAATATCCCCTTCACGGACATCTGCGAAACCCAAAAATTGCAGCACTTCGGCGATCGGGAATAGATCATCCACTTCCAGGTGGAGCGAATGAGCGATGTCCGGCATGTCGGCGCGGCCGAAATAAGGCGCGGCAGCCAACGTTTCTATCAGACCGGCAATCAGGTTGGTGGAAACATGCGGTAAACGCGTGCCAAGCTTCAGGCCTTTTTTAACGCTCTCATCCACCGGTCTGACGGTCATTTTGGCGTAAACGTCATCCACCAGGCGGCGGAATAACGGATCCAGCCGATTACGTGGGTGGCTGAACGGCACCTTGATTTCAGCAACGACCCGTCCGGGGTTGGAGGACAGCACCAAAATTCGGTCACACATAAACACCGCTTCTTCAATGTTATGCGTCACGATCAACACGGACTTAATCGGCATACGGCCCTGGTTCCATAAATCGAGCAGGTCGGTACGCAGTGTTTCCGCCGTCAGCACATCCAGCGCGGAGAAGGGCTCATCCATTAACAGCAGCGTTGGGTCCACCACCAAGGCCCGGGCAAAGCCGACCCGTTGGCGCATGCCGCCTGAAAGCTCACGCGGGTAGGCGTTTTCAAAGCCGTCCAGACCGATCAGGTCAATCGCGGCCAGCGCACGCTCACGCCGTTGATTGGCGGCAACACCCAAGGCTTCCAGTCCCGCCTCCACGTTTTGCAATACGGTGAGCCAGGGGAAAAGGGCGAAGGTCTGAAACACCATGGCAATGCCTTTGGCCGGGCCGCTTAACGGTTGGCCAAGATAGTCAACCGTGCCTGATGTGGGCTCGATCAACCCGGCAATGATCCGCAGCAACGTTGATTTACCGGAACCAGACCGCCCCAGCAACCCGACAATCTCCCCGGCCCGTAAAGACAGATTAACGTCATTGAGGATCAGCAGTTCGCTGTGCGTCGTGTTAAAGCCGTGGTCGATGTGCTTTACCGCTAAAATTTCCGTGCCGGCGAGCGGCGCTACCCTGTTTTCTGGATCTGACATCTGAACGCTTCCTTAATCGATGCGGAATCGGGATTCGGCGTAGGCATACAGCGGACGCCACAGCAGGCGATTGAACAGAGTGACAAATAGCGACATCACGGCGATGCCCAAAATGATTTTAGGGAAGTCGCCCGCGGTGGTGGTTTGTGCGATGTAGGCGCCCAGTCCATGTGCCGTGACCTGCGTGCTGCCCCACTGTACGAACTCTGCCACGATGCTGGCGTTCCAGGCGCCACCTGAGGCGGTAATGGCACCGGTGATGTAATAAGGGAAAATGCCGGGCAGCATGACCTGACGCCACCATTGCCAACCACGAATATGGAAGTTGGCAGCGGCTTCTCGGTAGTCGTTGGGGAAGGCGCTGGTGCCCGCGACCACGTTGAACAGGATGTACCATTGGGTACCGAGCACGATCAGTGGCGACAGCCAAATATCCGGATTGAGGTGGAAGTGCACAATGGTGATGACGAATACGGGAAACAACAGGTTGGCTGGGAAGGCGGCCAGAAATTGGGCAATAGGCTGAATTTTGCCGGCCAACGCAGGGCGCAGCCCAATCAGCACCCCGAGCGGCACCCAGATCAGCGATGAAATAGCGATCAGTACGGTGACGCGCAACAACGTAATGAGACCCAGTACCAACACATGGCCAACGTCCGCCAGCGTCACCCCGGTTTGCACATAAAGGATCACGTGATAAGCAATGGCGATCGTCAGCAGGATCAGCAGGCCGCTCCAGCACAGGTCGATCAGGCGCGAGCGTTTTTGCCGTTGCACGTTGCTGGCTCGGCGGCGTCTTATTGTCGGCAGATTGAGCCGCAGGCGTGCGGTCTTGGCCAGAAGTGCACCCAAAGGCGTCAATAACAGGTGAATGAGTCGCGTGCGGCGCATCAGGTTCAGCACCCACGAGTTTGGCGCATGGGCTGAGCGGGTGGTTTCCATGCGAAATTTGTCTGCCCACGCCACCAATGGGCGGAACAACAACTGGTCATAAGCCAAAATCACCACGGTCATGGTGAGCAATACCCAACCGACCGCGTGCAGATCTTTACTCAGTATCGCCTGTGCGAGGTAGGCGCCAATACCGGGTAGCGTAAAGGTGTTATTACCGACCGTAATGGCTTCAGACGCCACGATAAAGAACCAGCCGCCAGACATCGACATCATCATGTTCCAGATCAGGCCCGGCATTGAAAACGGCACATCCAGCTTCCAAAAACGCTGCCAGGGGCTCAAATGAAAACCGCGCGACACCTCCAGTAAATCACGTGGCACGGTGCGCAGTGATTGATAAAAACTGAAGGTCATATTCCAGGCTTGGCTGGTGAAAATCGCGAAGATGGCGGCGAGTTCGACGCCTAACACCCTGCCGGGAAACAGTGCGATAAAGAAGGTCACGGTAAAGGAAATATAACCGAGTACCGGCACCGACTGAAGAATATCGAGAATAGGCACCAGCACTTTTTCCGCACGGCGGCTCTTGGCTGCCAGCGTGCCGTAAACCAAGGAAAATATCAGCGCTGCCACCATGGCGATAAGCATGCGCAAGGTGGTGCGCAGGGCATATTCAGGCAGGTTAGCGGGATCAAGAGAGATGGCCTGGGTTTTTAGCGTCATGATTGGCTGCATCGTTTGATGCAGGCCAACAGCCATCATCGCGATAGTGCCGATAATCATCGGGAAGGCGATAACATCCCACCCGTTGGGCAGTAAACGCCGGGCGGAGGCGTGTATATTGAGCCTGACGTTCATCTAACCTCTCTTTAAACCAAAATTGGTCGAGTTTTGAGGGTAATGGCAGCACAACGACTATAGACCATTACCAACCGGCATTTTTAAACCGTTACTCAGCAGACGTCGTTTCAGTGGCTGTTATGCCACAGTGTACCGATGGCGGATGACAATTCAGATTATCGTGATCGTGCAGTAGCTTTGCTGGGGGGAAGCGATAATAATTCATAGACTAAGACAGGATGACCGTTCGATTTTCAAAGAGGATTACGTTATGTCTGCCGGCAGTGACACGGAACAACCCAACAAGTCGAGCTTAACTCTGTTGGCAGGTGGCGCACTGGGTGTGGTGTTTGGTGATATTGGTACCAGCCCCTTGTATACCTTCAAAACGGTGCTGTTTCTCTCTGGCGATACCCCCTCGGTACCCGTGATTCTTGGGTTGTTGTCGCTTATTTTCTGGACACTGGTGATCGTTACGTCGTTGAAATACGCAATGTTCGCGATGCGTATTGATAACCGTGGCGAAGGCGGCATCATGGCCTTGATGTCGCTGTTGGTCAGTAAGACCAGCTCCCGCCCAATGGTGCTGTTTGCCGGCCTGTTTGGTGCGGCATTGATCTACGGCGATGGGGCGATCACCCCGGCGATCTCCGTACTGTCGGCGCTGGAAGGGTTGAACATTGTTCTGCCCGAATCGCAGCCCTATATTTTGCCGGCGGCGGTGGCCATCTTGGTCAGCCTGTTCGCTATTCAACCGCTCGGCACTGCACGCATCGGTAGGGTGTTTGGGCCGATTATGGCGCTGTGGTTTTTTTCCATCGCGGCCTTGGGCATTTGGGGGATTATCCAGCATCCTGCGGTGCTGATGGCGTTGAATCCTTTGTACGGCGTTAACTTCCTGTTCTCTAATGGGGTGACCAGCTTTCTGGTGCTCGGTGGCGTTTTCCTCTGTGTCACTGGTGCAGAGGCGCTGTACGCCGATATGGGGCATTTTGGCAAAAAGCCGATCTGGCTCGCGTGGTTTGGCATCGTTTTCCCCAGCCTATTGCTGAACTATGCCGGGCAGGCTGCGCTCATTCTGTCTGGCGCCGACGTGACCCAAAATATCTTCTTCCGCCTGTGTCCGCCGGTGCTGCAAATCCCTCTGGTTATCCTGGCGACGTTGGCCACCATCATCGCAAGCCAGGCTATCATCAGCGGGGCTTTCTCCATGACCCGTCAGGCGATCCAGCTTGGCTGGCTGCCACGCCTGCAGGTGAAACAGACCACGGAGGAAAGCTACGGGCAAATCTACATCGGTGCCATCAACTGGTTGCTGATGGCGGTCACCGTCTTCCTGACGGTGTTCTTCAAGTCATCCGATAATTTGGCTGCCGCTTACGGCATCGCCGTGTCGCTTACCATGATCATGACCACCGGGCTGCTGTTTGTGGCGATGCGAGAGGTATGGCGATGGGGAGTGGTCACCAGTTTATTGGTGGCAGGCGGCTTTTTTATCGTCGATCTCAGTTTCCTGTTGGCCAACCTCAGCAAGGTAATGCAGGGTGGTTATGTCCCGTTGCTGTTGGCCACTCTGGTGTACGGCGTAATGCTAATCTGGCATCGCGGGGTGATCGCGGCTTCCCGTACCTTGGGGGAAAAAAGCGTGCCGTTGACGGATTTCCTGGCACACCTTGAAGAGCAAAAAATTCCCCGTGTACCCGGCACTGCAATATTTCTTACTCGTACGCTAAATGGCACGCCGCCGGTGATGAAGTGGCACGTTAAGCGTAACGGTTCGCTGCACGCCACCGTGTTGACACTGAATATTATGATCGTCAACGAACCCCGCGTAGCGAATGCCGAGCGGTTGGTCATCCGACAACAGTCACCGGGGTTCTGGTGCGGAATCGCCAGCTACGGTTTTATGGAGCGGCCCCATATTCCCCGCTTATTACGCCATGCAGAGGCGCAGAAAACCGGGCTGAATTTTGATGACGCGACCTATTACCTGGGGCATGAAACCGTGGTACGCCGCGAGGCCAATGACCGATTACCGGCGTGGCAGCGCAACATTTTTGCATTGATGGTGCGCAACGGTATGCACGTAACCGATTATTACTATTTGCCCAGCGATCAGGTTGTTGAAATTAGCCGCCGGGTGCCGGTTTGAGGCGCTTGGCTATAGGTTAAAAGCATTGGTTATTTAACTGTCTGCGCGGGAGAGGGTACATTGCGGTAGCGCGATGGGCGCTGCTTGTGAGTGAAAGGGTTTATGTCATTGTTCGATCTTACCGCGTTGGCAGCCGGTCTTCCGCAGGCATGGCGTTCCCGCGTATTGGGACATGTCGGCTCGGCCAACATCAAAGTGCTGCGCATGGACTCGCGTAGCAGTGAGGAAGAAGTGCATGATTACAACGAAGGCCTCCTGGTGATCAGCGGCCAACTGCGGTTGCAGGTGGCGGGGGACGAAATTGTGGTGAGGGCCGGCCAGCTATATCAGGCTTCTGCTGGCGTGCCACACCGCGTATTACCGGGCAGCGAGGGCACGCTGGTGATCTTCGATCTGCCGGAAGATTGAGTACCGTCGTTTCTGTCGAAGGGGACGCCTGCTGCCTAAGGCTGGTCACTTAAGGTGTTTTTAGCGAGTTCAAGACTATTTCGGTCATTCAATGAGCAAAGCACCATGAGGCTCATGTGCCTCTACCGAGCAGGGGAACCAGGGCGGAGTCCCTCTAGGCAGAGGGGCCCCACTTACCGATCAATGCGGTTGCGCCAGAAATGTGACAACGCCCTCGAGAAAGCGTTTTCTACCGGCGTTATCCCGATCAAGATGGACAAAATGTGTGGCTTCAGGAATGGCCAGCATCTCTGCCAGGGGGGCATCTTTCATGATGGCCGCAGCATCTTCGGGCCGGCTCCAGAAGTCCCGCTCAGAGCGGATAACCAACACCGGAACGTTAGTTAATGCTGTTGCGGACCACTGTTTTTTGCCCGTGGCCAGTTCAAAGCTGTCAGCCATTGCACCTGTTGGCGCCCTGAAACTTTGCGGTGTTCTGCGTTGTGACGTTTTGTCCGATGCCAGAGCCGCATCACCGTAAGCGCGTTTAACCGTTTCATCTCGCCACTGAGTTTTATCCAGCATGGGAATGCTTTTATCCCAGACAACAAACAGACTGTCTCGCGTGCTCAGGCTCCATCCGCCAAATTTTGCCGTGTTGAAATGCCCGGGATTCCGCGGGTCTTCCAGTGGCGAGCCATATCCCAGTGACGGGTGATGGGCGCTTCCGCCATAAAGCGTATTATAAAGAACCAGTCGTTCAACATTCTGGGGGTACTGCGACGCGTAAGCGCCTGCCCAGTGACCCCCGGTTGCCCATCCCAGGAGACTAATGCGGGGGGAACCATTCCATGTTTGAATAGCACGTACGGCGTGGGCGATATCGTTTACGGCATCTGCAGTGCGTATCAACGGCATTGACTGGTCAGGCGGTGCATCCATTTCAACTGGCCGACTTGATAACCCATACCCCCGCAGATCAAGGATATACACCTGAAGCCCTGTCTGTGCCAGGTCTGCTGCCAGAGAGCCGCCCTTAACGGGCAGATCAAAAGAGGCGATACCGGGAACACGGGCACCATGAATCAGTAGAACCGGCGAAAGTGGTGTCGTACTGCTTGATTTCAGTCTGACTTCCCTAATGTGGAGCCGTTCTCCATTCTCAAGTGCAACATACCTCTCTGTGCGGCTGATCGGGTTGGATAGGTCATTTTCTTCTGACGCGCCTAGCGCGCATGATGCCGACATCATCAGGAAGGCTGCCAGCATATTTATGCTTCGGTAAGGCAGTGATAATGATCTGAGTATGTTCATTGTCCTTTCTGCTCCACGAATATATACAGGGAGTATATTCATGTGGCTTCCATGATGTGTCTAATACTATTGTGGTGCTTTCTTAATACATTAAAGGTATCGCGATATGCTCACCCTGCGTCAGTTGCGCCAATTTCTGGTTGTTGCGGAAACAATGAATATGCGGAAAGCAGCAGAGCGTTTACATATGGCTCAACCCCCGCTGACAAAAGCGATCCGTCATATGGAAGAGACGCTGGGTACCCGGCTTTTTGAGCGAACAAATCGAATCACGGCACTGACCCCAGCAGGAAAGGTGTTGCAGAAGGAAGCGGTAGCGACGCTCATGCAGATGGAAAGGGCGATGTTGTTGGCCCGACGTGCTGGCGAGGGAATGACAGGGACTTTGCGTATCGGTTTTGTGGCCACTGCCATCAGACATTTGCTTCCTGACATGATTGCTCGTTTTCACGTCTCCTGCCCGAAGGTTGTTCTTGAGTTGAAAGAAATGACAACCGCACGTCAGGTGGCAGGCATTCTGGATGATTCGCTTGACGTTGGCATTGTGGTGTTACCCGTTCCTGAATACGCAATACAGAAACTCTCTTATCACCGATTTTTTAGCTGTCCGTTGGTTGCCGTTTTGCCAAAAAAACACCCGGATAACGCAAGCGGTGCTCTGCCGCTTGCTGCTCTGGCGGGGGAACCCTGGGTATTATTCCCGGAGCAGGAAGGGCCTGGCCTCTATCGTTCTATTACGGAGGCCTGTGAAAAGGAAGGGTTTATTCCAGAGGTTGTCCAGCGAGCATTGCAGATGGAAACGATTGTCGGCCTGGTTGCTTCGGGGTTAGGGGTCAGTCTTGTCCCGGAGTTTATGCAAAAAAATGGATGGGCAAATGTTTCTTTTTGCAAACTTATTGGGGAGCCGATCCTGTATCAGGTTGCCTTGACTCATAAGCCAGAAAATACCAATCCTTATATTGCGGATTTTGTAAAGAACGCGACGCACCCGCAGTAATCAGAAGGTTATTCGCCGTTGCCAAGCGCGGTGAGCGCCACGTTCACCGCCGCCAGCAGACGTGCCTCCGTGACGCCGTCGCGAGCCTGCACCGACAAGCCGTGCAGGAAGACGGCAAAATAATCACCGAGGCTTTCGGCATCGGTTTCGGGTGGCAGTTCGCCCGCGATTACCGCAGCCTTCAGGCGCTCAATAATGCCCTGAGTGCGCAACCGGCGGTGTTCTGCCAACCAGGTTTTGATACTGGCGTTTTCGTCGCTGACACTGGTTGCAGAGGAAACCACCATGCAGCCTTGGGGTGCATCAGCGCGGCTATAGAGTGCCACGGCGTCGTATAACATGCGTTTTATTGCCGTATGCACACTGCTTTCTTCACTGAATGCGCGATCGGCAAACCCACCTTCATGGCTTTCATAACAGGCAATGGCTTCACGGAACAAAAGCTCTTTTGAACCAAACGCCTTGTAAATACGTGCGGAGGCAATGCCCAGCTCGGCAACCAAATCCGACATCGACGTACCTTCATAACCCTGTCGCCAAAAGAGGTCACGTGCCTTCACTAATGCCTGTTCGCGGTCGAATTCGCGTGGTCTGCCTGCCATTCATCTACCCTTATTTGCCGATCTTTCAGTGAAATAGGATCGCTTAAATCCACCTTAATACCAACGATTTTTTAAAATTCGCTTGCTGAGGAATGTATTTAAGCATATTGTTTGTCGATCGACAAACAATAGGAGTTTACGATGAAAACCCTGAAAGGTCCAAGCCTGCACCTCGCACAATTCAGCGACGACGCTGCCCCCTTTAACAGCCTGCCGGCGATAGCCGACTGGGCCGCGAAAACCGGTTTTAAAGCCCTGCAAATCCCCGCGTGGGATAGCCGCCTGTTTGACTTGGCAACGGCCGCAGAAAGCCAGACGTATTGCGACGATCTGGTCGGTATGTTGGCAGAACATGGGCTGGAGGTCAGCGAACTGACCACCCACATTTTTGGTCAGCTGATGGCGGTACATCCGGCTTATGACGCGTTATGTGACAGCTTTGCGCCACCGGCTTTACACGGCAATCCGAAGGCACGCGGTGAGTGGGCGCACCAGCAGCTCCTGTTGGCGGCCAAAGCCTCTGCACGACTGGGGCTGACTGAGATGGGCACGTTTTCAGGTTCACTGGCCTGGCCCTATTTGTTCCCGTTCCCACAGAGACCGGCGGGGCTGATTGAAACGGCCTTCGATGAGTTGGCCAAGCGCTGGCTGCCGATACTCAATGCCTGTGACGAGCAAGGGGTGAACCTGTGCTATGAAATTCATCCCAGCGAAGATTTGCACGATGGCGTGACCTTCGAAATGTTCCATCAGCGCGTTGGCGGCCATCCGCGCTGTCAGATACTGTTCGACCCGAGTCACTTCGTGCTGCAACAACTTAACTATCTGGATTATATTGATATTTATAAGGATTTTATTCGCATGTTCCACGTCAAGGACGCGGAGTTTAATCCGACCGGTCGGCAGGGGATCTACGGCGGTTATCAGTCCTGGACTGAACGCGCAGGGCGTTTCCGCTCGCTGGGCGATGGGCAGGTGGATTTCAAGGGCATATTTTCACGGCTGACGCAGCACGGTTATCAAGGCTGGGCAACGCTGGAATGGGAATGCTGCCTGAAACACCCGCAAGACGGTGCCCGTGAAGGCGCAGCCTTTATTCGTGACCATATCATCAACGTCACCGACAAGGTGTTTGATGATTTTGCCGGCGCACCGGTTGACCAACAACAAATCAATGCTTTGCTTGGCCTGCGCTGAGCCACCTTAATCCTTCACGGAGAACACCGATGACACTGCAAAATAACGGGTCCACGCAACATGGACCTGAGCCAGAACACGTCTATGCGCGGGTAAATGGCAACCGAATTCACTGTGTAACGCTTGGCGAAGGTCGCCCGGTGCTGTTGATTCCTGGGTGGCCACAAACCTGGTACACCTGGCGGCATGTTATGCAAGCGCTGGCGGCAGCCGGTTTTAAAGCCATCGCGGTAGATCCACCGGGTATCGGGGATTCAGACAAGCCTGTGGGCGGCTATGACACCGGCAGTGTCGCCGCCACGCTGCACCAGACCATGCTGCAGCTTGGGTACCCGAGTTATCAATTGGTCGGTCATGATATAGGGATGTGGATCGGGTACGCGATGGCCAGTGACTTCCCACAGGCGGTCACGGGGGTGGTACTGACGGAGGCGGTGATCCCTGGGCTTGCACCGGCACCGCCGATTTTTGTGCCCGCCGACCAGAACATTTTCCTGTGGCACTTCATGTTCAACCAACTGACGGACCTGCCGGAGGCATTGACGTTGGGCCGTGAGCGAGAGTACCTCAGCTATATATTTAATCGTTGGTCTTATCGCCGCGATCGGGTCGCGGCGGAAACGTATATCACGGCCTATTCGGCACCGGGTAGCCTGCGGGCCGGTTTTGATTACTACCGCGCCATTCCGGAAACCATACGGCAAAATCAGCGTCGGGCTGAAACCCGCCTGACCATGCCGGTGATGACCATTGGGGCCGAGCACGCCACCGGAGATGCGCCTTTTGTCACCTTGCGCGATAACGCAACTAACCTGCGTGGTGAAACGGTTGCCGGGTGCGGGCATTTCATTACCGAAGAGTCCCATGAGGCGTTTATTGCGTTGGTGGTACCTTTCTTGCTGGAGGGTCAGACTGATGCCGCTTAATCCGCAGATTGCCCACTTCCTGGCGGACGCGGCGCAGGCAACCGCATCGGAATCTCTGTCTGAGATGCGTGCGGCAGCAGAAAACGGGCTGTTGCAGTTGCAAGGTGAGCCCGAGGCCAGTGGCGGGATCAAGAACGGATGGGTCACCGCCAGCGACGGGCACAATATTGCTATTCGTGCTTACACGCCATTGGGCGTGGATGCGGGCGCCCCCATACCGGCAATGTTGTACGCCCACGGTGGCGGCTGGTGTCTGGGCTCACTGGCGCTGTATGACCAGCCTTGCCAGGCACTGGCCAATGCCACAGGCCGCATGATCCTGTCGGTTGATTATCGCTTGGCACCGGAACATCCCTATCCACGGCCGTTGGATGACGTGTATCAGGCATTGTGCGGCGTGATTGAACAGGCGGATGCGTGGGGATTCGATGCCACACGTATCGCGGTTGGTGGTGACAGCGCGGGGGGGAATCTGGTCGCGGCCGTTGCGCTATTGGCTCGCGACTGGGATGGCCCGCAGATTGAACATCAGCTGTTGCTGTACCCGGCCTTGAGCCGGGCTATGGATACGGCCAGCTACGTCGACTACGCACAAGGCTATTTTCTGACGCGGGAAGTGATGGAATTTTGCTGGCGTCAGTATCTGCCTGAAGAGCGCGATCACCCAGAGCCTTACGCAGAACCCTTGCATGCAGCAACGTTAAGCCGGTTGCCCCCGGCAACCATATTGAGCTGCGAGTATGATCCGTTGCGCGATGAGGCGGAGGATTATGCCCGGCGTCTGCGGGAGGACGGGGTTGCGGTGCGCTGTGAACGGCTGCCGGGCATGGTACATGCCTGCATCCATATGCTGGGTTTAACCCCGGCGGCACGGGAACTGTTCGACAAGGCCCGATGATAAAATGCCCCGTGAGAACGGGGCATTTTTTTCGCTTAGGTTAATTAACGGCCCGCGACGGTGACAAAGCGGGTTTCCAGGTAAGATTCGATCGCTTCGCTGCCGCCTTCGGTGCCGTGACCAGAGTCTTTCACCCCGCCAAACGGCGTTTCAGGCAGGCCAAAACCAATGTGGTTAATGCTGAGCATGCCGCTTTCCACATCGCGTCCCAACGCGTTCACGGTCGCGATGCTACGGCTGTACGCGTAGGCTGCCAAACCGTAAGGCAGGCGATTGGCCTCGGCGATAGCCTCCTCATAGGTTGCAAATGGCCGCAGCAGGGCGACCGGGCCAAACGGCTCTTCAGACATCGCACGAGCACTCAAGGGGACGTCGCGCAACACCGTCGGCTCAAAGAAATTGCCAGGGCCTGCTACACGTTTTCCGCCGGTGGTGGCTTTGGCTCCCTCGGTAATGGCATCTTTCACGAAGGCTTCTATGGCATCTACGCTGCGTTGCAGCACCATTGGCCCCATGGTCACACCGTCCTGCTGACCGTTGCCCAGCTTGATATCGCGTACTGCTGCGGTGAATTTCTCGACAAAGGCTTCATAAACGCCTTGCTGGATCAGGAAACGGGTCGGTGCAATGCAGACCTGTCCGGCATTACGGAACTTGGCCAGTGCCAGCTCTTTCGCCGCGGTGTCGAGATCGGCATCGTCAAAAATCAGCACTGGGGCATGACCGCCCAGCTCCATGGTGGCCTTTTTCATGTGCTGACCCGCCAGCGCCGCCAGGTGTTTGCCCACGCGGGTGGAACCGGTGAACGAGATTTTGCGAATGCCAGGGTGCGGGATCAGGTATTCGGAAATCTCTGCTGGGGTGCCGTAAACCAACGCGATCACGCCAGCGGGAATGCCGGCATCGGCAAAGGCGCGAATCAACTCTGCCGGCGAGGCCGGGGTTTCTTCCGGCCCTTTAATGATGATTGAACACCCGGCTGCCAGAGCGGCGGACAGCTTGCGCACAATCTGGTTAATCGGGAAGTTCCACGGCGTGAACGCAGCAACCGGGCCTACCGGCAGCTTCAGCGTTTGCTGTTGAACATCCTGACTGCGGGATGGAATAATCTGGCCATAAGTGCGGCTGGCTTCGCCGGCAAACCAGTCAATCACGTCTGCCGAGTTCAGGATCTCAACCTTGGCCTGCGCCACCGGTTTACCCTGTTCCTGGCTCATGGTCAGGGCAATTTTCTCGGCACGTTCACGCAACAATGCTGCGGCTTTACGCATCAGGTTGGCCCGCTGATAGGCAGAGGTTTCACGCCAAATTTTGAAGCCGCGCTCGGTTGCGGTCAGCGCCAGATCGAGATCGGCTGCTGTGGCGTGAGCCACGTTGCCAATAACCTCATCGGTGGCGGGATTCGTGACCGGCGTGGTTTTGCCAGCAACTGCGTTGCGCCATTGTCCGTCAATATAGAGTTGGGTATCTGGATACATTGTTGCCTCTTACTTTCAGGGGATTAAAGACCGTGTTCCCACTCTGCGGCGGGATAATCGATAGCCCGGCGCTGAATTGCAGGTACCGGACACTGGGTAAAATACCCTACGCTGAATGAGCCGCAGCGTCCAGAGTACCGGGCATTGCACTACTCAAAACCCGTTGTGTTGACTATCATATCGGCATCAGCAACATTGAAGCAGGACGGTACGGTGCAGGGTGTTCCATTAGCGTTTCCCTTTGAAAAGGACAGCGCACAGTTTCGGCGTTTGCCGCAGGTGCCGGGTGTAGAACTTTATCATGCCCATATTGAACGCTATGCCTTTGAACCGCATTCGCATGACGCTTTTGCCATCGGGACCGTCGATTTTGGTGCTGAGCGTTTCCGTTACCGTGGCGCGCAACATGTGGCGGCGCCGGGTTCACTGGTGTTGATGAACCCCGACGAACTGCATACCGGCCAGGCGGAAACCGTCGGTGGCTGGAATTACCGCATGCTGTATCTGGAGCCGGCGACGCTGGAGCTATTGTCAGGTGAGCAGGGGTTTTGGTTTACCGATGCGGTCCGCCAGGATCCGTTAGCGGCGCGGCAACTGTCCGCCATGCTGGCCGCCCTGTGGCAAACTGATGACCCGCTTACGATTGACAGTTTGTTATTGCAGATCGTCGCCGTTTTTCGCCCTCATATCCAGGTATCAAGATCGTTGAAGGCCGAGTCGACGCACCGTTTTGATATCGTCAAAAGTTACCTGCACGATAACTTCTCCGCTGCGATTACATTGGGCCAACTGGCATCGTTGGTGTCTCTCAGTCCCTATCATTTTCTGCGTAAATTCAAAGCCGAATACCATGTATCTCCCCAGCAGATGCTGATGGCAATCCGTTTGTCGCAGGCCAAACAGATGTTGGGGCGCGGTATACCTGCGGCACAGGTCGCGGCGGCAACGGGATTAACCGATCAGGCGCATTTGACGCGGGCTTTTGCTAATCGTTACGGTGTCACTCCTGTCCGCTATCAAAAACAAGTTGGAGGCCGCTGAAAAGAGGGGCCACAAGATGCGTCAGATGAAGGGCACCGAATAACGCGCAATAAATAGGGGCAATGCGTGGCCTAATACCCTTTCCGTCATTACCACCGACATTAAGCTAAGTAGGCGAATGCTGATTGTTCTCTGTCCAAAATGTATTTTCCGTTAACGTTATAATTCTTTTTTTTATGCTGCATTAGCAAAATTATCTGGCGAGTCATGCTGAAGGGGTTGTCACGCGCAGAATTTTACCTCTAACCGTGAATAGACACAGCGATTCTGGTTGATATAAAGCTTAATGGAAATTATTATCATTTGCGTTTTTGCATTCAGAATAATGAAATGAAAAATTATTAGAACAACCCCAACTCCTGAGGATTGCTATTTTATGGGCGTTCGAAACTTCATAAGCTGTACGTTCTTTACCCTTTTGTTAACCCTGTCTGGCACCACAAATGCTGCCACCACGACATTAACGGATGTCCTGGGGCGGCAAGTTACGCTTGAGACCCCCGTCAAAAGGGCGATCTTGGGGTTTTACTTTGAAGACTACATGGCTGTCGGCGGGGAAGCCGCGTACGAACGCGTCATTGGTATTTCTCGTGAGGCCTGGCGAGGGAAAGTCCCTGCGAATTGGAATATGTATGTTAAGCATATGCCATCGCTGGCCCGTATCGCCGATATTGGCGAAGTGGACCTGCATAATATTTCGCTCGAAAATATAATATCATTGAAACCCGACGTTATTATTTTGGCAGAGTGGCAATACGTTGCTCTTAAACATGAAGTCTCTCGCCTTGAAGAATTAAACATTCCGGTCGTCGTGGTAGACTACAATGCGCAAACTGTAGAAAGACATGTCAGCTCAACAAAAATATTTGGCATACTGACAGGGCAAGAAAAACGCGCTCAGGAATTGTCAGCGTTATACGCTAATAACATTGCCGATGTACAACGTAGAGTGGCTGCGTCAGGATTAAAGAAACCCAAAGTTTATATCGAGTTTGGCAATAAAGGTCCTGATGATTACTCCTTCACTTACGGTAAGAATATGTGGGGAGCGATGCTGAAGCTTGCGGGGGCAGACAATATCGCTGAACCGCTTTTTGAGTGGTGGGGCGTGATTAATCCAGAACAACTTCTCGTTTCGAAGCCTGATGCTATTTTCATCTCAGGAAGAGAAAACAACAAGATTGCCTCAGCGCTTTCGATGGGTGTGGGTGTTGATAAAAACATATCAATTCAACAACTTATTGGGTTCTCTACACGCCAGGGGTGGAGTTCTTTGCCAGCCATTAAAAATAAGCAACTCTTCGGTGTGTATCAAGGTGCATCAAGAACGCTCTCTGATTTTGCCATGATTCAGTTTATTGCAAAGTCACTTTATCCAGAACAGTTTAAAGATGTTGATCCGGTTAAGAATTACCTAAGTTACTATGAAAAGTATTTGCCAGTGAAACCTGAGGGAACCTTTGCTATCAGCGCGTGGGAGTAAAAACATTGACTCAGGCGTGACGCACTGATTTCTGCCAGCACCAAAGGAAAGCCTGCATACAATGCAGGCTTTTTAAATGGGCCGTGTTTTTATGCAATTAAATGGCAAGAGTGGACTTAAGTTGCAGACGTTCAACGTTGCAGCAGAATTTCCCCATCCCTACGAAAAGTGAGTAAAACAGCAATTTGCTACAATATTCCCCCTGACGGGTCGATTAGGCTGACACCCAATATCATTCACGGGTTCAGGCTGCTGTACCTGGTTGTTGACGGAGTCACTATGTTTGTTGGTGTGTTATTTGCCTTGTCTGCTGGGCTGATGTGGGGGCTGATTTTTGTCGGCCCCGTGTTAATTCCTGAGTATCCTGCGGCATTGCAGTCCACCGGGCGTTACCTGGCTTTTGGCCTGATTGCGTTACCTCTGGCCTGGTTTGATCGTCGTCGATTGAAAAAGTTACACCGTAATGATTGGTGGGAAGCATTAAAACTGACGGCGATAGGTAACTTGTTGTATTACCTGTGCCTGGCCAGTGCGATACAACGTACCGGAGCACCGGTTTCCACCATGATTATCGGCACGTTGCCGGTGGTGATTTCGGTCACTGCCAATCTGTTTTACAGCCAACAGGATGGGCGACTTTCATGGCGTAAACTCACGCCAGCCTTGCTGTTGATCGCCTGCGGGTTGGCACTGGTTAACGTTGCCGAGCTGCAAGGCAATAAGGCACCTGTCGATGTCTGGCGCTATACCAGTGGCCTGGGGCTGGCATTAGTGGCGGTAGCATGTTGGACCTGGTTCCCGCTGCGCAATGCCCGCTGGTTACGAGAAAACCCAAATCAAAGGCCTGCAACCTGGGCGACGGCGCAGGGGCTGGTGACGTTACCGCTGGCGTTAGTGGGCTACGTGTTGGTTTGCGGCCAGTTGGCGATGACCCAACCGGCGTTTGCATTGCCGTTTGGGCCAAGGCCGGAACTGTTTATTCCTTTGATGCTTGTTATTGGCATATTCTGCTCGTGGATTGGCGCACTGTGCTGGAATGAAGCGAGCCAGCGTCTGCCGACGGTGTTGGTGGGGCCGCTGATCGTATTCGAAATTCTGGCAGGGCTCGCCTATACCTTTATGCTGCGTCAGGCGTGGCCGCCGTTATTGACCGTCGGTGGCATTGCCTGCCTGATGATTGGCGTGGTGTACGCGATGCGGATTAAGCCGCAGCCGGTGGTGGTGTCACTGGCTGCGAAGGAGTAACACCTGCCGTGGGGACACGACAGGTGCGGATTTTAGCGTTTGCTGTGGTGGATGATCTCTTCGGCCACATTATGGGGGGCTTCAGCGTAGTGGCTGAACTCCATCGTGTAAGTCGCGCGGCCCTGCGACATTGAGCGCAGGGTAGTTGAATAACCAAACATCTCGGACAGCGGCACCTTGGCGTGAATTTCCTTGCCGCCGCCGCCCGGGAGGTCCTCCATCCCTTGCACCAAACCGCGCCGAGACGACAGATCGCCCATCACGCTGCCGGCGTAGTCCTCTGGCGTTTCTACTTCTACCGACATAATCGGCTCGAGGATTACCGGGTCTGCCTGACGGCAGGCTTCTTTGAAGCCAAAGATCGCCGCCATGCGGAACGCTTGTTCTGAAGAGTCAACGTCGTGGTATGAACCGAAGGTCAGGTGCACCTTAACATCGACCACCTGATAACCGGCCAACACGCCATTATTCAGTGCTTCCAGTACGCCTTTTTTTACCGCCGGAATGAATTCCCCCGGAATAACGCCGCCTTTTATCTCATCAATGAACTCAAAACCTTTACCCGGTTCATTGGGTTCCACCGTCAACACCACGTGGCCGTACTGCCCCTTGCCGCCAGATTGACGCACGAATTTACCTTCTACGTCGGTCACGCGTTTGCGTATCGTCTCACGGTAAGACACTTGCGGTTTGCCGGTGGTGGTTGCCACGCCAAATTCGCGCCGCATGCGATCGACGATAATTTCCAGGTGCAATTCGCCCATGCCGTAAATAATGGTCTGGCCGGAGTCTTCATCCGTGCGCACGCGGAAAGAGGGATCCTCGGAGGAGAGCCGCTGAAGCGCAATCCCCATTCGCTCCTGATCGGCCTTGGTTTTTGGCTCAATGGCTTGTGCGATCACCGGCTCTGGGAACACTATTTTTTCCAGCGTGATGATGGCGTTAGGATCGCACAGGGTGTCACCGGTCGTGACGTCTTTGAGTCCCACACAGGCGGCAATATCACCGGCGTGCAGCTCTTCGACATCTTTGCGATCGTTGGCGTGCATTTGCACGATGCGACCAATACGCTCTTTCTTGCCTTTGATCGGGTTATAAACGCTGCTGCCCTTGGTGAGTACACCGGAGTAAACCCGCACAAAGGTGAGTTGGCCAACAAAAGGATCGGTCATCAGTTTAAACGCCAGCGCGGAAAACTTTTCGTCATCGGACGCTCGGCGGATAACAATCTTGTCGTGCTCATCGTGGCCTTCCATGGGCGGAACGTCGAGCGGCGAAGGCATCAGTTCGATCACCGCGTCGAGCATGCGTTGCACGCCCTTGTTGCGGAAGGCTGAACCACACAGCATGGGCTGGATTTCACCCGCCACCGTGCGCAGACGCAGGCCACGAACGATCTCCTCTTCGCTCAACGGCACCTGATTAAGGTATTTATCCATCAGTTCTTCCGAACCTTCGGCGGCGGCTTCGATCATTTTATCTCGCCACTCTTGGGCAATGTCGCGCAGTTCTGCGGGGATCTCTTCAAAGCTGAAGCTCATGCCTTGCGTCGCTTCGTCCCACACAATGGCCTTCATGCGTACCAGGTCCACCACGCCGGTGAAGTGGTCCTCGGCGCCAATAGGAATGACAATCGGCACGGGATTGGCCTTCAGACGTTCGATCATCATTTTACGTACGCGGAAAAAGTCCGCACCGACGCGGTCCATTTTGTTGACGAACGCCAGACGTGGCACTTTGTATTTATTGGCTTGACGCCAAACGGTCTCTGATTGCGGTTGTACACCGCCCACCGAGTCATAAACCATGACCGCGCCGTCCAGCACGCGCATGGAACGTTCGACCTCAATGGTAAAGTCCACGTGGCCTGGGGTGTCGATGATATTGATACGATGCTGCGGATAATTATGCTGCATGCCGTTCCAGAAACAGGTTGTTGCTGCCGAGGTAATGGTAATACCGCGTTCCTGTTCCTGTGCCATCCAGTCCATGGTGGCTGCGCCGTCGTGCACTTCGCCCAGCTTGTGACTGACCCCGGTGTAAAACAGAATTCGCTCGGTCGTGGTGGTTTTGCCGGCATCAATATGCGCCGAAATGCCGATGTTGCGGTAGCGTTCGAGGGGGGTAGTACGTGCCATAATTAACCTTTCTTAGCCGCGTTAAAGAGAAGCGGCTCAAACAGCATGAATAATTATGATAATCCTCTGTGGGTTATCTCCGGACGGATGAATGATTACACCGGTCACAGATTAATCGTAGTTGATAGAAGGGGTTTTACTAAGTGATGGCTGCGATAGGTTTTTCCGTATTGGCCTGCGTGCCGACATTGCTGCGGGCAGAGCAGAAGATCATTGAGACGACTCAAATGGCCAGCAGGGTAGCGGGCGATAACTCGCCCACTACGGCATCACTCGGCAAAGATGTGCGCCTGACCGATGATACTCAGGCTGACGTGGGAACCGGCACGAATGCCTTCTCGGCTGACGGTTTTAATCTCGATAGCCGTGTCATTGCCGGTCATGCGCAGATTTAAGGTCGAGACAAAACCGGCAAAATCAATGCTGGTCACGATCGCCTGGCTCTGCTGTTGTGACACAGACTGGCTAATTTGGATCTGTTCTGGGCGCAGCATAATGCGCGCAGGCCCGCGGCGCTGACAATCGTCCACGGCAATTCGGCCCAGAGCGCAATCGGCCCAGCCTTGTTCAAGCTCTGCGGACAACACCAGCGTTTCCCCTAAAAAGGTGGCTGTCGGCTCGTCCACCGGTCGCAGATAGAGATCTTGTGGTGGGCCGACCTGCGCCAAACGCCCATTACGCATCACCGCGACCTGATCGGCAAATGACAGGGCTTCGGTTTGATCGTGGGTCACCAGAATCGACGCAACCTTGGCTTCGGCCAGCAGCTCGGCCACGGCTTTGCGGGTCGCGGCGCGCAGGCCGGTATCGAGCGCGGAAAAGGGCTCATCGAGCAACATCAGTTTGGGTTGCTGAGACAATGCACGTGCCAAGGCCACCCGCTGTTGCTGTCCGCCGGACAGCTCGTGCGGCCACAGTGCTCCAAGGCGGCGATCCAGCGCCACCATCTCCATCAATGCATCAATGCGCAACTGTTTGTCGCGTTTGCTTCCCTTTAGACCGAATCCAATATTGCCTGCCACGGTAAAGTGTGGGAATAACGCGCCGTCCTGTGGCACAAAGCCAATGCCACGCAGGTGTGCCGGTACCCAACCGTTGCCGTTGGCCATCGCCTGGCCTTGTAACATCACTTGGCCGTTATCCGGAACTTCAAAACCCGCGATGATGCGCAGCAACGTGGTTTTCCCAGAGCCCGAAGGGCCGACAATCGCGGTACGGCTGCCTTCTTCGACCTGTAAATCAATATGCTCCAGCACCTTAACTGCGTTATAGGACTTACTGATGCCGTGTAGTTCAAGCGTACTCATAATCCCGCCGTGCGTTTGGATTGAGAATAAAGAAGCCAGGTCAATGGCAGAGACAGCCCCACCATAATCAAAGCGTAAGGGGCTGCCGCCACATAGTCGATCTCGCTGGTCAATGCCCAGAAACCGGTCGCCAACGTGCGCGTCCCGTTGGGTGCCAGTAGCAGAGTGGCGGTTAACTCATTGGAGATGGCCAGAAACACCAGCGCCGCCCCGGCGGCTGCACCCGGGGCCGCCAGGCGCAGCGTGGTACTCCATAACGCTTGAGCCGGTGAGCGCCCGAGGCTGCGTGCCACGTTTTCCAGCTCGACCGGCGCCTGAGCAATACCGGCGCGCAGGTTGATCAAGGCCCGTGGCATAAACATCAATAAATAGGCCAGCAGCAAGGTAATTTCTGTTTGGTAAATGGGGCGGAAGCTGTGAATGGTGATGGTCACCAACGCCAGCGCGACCACAATGCCGGGCAGTGAACTGGTGACATAGTTGCAGCCTTCCAGCACGCGATAGAGCCGCGCCGGGTAGCGTACCGACAACCAGGCCATAGGAATGGCGCACAAGGTGATCAGTAATGCGCCGCTGGCGGCCAGCGACAATGTTTGCAGCAAGGCCGGCAATAACTCGGCGTTACGCCACACGTCAAGCCCACCGAGAGCCAGCCATCGGGCTAGCGTAATAAAGGGAACGCCCAGTGCCAGCGCCGTGAGGCACACTGGCAGTAGCAGGCCGAATAGGGTGGCCATTTTGCCAAGTCGATACGCAGTCTGGCTGCGGGCACTGCCAGAACCGACGCGGGCATAACGCGCCCGACCACGGCTGGCGGCCTCCAGCAGCAGCAGCCCCAGACAGCACAGCACCAGCACACCCGCCAACATGTTGGCGGCCGGGCCGTTAAAGGTAGACTGGAATTGATCGAAAATGGCGGTGGTAAAGGTATCAAAACGGATCATGGCGTACAGGCCGTATTCCGCCAGTAAATGCAGTGCGATCAGCAGTGATCCGCCCCAAATGGCCAGTTTTAGCTGCGGTAACACCACGCGGAAAAAGACAGCCAATGGCCGACTACCCAACGAGGTGGCGACGTCTTCAATACCGGGATCCAAGCGGCGCAAAACCGCGGCGGCCGGCAGATAAATAAACGGGAAGTAGGCGAGCACAGAAATAAAGACACCCGCGCCCAGTCCGTGCATTGAAGGCACCAAACTGATCCAGGCATAACTTTGCACGAAGGCGGGTACTGCCAGCGGTGCTGTCGCCAATAAAGACCAGATGCGGCGCCCCGGCAACGTCGAACGTTCAGTCAGCCAGGCTAGCGTCACCCCAAGAAGTGCACAGATGGGTAAGGTGAAGATCACCAACAGCAGAGTGTTGAGTAGCAATTCGCCCACGCGGGGGCGAAATACCAGAGCTTTAACCGTTTGCCAGCCGGTTTCAAACGCCACACTAATGACAAACCCCAGCGGCAATAGCGCCAACAGGGAAAGTAAAATGGCCGTTGCCACGATAAACAGCCCGGGCCGATGATGACGCCGGGTCGAAGCGTACCGCGGGGCTGAGCCCGTGGCGTTGAAACCTATATTCGACATAGGGTTGAAAGCTCTCTGTACTGATAAACCGGCTTACAGTAGCCCGGCTTCGGTCATCAACTCGACCACTTTTTTGCCATTCAGCGACGAAGCGTCAACTTTTGGTGCATCCAGTTCTTTCAGCGGTACCAGTTTTGGATTGGAGGCAGAATTAACACCGACGGCATACTCGAAGGCGTTGTTCGTACGCAGAATCTCTTGGCCATTTTTACCGGTGATCCACTTAACGAACTCCTGTGCCTGTTTTTGGTGCTTGCTGGATGCCAGCACACCGCCACCAGAGATGCTGACGAACGCGCCTGGATCCTGGTGTTTGAAATAGTAAAGCTTGATGTTTTTACTGTTTTCGCCCGTTTTTGCACCATCGACGAACGGATAATAGTGATAGATAACCCCGCTGTCGATTTGGCCGGCATTGACCGCTTTCATCACGGTGCTGTTACCTTTATAGGCGGTGGCGTTGGTCTTCATCGCTTTCAGCCATTCCAGCGTGGCTTTTTCGCCTTTGAGCTCCAGCAATGCACTGACGATAGCCTGGAAGTCAGCACCTGAAGGTGACGCGGCCCAGCGGCCTTTCCATTCCGGCTTGGCCAGATCCAGCAGGGACTTAGGCAGCTGTGCCTCTGTCAGTTTCGCCGGATTGTAAACGAACACCGTTGAGCGGGCGGCAATGCCAACCCAGCGGCCGTGCTGCGGACGGTACTGCGGTTCAACCTGCGCCAGTGTTGCTGCGTCCAGCGGAGCGAACAGCTTGGCGTTGTCTACCAGCACCATCGCAGGGGAGTTTTCCGTCAGAAATACGTCGGCAGGGGATGCGGTGCCTTCTTGCACCAGTTGGTTGCCCAATTCGCTGTCGCCGCCGTTACGCAAGGTCACTTTTATGCCGGTGTCTTTGGTAAAGCCGTCAACCCAGGATTTCACCAGGTTTTCGTGTTGCGCGTTATAAATAACGATACCGTCATCCTGGGATGCCGCATTGGCCGAGAACGCCAGCATCATGGACGATGCCAACAAGGCAATCGGGCCGAGAGAAGAGAAACGCAGCTTCATACAGTCATCCTTATTAAGAGAGTGCAGAGAATAAAAGCGAAATGTGCCTAACGGGCGTTGGGCTGCCCTGATTGTATATAAGAACATTAATAATGATAGTGAAAACGATTCGTATTAATTTATTTTTAGATTTTGCTCACTAATTATCTCATCCTAAGGAAAAATTAAGTTTCAGCCTGAATAATCTGCCTTGATACCTGATTCTCATCAGTATTTATTATGTTCAAACCCTCATCTTCAATTCGTGCGCGACGTATTCGTTAGCTGAAGAACGCGCCGGAAGCCACGCTGTTCTTTTCGTTGATCACAATGATCCCCGCTGCCATGGGGAAGCGCCAACCGCCGTCTCGACCAGTATCAAACAGGCTCACCAGCGCAGCAGATATTCGATTGATTGTGAAAGAAATTCATGTTGTTCGGTACGCGCTTATTTGGTTATGAGTCATAGCGTTTAATCATTTAATTTATTCAACTGCTTCACTGTATATATACGTCGACAAAACACCAATAAGGGATATCGACGTGAAGTATTCATTCAAACTTAACGGATTAGCCGGTCTAATCATCTTGTCTTTACAGGCGATGGTGCCGGTTAACGCCGCCGACGTGCCTGCAGGGGCTCAACTGGCCACCGTACAGGAACTGGTCCGGGCCAATGGTTATGAGCCGGCAACGCTTGATCCGAATTTGGCAGAAAGTAACGTAGAGTTTTATATCTTCAATGACGTTTTTGAAGGTTTGCTGCGGGTGGGTAAAAACGGTGAAGTGATCCCCGCGCTGGCGACAAAATGGGTGCAGCAGGGCAATGTCTGGACATTCTATTTGCGGCCGGAAGCCAAATGGTCAAACGGCGATCCGGTGACGGCCGATGACTTCGTCTACAGCTGGCGGCGCCTCACCGATCCCAAAACAGCATCCCCCTATGGTAGCTATTTGGCGTCGGCCTATGTGCTAAACGCGGCAGAGATTAACGCCGGCAGCAAACCGCCAACCGAGCTGGGTGTGAAAGCGTTGGATGCACACAGGCTACAAGTCACATTGGTTGAGCCAAACTCCTATCTGCTTAAGCAGTTAGTGCATTTTCCTGTGCTGCCGGTGAATCGAAACGTGGTGGAGAAATACGGCAAAAATTGGACTCAACCGCAGAACTTTGTTGGCAACGGGGCGTTCCGCCTGACGCAGTGGGTCGTGAATGAGAAAGTGGTGGTGGAACGCAACAGCCAGTATTGGGATAACGCCCGCACGGTGCTCAATAAAGTGACGTTCCTGCCGTTACAGGGGTTCCCTGAAGTGGCACGTTTCCGAGCCGGCGAAATTGAATTGGGCTACAGTGCGCCGCCGGAATTGTACCAGCAGTTAAAAAATAGCCTGGGTGATGAACAGTTGATCACCTATCCACTGCTGTCGACCAGTTACTTTGCCTTTAACAACCGGCAGGCTCCCTTCAATGATGTCCGCGTGCGTCAGGCATTAAATCTGGCGCTGTATAAAGAGATCATAGCCACCAAAGTGCTGGGCTATGGCCAACAGCCGGCCTGGACGTTTACGCCAACCGGTGCCGGTGGTTTTACGCTGCAAGCGGGCCAAGAGGCCGGGTGGCCACGCGAACAGCGTATCGCACAGGCGAAAAAGCTATTGGCGGAAGCGGGCTTTGATGCGGCACATCCGTTAAGTTTCACGCTGCTGTACAGCAACGATGCCACCATCAAGAAAATAGTGATCGCCAGCAGTGCGATGTGGAAAAAGAACCTGGGTGTGGACGTCACCTTGCAGAGCCAGGAACGGAAGGTGGTGCTGGACAATATCAACAATGGGCAGTACAGCGTGGCTTTCAGCCGTTGGTTGGCAGACTACAATGATCCGTCTACGTTCCTGAACGTGTTCCGCGCTACCAGCAGTGAAAATTCAGCCAAATATGCCAACGAAAATTACGATCGTTTGTTACACCAGGCGACCGCGGCGCAGACGCCACAGCAGGTACAACGCTATTTCCAACAGGCTGAAGACGTGCTGGCGGTAGACACGCCAGTGGCACCGGTTTACTACGAAGCGAACGCCACTCTGGTCAAACCCTATGTGAAAGGTATCGACTTTACCCGGCAGGGGCCGCTGTACGACAAGAATGTGTATATTCTCGCTCATTAACGACAGAATAACGCGTGGGCCGGGAGGGTACTGGCCCGCATTTATTATTTTGTCGCGAAACTTTTTTCTAAATGTTTCATAAACGGTTAGCCAACTTTTTCCTCATCGATAAAAAACCGCGCCTATACTGCCCCCGTAGTTTATATGCAGTATCTCGTTTGGCGAGGCTCCTATACAAACACAGGTTACTGATCTGACGACATCGAGAGATGCCCAAGGTTAAGACAGGCTTTATCGGATTAAGGTTCAGCCCAAGGTAACTTCTGATGAATACATCAGATACGTTGTATAGTGCTAAAACCTGGACGCGGAGATAGGCTGTCTGCACTCCCTCTGTGGTTAACGCCCCTATGCGATTCGCTGTTGAAGTTCAAACAGAAATAGGGACTAACATAATGAAGTTACATCAAAATCACCCATCCTCGGCGCTTGCCTCTGCTGAAACTCATGATGAGTCTTCGGTCGCGGGCTATATGAATGCCGATTTTATTACTATCCCCGGCAATATGACGGTTAATAACGCAAAAGATTATTTTCTTTCGCAACTTAAAACCGAAGAAATTCCGACGCAGTTGTTTGTTACCGCCGACGATTATCATTTACGTGGCACATTGTCGGTAAAAAAACTCCTGCAGTGCGACGATCATGATAAAGCCGTTGGGGTGATGATCAACCAAAGCTATTTCCAGGTTTCCCCCGATGACGATCGTAATGATGTCGCTCATTTACTGGCTAAGGGCGGCTTGGATGTGGTACCGGTGGTGGCGAATAATACGCTGGTGGGCGTGCTGGGCGAACGAGAAATTGCCCGGCTGATCGAAGATGAAAATACCGAGGATGCACAGCGTCAGGGTGCCAGTCTGCCACTGGACAAACCTTATCTGGAAACCAGCCCTTGGGCGTTATGGCGCAAGCGTTCGGTATGGTTGCTGATGCTGTTTGTCGCAGAAGCCTATACCGGTAATGTATTAAAGGCGTTTGAAGAGCAGTTGGAAGCCGCTATCGCATTGGCGTTTTTCATCCCATTACTGATCGGCACCGGCGGTAACAGCGGTACTCAAATCACGTCTACATTGGTACGGGCCATGGCGTTGGGCGAGGTGAGCCTGCGCAATCTGGGGGCGGTAATCCGCAAGGAGGTATCCACCTCGCTGCTGATCGCCATCACCATTGGCGTGGCTGCCTGGGTGCGGGCCTGGATTATGGGCGTAGGGATGGACGTGACATTGGTGGTCAGTCTGTCATTGGTCGCCATCACCGTCTGGAGCGCCATTGTTTCCTCGATTATCCCCATGCTGCTCAAACGCCTGGGTATTGATCCCGCGGTGGTCTCTGCGCCGTTTATTGCCACCTTTATTGATGGCACCGGTTTGATTATTTATTTCAAAATCGCCCAGTACATTCTGGAGATTTAAACACGTATCCGCTCCGTGTCTCTGCCGGAGCGGGAATTTTATCTGACAAAACAGGAGGCGCGTAAATATCCATGAGCAATGACCCCATCCGCTTTTTAATTAAAGAGGCATTTATCGATAATAACTAACCGAGGAAGAAATAATGGGAAACATGACAATCTTTGTAGGATTCCTGAGTGTTATCAGCTCGCTGGGCTTGCTAGCTGCCTATATGAGCACTAAATGGGATGATTAATGAACGCTAAAGATCCGCCTGGATGCATCCTCCTCGACGTGCTTTATTTACGACGGGGAGGATGCGCTTAAATGCTGACCGCAGGATGCGGCTTTATGGAGTATAACGATAATGATTATTTCTATTCTTGGCTTACTTTATGCCATTTTGATGATCTCTGTTGGTGTGAATGAGATTTATTTTTATTCAACCGGAAAATCAGAATTCCTTTCTAGTTTAATGCTGACATTCTCGGGTACTATGCTGCTGGTTGCTTTTGTCTGGCAATGGTCTACTAAAATAAAAAAATGAATTACCCATTTGAATGTGAGTCGTAATATGCAAAATGAAAAGCAATCCGTTGCCAGAAACTCCATGATAGCGAGCGGGCTATTGGCCGTCGGTAAATTTACTGCCGGTATTTTTACCGGGAGTATTGGCCTTATTTCAGAAGGGATCCACTCTCTCACCGATTTTGTTGCCACCAGCATTACCTGGCTGGCGGTACGTATCAGCGATAAACCTGCCGACGATGATCACCATTTTGGCCACGGCAAGGTCGAAAACCTGGCGGCATTGTTTGAAGTGCTGCTGCTACTGGGGGCGGCAGGCTGGATTGTTTATGAAGCGGGCAAAAGCCTGCTGGGCGACGCCCATGAAATCGTCGCAGCGCCCGTGGTGATCGCCGTGCTGTTGATCTCTATCCTGGTCGATTTTTTCCGTGTTAAGGCATTGAACCGTGTGGCAAAAGCCACTGACAGTGCGGCATTGGAAGCCGATGCGCTGCATTTTTTCTCCGATATGCTGGCTTCCGCCGTTGTGCTGTTGGGGATGGTTTTTGTTCTGTTGGGTTTCAACCGTGCAGATGCCATTGCAGCCTTGATCGTCGCCTGTTTTATTGTGGTCGCGGCGCTGAAACTGGGAAAACGCTCTTTCGATTCGTTAATGGACACGGCACCCGCCGGCGCCAAGGAAGAAATCAGCGCATTGCTCGACACCTTCCCAGCAATATTGGCAACCGAGAGTATTCGTATTCGTAACGCAGGGGCCAGCTTGTTCATTGAAGTCACTGTCGCCGTCTGTCGTACTTTGCCGTTAGAGCGCATTAACGCGTTAAAACAGTCTATTGCAGAACGCCTGGAACAGCAGTACGCACATGCCGAAGCCACGGTGATTGCCAACCCACAAACCCGCAGTGACGAAGACATGGCGACCCGCATCCGGGTGATTGCTGCCAACCACGGTGCCGTGGTGCAAAATCTGGCGCTACAACAACTGCCCGAACGGATGTCGATCAGCATGGATCTGGCGGTCCCGGCCAGCGCCAGTGTGGCGCAGGCACACGACATCGCCAGCGAAATCGAAACGCTGCTACGACAGGCGATTGGTGAAGAGACAGAGATTGAAACGCACCTGGAGCCCCAAACCCATCACTGGATTGCCAGCGAGGACGTGGCACCGGATGAACTGGCCGATATTCGTCAGATACTGCAAACGGTAGTGGAGGGTGGAGACATGGTGCAGGACGTGCATAATATTCGCGCCCGTAAAACCACCGGCGGTATCATCGTCAATTTCCATTGTCGGGTATCCCCGGCGGCCTCCATTGTGTCAGCTCATGCAGCGGTAGACAGCATCGAGCGCCAACTGCGCGCACGCTATCCGACGATTTCTCGGGCAGTAGGGCACGTGGAACCCATTAAGCCAAAACCCGGTATTTGAGGCCGCGTTCCCCTGGCGTATACACGCCATTGGCTGCTTCCCGGTGAGTGCTCGGCAGCAGCCTGCATCATTTGTTTAAGTGACATTGTCACGAAGATCTCTTCTGTAAAGTAGAACGTTTTACCGCCGATTATATTGTTGGGTCTATTGTTCATTCAATTTATTTACTTTACAGTAAAGTAAATAAATTGAATGAAACGGTGGTGCGTGTGATGAAGATCCCTTCTCAGTTATCCATACCGCGTTACCTCCCGAAACAGCACCAAATGCCGTTTATCCGTTTAATCCTGAGAGGAGATTAAGCCATGCTGGCGCATTTCTTTGTTTTTCGGCCTGTATTTGCCGCCGTTCTGGCTATTTGCATTATGGCTGCGGGCATTCTGGCATTGCTGACGCTGCCGGTGGAACAATACCCGGATATCGCTCCACCAGGTGTTACCGTGACGGCCAACTATCCCGGGGCGTCTGCTAAAACGGTGGAAGACAGTGTGACTCAGGTGATAGAGCAGCAAATCAAGGGGATTGATGGGCTGCTCTATTTTTCCTCAACCAGCAGTTCCGCCGGACAGGCACGCATCAGCCTGAGTTTTGATCAGCAAACCAATCCGGATATAGCGCAGGTTCAGGTACAAAATGCGGTGAACCAGGCTAATTCACGTTTACCTCAGGAAGTGCAACAGCAGGGGATCACCGTTACCAAGTCACAAGGCGACAGTTTGATGGTGGTGGCGTTGTACGATACCAGTGGGCAAATGGATAACGTCGATATCAATGACTATCTTGTCAGTGCATTGCAGGATCCGCTGAGTCGGGTGGATGGAGTGGGTGAGACGACGGTGTTCGGTGCGCAATATGCCATGCGCATTTGGTTGGATCCGCTCCGGTTAAGCAGTTACGGACTGATGCCCTCAGACGTTCAAACAGCCGTAGAGGCGCAGAATGCTCAGGTCACTAGCGGTGAGCTGGGGTCGCTCCCAACACTCCCTGGCCAGGCAATGAACGCCACCGTTACGGCACAATCCAGGCTGCAAACGCCAGAACAGTTCAGCAACATTATTTTGCGTACCAACACAGACGGTTCGGCGGTTTATCTACGGGACGTTGCACGGGTTGAAATAGGCGCAGAGAATTATCAGAACCAAACCCGCTTAAACGGCTATCCGGCCGCCGGTATTTCCATTCAGTTGGCATCGGGTGCTAACGCGCTGACCGTGGCGGAAAGCGTGCGTGCCGACGTTGAACGCATGACTCCGCAGTTTCCTGCCGGACTGAAAGTCGCTTATCCGCGCGACAGTACACCTTTTGTCACTGTTTCGATCGAAGGTGTGGTGCAGACGTTGATCGAGGCCATCATCTTGGTTGTGGTCGTTATGTACCTGTTTTTACAGAACTGGCGCGCCACGTTGATTCCGGCGATCACCGTGCCAGTCGTCTTGCTAGGGACATTCGGCATTCTGGCGCTGCTAGGTTACAGCATTAATACCCTGACATTGTTTGCCATGGTGTTGGCGATCGGCTTGTTGGTTGATGATGCAATCGTGGTTGTCGAAAACGTAGAGCGGGTGATGGAAGAGGACGCATTACCTCCGCAGCAGGCGACGCTGCGTTCGATGGGTGAGATCAACAGTGCGTTGATCGGCATTGCACTGGTCCTGTCTGCGGTGTTTATTCCTATGGCGTTTTTGGGTGGCTCCACCGGGATTATTTACCGCCAGTTTTCGATTACCATCGTTTCCTCCATGGTGTTATCCGTGTTGGTCGCGTTGACGCTAACGCCCGCCTTGTGCGCCGGTTTACTGCGTCCAGCCTCCCATGACAAGCGCGGTTGGTTTTTCACGCGTTTTAACCGTGTCGTCGATCGTAGCCAACAGGGGTATGGTCGTGGGTTGACGCATATTTTGGCACATAAAGGGCTTTACAGCCTGGTGGCGTTACTGATTGCCGGTGTGATGATATGGCAGTACTTCCGCATGCCCACGGGATTCCTGCCGGTCGAGGATCAGGGCTCTGTCATGATACAATTTACGTTACCACCCGGTACGCCAATGGCGCGAACACAGCAAGCTGCAGATAGCATTGCCGACTATTTTATGACCGAAGAAAAAGACAACCTGAACGTTATTTTTATGGTGGTCGGGCGTAACAACGCGGGGAGTGGCCAGAATGTCGGCATGGCGTTTGCGGAGTTAAAAAATTGGGATTTGCGTAATGGCAACGAGAACACCGCCCAAGCGATCATTGCGCGAGCCAACCAGCATTTTAAAGGCGCCCGGGATGTACAGGTCAATGTTCTGTCTCCGCCAGCGGTACGCGGTCTGGGGCAATCCAGTGGCTTTGAGTTATGGCTACAAGATCAAAGCAATGCGGGCCATGATGAACTGCAATTGGCGCAGCAGCAGGTAATTACCGCTGCCAGTGATAATCCCTTATTGACCGCGGTGCGGGTGAATGGTCTGGAAGATAAAGCACAGCTCCAGGTAGATGTCGATCAGCAAAAGGCGAGCGCACAGGGGTTGCAGCAGGCGGATATAAACAACACTTTGTCTGCAGCCTGGGGCGGCACCTATATCAATGATTTTATCGATCGTGGGCGGGTGAAGCGCGTCTATATGCAAGGTCAGGCCAGTTCTCGTTCTGCACCTGATGACATTAATCAGTGGTTTGTGCGCGGTAGCAGCGGCAGCATGGCGTCATTTGCCAGTTTTGCTAACACGCGCTGGCTCTCCGGTCCGCAAATGCTACAACGCTTCAATGGGCTATCAGCGACTCAACTCCAGGGTTCCTCTGTATTAGGCGAAAGCTCGGGCACGGCCATGGCTCAGATGCAGGGTATTATTGCCAGTGTAACGGGGTTTGGACTGGAGTGGAGTGGTTTATCCTACCAAGAACAGGTGGCTGCGGGCCAAACGCTGTGGATTTACCTGGCGTCTGTACTGTTTATCTTCCTGTGTCTGGCAGCGCTGTATGAAAGCTGGTCAATTCCAATTGCTGTAATGTTGATTATCCCCTTGGGTATTGTCGGTGCTGTGCTCGCCACACGGCTGGCAGGCTATGAAAATGACATCTATTTTCAGGTGGGCATGTTGACCACTATCGGATTGTCGGCAAAGAATGCGATTCTGATTATTGAGTTTGCGGAAGCGCAGATGAAATCGGGGCAAACACTGCTGGCAGCGATACTTGAAGGCGCGCGTCTGCGATTACGTCCTATCGTTATGACGTCACTGGCGTTTGTCGCAGGGGTCATTCCGTTGGCCTTGTCGGTCGGTGCCGGAGCGTCAAGCCGTCGTGAAATAGGCATTGCGGTGATCGGTGGCATGATTTCTGGCACACTGTTGGCGTTGTTATTCGTGCCGTTGTTTTTTGTGCTGGTGAAACAAGGGCTAGCACGCATAAAAAGTAAAAAATAATCCTTTCGTAACGATATCTGCGGGGCAGGAGTAAATTCACCATGAACAACCGCCAACCAGGGCGCCCGATGAAGGCTAAACCGCGAATATTAGCCGCTGCCAGCGAGTTGTTTCTGACACAGGGGTTGGATATTTCGCTGGATGTGATCGCCACCGAGGCCGGTACCACGCGGCAAACGTTGTATAACCATTTCCCCGGAAAAGATGCACTGGTACTGGAGACCTTCAATTACATGAAGGACATGATGCATCCTCCAATCAATGCAATTCTGGCAGGCGATACGCAAGATCTTCACTTGGTCCTGATGCGTTTTGCGACGGTGGTGCAGGATCACTTTTTCCAAACCAAAAACATCCACTTTCATCGGTTGTTGATCCAACTGTTACAACAGCGGCCGGAATTATACGCGACGTTGCAGCAACGCGATTCTGGGCGCGTACTGCAAGGATTGGTCACATTATTACAACAGGCTCAACAGCGAGGAGCCATAGAAGTTAAAAACGTTGAACTTCAGGCCAAAGCGTTTTTGGGAGCGGTGATGGGGTACCCATTACCTGCGGCGTTGCTGACTGATGACATACCGGATAAAGCGCATTTGCACGTATTGGCGACGACCACGATTGATCTATTCTTGCGTGCCTGGGGTTATCAGGGCGTCATACCTACCGAGAATGTCAGCCGCCAATGAGGCCGATTACTCGGTTGCTCAATCCACGCGCGGTAGGCTGTCGGGGGGACCACCGACAGCCAAAATGCGAGGCCACCGGGATTATCTGCCAGCACTGACAACTGCCAGTGACCCGGATGCAACCTGAACAAGGTTTGCACAACCGTTTTACCCATACCGTATTTGCGGCAGGGTTTGGTGATGTAGAACTCTGCCATTTCCATTGTCGGGATGGGATCCAGCGTGCGGACCAACGCAAACCCCACTGGCTGCGACTGATTTAAAATCAAATACGGGTACCGGCCGCTTTCGCGCCAATAATGTGACAAATGCGGGTAGTCCACATCGGCGCCCAACTCTCGCAGGTAGTCGGGCAGCATGGCCGCCAGCAGTGGCCGTTCCTCACGGGTTGCCAGCCGGAGATTAAGATTCATATCACCACCGAAAAGAAAAAGGCCGCCGATAGGCGGCCTGTGAAGGTTAGTCCAGATTCAACCGGGCGGTGAGGATGGCGATTTCCTCGCGCCACTGTTGCTGCAAGTGCGTTTTTTGATGCTTTGGCTTACGCGCCAGATCCTCCTGCAGTTTGTTTTCCACTTCAAACAACGTCGCAAGAAGCATTTCTTCGTCATCATGGCGTAACTCACTGGCGGTGAGAACCCGGTCTGGCGCTGCCATTGGCTGAGCGTCACGTTCTTCGGCCATTCGTGCGTAGACCGGCTCCAGATCGTGCCATTCTTCCAACTGCTGGTTATCAATCAGCCAGAAACGGTTACAGCTGTTTTCGATCAACATCCGGTCGTGAGTGACCAGCATCACAGCGCCTTCAAATTGGCGCAGGGTATCGGCCAGCTCTTCCTTACCTTCCATATCCAAATGGTTGGTCGGTTCGTCGAGCAACAATAAAGAATGGTTAGCCAGTGTCAGCCCGACAAACAGCAGGCGCGATCGCTCACCGCCGCTCAGCGTGCTGATACGTTGCTGATGGCGCAGATAAGGGAAGCCGGCACCAATCAGGGCCATTTTCCGCTGTTCTTCGGTTAGCGGCGCGAAATGCGTCAATGCTTCGCTCAGCGTGTCGTCATCGCGCAGCTGTTGCAGGCTTTGATCGTAATAGCCGATGCGTACCCGAGGATGGAAAACCGCGTCCTGGCTGGCCGCGCCTTGGTATTCCCGCCACAGGTGCTGCAGCAGTGAAGACTTGCCGCAGCCGTTACGCCCGACGATGGCAATACGGTCACCGCTTTTGACCCGCAGCTGCGCCAGGTGAAACAGCACCGGCGCATCAGCGGCCGGACGGACGTCCAACTGCGGCAAAGCCAGCAGGCGATCGGCATCCAGCGCCTCACCGTTAAGCTTAAGCCGCCATTGGCTGCCCGCCGTCAACGTGGTTTGCTCTTCTTTCATCCGATCAACGCGTTTTTCCATTTGTTTAGCCTTGCGAGCCAGGTCTTCATTATCGTAAACCTTGCCCCAAACGGCCAACCGATGGGCGCTTTTGGCGACCCGGTCGATCTCTTTCTGTTCCGCCTGACGGCGATGCGCATCTGCAGCATCCTGTTCCTCTAACGCCTTGCGCGCTGCAGTACATGGCAAGCGGAAGAATTGCAGTGTTTTGTCACGCAAGATCCAGGTGCAGTTGGTGACCTGATCCAACAGGTAGCGATCGTGAGATACCAGAACAAAACTGCCAGACCAGTTTTGCAAAAAACGCTCTAACCACAACAAGGTGGGAAGATCCAGATGGTTACTGGGTTCATCCAGCAGGAGCAGATCCGGTTGGCGGATTAACGCGCGTGCCAGCAGCAGACGAGTATGCTGCCCACCGCTCAAGGTGCCGGCGGTTAGCGTCCATGACGGTGGCGCAAAACCCAGGCTGGTGAGCAGGACTTCTCCCTGCCAACTTTCGCTGACGCGCTGACTTTCTGGCAATCGCGCCAGTACTGCCTCGAGCAGGGTGCAGCTGTGCAGTTCATCAGGCAGGTGTTGTTCTACCCGTGCCATCAGGCACTGATGGGCAGGCGTCACGCTGCCGGTACTGGCAGACAGATCACCGCTAAGGATTTTCAACAGGGTACTTTTGCCGCAGCCGTTATGGCCGATTAAACCAATGCGGTCGCCTTTTTTCAGGCTGAAGGAGACCTCAACCAACAGAGGGCCGAACGCGTTGTCGAAACCGACAGATTGTGCAGATAATAATGTGCTCATTGCTTACTCAAGAGTTACAGGCATGCAAATGCCTATCGTCAAACATCGCTGACGATAACCCGGTAAGCCGGAGGGAAGGGACTCAAATTTTAGTAAGCTTCGCTCAAGCCTGGGTTATCGCAGCACGATACCGGTAATGCTTGAGCAGCGGCAATTACTATAGAAGTGTGAGTAAAAAAACAATTCACACATCGGCATAGTAATCCTCCTTTTTATAATGTTGGTAAATGGGTGCGCTGAGTATAAAGCGCTTTGGTCGGTTATGCCACTGTGAGTCACGCTACTGATCGGTTATGTCAGGGGAAAGTGTACCGTAATTCAACCGGTTGCAAGCCGAGTGATAGGGCGGCATCAATAATCGTGCTGAATGGGAGTAATACTGATATTTAAGCGGAGATTAAGCAGTTATCATAACTACAGTTTATGATTAGCCAGGCGGGTCGGTGTATATCGACCCGCCTGCGTCGTCTGTCTATCATGCAAATGCCGAGCAATGAATTTATGTTAAAGCCCCGTCAAATTCTTCTTTTCCTGTTCCTGCTGTTTGGCTTGCAGTTGGCACCGCTGACCAGCGTCGCTGCACAGGATGATACCCCTGCCGCCGAAGTCCAGCTGGATCCTGCTACCGCGCTAAAGAACTACCAGAAACAGTTGGATAGCATTAAACAGCAGGTTTCCAAGGCGGATAATGATAACCAACTCAGCAAGCTGAAGCTGGTCACCGACGATCTGGCCGCTGGGCTGGACAAGCTCGCGACCGAACTGCAACCGGCGCAGGAAAAATTGCAGGCGCAACTCGATGTATTAGGCCCACCGCCGGCCGCTGGGGCGATGGCAGAAACCGCAGCCGTGGTGCAGCAGCGCAATGGTTTGAACAACAGCAAAAAGCAACTCGACGATGCGGTAAAACGGGCGCAGGCCATGAAAGCCAGCGTGCTCGACCTTGGGCAACAAATCAGCGATCTGCGTCGTGTGGCGTTCAAAACACAGTTGGCGTTGAACACCGGCAGCGTGCTGGGCGCCAAGTTTTGGTCGCCGGTGGTGCAGCCTTCCGACAGTGACATGCAGCGATTGGATGAATTTAATGCTGCGATGAAACAGGCCTGGGACGCCAGTTGGCAAGAGGACTCGCGTTACGGCACTCTCGGTTTGCTGGTACTGGCCGTGGTTATCTGGTCGTGGGGGCGTTACTTCTCCGAGCGTTTTCTGGCTTGGGCAAGTATTCGTTTTCTGCCGGACGGGCGCTTGCGCCGCAGCTTTATGGCGCTGATGACCGTCACCGTCACCGTGATCACCACCAGTATTGCGTTAAATCTGCTGTATATCTCCTTTACCCGCGTGCAACCGCTGCCGGTAATGCTCGAGGACTTCGCCGAAGGCTTTAACCGGTTGGGGATCTTCTGTGCGCTGATTGCCGGGCTGGGACGTGCGACACTGTCGCTCAATCGGCCATCATGGCGCCTGGCCTCGATGGATGATGCCGTTGCTTCCGGGCTGCGTTATTTTTCACCGCTATTGGCTGGGTTGGCACTGGCGTTTGGTACCGTGGAACTGATCAATAACGTGGTCAGCGCCAGCCTGAGCACCACCATTTTCGGCAATGGCTTGGTCGCTGGCTTGATCGGCATGGTATTGCTGGCGATGCCGCTACGTTCTCAGCGTATCCGCCGTAAGCTGGAACAGCAGGGCGAGCATGTAGAGAAACGCTCAACCATCAGCGGATTGCTGCACATGGGCACGTTGGTATGCTCAGTAGTGATCTTATTCTCGTTGTTGGTGGGGTATATCGCGTTCGCCCGTTTCCTGACCTATCAGGTGATCTGGATAGCTCTGGTATTGATGGCGTTTTATTTTCTGCTGCTGTTTGCGACCGATCTGTGTGGCGCAATCTTTTCGCCGCAGACCGCCAGTGGCAAGATGCTCAAAAAGTCCTTTAACTTTAAAGACCGTCATCTGGAACAAATGGCCATCATCTTCACCGCCATTGCCAAATGTTCTCTGCTGTTGTTGATGATCGTCTCGCTGTTTAACGGTTCTTTTGGTACCACCACGCCGAACTCGTTGCTCGAAAAAATTATTGCCATCCTGAGTGGTGAAGGATTACAGCGGCTGAATATTGTGCCGGGTAACCTGATTAATGCGGTTATTTGCCTGGCCATTGGCATCTACATTCTGCGAGTGACGCAGCGTTGGCTCAGTCAGGAATTACTGCCGAAAACCATTTCAGATATCGGTATTCGTGCCTCGTTGGTCACGTTATTCAGTAACGTTGGTTATGTGTTACTGATTTTGATCACCCTGGCTGCGTTGGGTATTCAGTGGAACAATCTGGCGTGGATCGTGAGTGCGCTATCGGTCGGTATCGGTTTTGGTTTGCAGGAGATCGTGAAGAACTTTATTTCCGGTTTGATCCTGCTGACCGAACGGCCAGTGAAAGTCGGCGATATGATCGGTATTGGCGGTGTCGAAGGGGATGTGCGCCGTATTAACGTGCGTGCTACCGAGATTCAACTCAGTGACCGTTCGACAATGATTGTCCCTAACTCCCAGTTAATCTCACAAAACGTCCGTAACGCGACGATGGGCAACGCACAGGGGGTAGTGACGATTGCGCTGACCTTCCCAACGGACATCGATCCGGAACAGGTACGTAATATTTTGTTGAGTGCCTACCAAGAGTATGACGCTATTCTCGAGGCACCTGCGCCCTATGTGCGTTTCAGCCAGCTCGGCCCGGATGGCATCATCCTTAGTGTGACCGGGTATGTGGCAAGTCCGCGCATGGTTGGGGCCACCAAAAGCGAGCTGTTGTTCAATATTCTCAAACTGCTGCGCGCGCAACGGGTCAATATGTCCAGCCCGCAGGAAGTGGTATTTATGAAGCAGCAGGCGAGAAATATGGCTAACGACGAAGAGCAGTCGTCGTAAGCTGCCGGTGGCACAAAGGCCCACCGTGAAAGGTGGGCCGAGGTCACTTAATGCATCGCGGGCACCACAGATTGGGAGCAATCGCTGTTGGCGCTGGCGCCGGTATTATTGCAGGTCTGTGGATCATTATGCACCGGCGGTGGCGGCACGTCCTGTGGGCCACCTTTACCGATACAGCCAGAAAGCATCAGGATCAAAAACAGGGGGAGCATTGCCTTCATCTCAGTTACCTCCGATCTGAACACATTCTTAAGTATATGCACTGCAAGGCGCCGAGAGCGTCCGATCATGCGTTATAGAACTTATCTATATCACTCCGGAATAAACCAATTTCACTTCGGCCGCTCAGCGGCCCTATGCTGCGGTGGCATAGGGCAATTTTTTTGAGGAGGCATCATGGAAAAACAACAGTTGGCGATAGCGGTACTTGCCGCCTTGGGCGGCGCAGAAAACCTGACCAAACTGCGTTACTGTGCCAGCCGTGTCAGGGCAGAACTGTGTGATAGCACAAGGTTAGAGCGGCAAAGCATAACGCAGTTGACAGGCGTTAAAGTATTGCTGGAGGTAGAAACGCCACAGCGGACCACCGAGTATCAGTTGGTGGTAGGACCGGGGAATGCCCGGCCGTTATATCAGGCACTGGTCGCATTGAGCGGCGAAAAGTAATTACACCAACAAAGGGCGGATCTGCTCCAGATGCTGCTGCATTAACGCCTGCATTTGCATCAGATGGGGGGCATCCGCTTTTTCGCGCATCAGGTAAATACCGACGGTGCAGCGTTGGCCCTGTTGAATCAACGTCAGCGGCTCAATACCATAATCGGCAAAGTAGCCCGCCATACAGGAGGGATACGCTAACAAAATTGCATCGGAATCATTGATCATATCTACGGCCGACATCATCGAGTTGGTTGAGCAAATCACCCGTTCCGCCAGGTGCAGACGGTTACGTGCCAGCTTTTTCGGCTGCATATCCTCCACGATATGATGATAGCGACTTTCATCTGGCGTCAACTCAACGCAGGGATAATCCAGCAACGCATCCGGGCTTACCGGTTTACCGAGCAGCGGGTGCCCGCGTCGTACAAACATACTGTCGGTGGTGCTAAATAACGGCAAAAAACTGATGCCGGCCTTGGGATTCAATCCCTGAATTTCATGGCCGATGAACAAGTCAATATCGCCCCCCAACAGCAGATCCATCAAACGCAGATGGTTGCCCAGATCAATATGAATATTCACCAGCGGATGTAACTTACGGTAAGCATTGAAGCTGTCACGCACGAACATGTACCACCACGCATGGCCTGTGCCCATGCGCAGGCTTTGCTCTTGACGTGCTTTGATAAACGCCATTTTAATCAATGTATTATCGTAAATTCGCTGCATCATTTGCGCCTGCTCCAGCAGCAAGTCACCGTATTCGGTGGTTTTCACGCCCGTTGAGGTGCGCTCCAGCAGCTGTACTCCCAGGTTCTCTTCCAGCTTCTTCATGTTGTGGGTCAATGTCGGCTGACTCAAACAAAGTTTGTTTGCTGCATGACTCACATTTTTGAACATTGCCACTTCGATAAACTGCCGCAGAATTTTGTCCACGATCATATTTTCCACTGGTGATATAGAAAGTTTCTATATCGTAGCGATGAAAAACGATTTCCGCCAATGACCCGCTTTCGATAGTTTTGCTGCTATACCCAAAATAATTGGCGTTGCATCAAGGCGGCAAGGGCGTAAATCCCCAGGCGCTTAGTCAACTACGTGACTGGAGTGCGCGGGTGCAGCCAACACAGATGCAGCTTCAAGTATGACGGGGATATGCCGGTATTCCCAGCCGCCACCAGAGAGGACGCAATGAGAAGACTGATACCGAGTATGGTTGCCGCCACACTGGCGCTGATGTCCGGTCAAACGCTGGCCGATACGCTGCGTATGCAGTGTGCGCCCAGCAAAGAAGGGCGTCAGTATTGTAATGAGATCAAGCAACGTTTTGAGGCTCAGACCGGCCATACCCTGGAATTTATCGATCTTCCCCCGGCCTCCGATGAAAAGCTGTCGTTATTTCAGCAGCTGTTTGCCGCCAAAGATTCCAGCGCTATCGATCTGTTCCAGGCCGATACCGTGTGGATAGGCGTGCTGAACAAACATCTGTTGGATCTGACCGACAGCGTGAGCGACATCAAGCAGGATTTCTTCCCCGCCGCCTGGCAAAACAATGTGGTTAATGGCCGGGTTAAAGCGGTACCGGCCTATCTGGACAGTGGCGCACTCTATTACCGCAAGGACTTGCTGGAAAAATACGACGAGCAGCCCCCGGCGACCTGGGCCGACTTGACCCGCATCGCGACGCGTATTCAACAGGGGGAGCGTGCCGCCGGCCATAAGAATTTTTGGGGACTCGTGTTCCAGGGGAAATCCTACGAAGGTCTGACGTGCAACGCACTCGAGTGGGTGGCGTCGCAAAACGGCGGCAGTTTTATTGATGCCCAGGGCAATATCACCATCAACAATCCACAGGCCGCACAGGCATTAAATATGGCCGCCGGATGGATAGGCAAAATTATGCCAAAGGGCACACTCGGCTACATGGAAGAAGAGTCGCGGGCGGTGTTTCAAAACGGCGATGCGTTATTTATGCGCAATTGGCCCTACGCCTACGTATTGGCGCAGGACAGCAGCAGTGCAATACGTGGCAAGGTCGGCGTAACGCCGCTGCCGAAGGGCGCTGAAGGTGAGTCCGTCAGTGCATTAGGCGGCTGGCAGTGGGCAATCAACGGTTATACCAAGCACCCTCAGTCGGCGATCGCGCTGCTGAAAATTGTCAGCGATGCCGAATCGCAAAAACGGGCGCTGGCATTAATGGGCCTGGCACCGTCACGGATGGCATTGTACGACGATCCCCAGGTCCTGGCACAGGCACCGTATTTAGCCGATTTCAAAGGCATCTTCGCGCAGGCAATGCCACGCCCGGCAACCCAAACCAAAAGGCAGTACGCGCAGGTTTCGAAAGCGATCTACAACGCCACGTTTAACGTATTGCGCGGAGACAGTGACGGTGTCACTGCTGTGGCGGATTTACAACAGCGACTGGAACGGATTAAAGCCAGAGGATGGCGTTGAAGGCAGTGCAATCCCCATTAACCGTTGGAGTCAGACGCATGAAACGCGAGACGCACGCTTTATCCCTAACGGCGGCCCCGGCACCGAAGGCAGAACGTTCCGCCAGGCGCCGCACGTTGAATCATCAGCAACGGCGTAGTCGCATCGCCTGGCTCTTGGTGGCACCGGCAATGCTGTTGCTGGCAGTCGTCGCGGGTTGGCCGCTGCTGCGTACGCTGTTTTACAGCTTTACCGACGCCATGCTGGATGCGCCAGATGACTACCGGTTTGTCGGTTTTGCCAATTATCTGGACCTGACCGAGGGCGGGCATCATTACGGCGTGCTGGCGGATCCACTGTGGTGGTTGGCCGTAGGCAATACTCTGCGGTTTAGCCTGCTGTCGGTGTCATTGGAGCTGGTGTTTGGCATGTTGCTGGCGTTGCTGATGCATCAGAAATTCCGCGGCCAGGGGCTCGTGCGCACTGCGATTTTGGTGCCCTGGGCCATTCCGACCATCGTGTCCGCCAAAATGTGGGGCTGGATGTTTCACGATCAGTACGGTGTGGTCAATGACCTGCTGCTCAAGACCGGCATCATCTCGACCCCATTGGCCTGGGTGGCGGAGCCGGGGTTGTCGATGTGGGTGGTGGTGATTGCCGATGTCTGGAAAACCACACCCTTCATGGCCTTGATGCTGCTGGCCGCGCTGCAACTGATCCCGGGGGATTTATACGAGGCGGCACGGGTCGATGGTGCCAATGCCTGGCAACGGTTTCGCCGCATCACCTTGCCGCTGATCATGCCGGCGATGATCGTCGCGCTGATTTTCCGGGTCATGGACGCATTGCGGGTGTTTGATCTGATCTATGTGCTGACCTCCAACAGCGAGGCCACGGTATCCGTGTCCGGCTATGCGCGCGATCGCATGGTCAGCTATCAGGAAATGGGATCCGGCTCGGCAGCTTCCGTGTTGGTATTCATGATGGTTGCGGGCATCGCTGCGTGTTTCCTCACGCTGAGTCGCCTGAATGACAAGGGGAAACAGGCATGAAACTGAGCCGCCAACAGCAACAAAAGGGTCATAAGATACTGATATTCGCCAGCGCCGCGTTGGCCAGCATCATCTGTCTGTTTCCGTTCTACTACGCGCTGATCACCTCATTGCGTTCGGGGCAGGACCTGTTCCAGGTTGCCTATCTGCCGAGCCACCTGAATTGGGGCAATTATCTGACAGCCTTGATGGATAACGGCATTGCTCGCAGCTTGTTGAACTCTATCGTGGTGGCAACGCTGACGGTCGGCATCTGTCTGCTGGTATCGATTACCGCCGCGTTTGCCCTGGCGCGCATTCGTTTTCGCGGTCGCAAATATCTGCTGTTCACCATTTTGTGCGTCTCAATGTTCCCGCAGGTGGCGGTACTGTCCGGCATGTTCGAGTTGGTGCGCTTTATGGGGCTGTATGACTCCCTCGGGGCGTTGGTGTTGTCCTATACCACCTTCTCATTGCCCTTTACCGTCTGGGTACTGACCACCTTTATGAAAGCGATCCCGGCAGAATTGGAAGAGGCGGCGATTGTCGACGGCGCAAGCACCTGGACCATCATCACCCGTATCTTTGCACCCATTATGGGGCCGTCGCTAGTGACCACCGGACTGCTGGCATTTATCGGCGCATGGAATGAATTCATGTTTGCCCTGACGTTTGTCATCTCCAGCGGCAAGCGCACCGTCCCTGTGGCGATCGGCATGTTGCAGGGTGCCTCTCAATTCGAACTCCCCTGGGGCACCATCATGGCGGCCTCGGTCATCGTCACACTGCCGATCATCGCACTGGTTCTGATTTTCCAGCGCCGAATCGTCAGCGGATTAACCAACGGCGCAGTAAAAGGCTGATTTTCGATTAACCCTGAAGCAGGAGAAAAGTAATGGCTACAAAAATCGTTTTAGTGGGAGCAGGCAGTGCGCAATTCGGTTACGGCACGCTGGGGGATATCTTCCAGAGCAAAACGCTGTACGGCAGTGAGATTGTGCTGCACGACATCAACCCGGCCGCACTGGCGGTGACCGAGAAAACGGCCCGGGACTTTTTGGCCGCTGAAGATCTGCCCTTTACGGTGAGCGCCACGACCGATCGTAAAACCGCGCTGCGGGGCGCAGAGTTTGTGATTATCTCCATCGAAGTGGGCGATCGCTTTGCGCTGTGGGATCTCGACTGGCAAATTCCGCAGCAGTATGGCATTCAGCAGGTGTACGGTGAAAATGGCGGCCCTGGCGGTTTGTTCCACTCGCTGCGGATTATTCCACCGATCCTCGACATTTGCGCTGACGTTGCCGACATTTGCCCCAATGCCTGGGTATTTAACTACTCAAATCCGATGAGTCGCATTTGTACTACCGTGTATCGCCGCTTCCCGCAGCTCAATTTTGTCGGTATGTGTCACGAAATTGCGTCGCTTGAGCGCTATCTGCCGGAAATGCTCGGAACGTCATTCGACAATCTCACGCTGCGTGCCGCCGGGCTCAATCACTTTAGCGTCTTGCTGGAGGCCAGCTACAAAGACAGTGGTCAAGATGCTTATGGCGACGTGCGAGCCAAGGCGCCGGACTATTTTTCCCGTTTGCCAGGCTACAGCGACATCCTGGACTACACCCGTACTCACGGCACATGGGTTCAGACAGAAGGCAGCACCGAGCGAGAGGCGCTGGGTGGCAAAGACAGTGCCTATTCTTGGGCCGATCGCACCCTGTTTAAAGAGATTCTGGAGAAATTCCATCACTTGCCAATCACCGGCGACAGCCACTTTGGCGAGTATATTCGTTGGGCGAATGAGGTCAGCGATCATCGCGGCATCCTCGATTTCTACACCTTCTATCGCAATTACCTGGGCCATGTGCAGCCGAAAATCGAATTGAAACTGAAAGAACGCGTGGTGCCGATCATGGAAGGGATCTTGACGGATTCCGGCTATGAAGAGTCGGCGGTGAATATCCCCAACCTGGGGTTTATTAAACAGTTGCCGGCGTTCATTGCCGTCGAGGTGCCGGCCATTATCGATCGCAAAGGGGTGCATGGCATAAAAGTGGATATGCCTGCAGGCATTGGTGGCTTGCTCAGTAACCAGATTGCTATCCACGATCTGACCGCCGATGCAGTGATTGAAGGCTCGCGCGATTTGGTGATCCAGGCACTGCTGGTGGATTCGGTCAACGACAAATGCCGGGCAATCCCTGAACTGGTCGATGTGATGATCTCACGCCAGAGCCCGTGGCTCGATTATTTGAAATAAGCCGGATAACGGGGCGTGAACTCGCGCCCCGTTAATGCCAACTGCGATGCGAACGGGAGGAATATGGCGCAACTCACGCTGGAAAAACTGCAAAAACGCTATGGCGCTAACGCAGAGGTCATTAAGTCATTGGATTTGCACATCAACAGTGGGGAATTTGTGGTGATTGTTGGCCCCTCCGGCTGCGGAAAATCCACCTTGTTGCGGATGATCGCTGGGCTGGAGGAGATCAGCAGCGGCGGCATGTATATCGATGGTCACTACGTCAACGACGATACGCCGGCAGAACGCGGCATTGGCATGGTATTTCAATCTTATGCGCTTTATCCGCACATGAGTGTCTATAAAAACATGGCGTTTGCACTGGAGTTGGCGGGCCATTCGGCCGAAGAGATCGACCGACGCGTGCGCGACAGCGCCCGTATTTTGCAACTTGAACCCTTGTTGGAACGCCGACCGAAAGATCTTTCCGGTGGGCAACGGCAACGGGTTGCTATTGGTCGCGCCATTGTCCGCGAGCCCAAATTATTTTTGTTCGATGAACCGCTTTCCAACCTGGACGCATCGCTGCGGGTACAAATGCGTATGGAAGTGGCTTCACTGCATAAGCGGCTGGGGTCGACCATTATTTATGTTACCCACGATCAGGTGGAAGCCATGACGCTGGCAGACCGCATTGTGGTGTTGAACCAAGGCCATGTTGAACAGGTGGGCACGCCGCTGGAACTTTATGACCAGCCGGCCAACGAGTTTGTCGCACAGTTTATCGGGTCGCCAAAGATGAATCTGATCCCGGCGATTTTACGGCGCGCCGGTGAAAGCCAAAGCGTGGTCGAGCTGGATAACGGCAAGGCACTGGTGCTGCCGATTGCTACACCCGCTGAGGCAGAAGGCCAGAGCGTAAACGTCGGCATTCGTCCGGAACATATTCGCGGTGGGGAGCATGCGGAGTGCGAGTTTCAAGGCGAAGTGATGTTTGTTGAACACATGGGCAATGAAACCTACCTCTATCTGGATAACGGCAATGCCGGCGAACCCTGGGTGTTGCGCAACCCTGAACGCTCGGCTATTGAGGCCGGTGATACCGTGGGCGTTCGCCTGCCAGTGGAGTGTTGTTATCTGTTCGATCGTCAGGGGCGGGCGTTTCAGCGCATTCTGGCGTCGGAAAAGACGCATTAATTGAGTAAAGGAAACGGGATATGGGCGGCGGACAAAAGGTTCGGTGGTGGAAACAGGCGGTGGTTTATCAAATCTACCCGCGCAGCTTTATGGATTCCAACGGGGACGGTATTGGCGATCTGAATGGCATTACGGCCAAGCTGGATTATTTGCAGTGGCTGGGCATAGACGTGATTTGGATCTGTCCGATGTATCGTTCGCCAAACGACGACAATGGCTACGATATCAGTGATTATCAGGCCATAATGACGGAATTTGGCACCATGGAGGATTTTGACCGTCTGCTGTCAGAGGTGCATGCGCGGGGGATGCGGTTGATACTTGATTTGGTGGTGAACCACACGTCTGACGAACACCCGTGGTTTATTGAGTCACGATCATCCCAATCGAGCGCCAAACGTGACTGGTATATCTGGCGCGACGGTAAAAAAGGGGCGGAACCCAACAACTGGGAGAGCATTTTTAACGGTTCGGCCTGGAAGTATGATCCTGGCAGTGAACAATACTTTTTGCACCTGTTCTCTGAACGTCAACCTGACCTGAATTGGGAGAACCCAGAGGTGCGTACGGCGCTGTACGACATGATGCGTTGGTGGCTGGATAAGGGCATTGATGGATTCCGTATCGACGCCATCTGCCATATGAAAAAGCAGCCGGGGCTGACGGATATGCCCAACCCGCTGGGCCTGCGTTACGTGCCGTCGTTCGAACGTCACCTGAATTATGACGGCCTGCTCGATTATGTCGATGACCTGTGTGAACAGGTGTTCAACCGTTATGACATCATGACCGTGGGGGAAATGAACGGTGCTTCGGCAGAGCAGGGCGAAGATTGGGTGGGTGAACAGCATCACCGGTTGAATATGATTTTCCAGTTTGAGCACGTCAAGCTGTGGGAAACACGGCATCAGCAGGCGCCGGATGCAGGCATGGACGTGATGGGGCTAAAAAGCATCTTTACCCGCTGGCAGACATTGCTGGAAGGGAAAGGATGGAATGCACTGTATGTCGAAAATCACGATATTCCCCGCGTGGTGTCGAAATGGGGCGACGATAAGCAGTATTGGCGCGAAAGTGCTACCGCCATCGCCACGATGTATTTTTTAATGCAGGGAACCCCCTTTATTTATCAGGGACAGGAGCTGGGGATGACCAACACCCGCTTCGACGGCCTGGCTGATTTTAACGATGTTGCTGCCAGAAACCGCTTTGCCATGTTGCGCGAGCAAGGGATGGACGAGGCACACATCCTGGCGTTTCTGGGCCGCAGTGGGCGCGATAATTCGCGTACGCCGATGCAATGGGACGACGGTCCCAATGCCGGTTTCAGCCGTGCCGAACCCTGGTTTAGGGTGAATGCCAACTACGCGCAAATCAACGTGGCGCGTCAGCGAGAAGAACCTGATTCAGTGCTGAACTTTTACCGGGCGTTAATTCGGCTGCGTAAACGGGATCCCGTGTGGGTCTACGGCCGATACCAATTACTCCTGGCGGCACACCCGCAAATATATGCTTACACCCGCACCCTGGATGAGCGGCAGGTATTGGTGTTGTGCAATTTGAGTCGCGAATCTTTGCAGATAGATCCGCACGTGTTGGCCTTGGATAAGGGGCAACGGTTATTGGGCAATTATTGTCATCATGATGAGCAACAATGCCTACGCCCTTATGAGGCTCGGATATACCAATGGCCTGACGCCTCCAGTTTTGATTAAACCATCACGCATTTTCCCGAATACAGCGATTGTGTTCGGGGAATGCCCTTCAGATATTTACCCATAATTCATGGCCACTCTGCAATACGCACCGAATCACAACACACTCTCACCATTGCTTCTTACACCAAAGATTAAAATACGGTCTGGTTATCCAGCAAGATCTGGAACTATGTTAGCAAGGAAACTACTGGAAATTAAAAATCCTACGCCTGAGTGATGGATAAAAAATCGCACGAAATGTTCCTTTTGTATTCTTAGTCGTTGCTCTTTTTTAGCGGAACAGGCTTCGCTCGTTTATTTCCGTCAATTAAGTATCTACATCGCATCGCAGCAAGAGAAAATTTTGCAAAATGTGCAAGACAAGGCGTAAGTGAGCGGAATCTGTACAGATCTCGCCGTGTCAGGGACCGAAGGTCTCCTGATTCATTTGTTTTTCATTGCAAATCATTGATAATAAATGAATGTTTGTATTTTGTGATGCATGCCATTAATGGGGCATATCTACAATGAAGCTTAAACAAAAGTGAAGTTTTATGATTTTTTTACGATTTCACTTTTAATTTTACATTAACAACGCTCGGAAGGGCGTTGATATTATCTTTTTTCACATGCCAGGCAGCCGCTTTAGCGCTAGTCTGGTTAGGCAATGTCTCATTAAGGATGATGCTATGTGGAATAGGGAGATTAACATAGGGACATGTTATGAAATCCTTTGTTAACCTGTTTTTTATTTCCTCAAGATCATTTCCCTAAGCATTCTTTTTTCATGACTCTGCAACGTCTATTTAAAATGAAAGTGAGTTATCAAAAGTAAGATATGTTGGCTCTTTTGTGAGCGTGAGATGACGGGATGCTATGACCATTATAATACCCTGCCCAATGACCGTTATGGTATGACGCGTGGGGAAAAGGGTAATGGTGTCGATTTTAATTAAGACTTTCGCCTTGATGGGTAATTATCCTAATGCCATGCATGATGATAGTTGCGTTATTTCCAAGGCCACAAATAGAGCGCTATAAATCTAATTATTCACTCAGGAGCACACTCAATGAACCAGTGTTTGGACTTTATCGGTATTGGCATCGGTCCGTCCAACCTCAGCATTGCGGCACTTGGAAGCGAAATCGCAGGGTTTAATTGCAAATTCCTCGAGCGTAAACCGCATTTTTCTTGGCATCCAGGCATGATCCTGGCGGACTGCAGTATGCAGACCAACTTTTTGAAGGATTTGGTGACGGCCGTTGCGCCCACCAACCCTTACAGTTTTCTCAACTATCTGGTGAAAAGAAAGAAATTTTACCGTTTCCTCAATACAGAGCAACACACCGTTTCGCGCGAAGAGTTTGCCGATTATCTCAGTTGGGCGGCAACGGGCCTGCCGTCGCTGGCATTCAACCAGGACGTCCAGACCGTGAGTTTTGATGAGAATCAGCGGCATTTTGTTGTCACCACCCAGAATGATGTGTTTTACGCGAAGCATGTCTGTGTCGGTATTGGCAAAAAAATCAAATTGCCAGACTGTGTGACCCAGCAAAATGATCGGTGTTTCCACGCGAGTGAAATGATGTTCCGCAAACCCAATCTGAAGGGGAAGCGTGTGGCAATTGTCGGCGGGGGGCAAAGCGGGGCCGATCTGTTCCTCAATATTTTTCAGGGGGAATGGGGCCAACCAGAACAATTAAGTTGGATATCTCGGCGTAACAACTACAACGCGCTGGACGAAGCTGCCTTTGCTAACGAGTACTTTACGCCTGATTACGTTGAGAATTTCTACACGCTCGGCAGTTCAGCCAAACAACACATGCTGCGCGAACAAAAAATGACGTCTGATGGGATCACCAGCGAGTCGCTTTTGGCCATTTATCGCGCCATGTATCACCAGTTTGATGTCCTTCAGAATAATCGATGGGTACGCCTGCTTCCCAGCCGTTCAGTGACGGCCCTTAACACCAAAGATAATTTTTATCAGTTAGAGACGGAACACCATCTGGATCAGGGGCGGGAAGCCTTTGATGTGGACGTGGTGATCTTTGCTACTGGCTATGAACAGGCCCGCCCCGTGTTTCTTGACGCCTTGTCCGAACGTTTTTCAACCACGGATGACGGGCAGTACCGTATTGCCCCAGATTTTACCCTTGAGCAGGAAGGGGCGCATGAGAACTGTTTGTTTGCCGTCAATGCGAGCATGCATCACCACGGTATTGCCGATCCCCAGCTCAGCCTGATGGCCTGGCGAGCCGCCCGCATTCTTAACCGGGTTCTCGGCCAAAACCAATTTGATTTGAGTACGGCCCCGGCGATCATTCAATGGCGCAGTGAGCCATAACGGCCAATCACGATGACGTTATTGAGTTCTTGTAGGGCACCGCGTTTACCCCATGATGAGACAAGTTGTATGAGAAAACACATTAATAAATTTATCATGAATCAACTGGCAACATTCTCGCCGACCTTTAAAGCGAAATACATATATAAAAAGGCCTTCGGGAAGACATTAAACTTAAACCCTCCAGCCACGTGGAACGAAAAGATAAATTATCTGAAGCTTAACGATTACAGTAACAATGCATTAATCACGCAATGTGCAGACAAATATGCAGTGAGGGAGTATATAAAAGAGAAAGGCTGTGAGGAGATCCTTAATGAACTCTATTTCGCCTGTGACTCTGTTCATGAAATCCCATGGGCGTCTTTGCCGGAAAAGTTTGTGATTAAAGGTAATCACGGTTCTGGTTACAATTTGATTTGCCAGGACAAAGGCTCGCTAGACATTGCACAAGCAGCTAAAACCATTGAAAATTGGATGGAAAGTGACTACTGGAAGGTCTATGCAGAGTTAAACTATAAGAATATTAACAAAAAAATCATTGGTGAAAAGTTCATCGCGTCATCGAGTGGTCAGGGGCCTGATGACTATAAAATATACTGCTTCCACGGTGTTCCTTACTGCACGTTGCTGTGTGTCGGCAGGGAAACCGGCACGCCGAAATATTACTTTTTTGATAAAGACTTCAAATTCTTGTGTTATAGCCAAGACTGTTTGGCACTTAGCCAGGAAGAGATTGACGCCTTTGTGAAACCTGAGGGGTATGACGCGCTCTTTGAGTACGCCAGAATATTATCTGAACCCTTTGAGTTTGTCCGCGTTGATTTCTATATCTCCAACGGCAAAGCTATTTTTGGTGAGTTGACCTTCACACCCTCCGCAGGTATTGATACGGACATGCTCGAATCAACAGATATTTTACTCGGGAAGATGCTTAACCTGAAATAACACCGTACCCACAGAGGATATGTTGTCACCCTGTGAACCCACAGGGTGTTTTTTTATCTTCTGCCGGCAGACACAACTCCCCGGACGGCATCCGGGGAGTCACGATCAGAAATCTACCGTTGCCTGCAGGCTCAGGCTGCGCGGTTCCCCCTCAATGACCCGCAGGTTACCTGCACTGGACGCATAATATTCGCGGTTGAACAGGTTTTTGACGTTCAGCTTGATCTGGGTGTGTTTGCCAACCAGCTTACTGTCCCAAGCGATAAACGCATCTGCCACCGTGTAGGCAGGCATGGTAAAACTGTTTTCCGGATCGCCTGCGCGACGGCCCACATAGCGGCCCCCTCCGCCCAGCCGTACATCACCCGGTACCGCAGGTAGCGTCATGCGGTGGCTGAGATAGAGACTCCCCATGTTGGTTGGGGCGTTCACCAGGCGGTTACCGACGTTATCCGGGTTGAGGTTATCTTCGACAATCTCGGTTTTGTCGTAACTGTAATTGGCGGTCAGATCCCAATTGCGGGCGAGTTCTCCGTTTAGCTCCAGTTCAACGCCGCTAGAGCGCGCTTTTGGAATGCTGCGAGTGACGCCGTTGATAAAGATCGACATATTGTTTTCGTCTATACGGTACAGCGCCAGCATAGCATCGACCACTGGGGTCACTTGCCATTTACCGCCAACCTCGTAGGTAGTGCCGGTTTCAGGCGTAGCAACGTTCCCGTTGTCATCCACGGCCGTGGACGGAGTGAAAGAGCGGCTGTAGTTGGCATACAGTGAAATAGCCGGCGTGAGCTTGTACACCACACCGGCCTGCGGCAGGAATTTGTCATCCTTGTCGTTCAGCGTGTTTTTGGGTTTCAGGAAGCCATTACTGTTGTTTTGGTAATAAGACTGGTAGCGGGCGCCGAGGACGGCAATCCACTGGTCGGTTAAATGAATACTGTCTTTGGCGTAGACCGAACGACTGTACAAGGTGCTGCGTAGATTACTCAGGGCATCATTGTAAGTACTGCTGTTGGTCACCGGCGTTTCACCGTAGGCAGGATCATACATATTGAAGGTTTTTGACACCTTGCCGCGGTAGGAGTAGGCCTTGTAGGTCTCATTTTTCTCATAGTCGACGCCCACCAACAGGTCATGTTGCATGCCAAGTGCGATCGGCGACCCGATCACATCCCAGGAATAATAGTCTGTCTGGTGGTTGAAGCCGCGGTTGGCATCCGCACGGCGTGAAACAATTCCCGTGGCGGTGTCGATCGCCGTGGCACGCACTTCGTTGCTGTCGTAGCGACGTTGCATCCAGGCATAGTTGAAACGGGTGGTCCAGGTGCTGTCCAGTGCGTAGTCATAATGTGCGTTGAGGCGTTTGTTTTTGCCCCATGCGTGGTTGGCATAATCGTCCAGCCGGCGGTTATAAGGAATATCGACAGGCTTGCCATTGATAAAGGCGGTGCCACGGTCATAAGGAATATCGTATTTGTATTCGCTGTAGGCAATGTTGAATGATGCTTTATCGCCAAACCAACTGAGTGACGGTGCAATCAGCGTATGCTCATCGGTGCCAAAATTGCGCCAGTAATCTTCGTGTTGACGCTCGGCAATAAAACGAAAAGCAAAACCGTTGCCGAGTGGCCCGGTGACGTCGACCGTGCCGCTGCCGCCACCAAAACTGTTAGTGGCACCGCTGAGGCGGGTGTTCCAGTCGTATTGCGGTTTTTTACTGATGAGGTTAATGATGCCGCCAGGGCTGAGAATGCCATACAGCAACGACGCCGAGCCTTTAAGCACCTCAACGCGGTCAGTGGTGGCGTCCATGCTCAAGCCCTGATTACTACGAACGCCGTCGATGAATACTGAACCGTCCGAGTTAACACCAAAACCACGTTTGACAAACCCGTCTTCAGTGCCGCCCAGCGTATTACCCTGTGTCACGCCACTGACGAATTTCATGGCATCGTTGACGCTTTTGACCTGGAAGTCGTTAATGACGTCAGGTGTGACAACGCTGACAGATTGCGGCACTTCGCTGAGTGGGGTGTTGGTTTTGCTGGCGGTGGACGCGCTATCCGTGCTGTAGCCCGCTGCCGGCAAGGAGCTGGTTGTGACGGTGAGCGACTCGTCCTCTGCCTGGGCGGCGGCCACAGGCAGTGCCGGTAAGACGCTGACAAGCAGGGGAATTGAACGAAAAACCTGACATTTTTTTGTTTTATTCAGACGATGACTTTCTACCTGGTGCATACAATTCCATATCAAATTAATAAATAATAACAATTATCATTTTTATTATAATTTGCATATGCACGATTTGAATAGTGAATGTTTGTCTGATTGGGGGAAACGCGATCCTGGAGCTTTGCAGCCAAAACCGCGCGCTACGCTTTTGCGCTGTGGTGAAGCGCAATTTGGCCTCGTTTAACACGACGCGCCACAGGCGAGGGAGCATGGGAATTCGGCAACCACATAACGCTACAGATTGATACATAATAGTATTTTTAAAGCGTTAATTAACGGGTGCCAACCCCGCTAAAAGTGGCAATAATATGAGTCTGGCTGCGCGTTTTACGTGCACCGTCAGGCATGGCAGACGGGCTATCCGTTGCCATTATGCAGGCTAGATTTTATCCGTATTCTTCGCAAGCCTCTGGAAGCAAGATGCACACCACCGAGTTATCTGGCGCGACAAAATTACAGCATGCAGTGATCGTTCTTTTGCTGGTGTTTGCAACCTGTATCTTTGGCATTGAAAGCCGACCTACCGGCCTTTTGGCGACATTTTGGCCGACCAATGCCGTGTTGCTGGCCGTTCTGGTGCGTTACCCTAAACTCGCCAGCCCTGTGGGGTGGGCGATGGCCATGCTGGGTTATTTGGCAGCCGATTTACTCACCGGCAGTACGCTGGGCAAAGCCCTATTGCTCAATGGGGCCAATATGGCGGGTGTGGCGGTCGGATATTATCTGTTTATGCTTTTGCCGCCTCAAATTCGAGCCCTGGAACGTACCTCGTCCAGTATTTATCTGTTTGCTATCTGCCTGGCGAGTGCGACCGCAACGGGGTTACTGGGTGCAGGGGCTTCAGTGTTGCTGTTCGGTCGTCAATATCTGCCTTCATTGGCGCTGTGGTTGTCTTCTGAGTTCACCAATTATATTACGTTAATGCCGTTTATTCTGGCTTTACCGGCAGACTGGAAAGGGTATTTGCGCAGCATTACGCAGGCAGTGACCTTGCGCAGTCAGTGGTACAACATCTGCACAAAGGTCGCCGTGTTAATCCTGCTGACGATGGCCTGTATCTGCAGCGTCGTGATTGGCGGCCCCGGCGCGGTGATTTTCCCCATGCCAATCCTGCTGTGGCTGGCGATGACGTTTTCGCTGTTCAGTACGATGATTGCCGTGTTGGCCTATGTATTGTGGTGCCATCTGGCGATTGATCTGGGGCTGATCGCTATTAATCTCGACATGACGATATTGCAAAATACGGTGTCGATGCGGTTGGGCGTGGCGCTTTTGGCGCTGGGGCCGATCGCTGTCGCCAGCATGAATTTTGCCCGAAATGCACTGCTGCGCAGGTTAGAGCACGTAGCGAACCACGATGCGCTGACCCACGTATTAACCCGCAACGCCTTTATGCAGCGTGGCACGCGCCTGGTTAGCCAAAAAGGGGAACGGGTCTGCATTATGATGCTGGATATCGACTATTTTAAATCGATCAATGACCGTTTTGGCCACGCTGGCGGCGATGTGGCGTTGTTGTCCTTTACCCGCGCCATCATGGGGGACCTACGCGAGCACGATCTCTTTGGCCGTATGGGGGGAGAGGAGTTCGCGATCGTGGCGCCGATCGAACAACCGCAAGATGCGATGTCGCTGGCTGAGCGCTTACGTCGACGAATTGAAATTGAATCTATCACCATGCCAGCCGGTAACCATTTGCAAATCACGGTGAGCATCGGCATGGTTACCTGCATTGGCGGTTCCGAACAGAATCTTGACAACCTGTTGAAAATCGCGGACTTAGCAGTATACAAAGCCAAAAACAGTGGCCGGAACCGGGTCGCAACGCCAGAGTTACTCCCTCGAAACACCCCCGACCTTTGAGCCCTCTGCGGTGTAAATGGTTGCCCCCGCCAATGGCGTCTAAAATGGAAGAGGGCGTAGGCAGCTCCGTCTGCGCCACACCGACTGTCGAACAGACAAGAGGAATCTCCGATGAAATATGTTGAAGGTTTTGTGGTGGCGGTACCCGCCGCCAATAAGGAGGCGTACCAAAAACTGGCCGCCGCAACGGCCCCCCTGTTTAAAGAGTTCGGTGCCACGCGGATCGTCGAATGCTGGGGTAATGATATCCCCGATGGCAAACTCACCGATTTTCGTGGTGCGGTTAAGGCTGAAGCTGATGAAGTTGTGGTATTCAGTTGGATCGAATACCCGTCTAAGGCCGTACGCGATGAGGCGAATCAGAAGATGATGACCGACCCGCGTATGAAAGCGTTGGGCGAAAAAATGCCGTTTGACGGCAAGCGAATGATCTTCGGCGGCTTCGAATCTATCCTGGACCAATAGCGGAGGGGATATTGTGAAAATAACCCAACACTTGTGGTTTGAGAAAGACATGGATGCAGCACTACGCTGTTACATCGATCTGATCCCCGGTTCTTCCCTAACCTGGCACTCCACATTGCCTGCCGACACCCCCAGCGGCCCGGCAGGCAGCGTAAAACTGGCGGCTTTTACGCTGGGTGACCAGCGGTATGCAGCGATTGAAGCGGGCCCTTTGGATCCGTTCAACCACAGTTTCTCCATTATGGTCGAATGTGCAGATCAGGCGGAGGTTGATCGCCTGTGGGATGCGTTGAGCGACGGCGGTCGTGTTGAGCAATGCGGTTGGTTGCGCGATCGCTGGGGGTTGAGTTGGCAGATTGTTCCCAAGCGACTGACAGAGCTGATGAACGATCCCGATGCCATGAAGGTAAGAAGGGTAACCGAGGCGATGCTGCAGATGGTCAAACTGGATGTTGCGGCGTTAGAGGCGGCAGCTCGCGGATAACATCGCAGCTAACTGCCCCGCAGTCATATTGGCTGTGGGGCAGTTAGATGATTCAGTGTAATGCAAGGCATCACTGTGGGGTGTAAATTGACACAAATCACCTTTTTGCATCAACCCTGCTCACGCAGGGCTGAATTTTTATCATTTGTCAGCGTCGACGAATCGCTGCACCCTAGAGCTAACCTTTGTGCAGCGTAGAGAACAAAAATGGAAAAGACACAGATTCAGCAATGGGTTACCCAATTCCCGCTGGTGCAGGCACTGATCGACCTTAAACCGGTGACCTGGTTCAACCCACGAGCGACCACGTTGAACGCGGGGCTGCCCTTTGTCGGTCTTGGCGCTGCCGACGTGACCGATGCGGAACAACGGTTAATGCGTTTTGCCCCTTATCTGAGCGCCGCCTTCCCGGAAACGCGCATCACCAACGGGGTGATTGAATCTGATGTCGTCGCGATTCCTGCCATGCAAACGGCGCTCGATCGGCGCTATAGCCTGCCGTTAGGCGGGCGTTTATGGCTGAAAAAAGACAGCCACCTGCCAATCTCCGGGTCGATCAAGGCCCGCGGGGGCATTTACGAGGTGCTGACACATGCAGAGAAACTGGCTCTGGAAGCAGGGAAACTGCAGTTAACGGACGATTATTCCAGGTTGTTCTCGGCGGAGTTCCGCGAATTTTTCAGCAACTACCGCATTGCGGTGGGCTCAACCGGTAACCTGGGTATGTCGATCGGCATTATCAGTGCCAGACTGGGTTTCAGCGTCAGCGTGCACATGTCGGCAGATGCCCGTGAATGGAAAAAGCAGAAGCTGCGTGATAATGGCGTCAACGTAGTTGAATATGCACAAGATTATGGCGTCGCCGTGGAACAGGGCCGTTTGCAGGCCGCGCAGGATCCACACTGTTTCTTTATTGATGATGAAAACTCACAGACGTTATTCCTGGGCTATGCCGTTGCCGGTGGGCGTTTGAAGCGTCAGTTTGACGAGAAAGGCATTCAGGTTGATGCCCAACATCCGCTGTTCGTTTATTTGCCCTGTGGTGTCGGCGGTGGCCCCGGCGGGGTCGCTTTTGGGCTGAAACTGGCTTTTGGTGACCATGTGCACTGCATTTTTGCCGAGCCGACGCACTCACCTTGTATGCTGCTGGGTGTACATACCGGACTGCACGATGGCATTGCCGTTCAGGATTTGGGCATTGATAACCACACCGCGGCAGACGGCCTGGCGGTTGGACGCGCATCCGGCTTCGTTGGGCGCGCCATGGAGCGCCTGCTTTCCGGTTTTTACACGCTCAGCGATGATGAGATGTTTGCGCTTCTGGGGTTGCTGGATCGTCATGAGCACATTCAGCTTGAGCCTTCTGCCTTGGCCGGTATGCCGGGGCCATGGCGTGTCACGGCAGATACCGAGTGGCTGGCAAGTCAGGGGCTGAATGAGGCGCAGATGAAGAGTGCTACCCATCTGGTATGGGCAACGGGCGGTGGTATGGTGCCTGAAGCGGAAATGGCCAAATATTTAGCTAACGCACAACAGGTTGATTAGTGCGACAACAGCCTAAGATCTGGTGCACTTTTACCCCGCAGGATACGTTCTTTCTGAGCGTATCCTTGGTCATCACCGTCCCAACGCCAGGTAACGCAGGGTCGCCACAACCGCCAACTGACGGTTATGAATCACCTGATCTTCGGGCGGTTCATGGCTTTCAAACAGGGTATTAAAAGTATACTGGTTGGCGACATAGTGGAAACACAGGCTGCTGATCAACCGATGCACGTCTGCGGCACTGGCGTCTGGGGTGAACAGCCGCTCTTGTTTACCGCGCTGCAATATCGCCTCCAGAAGTGTCAGTGCGCTCTGATTCAAGGCCTTAATACGTGGTGACTGGCGGATATACTGACCGCGCATCATGTTTTCCATGCAGATCACGCGGATGAAGTCAGGGTGTTCTGCGTGGTAATTAAAGCTTTCTTCTACCAGCCGGGTCATGGCCTCTACCGGGGCCAGTGCTTGCAAATCCAACCCCGTTTCGTGAGCGCGTATATGCAGATATACGTGCTCAAGCACGTCCAGGTAGAGCGATTCTTTATTCTTGAAGTGATAAACCACCATACGTTTGGTGGTCGCAGCCTGCTCTGCAATGTTCTCCATGCGAGCGCCTTTTAGGCCCGCTTCGGCAAACTCAGCCAGTGCCGCAGCGAAAATGCGTTGCTTAAGGCCGACGGGGTCGTTTTTGCGCTTGGTGGCAGGGATCTCATCATTCTTCAAAACATCAGTCACTTATCTTTGTGGGGACACCGGTTAAGAGTAACCGGGGTGACCCGTCAATACAATCCGCCGCCTCTTCACTTTTGAGAAGGGCATCATGTTGCGGAAATGTAAACGAACAGCAATGATAGACGTCTCAACAGCCATTAAACAAGACTATTTTCCACTTTATAACGGCGAGTTTTACGGATGTTAAGGGCAATGACTGGGCAAACGTGCAGCCTAATGTCCTGCTTGGTGCTGACGGGGTGATATCTCTTACTGTTGAAAATGTACCTTTCGGTTCGAAAAACCTCGGATTATCGATAATCTCCGTTGCCGACCCGTGCAGGAATTCTTACAGTAGCAGCACGATAATTCACGGTTTGTTCGATGGTTGAACATGGGCATGCTGAGCGTTTGTGCGAAGGAAAAATTGTGGTTTCAAACGAAATTGATGTTCGAACGCTGATCAACGATCGTCCGATATGTGCCTACCAGAAACTGATCATCTTGCTGGGATTCATTGTTATCGCCCTGGATGGATTCGACATTACCCTGATGGGGTTTATCGCACCGGAGCTGAAAAACGAATGGGGTGTGGGTAATCATCAGTTGGGTATGGTGATCAGTGCGGCGCTGATAGGCCTGACAATAGGGGCATTACTGTCCGGTCCGTTGGCAGACTGGTTGGGTCGCAAAGTGATCATTATCAATAGCGTGTTCTTTTTTGGCGTATGGACGCTGGCCACCGCATTCTCACACAATATTGATCAAATGATTTTCTTCCGCTTTATGACCGGACTGGGGCTGGGAGCGGCGATGCCAAATGTGGGCACGTTGATCTCTGAATATGCACCGGAAAAGAAACGCTCTTTTGTTATCACCGTGGTGTTCTGCGGCTTTACTTTCGGTGCTGCGCTGGGGGGATTTGCCGCATCGTGGATCATTCCGCACAGGGGCTGGCATGCACTTTTATTACTGGGCGGCATACTGCCACTGGTGTGCGTACCGCTGTTAATCGCCAAGCTGCCGGAGTCGGTGCGATTTTTGGTGGCCAAACGTGCCAGCCAGCAACGCATTGGCAAAATTGTGGAAAAACTGGCCCCCGGTAGCACAAATCCCCATACGCGTTACAGGTTGCCGACACAGGTGGAACCCGGCAAAGGCGCAATGCAGATTGTGGTCTCACGACAGTATTGGTTCGGTAGCCTGATGCTGTGGTTGGGCTATTTTATGGCGCTGTTTCTGGTCTATCTGCTGGGCAGCTGGTTACCGACGTTGGTTAAAGGTATCGGCATGAGTGTGGCGCAGGCTGCGGTGATTACCGCTCTGTATCAGGCAGGTGGCACCTTCGGTTCGCTGATTACCGGTTGGCTAATGGATCGGGTTAATCCGCACCGGGCGTTGGGCGTAATCTATTTGTTGGGCGCGTGTTTCACGTTATTGATCGGGCTGGTGGCCCATAGCACGGTCATGCTTGGCATGGTAGCTTTGGCCTGCGGTTTTTGCCTGAACGGCGCGAATACCGGCATGAATGCGCTGTCTGCGCATTATTATCCTACAGAAGCACGGGCTACCGGCTCCAGCTGGATGCACGGCGTTGGGCGTATTGGTGCCATTCTGAGCGCCTTCGCCGGAGCTGAAATGCTGGCGCTGGGGTGGGGGTTCGACCGCATTTTTGCCATTATCGCCATTCCGGCGTTAATCACCGCTTGCGCCATCTTTGTAAAGGGTGCCAAGGGGTATAACCGCCAGGCGCAATTGGCTACCCGCGGCATTGCCAAAGGCCTTTGATCTGCCCAGACCCAGGCACTGCGGTGGTCTCAAGCTTCACTAAATTTAACCCGGCAAAATAGGATGCCGGGCAGGCCACACCCCTGTGCTTATGTGGACGTTTTAAAGCCCCACCGTTTTTGTGCCGATCATAATGGCTTGCCCACCGACGCTAACGCGGCTAATGGTCCGCGCCTGTGTATCAATCGTCACCTGGATCAGAGACGAGCAACCCATGGCTCGCCCTTGCTCGAACAGAAAATGGGTATCGTCGGGCAGGACATGATTGACCAGATAGCATCCCAGAGCGCCACTGGCACTGCCGGTGGCGGACTCTTCACTGATACCGTAGAGCGGTGCGAAATTCCGGCAGTGGGCGGTGATGGGGGCTTGGCGACTCAGTTCAAATACGTGGAAACCGATAGCATCGAATTGGCGGCTCAGGTTGGCGATCGCTTCATCGTCGGGCTGCAGGCTGTCTAACTGGCCAGGCTGTACGGGGACAATGATGTCCGGCAATCCCGTTGAGACCACAGCGATGGGCAAACCGGTCCCCACAATGACCTCGGGGTGAATGCCGAGGGCAAGCGCAACAGATTCAACATCAGGCCCTGGCCGGGTGATAGGGAGAGTCTGCTCCATAACGACATCGTGGGGGCTGACGGCGACACTCAGAATACCGGCTTTGGTTTTTTGGCTATACTGGCCCGGCTTAAGCAGATGGAGCGAAACCAGCGTAGAGAAAACGGCTACCGTCGCATGCCCGCAAAAATCCACCTCGCCTTCAGGCGTAAAAAACTCCACCTTAAAATCTGTGTCGTCACCGGTATAGACGAATGCGGTCTCGGAAAAACCGACCTGCCGCGCAATAGCGATTTTTTGCGTAACGTTCAGGTCGGGCGGGTAGAGAACGACCCCAGCAGGGTTGCCGCCAGAATTCTCCCGGGTAAAGGCGTTCACAAGGTACAGGTTGACGCTGTGTCCAACCGAGTGCGTTGTTGCGTTTTGCATCTGTGGTTCCTGCATTATGGTTTGGTGAATGCTTTCACTCATCATCGATCCTTCTCTTTTAAATGCAGACGGTTGGAGGGAGTAATATGTGACTGCGCCATGACTATGCCACAATAAAAAAGAGCCACAAAATGTGGCTCACAGGGGGAACGGGCGTATTACAGCTGTTCGCCGTTGCTGGCGATAACCCTTCGGTACCAGTCAAAACTCTTTTTGCGCGAACGCTCGAGCGTGCCGGTACCGTCGTCGTGTTTGTCGACGTAGATAAAACCGTAGCGTTTGCCGTATTCCCCGGTGGTGAAGGAGACACAGTCGATACAGCCCCAAGGGGTGTAACCGATCAAATCAACCCCGTCGTCGATCACGGCTTTTTTCATCTGTTCGATATGTGCGCTTAGGTAGTCGATGCGATAATCATCGTTGATTTTACCGTCAGCTTCGACCTTGTCGAAGGCGCCAAAGCCATTTTCAACGATAAACAACGGCTTCTGGTAGCGTTCGTACAACACGTTCAACGAGTAACGCAGCCCAACGGGATCAATCTGCCATCCCCAGTCGGACGCTTTTACATGCGGGTTTGGTACGTTACCGGGGAAGTCGAACATCGCATCGCCAGTGCTTACCGCATCGGCCTTCAGAGCATTGCTCATGTAGTAGCTGAAACCGATGTAATCCGCGCAGCCTTCGCGCAGGGTTTGTTCGTCCTGCGGCTGCATCTCAATCTTGAAGCCTTTGCGTTCCCAGTCTCGCAGCAGGTACGACGGATAGTAGCCGCGCACTTGCACGTCGGTGAACAGGTAGCGCGAATGCATCGCTTCTACGCTGTACATGACGTCGTCTGGCTTGCAGGAGAACGGGTAGAAGGGCACGCAGGCCAGCATGCAGCCAATGTTGAATTCCGGGTTAATCTGGTGACCGAGTTTAACCACCTGAGCACTGGCGACAAACTGGTGGTGCAATACCTGATACAGCGTCTGCTCTGGGTTCTCTTCTTGGGTATACACCACGCCGGAACAGCAATAGCCAAACAATGGGTACTGGTAGTTGCTCTGGTTGTTGATCTCGTTAAAGGTCATCCAGTACTTCACTTTATGCTGATAACGACGCAGTACCACCTCGCTGAAACGCACGAAGAAATCGACCACCTGACGGTTCTTCCAACCGCCATACTCTTTCACCAGGTGATAGGGCATCTCAAAGTGCGACAGGGTGATCACCGGTTGGATATTGTATTTCAACAACTCATCAAACAGATCATCGTAGAATTGCAGGCCGGCTTCATTCGGCTCAAGCTCATCACCCTTAGGGAAAATGCGGGTCCAGGCGATCGAGGTACGGAAACATTTGAACCCCATTTCTGCGAACAGCGCGATATCCTGTTTATAGCGACCGTAGAAATCCACCGCTTCGTGGTTGGGGTAGCGATAGCCTTCCAGCACACCGTCGGTCATCACGCGGTCCACGCCGTGTGCACCGCCCGACAATACGTCTGCGATGCTAGGGCCTTTGCCCCCTTGATCCCAACCGCCTTCAACCTGGTGCGCAGCGACGGCGCCACCCCACAGAAAATCTTTCGGTAACTGTTGTTGTTTCATCGTTGGTTTCTCATTCCATTATTCATGAAAGGTCACGGATGAGAATATAGTAGCAAGCTGGAATTGAATGTCACGATATAACAAACCGCCCCTTAGGGTGACTTGTTACATTAAAAAAACAGGCTGTTTTATTTCGCGGCGCTAATATGACCCAATCGCTTGCCGATGGTTTCAATAATGTAAATAACCGGGATTTGGGTCGTGATATTATGGTGCCCGGCGATCAGCTGCGGTGGCACGTGGTAGGAGAGGTTGAAGTCTGCCATGCGCGCCAGCGATGAGGTTTCATTGTTGGTGATGCTGACAATCTTGCAGTTATGCAGGCTGAACTGGCTGGCCAGACGCAGGATCTCTTCCGTCTCGCCAGACACGGAAAGCATAATGGCGACAGCGCTTTTATACATGTCACTGTTGATAGGGTAATAAGGGTCATCAATATGGGTGCTGAATTTACCTACATTGGAAAAGAAACGCGCACCGTATTTCCCTAATGCGCCCGATGTGCTTACGCCAACAAAAATAATACGTTCTGCGGCGGCAATATATTGTACCGCCTGGTCAATAAGCTGGTTGAATTCGTCGTTGTTAATACTTTTAAAGAAACTGATTATTTCACTGGTGCCGAAATCTATCGGTGGCGCTTCGGTCTGTTCAAGATACAACTTAAAGCGAATGCGGAATTCAGAATAACCCTCACAGCCCATTTTTTTGCAAAAACGCAGTACCGTGGTGGTAGATACCCCGACGGCCTCCGCCAGCTCGCGAATGGTCATGTATATCACGGGGTTCTTATTCTTGATGACGTAGTTATAAACCATCAACTCCAGTGCATTGAGTTCGGCAATTGCTTTATGGGTAAACATAGACCTATCCAACGAGTAACAACAGACCTTAATCAGCGGGCTAACATAGCAAATTTTGCCGTTGCCCGCTTGTGGTTTTGTTGTCGCTCAGGCCCGTTTGGCCTTGTCCAGCAGCGCGTCATGCGCCGATTCGCTGTCGGTCAGGTCACACTCTTTTGGCAAGCGCCATGCGATGATCCCGGCAATGATCAGCGACACCGCCAATCCGCACACCGCGACGTTTTGCCCATAGAGATAAATCATCACGCCCACCAGATAAGGTCCGCAGAATCCCCCCAGATTGCCCAAGCCATTAATGACGCCACGTGCGCCACCGGCCACTTCTGCAGAGGCAATACGCCCGGGCATTGACCAGAATGGGCTGGTTGCCGCTTTCAGGAAGAAACCACAAACCACCAACGCGATATAGGCGGCCACCACGTTATGGCGTAACACCACCGATGCCAGCAAGGCGGCAGCGAAGCAGAACAATGACACCATCACCCACAGCCGACGCTTGCCGGTTTTGTCGGTAAGGACAGAAATCAGGTAAATCCCCAACAAGGTTGCCACGAAAGGTAAAATGGCCAGGAAGCCCACAGAGGCCATATTGCCGCCTGTGAGGTTCTTCAGAATAGTAGGCAGCCACAGGGTGTAACCGTAGTCACCGGTTTGATAAAAGAAGTTCAGCAGCACCAGCTTCATTAGCCCTTTATTGCGGAATACGTCTTTCAGCGGGGCATTGCTGACCGGTTGTGTTCTGCTGCGGGCCTGACGTTCCCGCGTGAGTTCAGCCACCAGATATTCTCGCTCGCGGGCCGGTAACCAACGCGCCTCTTGTGGCCGATCGCTGATCAATAGCCACCAGACGGCTAAAACCACTAACGACAGCACACCTTCGAGGATAAACAACCAGCGCCAATCGAGTTGGTTAATGATGGCACCAGAAATCGGTGCGGTCAGCATGCCCCCCAACGGCGCAAACATCATGACAAAGGCATTGGCTCGGCCCAGCTCTTTTTCTGGAAACCAATTGCTGATCATCGTCAGTACTACCGGCAACATGCCGCCTTCAGAAATACCCAAGACAAAGCGCAGCACCAGCAGTTGATAGTGATTGGTGACAAAACCGGTCGCTACAGACACCACGGCCCAGGCGCACAATGACCAGGCGATAAAGCGTTTACCGCTGCCGTTAACCGCGATGCGGCCGCCGGGAACCTGCAAAAACAGATAGCCGATAAAAAAGATGCCGCTGGCTAAACCGGCCATTTGGCTGGTGATCCCTAGATCACTTTCCATACCGCCGGGCAGCGCAAAACTGATATTAACGCGGTCCATAAAGGAAATGATGCAGGCAATCAGGATCGGGGCAATGACCCGCAGCCAGCGGGTGTTGGGTATTTTATTATCCATGGCGATCTCTCTTTACAGGACGCAGGGAGAACCTCCAGAGCGCGAGGTTCTGTTATTCGGCGGTAATAAAATCGAAAGAAAACGCGTTATTTATTCGATGGCGTGGGGCAGTGGCGCATAGTTAAAAAAGGCTTCAACGTTGGTAAACACGATGTCGCTCATTTTTTGCCGCGTTTCTTGGGTGGCGCTGGCAATATGCGGTTGCAGTACGACATTATCCATGGCGATCAGCGCGGCGGGCACCTGCGGTTCGTGGGCATAAACGTCGAGCCCGGCACCGGCAATGGCGCCGCTTTGCAGTGCCGCGATCAGATCGGTTTCATTGACGATGCTGCCGCGGGCAATGTTGATCACCAGTGCATGTGATGGCAGGGCATCGAATACCGCTTTATCCACCAGGCCTGCACTGTCCTTGCCGCCGGAAATGGCGATCACAAAGAAGTCACTTTCCCGCGCCAATGCCAGCAGATCCGCGTAATAGGTGTAGGGCAGTGAGCTGTCCTGTTGGTGACTGGCGTACTGGATGCGCATGTTGAACCCGGCGGCGCGCTGAGCGATAGCACGGCCGATATTCCCCATGCCAAAAATGCCCAGTCGTTTACCGCTCACCTGCACTGACAGGCCTGGTGCCTCGTGTAACCAGCGGCCATCGCGGACAAAGCGGTCGTTGTGACACAGTTGACGCGCGGTAGCCAGTAGCAGCCCAAGAGCCATATCGGCCACGTCCTCAGTCAGTGCGCCGGAGGTGATGGTGACCTTAATACCGTGCTGACGGGTGTAGCTCAGGTCAATGGCGTCTGTTCCTACGCCAAACACGGCAATCAGCCCTAACTGCGGTAACTGTTCGAGAACCGCCGTTGTGACGCCGATATCGCCACGGGTGACAATGGCACGCAAGGAACGCCCTTTGGCCGCCAGGAAAGCAACCGGATCCGCGTGTTCATATAAGCGGTGCACGACAAAGGTCGCCTCAAGGCGAGCAAGCAGATTTTCCATTACTGGGGCAATTAACAGCACTTCATCGGGCGTATGGGTCGTCATGGTTTCACCTGTTCAAAAATAGCGTAACGTCGTTATTGCTATAAAAGCGGTTTTCCACAGACGGTTTTGCGACAGATATCACGCTGAAGGATGTTAAAAAAGGGTGTTACCGGTAATGTGACCAAGGGGGTAAAACCGGTAACAGCGCGCCGTAACATGCGGTTCTCCGGGGAATAACGCCTCTGTTGAGGGGTAACCCGTTAGCGATCTCCGGCCTGAGGAGCGGCTTTACTCGCCTGCAACAGCTGCCAACCAAAGTTCATGCCGGCCGCCGACAACAAGATGGCCGCAGCGCCCAGTAATTGCATCAGGCTAAGGCGATGTCCGAATACGGCCCAGTCGACCAGAATCGCCATTAATGGGTAGATGAACGATAAAGCCCCGATCAGAGTGGTGGGGATTTTCTGGATCGCACTGTACAACAGCGAAGACATCAAGCCGGTATGCAGCAAGCCGAGAGTGGCCAGCAGCAACCAGGTATGGGCTGTTGGTGGCAAGGAAGCCAGACCGGCGAAGGGGGCCAGCAGCACCATGCCAACGGTGAGCTGAATGAGTACGAGCAGATGCGGCGGTACGCCTTTCAACTGCTTGACGATAGCGGCTGCTACCGCATACATAAAGGCCGCGCCCAGCGCCAGTAACACCCCGGTAAGGTAATGGGCATTGGAACTGCCTGTATCCTGTTTACCTGTAATGATCAGCAACATGCCACCAAAGGCCAGCACCAGCCAACCGAGTTTATTCGCCGTCATTTTTTCACCAAAAAACAACACGCCCAACCCGACCAACATAAAAGGCTGGACGTGATAGGTGACGGTTGCCACGGCAATTGACGCGTAGGAATAAGCGCCGAAAAGCAGCGTCCAATTCAACACCAGTGCTAGACCACCGAGTACCGCAATGGCCGCCTGACGGCGAGTTAACACGCCTTTTCTTAACTGACCCAGCAAGGCACAAACGATCAACATTGCCAGCGCACCAAACGCACAGCGCCAGAAAACCACCGTGGGTGCCGGCTGCCCCAGTAAAACGACCGGCCAGCCCACGGTGCCGGAAATTACCATCGCGAGGCTCATCTGCAGCACACCGCTGGTTTTTATTTTCATTCATTTTCTCCCTGATGTGATAAGCGCTTGTCGCCGTGAATGTAAGACATTAAAATGAACAACTGAACATTATGATGAACACCTACTAGGTGTTCGTCAAGTCGAACAAACGGATGATATGGTGAACAATGAGCGATAATGCCAGCAACAGCGCCACACCCATTGGCCTGCTTTCTGCCGCAATCCGCCGAGAGCGTGAGCGGATTGGGTTAACGGTTACCGAATTGGCACGCCGGGCGGGCATTGCCAAATCAACGCTCTCGCAACTGGAAACCGGTAGCGGTAATCCCAGCCTGGAAACATTGTGGGCGTTGGCCATGGCCCTGGATGTGCCGGTAAGCCGGTTAATCTCCCAACCCCGTCAGCACGTTCAGGTGATCCGCGCCAATGAAGGGGTTACTACCGTTTCTGAACACGCCAATTATGCCGCCACGCTGTTGGCAACCTGCCCGCCGGGGGCACAAAGAGATATTTACCGCCTGCGTGTACAGCCGGGGGAGTCGCGCATTTCACGGCCGCATATGCCAGGTACCATTGAACATGTGATTATCAGCAGTGGCAGAGCGCGAATTGGGCCGACAGAACAGCCAGTGGAGCTGGGCGCGGGGGACTACATCCGTTATTCCGCCGATCGAGAGCACATCTTTGAAGCCCTGGAAGCGGATACCACGGCGGTCATGCTGATAGAACAAGGCTAGTCGTGGGGGCATTGAGGCAATAACGCATCAGTGCGCTCCTGGGTTTGTTGCACCTGAATCATTGTCATAGTGTTGTGCTAGCGTTTTATGGATGCGGTGCTTTACGGCCGGTTACTCTTTGTCAAAGGAATGAAAATGAAAATAGCGATCCCTTCAATACTGCTACTCACCAGTTTGGCGGCGGTACATCCTGTCACGTTGCTGGCCGCCGACGCGGCCTTACCCGCAGGGCAAGAGGCGGCAGTCAGCAATGACTTCAGCTTTGTTCGTTACCGCGCTGACTATCAGGTTCTTGCCAATGCCCATAGCGTGAAGACCGAAAGTTATGAAGTCCTGCTCAAAACCAAGGCTGCGGTCGAGAAATTCAGCCAGATTCGATTGGGTTACAGTGAAAAAATGGAAACGCTGGAGGTGGTTTCTGCCTATACGCTGACGGCTGACGGTCAACGCCATGATGTTGCCCCCGACCGAATTTATACCCAGGAAAGCTACTCCAGCGCGTCAGCGGCCGTGTATGCCGACCGTAAAGTGAAGGTGATCGTCTTCCCCAACCTGGCACCGGGTTCTCGTATCCTCTATCAGCTGCGCCAAACCCAAAATGTGCCTTACTTCCCGGATTATTTTGGCCTGTGGGAAACCTTTAGCGTATTCGATCAATTTGATGATGCCGAGGTCAATTTGCAGGCACCGGCAGATTTGCCCATGCATATTTATACCCGGGATGTGGAAGGCAGTGATAAGCCGCAGATCCGTGATGGGCAGGCTTACTGGCGTTGGCATTACCAACGACGCGTACCGCTGAAGACGCAGAATTGGGCGGCGGACCGCTGGACTTTCAGCCCAACCATTATGGCCAGTACCTACCGCGAATGGCCACAGTTGGCAAAAGCCTATCAGTTGAAGGCCAGTGAAGCGGCCAAGGTGACGCCGGCAGTGCAGGCAATGGCAGATCACATCACAGCCGGCATTGACGATCGTCGTGAACAGGCCGCGGCGATGTATCGCTGGGTGGCACAGAATATCCGTTATGTTGCTGTGTACCTGGGTAACGGCGGGCTGGAGCCTAATTCTGCACAAAGTATTCTCGACAACCATTATGGCGATTGTAAGGATCATGTGGTGCTGTTAGAGGCGTTGTTGGCGGCCAAGGGGATAGAGAGTTCGCCCGTGTTGATTGGCATGATGAAAGGGCCGATCCTGCCTGAAGTGCCGCTGCTGGGCCGCTTTAACCATGCCATCACTTACGTGCCCGAATTTGACCTGTATCTGGATTCCACCAGTCCTTGGGCGCGCTTCGGTCAACTGCCGGAGGGCGACCTGGGCGTTCCGGTGTTATTGACGCGTGACGCGACATTGGCACATACCCCGAACAATGATGCACAACGGACGGAAAGCCCACTCAACGTGGACGTGGTGTTCGATAAGTCGGGCACGATGCGTGGGCAAACCGAACGAAAATTGAGTGAAGTTGATGAGATTAACCTGCGGGGTTATTTCTCGAAAATCAACCCGCATAATCGGACGCGAACCGAGGAGTCCATCATGTCTTCTTCCGGCATCGACGGACGTGGCCAGGTAGCGATGAGCGGCGATCCGCTGGATCTTAACAAGCCGTTTGGTTACAGCTTCCGTTTCAAGGCCGATGACTATGTCGATTTTGGCGTAGTGGGTGGGATGACGGTGCCCAATCCGCCGGGCGGCAAGTCTTTCCGCACACTGTATACGACCACGGCCGCGTTGACGAACGAAACGCCATTCTATTGCAACGCGCAACGCTTTGATGAAACCTATCGTCTGCAATTGCCTGCGAATGTTCCCATTATTGCTATTCCAAAGGATCAGCAATTCCGCAATACCGCGGGTAACTATCAGGTTAAATGGCAGCGAGAGGGGCAACAGGTCACCGTCAATCACACATTACAGCTGAATGCCATTCACGGTGAGGCTACCCTTTGTCAGGCGCAGGATTATCCGGCGTTCCGTGAATTATTCCAGCAGGTGCGCCGTGGTTTCCGCGGGCAGGTGGTTTACGGTGAGTTGGCGAAGGGTGCAGTGGATAAAACCGGCGGGTAATTAACCCGCAAGCTGAAACGCAATGATGGCCGACCCACGATGCGACCTGTTGGTCGGCCATGTTAGATTACTTTTCTACCACCCGTCCCATGCCGCGGCCCCGGGGATCAGAGGCCGTTTCCGGTGTGTTTCCGTTAACGCGTATTACCTGAATATCCCCCATATACCAGCCTTGATCCTCCAATTTATAGCCCATCGCATTCAGCTGTTCGGCCACGTTGCCCGTCAGTGGGGCAAAACCGTCGTAGAAAATGGTGTCTTTCGGCAACAGTTGATGATGAACGCGCTGCGCAGCCACCGCTTTTTCTAACGGCAATTGGTAATCGTAGATATTGTTTATTACCTGGAAAATCGAGGTGAAGATGCGTGAGCCACCCGGCGTCCCAATGACCAGACTCACGTCGCCGTCACGTGTGATGATGGTCGGGCTCATGGAAGAAAGCATGCGTTTGCCTGGCTCAATGGCGTTGGCGTCACTGCCGACAACGCCGAAGGCGTTGGCCACCCCTGGCTTGGCGCTGAAATCGTCCATTTCGTCATTCAGCAGGAAGCCGGCGCCTTTCACCACCACGCCGCTGCCGAAGTCCCAGTTCAGCGTGTAGGTGTTGCTGACCGCATTACCCTGAGAATCTACAATCGAAAAATGGGTGGTCTGATGGGGTTCAAGCCCAGGGCGCACCTTTTCGGTCGGGGAGATCGCGACGGGATTGATCTCCGCCGCCCGTTTTTGCAGGTAGTCCGGGGCGACCAACTTGTCGACGGGCACATGCGTGAAGTCGGGATCGCCGAGATAGTCTGCGCGATCGGCAAAGACACGCTTCTCAATTTCCGACAGCAGGTGAATGTAACGTGCGGAATTCAGCGCGACACCTTTGAAATCAGCGGCACGGTCCTCTTTTATCCCCAATAACTGTGCCAGCGCGATCCCCCCGGAACTGGGGAGCGGAGCGGTATAGATGATGTTACCACGCCAGGCGATTTGCATCGGATCGCGCCATTTCACCCGGTAGTCCGTCAGGTCAGACTGTGTAATAAGGCCGCCATCACGCTGCATCTGCGCCACCAGCAGTTTGGCTGTTTCACCTTGATAGAAGTCTTCAGCCCCTTTATTGGCGATGCGCTCCAGCGTTTTGGCCAGCTCAGGTTGTTTAAACACGGCACCGGGCTTCATGTTGCCAAAGTAATCACCAAAGTTGGTTTGACCGGCAAACAGCTTATTGGCGTCTTCACGGTACTGATATTGCTGATCGGCCACTTTAAACCCTTGCTGCGCGTAGCCGATAGCAGGGGTCAGTAACTCTGCCCACGGCAGTTTGCCAAAGCGTTTGTGTGCCTCCCACAGGCCTAACACCGTGCCGGGCACCCCGGCTGCCTTGGTGCCCACCAGGCTAAGGTTTTCAATGACGTCACCGTTTTTATTCAGGTACATGGTCTTGGTTGCCGCTTTTGGCGCAATTTCCCGGTAATCGAGGAAATAGGGTTTACCGTCGACGTACAGCGTCATAAAGCCGCCGCCGCCAATATTACCGGCTTCAGGGTAAGTCACTGCGAGAGTAAATGCGGTGGCTACTGCAGCATCTACGGCATTGCCACCCGCCTGCAAAATTTGTGCGGCCACTTTTGCACCGTATTGATCCGGTGCTGCCACGGCACCGGCGCTCAGATTCGCGGCCAATACCCCGGGGCTGAAGGTGGCAAGCGCCACGCTAAGTGCTAATGTTTTCAAGATGACAGAATGCATAGCGGTTCCTTTTCGAATTGAACGATGACAGGTGAATTCAATCTCAACAATCACTTAGCGCCATTGTGTTTGCGTGTTTGGGCGCTTGATTGAAAGTAGCACTGCACAAACTGGCGTGCTGTATTCACCGTCTGGAACCGTGAGCTAAAACGTTAAACTGCGGAAGGCAATTGGGTTAGCAGCCACTCACAAAAATGTTGGGTAAACGGGTTGTTTTCACTGTCGCGGTGAATAAGCCATGCCCAATTGGGGCCGCGCACCTTTTGCTCCGTCAACGGCATCAGCAGCCCTCTGTCGTGCGCGTGCTGTGCCAGGAGTTGGCTGACCAACGCGACGCCAAGGCCGTCGCAGGCGGCATCCAGCAACAGCCCTGGGTCTGAGAAATTCAGCCCATGGCTGCTTTGCCCGATGTTGACGCCGCCCTGAATGGCCCAATGGCTCCAGTCCATTTCGCGTTCGCCGTGCAAAGTGGTGCGCTCTGCGGCTACGACGTTCAGCACGTCAGGGTGGCATGCCGGATAGAGCCGATCCTGAAGCAATATTTTGAAGCTGCATTCCGCCTGGGCACTGAGATCGTCGCGGATCGCCAGATCGACGGTTTCTGTCGCCATATCCGGCGGGTCAAAGGTCGTAAATAGCCAGAGATCGATATCGGGATGCAGGCGATTGAAACTCTTCAGGTGCGGTACCAACCAGTGGCGGGCAAACGCCGGGGTTGTGTTGACGATCAGCTGATTGGGTTTACGGTACTGATCCAAACGACGGATACCGATGGCCAGTTGCTGAAGCATCACCTGCGCGGTGCTATAGAGATCGTGACCGGCGTCGGTAAGGCTGACGCTGCGGCCGCTGCGAAAGAACAGAGGTTGTTCAAGAAAGGCCTCCAGGCTGCGTATCTGTTGGCTGATAGCAGACTGGGTGAGGTGCAGTTCATCTGCGGCCTGGTGGAAGCTGCCTAGCCGGGCGGCGGCTTCAAACCCGCGTAGTGCGTTCATGGGGGGCCAGTGTTTTAACATTATCGATAAGCCTATCTAATCAGGTGTCTGCTAAATGTATCGTTTGTTCCGGCCGTATTGGAAGCCTTAACATGTACTACATCGAAATCACGCCGTTTTCAACTGAACAGAATATCTTATTTTAATGACGGCAATACAGGAGCAAACCATGTCAACGCGTCGCGAATTTATTAAGCAGGCATCCCTGATTGCCGGCATGAGCCTAACGGCCTCTATGGGGCTGTCGCTACCCGCCCATGCTGCGCAGGCTATACCTGGAGAGGGCTGGCGTATGCCTGATGAAGGAGAGGTGCAGCAGCGCGCGTTTATCTCCTTCGGTGCGCAGCGGGCAATTTGGGCCGACTACACGTCGGGCGTACAGGATGCTTTAGGGCGAGTTGCCCGTGCCATCGCGCAATATCAGCCCTTAACGGTATTTTGCCGGGAGAAAGAACGGCAACTGGCAGAAGAGAAATGCGGTACCCACAATGTGACCTTCATTATCACTGAGCTTGATGATATTTGGATGCGCGACATTGGCGCCAACTTTGTGGTTAACAATCAAGGCAAGCTGGGGGCCGTGGACTTTAACTTTAACGGTTGGGGCAACAAACAGCAGCATACTTATGATTCGCGCCTGGCGGCGTTTGAAGCGAAACATTACGGCGTCGCCAATATACGGCGTAGCGGACTGGTGGGAGAAGGCGGCGGCATCGAGGTGGATGGCCATGGCACCGGGATCATGACCGAAAGCAGTTGGGTCAATGCTAACCGCAACCCTGGCTGGAGCCGTGACCGGGTTGAGCAAGAGTTAAAAGAGATGCTCGGCCTGCGCAAAATTATCTGGCTGCCGGGAATTAAAGGTAAGGATATTACGGATGCCCACGTCGATTTTTATGCCCGCTTTGCCAGCCCAGGGGTGGTGGTGGCTAATTTAGATACCGATCCTGACTCTTACGATCACAAGGTGACGCAGGCCCATTTGGCTATCCTCAAACAAGCAACCGATGCCGATGGTCGCAAGTTAAAGGTGCATACGATGTCGCCCCCGATGGATCCACGCCGCAGCCGTTTCAGCAAGGGCAATCCGGATTTTGCTGCGGGATATATCAATTATTTTGTGATCAACGGTGCGGTTATCGCCCCGGAGTTTGGCGACGCTGAGGCGGATGCCGCCGCGTTGAATTTGTTAACAGAGCTTTACCCCGATCGTGACGTGGTGCAGCTGAATATTGACGCCATTGCCGCTGGCGGTGGGGGGATTCACTGCGTGACCAACCAACTGCCGGCAGTGTAAACGGCACATCGTCAAGCAGGGTCATTTTTGGCCCTGCGGTTATTATGCCGATGGTGCATAAACGTATTTTTCACGCCTGTTAGCCAAAGGGTAACTTATTGATAATCCTTTAGCTTCAGAACATGCTTTTTCCAGAAGTGGCTTGAAAGGAATGCGTAAAGCAGGGTGACAATGATTGAAGCAAGGCAGGCTTTAGCCAGGGAAAGGGGGAAATCAAACTCGCCAATATGCGTTATCAAATAAATGGCAAAAGCGACAGCAGCGACCAGTGCCAATCTCTTACGCCTTTCCTGTGTCATCGTTAATCCCTTCAATCTTAAAGCGGTGATGTAACACTCTCTCATCTGTAGGCTTTACCGCACAATCATTAATTCCAGTTTTTCAATCGCGCTCATCTTTAGCGCTGTGGCCCCAGCCCTTGAGTCAGCAGCGTAATGGCGTGACGGGCGATAACATCGGCGTTCAACGGATTATCATCGTCATTACGGTGCCATTTTGGCGCAGTGGCTAGGGGCAACAACGTCATGCCAAACAGGGTAATAAACATCAGCGACGGCTCCAGGCTTGCATTGAGCTTGCCCTCTGCTTGCCAGCGAATGATCGATTGCAGCGCTGTTTTGCGTTGCGTATCCCCAAATCGCTCGTTCATGCGTTGTTTCAAAATGCCGTTGTCACTCATCACTTCACGTAACCACAGTGGTGCAAACCATGGGTGATCGGTCGAGATGTCGATAAATCGCTGTGCCAGTTGGGTGAAGGCGGCCACGGGATCGTCTGTATTGGCGTCAAACACGCTGCCGGCAGCAAGCCTAACCGGCAGAAAACGCTCGTCTATCAGCACATCCAGCAACTGTTCGCGGTTGTGAAAATAGTAGTGCAGCATGGCAGGGGTTACGCCGGCCTCACGGGCAATGGCATTCAGCGACGTATCGGCAATGCCTTGACGGGCAAACATATTCAGCGCGGTGTCGAGTAAATGCTCGCGTTTTTCTGCGCCATTAGCACTGCCGCTAGGGCGACCGGGGCGCCGTGGTTTTTGAACGTTTTGTGCTGTCATCGCGGTGAGATCCATTGACCGGAGAAAAGAATAGTTCATATATTAATTACTCAATTAATTAATTACAAGCGGGCTCACTTACATGGGTACGGATAACGTAGCAGGCAACGAAGAAAACGGCAGGGTGCATGAACAGGCCCCCTCGATCCGTTTGTTGTTCTCAGCACTGCTGCTGGTCATGTTACTGGCGGCGCTCGATCAGACGATTGTGTCTACTGCGTTGCCGACTATCGTCGGCGAATTCGGTGGTCTGGAGAACCTGTCGTGGGTGGTGACCGCCTATCTGCTGGCGTCGACCATTGTGGTGCCACTGTATGGCAAGTTCGGCGATCTGTTCGGACGCAAGATCGTGTTACAGATAGCCATTGTGGTCTTCTTGCTCGGTTCCGTGCTGTGCGGGTTAGCGCAGAATATGACGGAGCTTATCCTGATGCGTGCGTTGCAAGGGCTGGGTGGGGGTGGTTTGTTGGTCGTGACCATGGCCGTGGTGGGTGATGTGATCCCACCGGCCGATCGTGGGCGCTATCAAGGGTTATTTGGTGGGGTCTTTGGTTTGGCGACGGTGGTTGGGCCGCTGATCGGTGGGGTGTTGGTGCAACATTTCTCTTGGCGTTGGATTTTCTATATCAACCTGCCACTGGGGATCTTCGCACTGTTAGTGATTGGTGCGGTGTTCCAGTCCAAGGTTAACCGGGTCAAACATGAGATTGATTTCCTGGGTGCCAGCTATCTCGCGGCAGCGTTGACCTGCATCATCCTGTTTACCAGCCAGGGTGGCACGGTAATGGCCTGGTCTGACGGCCAATTGTGGTGCATTTTGGCGTTTGGTCTGGTGTCGATAGGCGGATTTATCTACGAAGAGCGGCTGGCGAGCGAGCCGATCATTCCGTTAGGGCTGTTCCGTAATCGCACCTTTGTGTTGTGTGCATTGATAGGCTTTATCGTCGGTATGTCGCTATTTGGGTCGGTGACCTTCCTGCCGTTGTATCTGCAGGTGGTGAAGGATTCCACACCGACCCAGGCGGGTATGCAATTATTGCCGCTCATGGGGGGGATTATGATCAGCTCCATCATCAGCGGACGGTTGATCAGCAAACACGGTAAATACCGCATCTTTCCGATCATCGGCACGCTGTGTGCGTTGGCGGGGATGATACTGCTGGGTACGTTGAAAAACTCGACCCCGGTGCATTTGCTGTATCTCTACATCAGCCTGTTGGGGTTAGGCTTGGGTATGGTGATGCAGGTGATGATCCTCGCAGCACAAAACAGCGTAGAGCCGAAACACATGGGGGTCGCCACGTCCAGTGCTACGCTATTCCGTTCCATCGGGGGGTCTATTGGCGTCGCCGTATTTGGCGCGATTTTTACCAATGTGCTGCACAGCCGTCTGGCCGCTTTGCTGCCTGAAGGCACTGAGTTGCCACGTTCACTGGGGGCAAGTGCCGTGCATCATCTGCCCACGGCGCTGCAACAGGACTACCTGCAGGCATTCGGTGGTGCGATTCACTCGGTGTACCAAATTGCCGCCGTGGTGATGGCACTGGCATTTGCGTTAACCTGGTTGCTGAAAGATATCCCGCTTCGAAAGAAATAGTTCGCTTGCCAGTGCGTAGCACGTACGCACCGGCTCTCTTCATGCTCTGCGATGCAATTTTACTGAATCCTTACGTAACCCTGTCAGACTAAAAACGTCGCTTTCTATATATTGAGAATAAACGTTCTCAATAGGATAGAAAGTCGATGCAAAGGAAAAAGGTTCTTCTTGTCAGCCTGTCGTTGTTACTGGCCGCTTGTGATGGCCAAAGTGGCAGCGCCCCCACAGGCGCCCGTGGCGTACAGGAGGTGGGGGTGGCGACACTGCATGGCCAATCTGTAACGCTGAGCAGCGATCTGACCGGTCGAGTGAACGCCACCATGACGTCGGACGTCCGTCCTCAGGTGGAAGGCATTATCCAGCGTCGCCTCTTTACCGAAGGCGCAGAAGTCAACGCCGGCCAGGTGCTGTATCAAATCGACCCTGCAACCTATCAGGCCAGTTATGATCAAGCGGCCGCACAGGTAAAAAGTGCCCAAGCCACGGTGAACGCCAGTCGCCTGAAAGCACAACGCTATGCTGTTTTGGTCAAAGAGAACGGTGTGTCCAAGCAAGACGCAGATGATGCAATGGCGACCTACCGGGAGGCCGTTGCCGCGGTGGCACAGTACAAGGCGACGCTGGAAACGGCCAAAATCAATCTTGCCTATACGCAGGTACGCGCGCCTATCTCCGGCCGTATTGGTATTTCGTCGGTGACACCCGGTGCGCTGGTGACTGCCAGCCAAACGGATGCGCTGGCAACCATTCGGGCGCTCGATCCTGTCTATGTCGATCTCACACAGTCCAGCACTCAACTGCTGAAATTACGCAAACAGCAGGCTTCGTTACAACGTGACGATGTCACGCCGGTAACCCTCAATCTCGAAGACGGTACGCCTTATTCTCATGCAGGCAAGCTCGAACTGACAGAAGTGTCGGTAGATGAGTCTACGGGCTCTGTCACGCTGCGTGCCGTGTTCCCCAATCCAGAACACGAATTATTACCCGGCATGTATGTTCACGCCAAAGTCGATAACGGTGTTGATCCCAAGGGGATCCTGGCGCCACAGCAGGGTATAACCCGCAACGCTAAGGGTGAGGCGACTGCGCTGGTGGTTAACGCCCAAAACAAGGTTGAACAGCGCACCGTCACCACCGAGCGCGTTATTGGCAGCAGTTGGCTGGTCAGTCAGGGGCTTAATGAGGGGGACCGGTTAATCGTCGAGGGCACGAACAAGGTGGCTGTCGGTACGGAGGTCAAGGCGGTTGAGGTGCAAAAACCGGCGGGTACCGCTGTGGCTAACGGCGGGGATCAATAACCATGGCCCAATTCTTTATTCGCAGGCCCGTGTTTGCCTGGGTGATTGCGATCATCATCATGTTGTGCGGACTGATGTCGATCAACTCGCTGCCCATTTCGCAATACCCTGACGTATCACCACCGCAGATTTCCATTTCCGCTACGTATCCGGGCGCAGATGCGGAAACCCTGGAAAACAGCGTTACCCAGGTGATTGAACAGCAGCTAACCGGCCTGGATGGGCTGCTGTATTTTTCGGCGACCAGCAGTTCCGACGGTTCAGTGAGCATTAACGTCACCTTCGATCAAGGCACTGACCCCGACATCGCTCAGGTTCAGGTGCAGAACAAGGTACAACAGGCGGAAAGCCGCTTGCCGGCCGAGGTCACCGCCCAAGGGGTGACGGTGAAGAAATCCCAGAGCAGCTTTTTGCTGATCGTCGGCCTGTATGACGAGACGGACAAGGCCAGCATGGCGGATATTTCTGACTACCTGGTGAGTAACATTCAGGATCCCTTGTCACGTATCGACGGCGTCGGCGACGTGCAGGTGTTCGGTTCAGAATACGCGATGCGCATTTGGCTAAACCCCACCAAGCTGGCGTCCTATTCACTGATGCCATCCGATGTAGAAACGGCTATTGAAGCGCAAAACACCCAGGTTTCCGCCGGTAAGATCGGCGATTTACCCTCGGGTGCCGATCAGCAACTGACCGCCACCGTGAAGGCGCAATCACGCCTGCAAACGCCGGAGCAGTTCCGCAATATCATCTTGAAAAGTGACAGCAGCGGGGCGCTGGTGCGTCTGGGCGACGTAGCGCGGGTTGAGCTGGGTAACGAGGATTACTCTTCCAGCGCTCGGTTGAATGGTCACCCGGCATCCGGCATTGCGGTTAAATTGGCTGCCGGGGCCAACGCGCTTAACACCGCCAAATTGGTGAAGGCAAAGGTGGCGGAATACCAAACGTCCATGCCGAATGGCTACAAGGTCGCCTATCCGAAAGACAGCACCGACTTTATCAACATTTCGATCGAAGAAGTGGTGAAAACGCTGTTCGAGGCGGTGGTGCTGGTCGTGATCGTGATGTTTGTATTCTTGCAGAACTTACGCACTACGCTGATCCCCACCATTACCGTGCCGGTGGTGTTGCTGGGGACCTTTGGTGTGCTCGCCGCTTTCGGGTATTCGATCAACACGCTGACGCTGTTTGGCATGGTGTTGGCGATCGGCCTGTTGGTCGATGACGCCATCGTGGTGGTAGAGAACGTCGAACGTGTGATGCGGGAAGAAAAACTGCCGCCGCGTGAGGCGACGGAAAAATCGATGTCGGAAATCACTGGCGCACTGGTGGGTATTGCCATGGTGCTGTCAGCGGTATTCCTGCCGATGGCGTTCTTTGGTGGTTCGACCGGGGTGATCTATCGCCAGTTCTCCGTCACCATTGTGGCTTCTATGGTGCTATCGGTGATCCTGGCATTGACGCTGGCACCGGCCCTCTGCGCAACCTTGCTGAAACCCACCCACGAGGATTTGACCAACAAAGGCCTGCTTGGCAAGTTCAACCGCGGCTATAACCGTCTGCAAGCGAAGTACGCCGACAAGGTGGGCCGGGTGATCCACAGCCCAATGCGGTATCTGCTGCTTTACGGCCTGCTGTTGATTGCCGCCGCAGTGATGTATATGCGATTGCCGACCGGCTTTTTGCCCAACGAAGATCAGGGCGTGGTGATGGTGCAGTATACCTTGCCGGCTGGGGCAACCAATGCCCGTACATCCGCAGTCAGCGACGTGGTGAAGGATTATTTCCTGAACGATGAGAAGGCCAATGTCAGCACTATTTTCACCATTAATGGTTTTGGGTTCAGCGGCAGCGGGCAAAATGCCGGTATGGCTTTTGTCAGCCTGAAAGACTGGAGCCAACGCACCGGCGCTGCGAATACCGCCGACGCGATAGCCAAACGTGCAATGGCGCACTTCGCCACGATTCGCGACGCTCAGGTCTTCTCAATGAGTCCACCGGCAATTGACGGCTTTGGGCAGTCTGACGGCTTTACCTTCGAGTTGCAGGCCAAAGGGGCAACTACCCGCGCAGAATTGCAGGGGATGCGCGATCAGATCATCGCCGCCGCGGGGAAAAACCCAAACCTGAGCGCCGTGCGTGCCAATACGTTGCCGGATACGCCGCAATTGCAGGTGGAGATCGACAATGACAAATTGCAGGCGTTGGGCCTTAGCGCCAGCGACGTGAGCAGTACCCTGACCAGCGCGTTCGGCAGCACCTACGTCAACGACTTTATCGATCGCAACCGGGTGAAAAAAGTCTATATGCAAGGGGATGTGGAATACCGCGCCAAACCGGAAGACCTCGATAAATGGTTTGTGCGCGGGACATCCAGTACAAGTACCACCAGCATGACACCGTTTTCGGCCTTTGCCGCCTCCCATTGGATCTACGGACCGGAAAACTTATCACGCTACAACGGCCTGTCGTCCTTTGAAATTACCGGTGAGGGCGCACCTGGCGTCAGTTCTGGCACGGCGATGGATGAAATGGAAGCGCTGGCCGCGAAATTCTCCTCCGCCAGCAGTTTCTCGTGGAGCGGCCTTTCTTACCAGGAACGCCTGACCAGTGGGCAAGCGGCATCGCTGTATGCCATCTCGCTGGTTGTTGTGTTTCTGTGCCTCGCTGCGCTGTATGAGAGTTGGTCCATTCCGTTTGCTGTGATGATGGTGGTACCGATGGGCGTGGTTGGCTCGCTGTTGGCGATCACGCTGCGCGGTCTGGAAAATGACATTTACTTCCAGGTGGCGCTGTTGACCATTATCGGTTTGTCTGCCAAGAACGCGATTCTGATCGTTGAATTTGCCGAAGAGAAATACCAACGGGGTGAAACCTTAATCGCCGCAGCGATAGAAGCCTCCCGCATGCGTTTGCGCCCCATCCTAATGACCTCCCTGGCATTTACCGCCGGTGTCTTGCCGTTGGCGGTTTCCAGCGGTGCAGGGGCCAACAGCCGGATCGCCATTGGCACGGGGATCATTGGCGGCACCCTCACGGCGACGTTGCTGGCTATCTTCTTCGTTCCTTTGTTCTACGTATTGGTGCGACGGATGTTTTCACGCAAAACGACCCACGCCACACCAGTAAAAAATAGTGCGCCACAGGCAGGAGAATAATGTGCTGCAACGTTTAATCATTCTGACACTTCCGCTGTTCCTGGCGGGGTGTCTCTCGCTGGATCCTGACTACCAGCGCCCGCAAGCGCCGGTCCCGGCCAATTTACCGCAGGGGGCGGCTTATACAGCGCCTTCCGGTAAATTGTCATTGAGCTACCCGGATATCCCTTGGCGTGACTATGTGGTCGATGCCAAGTTACGGCAGGTGGTGGCGATGGGGCTGAGCAGCAGCCGCGACCTGCGTGAAGCCATTGCCAATATCGAATCGGCGCGGGCGCTGTACGGCGAACAACGTTCCGATTTGTTCCCAACCGTTAATGCCGGTGTGGACGGTAGCCGGGGTCGTGCGCTGACCGGCAACGGTAATGCGACAGCGATAAGCCAGAGCTATGAAGCGACGGCAGGCACCAGTGCATTTGAACTGGATTTATTCGGCAAAAATCGCAGCCTGTCACGTTCCACCTTTGAAACCTATCTGGCGGAGTCAGAAGCCGCGAAAAGTACCCGGCTGACGTTGATCGCCGATATTGTCACTGACTGGGTGAATGTTGCGGCTGCGCGCAGTAACCTGGCCGTCGCTAAGAGCACCATGGAAAGCGCCAGCGCATCCTTGGCGGTGACGCGCAAAAACCAACAAAACGGCATTCTGTCGATGGTCGACGTCGCTTCGGCGGACACGGTGTATCAGCAGGCACGATCGGACGTGGCCAGTTACACCACCAGTGCCGCCCAGGCAAAAAATGCCCTGGACCTGGTCGTGGGGCAAAGCGTGCCAGAAAACCTGCTGCCAACGGGGATCGAAGCACTGTCAAACATCATGAAAGAGGTACCGGCCAGTGTGTCATCGCAGGTGTTGCTGAACCGGCCTGACGTATTGGAGGCCGAGCATAATCTGAAGACTGCCAATGCCAATATCGGCTCTGCCCGCGCGGCGTTCTTCCCGTCGATCAGCCTGACCGCCAGCGGTGGCGTGGGCAGCGGGGAGTTGTCATCACTGTTTAGCAAGGGCGTCGGCGTTTGGTCCTTTGCGCCGAGCATCAGTTTGCCGATCTTCACCGGGGGCTATAACACGGCGCAGTTGAACTACACCAAAGCGCAGAAAGACCTGTATGTCGCTACCTATGAAAAAGCGGTACAGACTGCCTTCCAGGAAACGGCCGATGCGTTAGCACGTAAAGGGACCCTTCAGGAACAGTTGGCGGCGCAAACGGGCTATGTGGCGGCGTCGCAAGAGTATTACCGCCTTGCGGAGCTGCGTTATCGACACGGTGTGGATACGTATCTCACGATGCTGGATGCGCAACGGACATTGTATACCGCCCGTCAGTCGTTGATTACAGCACGGCAAACCGAGTACCAGAACCTGATTACGCTGTATAAGGTGTTGGGGGGCGGTATTACGGCAGAGAAACACAGTGACGCTGTCATTGCCAATAATGCCTCGCTAACCCAATAAACTTTGTCGACAGCAGTAACGCTATTACGCAGGGTGGAGTGACGCCGCTCTGCGTATTTTTATACCCATTCTGTGGTGAAAGTGTAAAGAAAAGGAAAATAACCTCGTTGTAAAGAACTCGTCACAATCAACAGAGTCTGAATGATATTGCATCATTCGCGCAGCCAAATACATTGAGGTTGAAATGGAAAGTGATATTCAGCAACAGGTGATCTCGGTAATTGAGCGGTATAATCCATCCGGCCTCCTTAAACGGGGGGTAGCCATTACTCTGAATACGGAAATAAACAAAGAGCTAAACCTGTCGTTACCGGTATCGGAGACCTTGATGCGCGGCTACTTCGACGCTTTTCTCATCGACAGCAGCAATTACAGCCATGAGTTATATTTCAGGCCGGCATCAAAATCAGCCCTGTTATTTTCTTCATCAACGCGTCGCAGTCATCACTGGGATCTTGAAATAGAACGGATCCGGCCGTTGTATGTTTATATGCTGGTGCGTTCAGCTCGGGCCAAGCGCTGGCTTTATGATATCCATTTTCTGATTGAGCAATTAAAGTAACGTGGCGACATTCAGGATAAAATAGTGTGCTCTTGGAGAAATTCATTGCGGGGCATTTATCGCATAAAATAAAAAAGCCCGAGTATTAATACCGGGCCTTTCTTGTGGTGCTATTCAGCCAGCAATTCCGCGAATTTCGCCAACCATTGCGGATGTGCAGGCCATGCCGGGGCAGTGACCAGATTACCGTCAACATGAGCCTGATCGATTCCGATATCCGCATAGTGACCGCCGGCCAACTGCACTTCTGGGGCGCAGGCCGGGTAGGCACTACAGGTTCTCCCTTTTAAAACGCCGGCAGCGGCCAACAGCTGGGGGCCGTGGCAAACGGCGGCGATCGGTTTACGTGCCGCATCAAAGGCCTGCACCAGTTTGATAACCTGCGGGTTCAAGCGCAGATACTCAGGGGCTCTGCCGCCGGGGATCAACAAGGCGTCATAGTTTTCTTCTTTCGCGGCTGAAAAGTCTGCATTCAAAGTAAAGCGATGGCCGGGTTTTTCACTGTAGGTTTGCGCACCGTCAAAATCATGGATCGCCGTCATGATGTAGTCGCCTTTAACTTTGTCGGGGCAAACCGCATCAACCTGGTGGCCAATCATCTGTAATGCCTGAAACGGCACCATAGTTTCATAATCTTCGGCATAGTCGCCGACCAGCATCAGGATCTTTTTCTTACTCATGGGGGCAGTCCTCTGGGAGGGGAAGAATGCCTAACATATAGACTATTGGGCAGGGGAACGCGAACCTGTACAGAGGTATGACCTTGTCTATACTTTTGGTGCCGTGGCTTTTTCCGCCGTAGGCTGTTCAGGGAGAGCAACCTCAGCGAGGTGGCGCAGTATCTCATCCATTGGCTTGCCGGGCGATCCCCGGTCTCTGCTTGCGAGTACATCACATGCTAAATCTGGCCACATTGCTTGAAGAGAGTGCGCGTTCATTTCCGGATCGTTTGGCACTGATACAAGACCCATTCCAACTCACCTATGCCGAGCTTAATCATCGGGCTAATCAGGTTGCCAATCTGCTGGTCACCCTGGGTGTGCAACCCGGAGAAAGGGTGGCGCTGGCCTGTCCAAACATATGGGAGTTCCCGGCCATATATTATGGCGTGCTCAAAGTCGGTGCGGTGATCGTGCCCTTGAACACGTTGTTGAAAGCCGGCGAATTTGAGTATTACCTGCAAGACTCGCAGGCGGTGGCCTTCTTTTGTTTCGAAGGGAGCGAGGGATTGGCGCTGGGGGCAGAAGCACGGCGCGCATTCGAAACCGCAGAAAACTGCCGTGAGTTTATTATTATCGGCGATAGCCTACCGCTTGCAGGTGAGCGTTTCAGCCAAGCGACTGGCACACAGCCCACCCAGTATGACAGTGCTACCACGGTGGAATCGGACACCGCGGTAATTCTCTATACCAGTGGCACCACGGGCCGCGCTAAAGGGGCAGAATTGACACACGCCAATCTGGTGTTAAACGCACTGGGATCGGTACAACTGTTCAATAGTTCCGTGGAGCGGCCCGATCGCCATTTGGTGACGTTGCCGCTGTTCCATACTTTTGGCTCTACGGTGCAGATGAATGCCGGTTTTGCCTTGGCCGCAACGCTGGTGTTAGTGCCACGTTTTGATGCAAAACAGGCTATCGGGCTGATGCAACAGCATGCCATCACCTTTTTTGCCGGCGTCCCCACAATGTACTGGGCATTATTGAACGCGTTGGACGATACGGCGGACCTCCCACGATTACGTAAAAATTTGCGCATGGCGGTGTCCGGCGGGGCCAGTTTGCCCGTCCAAATCATTGAGGATTTCGCCTGGCGTTTTGGCGTCAATATTCTGGAAGGATATGGGCTATCGGAAACCAGCCCGGTTGCCACTTTTAACCATCCGGGCCGGGTCAACAAAGTGGGATCTATTGGCCAGCCTATCTGGGGGATAGAAGTGCGGCTGGTTGATGTCACCGGTAAAGCGATAGAAGGCATAGATCAGGTGGGTGAAATTGCGGTGCGTGGACACAACGTGATGAAGGGCTACCTTAACCGCCCAGAAGCGACGGCAGAGGTGTTGGAAAACGGGTGGTTTAGAACCGGTGATTTGGCACGGCGTGACGCCGATGGCTTCTATTTCGTTGTCGACAGGTCAAAAGATGTGATTATTCGCGGCGGCTTCAATGTCTACCCACGAGAAGTTGAAGAACTGATGATTCGCCATCCGGCAGTGTCATTTGTGGCAGTCATTGGCGTGCCGCATCCCTCTCTTGGCGAAGAGATTAAAGCCGTAGTGGTGATGAAGGATGTGGACGAGCCGGTGAGTGAAGACGCGCTGATCGCATGGACCAAAGAACGGTTGGCGGCGTTTAAATACCCGCGCATCGTCGAGTTTGTTGAACGGTTGCCGATGACCAGTACCGGGAAAGTGCTAAAACGACTGCTGCGTTGAAGGGAGGCTCATGAAAGAATCCCGGCCTGCAAAGCAAGCCGGGATGAATAATGCATTAACCTGGGTAAATGCCACGCTCTTTACGTGCGGTCAGGATGCGCTCACAAGCGACGATATAAGCCGCGGTGCGCAGGCTACACTCTTTCTCTTCTGACTTGTTCCAAACGTGGACCATAGCGTCGGTCATGATTTTGTCCATACGCTCGTTGATCTCGCTCTCGCTCCAGAAGTAGCTGGCCATGTCCTGTACCCACTCGAAGTAACTCACGGTTACGCCGCCGGCGTTACAGATAACGTCAGGTACAACGGTAATGTTGCGTGAACGCAGAACGTCGTCCGCATCTGGGTAGGTTGGGCCGTTAGCGCCTTCCAGAACCAGCTTGGCAGTGAGAATTTCTGCACGTTGACGGGTAATCTGACCTTCCAGCGCCGCGGGGATCAGAATGTCCATATCAACAGACCAGAATGCTTCGCTTTCGATCTCGCTCGCGCCAGGGAAACCGGCGATCTGCTTGTTCTTGGCTTGCCATTCGGTCAATGCAGCCAGATCGATGCCGTTAGCGTTGAACAGCGTTGCCGAGTGGTCCTGAATAACCACCACACGCGCGCCGATACCAACAAACAGGCGGGCTGCTTCGCTACCTACGTTACCAAAGCCTTGAACCGCAACTTTGGCACCTTCGATTTGCACGCCCAAACGCTTGGCCACTTCACAACCTGTCACGAACACACCGCGACCCGTCGCTTTTTCACGCCCCAGAGACCCGCCCAGATGGATAGGTTTGCCGGTGACTACGCCGGTGATAGTGGTGCCGTGGTTCATGGAGTAGGTATCCATCATCCAGGCCATCACTTTAGAGTTGGTACCCACGTCTGGTGCAGGGATATCTTTCTGTGGACCGATGATAAAGCCGATTTCGCTGGTGTAGCGGCGGGTCAATCTTTCCAGCTCGCCTTCAGACAGTTTGAAAGGATCGACGCGGATCCCCCCCTTGGCACCACCGTATGGCAGGTTGACCGCCGCACATTTGATGGTCATCCAGGCTGACAGCGCCATAACTTCATCGAGGTCAACGTCTGGATGGTAGCGGATCCCGCCTTTACCCGGGCCGCGCGACAGGTTGTGCTGAACGCGGAAACCTTCGAAGTGGCGGATTGAACCGTCGTCCATCTGCAGAGGGATGTCGACAATCAGCGCACGCTTAGGGTGACGCAGGGTATCGACCCAACGCGACAGATCACCGAGGTAAGGCGCAACGCGGTCGATTTGTTGCAGATAGGTGGCCCAGGCCGTTGTGCTGCTTTCTGAAGCGTAGGATAGCTTTTCCATAACCAACCTTTTTTATATAGAGGTATTTATTTTGTTTAACCGTGGATTACTAAGTGCATAACACTTTTGCGACGCTAAATTTACCATTAAAAATGCCGCTTGTTAGCCCCCCCTCATCGGGCTGGAAGCCGGTTGCCAGCGGGTTTTGAGCCGTAAAAATGAATAGTTAATTACTTTTTCAGAAGCGGTTAGCTGACTACGCATACTTTATGCATAAAAAATGCATAAAACCCGTTTTTATCTATTTTTCAGAACCTTGAATGTGATCAAAAAGTTTCATTTTATTTAAGTGTCGTGTTGACAATGCCGTTTCCTGACGCCAGAGTTAAATTCATGTTAAATCGGCGCTTGCAGCGTTTTTTTTCTGAGCGAGAATATTTATAACAATCTGATAGTAAAGCAATTACCCGCCACGCTCATGCCTCGCATGCTAAATGTGGGCGACAGCGCAGTTCCAATAGCCGTTTTCAGATGTGCACAGATATTTACTTCCCTTTAACAAAAGGGCGGGCTTCGTTTTGCCTGAATTTCTTTTTTGCCGGTAAAACGCCCGGTGCGTTTCACTCCTGATGCAGCGGTACAAGCTGCTTAATCGCCTTAATGACGGACAGGTAACACCATGACAAAAAGTAAGCAACATCGGTTGAATGCCATTTCAACCGAGGGGACAGACTGCGCCCAAACTTTGCACCGCGGTTTAAGCGAACGCCATATTCAACTTATTTCCATTGGCGGCGCCATTGGCACCGGTTTGTTTATGGGGTCAGGCAAAACCATTGCGCTCTCTGGGACGTCTATCGTTTTGACTTATGTCATCGTCGGCTTCTTCATGTTTATGGTCATGCGGGCAATGGGTGAAGTGTTGCTGACCAAGCTCGACTATCGTTCGTTTGCTGATTTTGTTTCCGAATACCTGGGGCCCAAAGCCAGTTTCTTTCTCGGTTGGTCCTATTGGTTGAGTTGGGTGGTGACGTGCATTGCCGACGTGGTGGTATGCGGTGGCTACGTGCAGTATTGGTATCCGGAGGTCTCTCCCTGGTTGCCTGCCTTACTGACGCTGGGGCTGTTGTGCCTGTTTAATATGTTGTCAGTGAAGATGTTTGGTGAAGCAGAGTTCTGGTTTGCCATTATCAAAGTGATCGCCATTATTGCGTTGATCGTTACCGGAGCCTGGATGGTCTTCATTGGCTGGACTTCGCCGGACGGCGTTAAAGCGTCGGTGAATAACATCACGGATCCCGCTATTTTTATGCCTCACGGTATTTTCGGCTTCTTTGCCGGCTTCCAGATTGCCATTTTCTCCTGCACCGGCATCGAATTGCTGGGCACCATGTCGGCAGAGACTAAAAACCCGCAAAAGGTGCTGCCTAAGGCGATCAATGTCATCCCGGTGCGCATCATCATCTTCTATGTGTTCTCCATGTTGGCGATCATCGCTGTGACCTCATGGGGCCATATTTCGCCGGACACCAGCCCGTTCGTTATGCTGTTCGATCAGGCCGGTTTACCTGCCGCCGCTGCGGTGATTAACTTTGTGGCCCTGACATCGGCCATGTCTTCGGCTAACAGCGGTGTGTATTCCAGTACGCGTATGCTGTACGGCCTGTCGATGGAAAAGCATGCACACGGTCAGTTCAAAATACTTTCGCGCAATACCGCCATTCCGATCCGCAGTCTGATGTTCTCGTGTTTTTGCATGGTAGTGGGGACAATGCTGCTCATTTTGATGCCAAATGTGATGACGCTTTTTACCGTTGTCTCTACCGTGGCGGCGATACTGGTGGTGTATAGCTGGGGCATGATCCTGGTGGCCTATCTGGTTTACCGCAAAAAGCGACCTGAGCTGCACGCTCGTTCTAGCTTTAAGATGCCTGGCGGGGTGATCATGACGTGGCTGACGCTGGCGTTTTTTGCTTTCACGCTGGTACTGATGATATTTGACCGTGACACCTTGATTGCTCTGTGCAGTATGCCGCTGTGGTTTATCACTCTGGCGCTCGTCTGGCGTTTCAGAATCAAAAACAGCGTGGCTCGGGAAGGTTACGTGTTTTATCAACGCAGCAGAGAGGCAGAGTAAACCTGGCCAGAGGGTTGAATGCCGTTCTCTTACTCGGCATTCAATGGCAACTAAGGTATGCTAAGCGGCTGACCGGATGATAGAAATTGACCACTGTCATCATGGCATAATCGCTACGGAGAAAGAGCAACGTGTTGAAATCCACGTCCCAACTTGAATTATTGCAGTCAGTCGCTGACGGCATCGCTGCACTGTTTTTTCCTAACGTGGAAGTGGTGATACACGATGTCTCAACCAACAAAATTGCCTACCTTGCCAATAATCTGTCAAAACGCAAACCAGGCGATGACGCCGGTCTGGAAGATTTTGAACTCGACAGTGATGGTCAGGTCACAGGCCCATACGAAAAGCTCAATTGGGACGGCAAGAAAATGCGCTCGGTGAGTATTGCCGCCCGGGATGAGCACGGATCCCCCCGTTATCTCTTGTGCATCAATCTGAGCACCGCCATGTTTGAAGACGCCAGGAATGCACTGGATATGTTTTTGTCGGTCACGCGCTTGCAGCCTCAGCCGCAACAGTTGTTCAAAGATGACTGGCAGGAGAAGATCAATACCTTCCTGCACGAGTGGATTCGTCAACAAAACACATCGCTGGGGTCTTTAACCCGCGAGCAGAAAAAGCAGCTGGTGATCGATTTATATAAAGAAGGCGCCTTTAAAGCCAAAAGTGCCGCCGATTATATCGCCAACGTGTTATCCCTCGGCCGTGCGACAGTATACAAATACCTGAAAGAGCTAAAAAAAGGCGATGGCGCCGCCTAATATTTAGGGGGGATTGCGCCTGAATCAGCGTCTTTACCCCTGTCCTCAGCGCCAGAATAACTGCGTGTGTATTTTTTTCTCCGGCCGTAGCGGCTGTTTGAATTCCTGAATAACTCTGATATGGTTGTATAATACAACTATATCAGAGTGCCAATCATGTCGATAACGCAATCCAGTCCGTATTTACACCCCATCAGGGATGCATCCCGCCACTTAGTGCGTGAATTGGGTTTTATGGGCAGTACCCTTGCAGGGACAGATCTGCCGCCTTCAGCCGTGCATGCATTGATTGAAATCGGGGATCGGCATGTAGATACTGCGGCAGAACTGTGTAGCGTACTCAATCTGGAGAAATCCAGCGTCAGCCGCATGTTGAACAAGTTGATCAAAACCGGAGAACTGGTCACACAGCCCAGTGAGCGGGACGCACGAGAAAAGATACTGCGGTTAACGGAAAAAGGGCGCAAGACCCTGGCAGGGATCAATAGATTTGCCGAACATCAGGTACTTAACGCCCTGGAAAAGCTACCGGTTGGGGCCAGTGCCGGCATTGCCGAGGGTTTACAGCATTATGCCGCTGCATTGCGGGCACATCGCTTGGGTGAAGCATCGGTTGCTGTTCCGCCTATCGAGATCGTGAGCGGTTATCTGCCCGGATTTGTCGGCAGAGCGCTGGAAATGCACATGCAATATTATTCACGTGCGGTGGGGTTCGGTGCCTTCTTTGAAGCTACCGTCGGTTCGATGCTGTCCGAGCTCGCGAACCGACTGTCACATCCACAGAACCAAACCTGGTCCGCATTGAGCGGGGATCGTATCGTTGGTTCTGTTTCCATTGATGGTGAAAGCTTGGGGGATAACCGCGCTCATTTGCGCGCTTTCATTATTGATGACAGTTTACGCGGTCGTGGTGTTGGCCGTCAGCTTTTGAACCATGCCGTTAGTTTTTGTGACGAGCAAGGCTTTGATGAAACACACCTTTGGACGTTCAAAGGACTGGATGCTGCCCGGCACCTGTATGAAGGCGTCGGTTTTGTGCTTGCAGATGAACAACCGGGTACGCAATGGGGGCAACGGATGACGGAACAGCGATTTATTCGCCGTTCTTCGGAGGCTCGCGGTGTTCCTCTCCCCAAGCACAGAGTAGATCGATGATAGGGATCAATGAGCGCCCACGCGCTGAAAGGCTGTACTCAACTTTGGGGGGGATCTGCGGATATTCCTTTCTGGAGATAATACCGTCTTTTTCCATCTCTTTTAGCGTCGCACTGAGCGTTTTATACGAAATAGTGCCAATACAGCGTTGGAGCTCATTGAACCTGAGAACCGGCTTATACTGCGCAAGCCAATACATAATTATCATTTTATATTTCCCGCTGATCACCGACAGCGTATAGCCATATCCGGTCTCTTCAAGGCTAACGCCTGTCGGGCTGCATATTTCGTTATTTGGCATTTGATACTATCCTGCGGGTTAGTATATATCGTTAAGGTGCGTACTTTACATTAAAAAAGCATAACATATGATACCCCCAGTGAACTAATCCAAAGGAATAAATCAAATGAAAACGCTGGTGGTGGTTGCACATCCTGATATAGAGAGTTCAGTGATAAATAAGGCCTGGCTGACGGAGTTACGTAAATATCCTGAACTCTATACCGTTCATGAATTATATAATGCTTACCCCGACTGGAAGATTAACGTTGAGAAAGAACAGCAACTTATTGAAGCACATGAAAAAATCGTGTTGCAGTTTCCGGTTTACTGGTTCAGCTCACCGCCGTTGCTGAAGAAGTGGCTTGACGATGTGCTCACCTACGGCTGGGCCTATGGATCCGGCAGCGGTTATAAAATGAAGGATCGTAAAGTCGCATTAGCAGTGACCGCCGGTATCAGGGAGCAGGACTATTCAACCTCGGGGCGCTATAAATACGCACTGGACGACGTCTTACGGCCATTTGAAATAACCATTAACTATGTAAGTGCGAAATATAGTGCGTATTATGCGTTCTACGGAACAGAGTCGGCATCGGATGTTGCTGCGGATAAATTGAATAATAACGACATTACCCGCAGCGCTACGGGCTATCGGTCATTTATTGCTCATATGGCGTAATATACGATGCACAGTACCCTAAATAGGGTGCACGTCATCACGATTCGATGTGCGCACTAAACCCCACCCGCTCAGGGGCAATGTCGGGTTTCAGCGTTAATGCCGGGATATCATATTCACCGGCATTCTGACGGCGGAAAGGAATGGGAGCGGTTTGCCCTAAGTTGTCCAGACGTTGCCCCAGCGCGTAGCTAATCTGGGCAAATCGCGCCTCGTCGATTCGGCCGGTACGATAAATGACGAAGGGGGGCAACACGTCGAAGCCCGGGTAATGCAAAATCCCATGCTGAATAGGGAACAGAATGTCATCGATCGGGCCGTTGATACCCCGAGCCGCGTAATGAGACTCCCATCCCCCAGTCGTCACAATCAACATTGCGCGTTTGCCAGCCAGGGTTCCTTCACCGTAACGATCTCCCCAACGTGAGTCGGAGTGTTCTCCCACGCCATAGGCAAATCCATACGCATAGACGCGCTCAACCCAGCCTTTAAGGATCGCCGGCATTGAGAACCACCACAGTGGAAACTGCAGGATAACGGTATCTGCCCAGCGCAGTTTCTCCTGCTCAAGTGTGATGTCCATACTCTGCAGGCCTTGAGCAAACGCATGTTGAGAATCCCTGGAGGGATCAAAACGCGCACCGGGTTCTGCTGTACTGTCGTCTGCGTCAAGCGTGGCTTTCCACTGCATGGCGTACAGATCAGACACCTTAACTTCGTGGCCTGCGGCCTTGAGATGTTGGATTGAAAACGTTTTGAGTGAACCATTCAGTGACTGCGGTTCAGGGTGAGCATAGACGAGTAAGACGTTCATTGTAGGACCTCCAGTAATTGATGGAGGCCAGAGTAGGTTGTTGTCAGCTATATTAGAAATGAATTTCTAATATTACAGGTATTACCATGGATAATATCAGACGGCTGGATCTTAATCTGCTGGTCACGCTGGATACTTTGCTTGCTGAACATAATGTGACCCGTGCGGCGCTGCGACTGAACCTTTCCCAACCTTCTGTCAGCGTTCATCTTGCCAGGCTTAGGGATATTTTTAACGATCCTTTGCTGCTGCCTGGGCCACGCGGAATGCGACCGACCGCGCGTGGCGATGCATTGCGCGAACCCTTGCGTCTGGCGCTTGAAGCCCTGGACCGCGCGGTATCACCTGCGAAACCCTTTGATCCTCAGGTTGCGGACAACATCTGGCGCGTGGCCGCTTTTGATTACGGTGAGTCGACCATTGTTCAACCGTCGTTGCTTGGCTTACGCAGCGCGGCGCCGCATAGCCGCTTGGCTGTGATTGAAACGGCACCGTCACGCATTGCGAAACAGGCAGAACTGGGGGCGATTGATTTGGCTTTCCATACGCGTGAAGGCTCACCGCCTAATCTGCGTCAGCGGATCCTGTTTAGTGAACGTTATGTGCTGGTCGGTCGTGCGGGGCACCCAGGCTTGCAAAAAACGCCGTCACTGGCCCAGTTTTGCATGCTGGAGCATGTCATGGTGTCGCCGGACGGCGGGGGGTTTTTCGGTGTGACGGATAACGTGCTGGCAGACGCCGGGTTAAGCCGAAGAGTCGTGCTCTCTGTGCCACACTTCCTGTTTGTGATGTCGGTGTTGGCAAGCTCAGAGCTGGTGGCGATGCTGCCTTCACGCCTGGTGCGTAATAATAGCGCCTTGCAGGTCGTTGAACCGCCCGTTGAGATTCCGGGGTTCGAAATGGCAATGCTGTGGCATGAGCGTTCCCACCGTGACCCGGCACACCAATGGTTGCGCGAACATATTGTCGCGTCGGTAAGCTGAGAGCCTTCTCCTTGCCTTGCCTTTAGGGATGTTTAGCGTATTTCAGTAAGTCACCCTGAAACAGCAAAATCAGTGTACGAACGAATAACAGGCCGATCAGAACATTGCTGAAGATGAAAAGGGGCAAGGCGAGGGTGGGTAATATCCCCCCGTGACTGGCATGCCCCAAATGCAGGGCGGTTGTGGCGAGCGCAGAAAGCCCGAATGAAAAGCTCCAGAATGCGGGATTAAAGGGGCCTTTCAGATACCAGGGGAACAGGCGGACCATAAACAACAGCTGCAGCAGACCGTAGCCAAAAAGCATTTTGGCCAGTACGTCCGCCTCACCGCCATTAACCGCCAGCCAGGCGCTACAGGCGACCAACGCCGGTGCCAATTGAATACCAAGAGAAAGCCGTACCGGTTCCGGCATTTCCCCGTGACTGCGCAGGCGCTGTAAAATAGCCGGTTCCAGGCTCAGCCAGGAAAGGACACCCGCCCCGAGGAACAGCAGACCCAGATCCTGGAACCCCAGTGCTCCGCAAGCCATGCAACTGATAAAGTTATTGGCGACCGTGGGTAAGTAGAGCCCAGGGGTAGTGGCTTCAGCAGGGTGTGTTCCTCGCCACAGGCCGGCACTTTGCCAGGCGGCATAGCTCAGCTGCGCCACGGCCCCCACCGTGAACATAGCGACGGCGAGTGAACGCCACCAGGGCACAATGCCAATGGCGACCAGAATAGTCGTGGCGGGGAATAAACTGACATAGCTGCTCATGAGGGGATGTTTAATCTCGGCTTTCACGCTGAGAGGAAAACGCCATAACCGGTATATAAAAGCGCAGCTCAACAGAAACCAGATGAGGGTAGCGATGATCACCAGCCCTTCGCCGACAAAAGCGGGGACAGGCAGAATAGTGGCGGCATAACGCCACCCAAAGCCTGCACCAATGATACCCAAAACCATGCCAAAATAGCCCGCGGGTAAATTCAGGAAACGGGCATCTGGGGTCGACTCAGATTTATTCATTTTGTTTAATATTTAAAATTTATTTTAAGTGATCTTAGCGAGTTTAGGGATTGGAAGCAATAACACTTAGGGAGGGAGTATGCCCTTCAGCAAGGCGCGGTGGGAACAATGTTGGGGCGAGTGGCTTTGACGCTAACCCCGGTGTTGGCATGTGTAGTCGCTGCCCCAACATTGTAATCTCAAAGACGTTAATTCAATGTAATTTTGCTTTGGCCACGGGCTCCCGTTATCCACTTTCAAACGGGGGGCACGGATGCCTTGTTGAGGCTGGTTAATTCACCGTATATCCTTGCTCGCTCACCAATTTGGCCGCTTCTGCTTTGAACGCGGCCGAGTGATTCTTCTGGATGCCGTATTGCTCAAAGAAGCATCGCTGCTGATGGCTTCGGTCGGTTCGCTGAGCGTCAACCATTCTGGATCTAACAGCAGTAGCTGCATTTTATTATCAATGCCCAGTTTTCTCATGGCGCTGTACTTACGGCTGGCAATGGTTTTTTTGGGTGATTGCCGTTTCTGGGCAATAGCCTCCAACTGCATCCCCATCAAAAAGTCATACATAACCGCTTTCTCTCTATCATTGAGATATTGCACCCGTGCTTTTAACGGAGGCTGAATCTCCATTTCATTGATTTTGTTGATTAATGGGCTGTGTACATACCTATTGCAACAGCCTTGCATCAGATAATAGGCAAGAATGGGGGTCGGCTCATCCTTGTGCAGCAACACGTACGGCAGGGAGGTAATAAGATTTCGAATGATCAAAGTGTCGCCACCAGAGATGATAAAGCCCGTCTGTCTTGGGTTGAGCATTCGAAAATCGCTTATCACACTTTTTTCCCTATCAAGATTACTGAGACGATCGGAAAGGTAAAAAATGATAATGCTTTTACTGTGGTGTTGATAATCATGCGTGAAATCAGTCAGATTCTTCTCTGAGAAATAGTGGGTCATTTTTATGGGCATAGGGACAGTTTCCAAAAACTGAGGAAATATGTGCTTCATGCTCGCGGTGAAATCAACCAATGTTGCTGATATTTGTGTCATTGCTTCTTTCCTAACCAAAACCGTTCTTTTTCACCGCCCCAGGGGGCTGAGGCGGTGAAAATATCTTAGTAAGTCACTGTCAGAGTCACTGTGTCCAGATAGTTTCCTGGACTTGGTAGCGCGGTGCCTGCCGGGATTCGGCCATAGATATTGATGTTTTGCGACAGACCATTACCCGTTCCGCTAGCGAAGGTGGTGCCATTGGCAATTTGCGTGCTGCGCGCGTTATCTGAGAACAGGTTGTACGGCAGGCGATTGCTGCCATTCGCCATTTGACGTTGCTGGTCGTCGGCATTGCTGCCAAGGTTTGCCGCAACGTCATAAGTGGTACCGTTAGTGCAAATGATCGACAGGGCCGAACCGGCCGTGGTCGCCTCGGCATCGACATTATTTTCCAGATTGGAAAGGGTGCCGAAATCGAGCAGGGCATTGCCCAGGGTCGAGCCCGCGTTAGAATCCAGATAGCAGGAAGACTGAACGACTGCCTGTACGGTAAGTGTTGCCGTTGTCGTGGCGGCCATAACCGGCGTAGCAACCAGACTGGACAGAATGGCGAAAGGTACGAATGTATTGCGCATGGAAAACTCCCTTTGAGTATTGATAAATAACGAACCGCAGAAGCGGCTGTTCAGTAGGCTACGGTGACCATCACCGTGTCCGAATAAGTCCCGACGTTACCAGGCACCGGGGTCCCCGCCGGAATAAGTCCATAGATCGTTAGCGTTTGGCTGGCACCGTTGCCTGCACCACTGAGACCGCCTATCCCGCCGGTTTGCGTTGTGCCGCCTGTTTCATCCCAAACTCGGGTGTGGGCACTGTCCTGGTAGAGTTGATAGGGAAGCTGCGCCTGTGCGTTGGCCATTCGCCGGTATCCATCAGAGGCAGGATTGTTACCACTCCCCAGGTAGAGGGTATAAGGCTTGCCTGAACTGCACTGTACGGTTACCGCCCCTTCAGCGAAGCGCGCCGTTTTAAGCTGGCCAACGTCATCGAGGGTGCCAAAATTGACGCCACGCGTACTGAGGCTGCAGCTATCCGTGACCTGTGTAATGATTTGGATACCGCCAGAGGTGGTGGTGGACGAGCCGCCGTCACAGGTTGCGGGCGGAGTCCCACCGCTTACGGCCTGAAAACGCAGGGTAAACGGGGGGTTATAGCTGTGGTAAATGTTGGCCGGCAAGGCACCCTGGCCGCTGGCAATCCGTGCATAAATGGGGATACTGCCATTGTTGCTGACATAGGTGCTGCCGTTCCCGGCAGACAGCGTAAAGTCGACGACCAGAGGCGTTCCGGCATTCTCGGGCATCAGGATTTGCGAGTGCGCGCTGTCGGCATACAGGTTATAGGCCAGATACGCTTCACCGGTGCCGGTCACGTTATTGTTCTTCAGATAGCGCCAGGGCTGGTAACCTGCCTGGTTTCCCGGATCTTCCCCCATCGTCAGGCACAACCTGAAGGTTGCACGCGGATCGGGATCGCCCCATGAGAAACCTACTGCGCAGCTAAACCCAATTGTCTGGGCACTGTCGACCGCAGCCGTGGAGGAATAGGTTCCAAGGTTCATTTGGCCGCCGGTGAACTGACAGGATGGCGATGAAATCTCGGCCTGAACGGAGGTGGGCACGACCAGTGAGCTGCTCACCAGCAAGATCCCCAGGCTGTAACTCCAAAGCGTTTTCCCCGTGCCGGGCCGCAACCTGCAAGTTACAACGGGGGAAGATAACGGCATTTTCATTCACACCTCACTGGGCCAATCATGGGTTGAACCGGACCCTTAAGGTCATAATCAAAGCGAGCGGAACACTGACCGGCAGCACCGAGATCGACGGTCACGCGGTTGTGTGCCACTAAGCCTTTTACATAGAGTTGCCCTTCATAGCCGACCAGACTAACGTCGCCGTTATCCTGACGCGCCGGGTAGCCCGGCGGGATAGGCTGCCCATGGCGATCCTGCAGAAGGACGATTGCGGCATGGTTGATTCGGGTTCCGAAGTCAACCACCGCGCCTTGGCGATAGCCTGACAGCGCCGTACGCTCGGTGGCGGCAGCTTCCCAACCGTCCGGTAAGGTCGCAGGATCGATAGACACACTTTGGTTGTAATAAGGGCGGGTATCGGGCAGCAGTGCACTGCCATTACTGTTCGTGGTCGCCATACGCACGCCACCCTGAAGTACGTCGACATGTGGGCCGGCATTTTTCACAATGGTGTAGGCATCGCCAATTTTGTTGGTGGCAAACATACCGCTGTCACTGGCCAGCAATGCCCCTTCGGCCGAAAACTCACTGCTGGTGGCAGAACCGTACTGATTGATCTGGGCGCGTAACTGAGCCAGAGCTGCGCGATAGCTCATGTAAGCGTTCCGCTGATCGTCTTTGCCTTGATACGTCGTATTGGCGACACCCCAACCAACGGCTCCCTGACGCTGATCGGCCACCCCGGAAATGCGTTGACTAAAGCCGGTCACCCCGTTGTCACGACTGATCCCCGCCGCGGCGTTGATATTGCCGCCAAGAAAGATATTGAGCGTCAGAAAGGCGCCATACCGGCCGCTGTGATTAAGATCCGAATAGAGGTTGGCGGACAACGTGCTGCTTTGGCTCAACGCCCGCGATACAGACAAATTGAGCGTGCGTGTTTCGTCGCTCTGGCTGACGATGCGGTTGTAGCTCATGTTGGTTGAAAGCCGATCGAACGGCGTCATATTGACACCGAGGCGGTCGATAACGCTGGCTTGGGCCGTATTGGCCAGCCAGTAATCCGTCTTGTCTGCCACTCTGTTTAGGGTGTTTCTGCGTGCCAGGCGGGTGTTGGATACCCGCGCGAGGTCAAAATAGTCCTCAAAGGTACGCACCGTACCGGCATACATCTGCACGCCTGCAATACGGCCTTCAATACTCACGCTGGTTTTTTGGCCGGTATAGTCTTCATAACGGCTGGCTGACCAGGAACTGCTGATCACGCCGTAACCACCCAGTCCGTGAGATACCGCGCCCCCCAGGTTAGCCAGCCCGTCAGCGGAGAATTCGCTGTGACTCTCCAGTGTGACTGATCGGCTTAAGCCATAACGCAGGGAGTTGGCAGCAAACAGCGTGTTGTCATAATCGTCGTTTTTGCTGCCGTAGTTAAAACGGGGAACCCCAACGTCCAGCGAGAATTGGAACAGCTCTGGCTGCAACAAGCTGGCGGTATAGTAGTAAGGCTGAGTGGTGGTGATTTGCCGACCGGTAGCATCGGTCGCGACCAGGGTTACATTTCCCCCCGAGACATAAGGCAGTGATTTGATATCAAAAGGGCCTGAAGGCACAGCGCCTGAGTAAACCTTTTGTTGGTTGACAAATAAGTCGAGCGTGGAAGGTAATGCCGCAGAACTGGAGAACTCCGGCAAGGCGACCGTGACCAAATCTGAGCGTTGATCGAAGGCGCTGGCCCACTGGAAACCGGCCAGTCGGACGCTACTGTTCCAGGCTAAGGCATTACTGACAAAGTCACCGGCGGTATAAGCCCGTACGCTCTCGGGGTTGATATAGCGCCAGTAGCTATCCAGGCGTACCTGTTTGCTGCCGTTATAGTTACCACTGTTGTTATACGATCCACTGGTTGAAACCACGCCCATTCGCCCGGTAAACAAGGCCTCGGCCGAACCGGCCAACTGATTTTTACCCTCGGTGCGGCTGTGGTAAACCCCGTAGTTTAGAATGGCCGCTGGCGCGGCGCTGATCTGCGAGAAGTCAGGTGCCAGATTCGCTTCACCAATATTGACCGCGTAGGCGTTCAATTGGCTCTCAGGGATCGACAATGCCAATGTCTGCGTTGCTTCATTATATTGCACGCGGATGCCAGGCAACTCGTTTAGCGCCTGCGGTGCCGTATCCGCAATAGCGGCAGGCACTTTTATACGTAAAAGGCGTAAATCGCCCGCAGACGCGCTGAAATGCCCATCGGGAAAACGCTGAACCGCAAGCAGTTCTCCGGTGGATGACCCATTGAGGGTAACGGCTAAAAGCAGCGATTGGGTGCCCGTGAGGTGCCCGGGTTCAATCTGGCTGGCAAAAGCCAGAGGTGTAGCGCTGAACAGCAAGCCAATCATCGCCTTGTTCAGTGCACCATACCAAGGGCACGAATTTGGATTACTGCGCATACAGCGTTTCTTCAATCGGCAGGTAGCCATCCTTGGCCCTCAGGGTGACTGATTGACCTTTTGTCAGTTTCACCCGTGCGTTTGGCTGCGTCACGGTGAACGTCCGTGATGTCCCCGCCAGAACATAGCCGTTTAAACCCGCGCCAAAGCTGACGGGAACGTTGTTGACGCTCAGTGTGAGTTGGCTGATTTTGGCGTGACGCTTACCGGTGTTGTGGACTTCGGCATGTATTCCGTTGGCATCTTGCCAGGTGCGCCAGACCAGTTGGGCGAAGGCTTTGTCGTCAACCACGAAAACCGGAAGGGAAGTCCGCAGTATCATTGAAATACCTGGATTGAACGTTCTTGGATCAACCGGGCGGGGTAATTCATCAATCAGTAAACGATAACTTAACTCAGAAGACGCTGGGGCCACGGCAGTACGTGCCACACGCACGGTATAAGAAGCGCCCGCAGGTACGGTGACGGCGGGGGGGCTAATCATGAGTTCTGAGGTTGGAGCAAGATGATCCTGCCCATTTTGCTGCGACCAGGCGAAGGCGCGTAACTGCAAACTGACGGCTTCAGTGCCAGAGTTTGTTAGGTTCAAGGCGGTTGCCTTCTGCGACGCCTGCATCTCGATATTAACCGGAGAAATTCTGATTGATGCTGCCTGCGCAGGAAATAAAGAAGACAATAGAAAGCATAGGCCGAGAGACATTCCCGAAGGGATTGTCATGCTATTTTTCGCTTTCATTACCGTTATTGAAATAAATTTACAAATCATAAAAATCCCAATCTTTCCGCGTTGTTTTCAGGAAAAAAACACAAAGGCGTGCCGTATTAACTTGATAGCGTCGTCTTTATTTGTAGGGTTTTTATTGATTTTTAAAATCTATATTTTTGTGGGGCTCACTATAATGACTCGAATGTTGAATGTCAGGTTGTTTAAACCGATCTTAAATCAACCTAACGATAGGTGGTGTCTATTAAAATTTGGTCTTCGATATGAAATCTCGATCGATTGATTCGGTGATATATGCCGTAAAATGCTAATTAACCAGTCAAATTAATCTGCACTTTAGAGTGAATCCAGTTTATTCGTGTTGCGAATTTGACTTATTCAAATGCCATGATCCATAAGATTAAGTGCCGAATTCTTAAGGTTTTAGGACTGGTCGGAAAGGTTGGAGAAATTTATTTTATAATATATTTCTGATGGGAACGATTCCGTAATGCTGAGCTTTTGAATTATTAGGTTTACATGATTATAGCCTGACGCATGAAATGCAATAGCCATTGCTATTTTCAATCGACAAAAATGTCTTTCTAAAAATACCAATGAATAATGAGTGGTTTTTACCGGAAAGAACCAATGGAAAATGAAAATATTATTATATTCGGTTCGGGATTCAGCACGAGGAATGACACCGATTCTCTCATTTTTCTAATGTGAATTTATTGACGCGACAGGATAACATTCTGTCGTGGCGTATTGCTGCGCCTTGTTGTAGTAAGGTGGGAGAGAAAACATAAGACATTATTCAGGGTTCATCCAGGCAATTCAACGTGCCTGGGAGCGAAGACACAGCCTACATTGATAATGTACCCTGAGGGGTATTTGCCGGGCGATGACGGCGCATCGCCCGGTTCTGCTTAGAAGGTTACATTAACCTTGGCCCAGAGTGTGCGCCCAGGCTCGTTGACCGGCGTATTGGATGAATAACCGAAGGTGCTGTTACCCGCCAGGTTGAGGTGCTCGCTGTAGGTTTTATTGAGGATATTATCCAGACCCGTGCTGAGTTTGACATGTGGATTAACCTTATACGCCACATTAGCAGAAAGTACGCCAAAGCCAGGGCTGTCGGCAAAGTCTTTGCCCACAACGTTACCTTGGTTGATCGCTACGCGATGCTGGCTGCTAACCACACGCCAAAGGCCCGTGCTGCTCCAGTCGCCGCGCTCATAGGTCAAACCAAAGCGTGCTTCCAACGGTGGGATCTGCGGCAACGGTTGGTTATCCGTGGTGTTTTTACCCCAGGAATAGGCCAGGCTGGCATCCGTTTTCCAATGTTCGGTCAGTTGGTAACCCATACCCATCTCACCACCCATAATTGTGGCGTTGACGTTATCGGCCTGGCTGATACGCGCGTGGTGCGGATCATACTTGAACAGAATAAAGTCATTCACATGGCCAAGGTATGCCGAAACCCAGCTGTTAAAGCGTTTGTCAGTATACTGCGCGCCAATGTCGATTTGCGTGGTCTTTTCGCTCTTCACGCTATCAAACGGGTTTTTACTGCCGTTCGGGCCAAAGGTCGGAGAGAACAGCTCCCAATAGTCGGGGAACCGCTCGGTATAGCCTATCCCGGCGTACACCATCAGCGGAAGGCCAGATAAGGTATGCTCGATACGGGTAAACCCGCTCGGCAATGTGTCTGAACGCTCAGTGTCATTACCGTATTTATCGTTATCGACCAGGCTGCGATCGATGCGAGCACCGCTGATAACCTTGCTTTGTTCCGTTGCGGTCCAGGTCAGCTCGCCAAAGGCGCCGTAGTTATGGAATTGCGCATCTTTTTGCCAATCGTTGCCCTGTTTATTGCGGTGCGTGTTCGTTTGGGTGTCCATACCGCTTTCCAGCTTGAAATCTTGCCACAACCAGGTGCCCATCACGCGGCCGCCGACGGTACGTCGATCCAACTGCATGGCCATACCGGCGCTGTGCATTGGCATGGACATCCCCATATGCCCCATTGCCATACCGCCTTGCCCTGGAGAGCGGAGGGTCATGTTATCCATAATGTGGTTGGCGTAGTTGTAATACACCTGAGCTTCCACTTTATCTAACACCTCGCCGATATTGGATTTCTCCACGCGCATCCCGAGGCTTTCACGCTTGAACTGTGATCCGTCCATACTGCGGCCAGCATAGCGGGCCTCTCCATTGCCGCGGCCCATGGTCACTTCCAGCAGGGTGTCGTTGTCTGGCGTCCAGCCAATGGCCAGATCGCCATTCCATTTGTCCCAACGCGACGGCACGCGCTCGCTATTACCGTCCTGATAATCGTTGGCGCGGGATTTGTTGCCCATCAGGCGCAGATAACCTTGTTCGCCCCCCAGACTGGCATCGATATTTTCATCCCAGCGCCCATTAGAACCGGCCAACACGCTGGCATTGCCTTTGATACCCGGTTGATCAAAGCGCGGGCGTTCGCGGTCAAAACGCACGGTGCCTGCCGATGAACCCGCCCCCCAGAGTACCGTTTGTGGGCCTTTGGTGATGGTCAGCACGTCGTAGCTTTCTGGTGAAATATACGAGGTTGGGGCATCCATTCTTGCTGGACAGGCACCCAGCATTTCCCCCCCGTCGGTGAGAATCTTTAGCCGTGAGCCAAACATGCCGCGGAACACCGGATCGCCATTGGTACCGCCATTTCTGATCTGCGAGAAGCCAGGGATGGTTTTCAGATAATCCGAGCCATCACTGGCGGGTACCGGCTGGCGTGGCGTTTTCGGTGATGTCACTATGGTCATGGGGGAATAGAGCGGTGCAGTCACGGTGATCACGTCACCGTCATTCTTTTTAACCGCCGAGTCATGCTGGTGCTGTTCTGCTGCATGCGTATTAAAGGCCGACAGAAGAAACAGGGGCATTGCCGCGCTAATGTGCAGTGACAGAGGGCGCTTGGTATAGTTTTTGGTTTTTCCGAACATCATCGTTCCTTAATGCAAATTTCGACGCTAAAAATAGTTTTCATCACAACCGGGTATTATTGAGGCGTGAGTACGCCCGGAGCATAACGCCGCCGTTAATAAAGGGTTGGCCCAGTTCCGGCGTAAAAAATAACGTCAGAAGGGGGGTGATGAATAATGACTGGCAGCGGTGGAATTTATAGGCATAAGTAACCCACCTGGTTGAATAGTTTCAACAGGCGTCATTTGGCTGCGGTCTATTAATTTTTTAAATCAGAGGAAGTGATGCTGGTGGAGCGCGGGGTTGCGACTCAGCGTGAATCACATGGGCGAATAATGGAAAGATATAATGGGCCGGTGGCGCGCGCGACAGCAACGATCCTGACCAAAACAGAGGGGAATAAGCCAGGTCCAACAGCGGTACATGGATAAGTAATACGCAATATCCACAGGCGCTGTCATCCATCATCATCGCCATATTATGGCTGCCGGTCTGCATGGACATCGGCATGCTGTGCGAGCTGGCCTTACTGGTCTGATCCTGCGGCGGCTCATGATGCATGGGCATCGACATATCCATACCGCAATCAGGCATACCCGTAGATTCAGACTGCCCGACACGTGCATGCTCCAGCGATCGAGAGATCACCGGGGCAATGAACAACATCAGGATCGCAAAAATCCCCAAACAGGCAGGGAGAGAACTTCGCGATGTGGCAGTTCGAATTAACGACACATATATCCTAAAATAGCGCGATATTAACGGGCAGGATTGTACTGTTTTATGCCGTAAATGTTAAAACATTTTATGCATACCGAGCTAATTCGCAAAGTAAAATGCCATTCATCTCACGTTATCAACCATTTTCACCATTAAAAGACACCTTGGTTACATTGATAAATAATACTGGCAATAAAATTGGTGTTATATCTTTACCGGTGAATTTTTCACCGGTAATGCCACGTTAATTGAAGAAACAATCAACAAGGGAAATTAACGCCTGCTTTACGACGTGTGGCATTATTTTCGGGTATCATTTCTACGCGGCGTCGCTAATTACAGGGGGTGCTCTCCCAATGCCTTTAGCCAAACAATGAACGCATCTATTTTTGGCCACTGGCGGTCGGAAAGGGTCGACACATAGTAGTGCTGATCGCATTTCAACGCCATTTTGGGGAAGGGTGCCACGAGCTCACCGGTACTGAGTTGTTTACCGATCAAGCGTTTACGGCCCATAGCAACGCCGACGTGATTCATCGCTGCTGTGACTGCCAAATCGGAACGATCGAATCCTATTCCCGGAGAGGTATCCAGATTCACGCCGAAATGCTGAGCCCAACTGTGCCATTCATCGGTGCCGGAGTCATAGCTCCAGGCTTGCCTATCATGGAGTAAGGTGCAATGGGAAAGGTTGCCTGGAAAGTTGACCAGCTCAAATTTATTGGCATATTCCGGGCTACATACGGGGATGATCGCCTCGTCCATCAGGTATTGATAATGCAGCTGTGAAGACGGCGTCGCATCAAAGTACACCGCCAGATCGATCCCCGCCCGCTGGAAGTTCACATTTTCATTGCCGGTTAGAATCGTCAGATTAATGGCAGGGTAACGGCGAGAGAAATCCGCCAGTGCCGGCACGATCCAACACTGAGCGATCGATGGCCGTGAGTAAACGGTTAATGACCCGGACAACGCCTGATTTTTGATATCCAAAATCTCTTGGTTCAGAGTACCGAACGACGATTTCAGCGCCCAAAAAACCCGTTTGCCTTCTGTGGTGAGTTCCACCTTACGATGAGAGCGGACAAACAGCTGAATACCCAGATTCGCCTCAAGCTGATTAATGTTATGACTGACGGCGCTAGGGCTGACCGAAAGCTCATCAGCTGCCATCGCAAATGATTCATGACGCGCTGCCACTTCAAAGGTATACAACCGTGATAATTGCCAACCATTAAGTGAACGATGCTGACCCGTTAACGGGTGATTTGCCGCCATAACGCCCCCTGGAGCTTAAAAAATATCTTCGCTTAACGCACTTGTTTGGTGAGCAAACTTGACCCATGTCGCTAAATTGCACCATTTCTTGGCGTAAGTCACTCGTTTGATTCTGTTTTACTCATGTGAGCGTGGATTTTTATCGTTTGTCACCGTTCGTCGTTTTCCTGTCCAATGAAGGCAGGTTAATTGCAGGGGATAGAGGCTATGGATTCACACGTTTGGGTTGCTGTCACGCTGATCGCGAGTATTGCGCTTATCATTTTGACTATCGTTAGGTTTAAATTTCACCCGTTTTTGGCGTTGTTGCTCGCGAGCTTTTTTGTCGGCGGCATGATGGGCATGGGGCCGATTGATATGGTCAATGCCATCGAAAACGGCATCGGCAGCACCTTGGGCTTTTTGGCGGCCGTCATCGGGTTGGGTACCATCCTAGGCAAGATGATGGAGGTTTCTGGGGCGGCAGAGCGAATTGGTATTGCGCTACAGCGCTGCCGTTGGCTTTCTGTCGATGTCATTATGGTGTTGGTCGGTTTGGTTTGCGGCATCACCCTATTTGTTGAGGTGGGGGTCGTTTTGCTGATCCCGCTGGCATTCTCCATCGCCAGAAAAACGGGAACCTCATTGCTAAAGCTGGCGATCCCTCTGTGTACTGCATTGATGGCGGTGCACTGCGTTGTTCCTCCTCATCCAGCAGCGTTGTTTGTAACGAACAAGCTGGGCGCAGACGTAGGCACGGTGATTGTCTATGGGCTGATCGTCGGGCTGACGGCGTCATTGGTCGGGGGGCCGCTGTTCCTAAGTTGCTGGGCAAGCGCCTGCCGTTTAAAGCGGTACCACCAGAGTTTTCCAATCTGGCCGTGCGGGAAGAACATACATTGCCATCCCTTGGCGCAACCTTGTTTACCGTTTTGCTGCCGATCGTGTTGATGCTTGTCAAAACGGTCGCCGAACTGAATATGAATAAAGAAGGGCACTTGTTTGCTGCCATGGAGTTTATCGGTAACCCGATTATCGCCATGTTTATTGCTGTGTTCGTGGCTTACTACGTGCTTGGGATCCGTCGACATATGGGGATGAGCGCCCTGTTAAACCACACAGAAACCGGTTTTTCTTCCATCGCCAATATTTTGTTGATCATCGGTGCTGGCGGAGCATTCAATAGCATTTTGAAAACCAGCGGTTTAGCTGACACCCTGGCAGTGATGCTGTCCAACCTGCATATGCATCCGATTCTGCTGGCGTGGTTAGTCGCGCTTATTTTGCATGCCGCCGTGGGCTCAGCCACCGTAGCCATGATGGGGGCGACGGCCATTGTCGCGCCAATGTTGTCGCTTTATCCCAATGTGAGCCCGGAGATTGTGACGATTGCCATTGGGTCTGGTGCTATAGGCTGTACCATCGTGACGGATTCGCTATTCTGGTTGGTGAAGCAATATTGTGGCGCAACGTTAAATGAAACCTTCAAGTACTACACCACAGCAACCTTTATCGCTTCGGTATTGGCACTGGGCATGACTTTCTTGCTTTCATATGTGATCTAAGGTCTTGCTGGTAAACGGTTATTTATAGAGTGATTAACAGAATGGGGTGAGTGACACTGTCACGCAATCCCATTCTGCGTAACCTTGATTAAGTTGTTATTACGCCGTAATAGGTCATAAATGCATAGCCTACATAGACACCCCATGGTTGATAGCCATGTTACAACGTCACAAATATAAATGGCATTGTTGACAGCTGGAATGCATATATTGGGTCAGGCATCCTGATACGCAGCCAGGGTAAAAGCCTGGTTTTATGCCTTCGGTAGCGGATTAGAACGGTGCGTTTTGATGAAGTCTGCAAGGAGAATGTAGCCACCGCTCCTCAGATTTCACGTAGCGCGATCTAAAAAGAGGGTGTTTTGAGGCTATATTTAAGCCATGAGCCGTGATTTGCGGCAAATCAATGCCCGGTCATCATAACATGTTGGTCATTACGTATAGGATTCAAGCATATGTTGAAAGTATGGGAGGGCAAATGACACATTTTTCAGCCGGGAGCATCATGGCTTTATACGAACGGCATGCAGAAGCCTGGGGAAAACTACGTTCAACGGATCTCTTTGAGCAGCCATGGTTGGACAGGTTTTTGAGTTTAGTGCCAGCCACCGGTAGGATTCTGGATATCGGATGTGGAAATGGAATGCCAATCGCTGCGTATTTTACTCAGCGGGGTTTTGACGTGATGGGGATTGATAGTTCGCAATCGATGATTGATGCATGTCAGAAAAAACTCCCACATCAACAGTGGCGTGTGATGGATATGCGCACATTGGCGCTCAGTGAAATGTTTGATGGGCTGATTGCCTGGGATAGTTTTTTCCATTTGCCGCGAGATGACCAACGCCGGATGTTTACGATTTTCGCAGCGCATGCCAAAAGCAAAGCGGTATTGATGTTTACCAGTGGCACCAGTGATGGCGAAGCCATTGGTATGTTTCAAGGGGAGCCGCTGTATCATTCAAGTTTGGCACCAACAGAGTACCGGCAGTTGCTGCATGAAAATGGTTTTGATGTCCTGAAGACGGTTTTCGAAGATCCTGAATGCGGAGGACGTACAGTGTGGTTGGCGCAAAGATCAGCCTGAAGCATTATATGGGTGAAAGCCATGACAAAGGCCAAAAGCCCAGATTCTACGTACCACCACCTTGGTGCGCATAATGTATATTATGTTAAATTGTATTGATGATTACGCACCAGGCTATCTGTCTTGATTGCATCCCACCTCACCTTCAATTCTTGCCCGTGTTTCTTAAGATATGACGTTCTTCTACGAAGGTTTAATTGTTGGCTATGATTGAGACTAACATCTCCCATTTCTTCCATTCCGCTAGGGTCGCAACACTCGCTTGTGTTTCAATGCGCATAGCCAATCCGACTTATGCTCTGCAATAAATGGTTCTGCTCTTGGTCTTTCAACCTTCGGCAGTTCTAGACATGGCCACTGTGCATTTCTAACATTGCGACAGTTTTGAACATTCTGAATGACGGCTCTCTGCCAGGTCGCGATGCCTTATATGAAGGCCAACTATGTAACCTTTGCGTATCGCTGAAAGATAAACCTGGCACCCGTAATGACATCACTGCTTGTAAATAGGCGCGAATTGTTCAAAAACCCCCTTCTTTTTTGATCGCGCTACGTGAAATCTGAGGAACGGTGGCTACAATTCACCCTGCAGATTTCATCAAAACGCACCGCCAAACTGTGCTTAATCAACCAAGAAATCCGCACATCAATCCTGAGTTCTTCTATGTAAAGGAAAAAGCACTATCTGGCGTCGACCGTCGGAGTACCCTGGTGAAAACGCATTTGCCAATGGTCGCTACCATTTTCTGAAGATAACACCCAGATCGACGATCGCAATGTGCAGCCAGTAACAACGCCATCAGCACTGCGATGAAAACTTCGGTATGTCAGCAACACAGCGCCTTCGGCAATGGTGGCCAACATGAACCCTTCGGAAAAAATCTCAGCCTGGCCATGTTCTCGTAAAAGTGCGGTCACAGTTTGCTGTTTGTCATAGCACTGGCCTGAACGCCCAATCTCTTCAAAGTCATCATGCAATAATGCACCGACTGCGCTTGCATTAGTGCGTGTCACGGGCTGGTGCAATTTAACCTCAAGTGATTGAATCGTGGCTAGCAATTCTGCCGACTCGGTCAACATTTCCTCCTTTGGGTTATCTTTATCTCCCCATTAATGCTGGGGTATTTAACATAATGCAATGACAACGTCACTGATGGCGTATCTCCCCTCCTTTCTGTAACCTATAAATATTGCAAACAACTAACAAAATAGCCAGCTAACCAAACAAACCGTTAAAAATGCAGGTATGATTGAATATATTGTATTTAACCACTTGCATTTACAGCTCAAAAATTTAAATGTAAAAAACCACATAACGTAAATAAAAACAATATAAATAACGTTCAAAATAGAACTCCTTTAATGACAAGCAGTGCATCTTTGCTTCATTAGCTTTCGCCATGATGCTGGATCGTCCACAGCTTTCCGTAAAGCTTCCTTATAACGCCCACCTGTAAGACCTAGCATGTTTTTAAAATGATTGTCAGCCCAGTTAGGATCGTTTTAAATTTTATTTTAATCACCTTGCGATGGAACCGAATCCAGAGCTGGACCTATCTTGTTTTTTGTTTTTCCCAAGACTATCGTTACCCTGCTATCGTACGTTTTCGTTCCATTGGTCCTGAAACCCCTAGACTGATTCATCCATAATGGACAGCCAACCAAACGGTCGGCGTGTTGGGATCTGTCCATTCAACCCTATGGCGACGTTGTGCCGGAATATTCACAAAGTCGCCGATATTCATTATCCGCACCTCAGGTTCATCCTCGAACCGCAAACCGGCAGAACCCTGTAAAACGATGACCCACTCATTTTGCGGCTGGCAGTACCAAAAATCTGGCGGGCTTGATTGCCCGCTAGAGATGATACGTTCAATCTGCACGTTTGGCTGAGATAACAGCGTCTCAAAGGTTTCTGCTTCCGCCTTAAGTGCGGCCTCAGGAAAATGTGTGAACAAATTCGTCATCATCTTAACTTATCCCTTGTGGGTCTCGCCAGGTGAAGTCTTGGGCTGCGTAAGTAGGTGACAATGTCACCAAATCACACCTTGCCAGGGCGGATCTTAAACCAGATGGCATACATGGCAGGCAGAAATACCAATGTCATGATGGTTCCACCGAACGTACCGCCGATCAAAGTGTATGCCAGAGTGCCCCAGAATACCGAATGGGTCAGCGGAATAAACGCCAATATGGCTGCCAATGCCGTAAGCAACACCGGTCTGGCACGTTGCACTGTGGCCTCCACCACTGCATGGAACGGGTCCATGCCCTGCTTTTGATTGTCAGTAATTTGGCCAATCAGGATCAGGGTATTACGCATTAAAATACCCGACAGTGCGATCAGGCCGACCAGGGCGTTAATGCCAAATGGCTGTTGGAACAGCAGTAATGTGGGTACGACGCCAATCAGGCCCAAGGGTGCGGTGAGAAACACCATGACCATTGCCGATATCGAGCGCACCTGCAGGATGATGACCAACAACGTCAGCGCAATCATGATTGGGAATAACGGCAACATTGCTTGGGTCGCCTTGGCTGATTCCTCAATGGATCCCGCTTGCTCGATGCGATAGCCGGCAGGCAATTGGTCGATGATCGGCTTGAGCTCACTCAGTATCGCAGTGGAAACATCGGGTGGTTGCAGCCCCTCATCAATGTCACCTCGCACGGTCATCGTTGGGGTACGATCGCGACGCCGCAGGACAGGATCTTCCATACGTACATCGACCTCGCCCACCTGCGACAGCGGAATACGTTGCCCGGCAGAGCCCACAAGGGTAAATCCTTCTATTTGGGCCGGATCGAGACGAATATCCCCCGCCGCGCGCCCTACAACCTGTACCGCGCGAATGTCCTCTCGCACCACGGTGATCGGGACGCCAGAGAGCAGGAACTGTAATTGTTGCGCCACGCTGTTTGACGTCAGACCCACCGCTTGCAGCCGGTCCTGATCCAACGAGAAATGCAGCGTTGGCACGCGTGGCCCCCAGTCGGTATTGACGGTACGCATCATTGGGCTGGCTTGCATCACGGTCTCGACCTGTCCTGCAATCTCACGCAGTTTGTCGGGGTTCGGCCCCGAAACGCGATACGCCACGGGGAACGGTGAATACGGGCCAAACACCAGTTGCGTCACTCTCACTCGCGCTTCGGGTGCCAGTCCGTCTGCCGCCGCCGCTCGCAGGCGGAATTTTAGGGCTTCACGGGCTGCCGGGCTGTCGGTGAGCACCACAATTTTTGCAAACGAGGGATCGGGCAGCTCCGGCGCCATCGCCAGATAGAAACGTGGCGAACCCTGGCCGATATACGACGTAACGATCTTGGCCTCACCCTGCTTTTTCAGCCAGGTTTCAATTTTCGCGGTGGCCGCGCTGGTCTGTTCGATAGAGGTGCCATAGGGCATCTGCACCTCAACCAATACTTCAGGACGGTCGGAAGTAGGGAAAAACTGCTTTTTGATCAGCCCCATGGAAAGGATGGCCAAAACAAAAGCACTCACCACGGCCCCTGCCACCCACCATTTGCGAGTAATGACGCGGGCCAATAAACGGCGAAAACGATTATAGTGGCGAGTGTTATAGATAGCTTCGTGGCCGCCTTCAACCGTCTTGATGTTCGGCAGCATCTTTACCCCCAAATAGGGTGTAAAGATCACCGCAACCACCCAGGAGGCAATCAGCGCGATGCCGACAATCCAAAACATATTACTGGTGTACTCGCCAGCCGTTGACTGTGCAAAACCGTTAGGCATAAACCCAATGGCTGTTACCAGCGTCCCGGCCAGCATGGGGGCTGCGGTGTGGCTCCAGGCATAGGCAGAGGCTTTGATACGGTCGTAGCCTTCCTCCATCTTTACCACCATCATTTCAATGGCAATGATGGCGTCGTCAACCAGCAGTCCCAGCGCCAGTATTAACGATCCCAACGTGATGCGGTCAAAGTTCTTGCCTGTGGACGCCATTACGACAAACACCACGGCCAGCGTCAAAGGGACAGCGGCAGCGACAACAACGCCCACTCGCCATCCCATGCTGACGAAGCAAACGACCATCACAACCAGGAGTGCGACGAAAAACTTCACCATAAACTCATTGACCGCCGAGCCGATATTAACGGATTGATCGGTGACTTTGGTTAACGTCATGCCCAACGGCATATCCGCGTTTATTTTGCTGGTCTCAACATCAAGCGCTTTCCCCAAATCCAGTCCGTTCCAGCCTTCGCGCATCACAATGCCCAGTAACAATGCCTGTTCGCCGTTGTTGCGAATAATGAAGGTCGCCGGGTCTTCATAGCCGCGCTCAACAGTCGCGACATCCGAAAGCGTCAAGGTGCGCCCTTGGGCCACAATAGGTGTCGCGCGGATCTTGGCCAGGGTATCGAAAGCACCGTCAAGGCGAAGAAATACCTGCGGCCCGTGGGTATCGATCGAACCTGCGGGCGTTAAGACGTTCTGACTGTTCAGCGCGGAGAAAATCTCCTGTGGGGTAACCCCTAGCGTGGCGAGCCGATCGTGGGAAAATGAAACGAAGATGCGCTCGGCCTGCTCCCCGATGATGTTGACCTTCTTCACGCCAGGTACATGGAGTAAACGTTGGCGCAAGGACTCCGCATCACGGACCAACAGACGTTGCGGTTCCCCTTTGGCTTTTAAAGCAAACAGCGCAAAGGTTACGTCAGAGAACTCGTCATTGACCATCGGCCCAATGACGCCGGCAGGTAAGTTTTTAGCTTCGTCACCCAGCTTCTTGCGCGCCTGATAGAAGGCTTCCTGCACCTCGGCAGGCGGTGTTTTGTCTGCCAATGACACCATAGTGAAAGCCAGACCGGGGCGGGTATAAGTCTCGGTGCGGTCATACCACTTCAGCTCTTGCATCCGTTTTTCGAGCGGTTCGGCGACCTGATCCTGCATTTCCTGCGCGGTCGCGCCCGGCCATGCAGTGATGACCGTCATCTGTTTAACCGTAAAGGGGGGATCCTCCGCCCGTCCCAACTCAAAGAACGCAAGAACACCGGCTACCGCGATAAGAAGAATCAGAAACAGCGTAATGGCACGTTCGCGAACGGCAAGTGCCGAGAGATTGAAACGCCCTTCACTCATGAGCGGCTCCTGGCAAAACGGGTGCCACCCTGACCTGTTCACCGTCGCGCAGCAAATGGGCACCCAATGCCACAACCTGATCACCCGCCTTAAGATTGCCGGCAACCTTGGCGACATCGTCGCTGATGCTCAGAACCTGTATGGGGTGCCAGGCGACAGCCGCCTGCTGACCGGCAATAACCCATACGCCGGTACCCTTACCGGGATCAAACAGTGCGGCAATGGGGATCTGCAGCAGTGGCGCGGTGCTTTCGTTTTTGGCGATATCAAGGGTGACGGTTGAACCTAAGGGGGCCCCTGCCAGCGGGCCGTTAAGTACATACCTGGCCTCGAACGTCCGTGTTGAAGCATCGGCTGCATCAGAAAGCAGGCGTAATGTTGAAGGTACCGCTCCCGTGTCGCGCCCATACAGACGGGCCATAGCCACGCTGCCGATGGCCGGACGCAAGTTTTCCGGTAGATGCACTATGGCTTCGCGTTGCCCCGCACGCGCCAGTCGCACCACGGCTTGCCCAGCACTGACAACTTGTCCTGGCTCGGCCAGCGTGTCCACCACCACGCCATCGGCGTCAGCCAGCAAAACGGCATACTCGGACGCATTCCGGGCTACATCTGCCTGCGCTTCTGCGGCACTGAGTTGTGCCTTTGCGGTATCCGCCGCCGCCTTGATCTGATCATAGGCCGACGCCGAAACTGCGCCGGTTGTGACCAGCCCGCGATAGCGAGCCTCATCGGCCGTCGCCTGCCGAGCCTGCGCCCGTGCGGCAGCCACCGCTTGTTGCTGTGCCCGCGCCTGCAAACCAAGATCAACCGGATCCAGCCGCATCAGCGGCTGGCCGCGTTTGACGGACTGGCCGGTATCGACCAGACGCTCAAGTATTTTGCCAGAGACACGGAATCCCAAGTCACTTTGGGTTCGGGCGACCACGACGCCGGTGAATGCACGGGAGATGTCGACCGCATTTTCTACCACAGCCGCCCTCACTAGCGGCGGCTTATTTCGCGGATCGTCGACGGTTGATACGTTATCACAGGCCACCAAGGCCAGGGGTAACAGGCAAGCGCCAATAGTGGCAGGTCTGAGCCGGAGCATGGGGTTCCCTTACGTCATTGACAGGACAAGAACCGCATTCTGCGACTAGTGACCAATTAAGTCAATGGTCACCATTCATGTTAAGGCGACAAACTGCGCAATATCAGGCCCGACAACAGTACCGCGGCTTCCCCGGCGGTTTCCAGGTTGTATTGCAGCTGTACGGGGTTGATATAGGGACACATCACCAGATAAATCGCACTGGCAGCCTCGTCCATCGGGGTCTTGCGTTCAAACTCTCCGGACTCACGCCCTTCGCGGAGGATCTGTTGGATGATTTGCAGCAGATGAGTTTGATGTGCTTTCACCGAAGGCCATTGATCGCGTGCGGCGACGGCGGCGATATCATAGAGTTTTCTGTCATGGAAGAATAAGTCGCTACTGGTCTCCGACAGCGCCTTGAACAAGCGTCTTAGCTTCTCTGACGCGGTTGGCGAATCGGCTATGGCTGAGTCCACCAGCGCCATAATCATCGCCAGGCGATTAGAACAGATCACCTCGCCAATGGCCTGTTTGGATTCAAAGAATTTGTAGATGTAAGCCTTCGAAAAGCCGATCGCTTTGGCCAGATCGGACACCGTGGTTTTTTCATAACCGTAGTGCCCGAAGTATTCGGTAGCGGCTGCCACGACCTGATCGCGAACACTGTGGTCCGAAGGGCCCCGCGTCTGTGGTGTATTCATTTTTTCATTCATCTGTATAGCTTATCTTGGTAAGCGTCGATCCGCAACGAGTGACCAAATGGTTATTTGGTCACTTACGTGTTTTATATCCCCTGCCTGATCATTCAAGGCGTTGCAGTGAGAGACAAGGACAGGGTGATGTTCTGAAAGCAACGGGATACGCAAGATGGGGGATATCGTTTCAGAAAACTGCGCCAGATAGATCTCAGCAGGTAAAAAGGGATGCCTTTGTTGAGCCCAGGCCGTTTTCCAGCGTAAATCAGAACTCCCCGCGGCTTGACGGGGAATTCCACCAGATAAGCCCATGACACCCACCAGGCCAATCTGATAAGTACACTCTTTAACGAGCCAGTTCTACCCCATCGAGTTCAGATATCGCCAGACAGAACACTTCCGTTATCGCTTCTACCGTATACGCGGTTTTGGCCGGGATCATCAACATTTCATGAGACTGCAAAGTCTGGTCCCCAACGTTGAGCTCACCGGACAGGACCATCAATTTAACCCAGCCCGGATGCATACGGGCCGACTGCTTACTGCCAGCATCAAGTTTCAACAGCGCCGTGTGCCCTTGCGCCTCACGTTTTAAGATATGGTAGTACACCCCGTCGTAAGGCATATTCTCGTAGTGCAATGTCGCCAGTGTTCTTTTATGCATGATAGCTTCCTAGTAATCGGTGACTAGTTGGATCAAGAATCACTATTCCCTAACGGCCTCAGGGCCTATGAATAAATATATAGGACGTATGCGCCAGACGCAAAACAGAGCCCAAGATGGTTTTGGTTCTGTTCAGGGAAGGATAGCGGACAAAGATGACTGCGGGGCGAAAGGCGATGAATAAGTCAGGCTGTCAATGACCCGCCCATTTTGAAGCAGTTCGCCCGCGAAATGCGGGCGATATCAGAAGTTAAACCTGTCTTAACGGCGACGTAACAGCAGGCCAGCCAGTAAACTCACGCCGGCAAAGATAGCAACGGTAGCGAGCGGCTTCTTCCTGACGGCATCACTGATGCAGTTCAGAGCATCACCGTATTTTTCTTGCACTGCACCAGCAACGTAACGGGTGGTTCCTTCGGCTTGTAACTGCTCGTCGCCCGTCACGTCACCCGCCACTTCTTGTGCTTTACCCACAACTTTGTCCATAACACCATTGATCTTATCGCTGTTCATTATGCTCTCCTGAGGTTAGGTCAGCTTCGGCATCGGTAGAGACAGATGCCGTGACTTGTCCTCAATGTTAAGCCGCAAATCACGGGTTCATAAGGCCAGTTTGCATGGGAAGAACTAGTCCATTTGCACCCTATTTGCCGTTTTTAGGCTGCCGTTCACCCGCAAACAGCCCCCGCTCTCTGGCCCAAACGATAGCTTCGCTGCGGCTATGCACGTCAAGTTTGGAATACACCGTAGCCACGTGATTGCGTACGGTATTGGGGGCAAGATTGAGCCGGGTCGCGATTTTCTTGTCCGGCAAACCTTCACAGATTAACCCCAATACATCGCGCTCGCGGGCGGTAAGATCGGTAAAGGAAAACCCTGAAAGATTGGGCTTGTTGATGCTTTTTACATTGGCCAGTTTCTCAAGCAGGGTTTGGCTGAACCAGGACGCATCTTGCATCACCTCCTCGATAGCCACGACCAATTCAAGCTCTGAACGCTTACGCTCAGTAATGTCCATCAGCACAAGCAGGTAACAAGGGGCATCCTGAATACTCACCGCATCGGCTGAGACCACACAATCGATCACATCATTGCCCTTTTTCCGGATTTTGAAATCCTGACTCTCGACGTTGCCGGTTTTCCCCAACGCGGCAAACAAGCGCTGGCACTCCCCTTGCCCGTCAAAAAAATTGATGTCGTCGACCGACTTACCGATGAGCTCCTCAGCGGCATATCCGGTGGTCTTCATAAAGGCTTCATTGATATCCAACACCTGCTGTTTGTCAGCCGTGCATACCAGCGTGGGAACCGGGCTCAAGCGAAAGGATTTGGCAAATCGCTCTTCGCTCTCACGCAAGGCTGACTCTGCCTTACGCCGGGGCTCCAGATCGGTAAAGGTAAACAGCATGCACTCTTTTTCATTAACGTCTAACGGCTGACCGGCGACGATGACCAGCTTGGTTCCCCCCTCCGGTAATTTCAGCTCTGCTTGCATCTGCGGAATGGTTTCCCCGTCAATCAGGCGCTGTACGGCTTGCTCTTTATGCTCTGCCTGCTCCAGTACATCCAATGCGTAGACCGAGTTGCCCATGACCTGGTCGCGGCTATAGCCGGTCATGTCGAGAAACCCCTGGTTGACCTTAATGTAACGCAGATCGCTCAGGCTGCAGATCACGGCGGGTGCGGGATTGGCGTTGAACGTTTTTTCAAAACGCTCCTCCGCACTCGCCCATTCAGTGGCATCGCTCAAGATCAACACCAGCAACTCGGGCTGCCCTTGGCTGTCGGTGATAATCAGGCTGCGTAACCGGTGAACCCAAATGAAGTCTGGCTCCGTGGTGGGTTTCACCTCCACCAGCACATCGCTAAACGCCTCCCCCTTGGCAACCCGGCTGATCGGGTATTGATCCGCCGTTAACGGATGATTGTTGCGATACCGCAGGGCAAAACGTTCAGCGTACTCTCGGGCATTTGCCCCCAGTTCACTCAGATGACTCAATCCATGCATGCTTAGCGCGGCTTCATTAGCCCAAAGAATAGTCTGGTCGATTTCAATCAACATCACCCCTTCGGTCAGCCCTGAGATGATCTGTTGTAATTGGCTACGGTTAGTTTCGCTGGCGAGTACGGCCTGGCTCATGTTTTCTCCAAAATACGAAAGGTCCCGGGCCGCCGAGCGGCGATCGGAGCTCCTGTAAATTACGCGACTTCAGGATCAGCATAGTGCGTAAGTCATGCATTCGCGGGGTGTGAATGCACTAGGTTTAGCAGTGCAAATGAACCGGGACGATCGATGGTGCACAGCGGCAGACTGATTCTGTCGGCGCGGTGGATGCTGCGCGTACAACCACTTGTCCAGTAAATATAAGGAAGAACAATGACCACTGTCTATGAATCCAATCGCTTTGCGTTTCACGTTTCATGGGGCTCAATATTGGCCGGGAGTGCCATGGCGCTGGTGACCTATTTAATATTAAGCGTCCTGGGTACCGCTGTTGGCGCATCTGCCGTGGACCCGATGCATGAAGGCAACCCGTTAAGCGGCTTCGGTGTAGGGACCGGGATTTGGCTCTTTGTCTCCACGCTGATCTCGCTAGCTGCGGGGGCATTTATCGCTGGCCGAACCGCACCTGATCGTGGCGGCTTGCACGGCTTGTTGAGCTGGGCGGTGACCACATTGCTGACGACCTGGTTGGTGGTTTCGTTGGCGAGCGGCGTTGTCGGTTTGGCCGGAAACGCCGTGGGTAAAGGGTTATCGCTGGCGGGCAATGGCCTTGCGGCAGCCGCACCGGGTATTGGTGATAGCGTCAAGCAGCAACTTGATAAGAAAGGTATTAGCCTGGACTGGGGGGATTTGGAGGATCAGTTGACCACCACACTCAAGCAAACAGGTAAGCCTGAATTAGATCCATCGACGCTGACGCAAAAAACCGAACAGGCAGCAACGGACGGCAAGCAATCAGCCACTGATGCCACCACCGATCCAACGCAGGCCGCGACAGAGCTTAAACAATGGTTCGAACGCGTTAAACAATCCGGCGAACCTGCTTTGAACGCGGCGGATAAAGATGCGTTGGTGAACATCGTTGCTGCACGTACCGGTAAGAGCCGCGCCGAAGCGACTCAAATCGTTGATAATTACGCCCAGGCATATCAGCAGGCGGTGCAAAAAGTCGAAAAACTTAAGGCTCAGGCAGAGCAGAAAGCGCGTGAAGCTGCGGACGTGGCGGCCAAGCAAGTGTCCCGTGCCGCATGGAGTTCCTTACTGATACTGTTATTGGGTGCCGCACTGAGCTTTGGTATCGGACGGATTGCTGTGTCAACTCGTCGCCCCCTCGTTGTGAGCTGATGGATCATGGGTATTTTCATGAAAAGAGACCTGTCATCTATCTCATTGAACTATCAACACGTCGTCGGGGCTTCGGTCCCCGTGCTTCTCATCGAATTCGTCAATGAGAAAAACGAGCGTTATAGCTTACGTTATAACTTGCCACCGGATAGCCCGGAACGGACAGAGCGACGCGTGTCCTTACTGTTGCATTTACTGCGCAAGCAAAGGCCCGAGGAAACAAAACTGAACGGCCAAGGGTAAGTGCATGACGGGGCCAGAGTCCGATATTCAACCGGGCTCTGGCCTTTTATTTACCTCCCCCTTACTTGACCAAAATGCCCCATTTTTTCATCCGTGAAAGCAATGTGGTTCGCTTCAGACCCAATCGCTGCGCAGCGCCCCGCGGGCCGGCGACCACGCCATTGGTTTCCTTCAGCACGCGGATAATCCGCTGACGCTCGTCTTCTCCAGGCTGACTGGGTTCCGGCGTAGGGAGGGGTAACGCCATCGAAGGCACGGGATACTGAATTTCCGGCAGTTGCAGATTAAGCACCGTGCCGTGCGTCAGTAACACCGCGCGCTCGATGACATTCTCCAGCTCGCGCACATTACCTGGCCACGGCATTTGGCTCAGCAAACGCAGCGTCTCCGCTGGAATGCTATCGATCGTGCGTTTCATCCGACGCGCGATTTTATAGGTCAGGAATTTCACCAATTGGGGAATGTCTTCGGGCCGCTCCCGAAGCGGGGGAATAACGATAGGGAACACGTTCAGTCGGTAGAAAAGATCGCTACGGAATTCGCGGTCGGCCACCATTTGCTGCAAATCACGGTTGGTTGCCGCAATCAAACGCACATCGACCGAAATCACTTTGTTGCCACCTACTCGCTCAAACTCCCTTTCCTGCAATACCCGCAGTAACTTAGGTTGCAGTTCAACGGGAATTTCACCGACTTCATCCAGAAACAAGGTACCTTTGTCCGCCAGTTCAAAACGCCCCATTCGTTGGTTCGTCGCTCCCGTGAACGAGCCCTTTTCATGGCCGAACAGATCACTTTCCAGCAACCCTGTTGGCATCACGGCACAATTCATTTTCACCATGCGTTGGTCGCGACGCTCGCTCAAATTGTGGATAGCGCGAGCGATAAGTTCTTTACCGGTGCCGGTTTCACCCAGGATCAACACCGAACAGTCGCTTTTAGCCACCATTTCGACCTGTTTTAGCACCGCAGACATCACGACGCTGCGTCCGACAATCTCACCGAAATCCGGGTTGTTGCCGTTAATCTGCTCGGTCAGATAGAGGTTTTCATGCACCAGGCTCTCTTTAAGCCGGTTGATCTCCTGGTACGCCAGTGCGTTATCAACCGCAATAGCAATACGTTCGGCAATCTGTTGCAACACCCGCAAATTGGCAGCGTTAAAATTGTCCGGTTGACACTGCGCCAGTTTCAGAACGCCCAGGGTCTTTTTGCCAAACACCAATGGCAGCACGCAGAGCGTTTGAATTTGGTCATGCCACAGATCGAACAGCTGGCGTTCATACGCCGCCAGGCGATCGGAATGCCTCAGATTCAACAGCAGCATTTCGCCACTTTGCATTACCTGTTCCGATAACGTGCCTGCCAATGGGACGCTGTATTGCTGCCGTTCAACGACGTCGTCTTGCAAATAATGGGTGGAGTAAATGGTTACCTGTTCTGTTTTATCTACGTACAGCACCATACTGATGGCATCAATTTTGAAAAAGCGGTGAATTTCCGTGGAGATCTCGCCGATCAAATCGTCCAGATCAAGCTTCGACAGCACTGCGTTGGTGACGTCGACCAAAATACGGTAGTCATCTCGCTCATGGCGTAACTGACGTTGCTGCGCTTCCGCTTCTTTGCGTAACGTGAGCTGCTCAGTTGCCAGTGCAACCAACTCCATCAGTGTCTGCAGTTGCACCAGACTGCTATCACTGAAAGGCTGTGGGTTAGCGTGCAGCAGTTCACACCCGCCGATGAGGGTACCGCCTGCATGCAGCGGCATCAGACAGTACTGGCTAAAGGGGGGATACAGCGCCAGTGCGCCGATTTGCGGGTAACGGGCGTGTAGGTCATCGCTCTGCCAACACTGCGGTAAGGGACTCTGCCGTAGCCGACTGACCGGCCCATTGGCCAACAGAGTCTCATCCTGGTAGTTCAGCGGTTGCCGACGGGCATCCAAACCGTAAAAACTCACCCGCTCACTGTGCGGATCAAACAACACCAGCGTCACATGTTCCGCCAACTGCAGGCGTTGCAACACCTGACGCAATTGCATCAGTAAATCAGTGAAGCTGTGTTGACTGAGTAACGTGCGGGTAATTTCAAGTAGCGCTTGTTTTTCTAATTGTGCATTCGACATTGTTTATCACTTGCCTGAGTCGCGATGATGATTTGTGTGAGTCACGTCGCAAAGTGTAACGCTGAGCGACGGCGTTCTCCCCCGACAGGATCAACAAATGCGCGGCAAAGGTTCGGCATGGGGCAAATCCAGTAAACGGCTGATGCCGTAAGCACCCTGCATCCTCACTTGCCGCCCACCTGTCACACGGCCAATTACCGCCGCGGCGGTGCCCAAGGGATGCGCCTGCAATGCGGTCAGAACCGCGTGTTCAGCCTCTGGCGCGGCAACCACGACCAGTTTTCCCTCATTGGCAAAATTGATAGCGTCCAGCCCCAGCAATTCACAGATCCCTCGCACCGCCGGGGCTACCGGCAATAGACGCTCTTCAACCTCAATACCGACATGTGCTGCACGAGCAAACTCATGCAGAATGGCGTTCACGCCGCCGCGGGTAGCATCACGGAGTGCCCGCACGCCATTGATGGCGCGCAGCGGTGAGATTAAAGGGGTTAACACGGCACAATCGCTGATAACATCCAACGACATTCCCAGATTTTCCCGCAAATTGAGGATAGTCGCCCCATGGTCACCTAACGTACCGCTAACAATGATGACGTCTCCTGCCTGGATATTTTGAGCAGCCCAATTCAGATCGTTCGGGATCACGCCGATACCGGCAGTATTGATAAACACTTTGTCAGCAGCGCCACGTTGCACCACCTTAGTATCCCCGGTCACGATACGCATACCGGCCTGCTGAGCGGTCGCGGCCATAGAAGCAACCACCCGCTGTAAATCGACCAGGGGTAAGCCCTCTTCGAGGATAAAACCGCAGGAAAGATAGCCTGGCCGGGCGCCGCTCACCGCCAGATCGTTCGCCGTGCCGCAGACGGCCAGTTTGCCGATATCCCCACCCGGAAAGAAAATAGGATCAATGACGTAGCTGTCGGTGGTAAACGCCAGTCGATCGCCCTGCTGCGTTAACCCCGCCAGACTTAGCCGAGCCTGATCTTCACGCTGATCCAATAGCGGGTTGGCGAAAGCGGGCAGGAAAAGCGTATCCAATAACTGCTGCATCGCTGTGCCGCCGCTACCGTGAGCCAGAGTAATGACGTTATTCATGCCGGAGTCTCCTCTGTTTCACGGCGGTATTGATACCAAGCGGCGCAGGCACCTTCTGAAGACACCATCAGGGCACCAAAAGCATTTTGTGGTGTACAGCCGCGGCCAAACATGGGGCAATCCCGCGGTTTGCAACGCCCGGTGAGCACATCCCCGCAGCGAGCATGAGGATCATCTGCCACCTGCCGATATTGCGGTTGAAAACGGCGCTCTGCATCAAAGGCGCTATAGACGGGGGTTAAGGCAATGCCGGAATTGGCAATGGTGCCAAGGCCTCGCCATTCACTCCCACCACCCAGCACAAACACTTCACTCATAGCTTGCTGAGCCAGCGGGTTTCCTTGCTCCGGTACCACGCGTCGGTATTGATTTTCGGTCCGGCTCTGCTGTTGAAGGAATTGCTCAACCAGCATCATTACTCCCTGCAAGATATCCAGCGGTTCAAAACCGGCCACGACCAATGGTTTGCGGTACTGCTGGCTGATAAAATCGTAAGGTTCGGTACCGATCACCATGCTGACATGGCCGGGTGCCAGAAAACCGTCGATACGCACATCTGGCTGTTGCAACAGGCTGCGTAGCGTCGGGATCAGACTGATGTGCTGGCAAAATACGCTAAAGTTGCGTTGGCCTTCCTGTCGGGCCTGCTGCAGGGTTATCGCCGTAACCGGCATGGTGGTTTCAAAACCAAGGGCAAAGAACACCACCTGCCGGTGTGCGTTTTGTCTTGCCAGTGCCAGTGCATCCAATGGGGAGTAAACCACCCGTACATCGGCCCCGCGTTCACGGGCCTGCAACAATGAACCCTGTTTGCCCGGTACCCGTAGCGCATCGCCGAAGGTGCAAAAGATGACCTCCGGGTGCTCGGCGATTTCACAGCAGGCGTCTATGCGCCCCATCGGCAACACGCACACCGGGCAACCCGGGCCGTGGATAAACTCAATGTTGGGCGGTAGCAACTTATCCAGGCCAAAACGGAAAATGGCATGAGTATGTCCCCCACACACTTCCATGATTTGCAGCGGTCGTTCGGTGGTAAAAGACAACTGGGCAGCGCGGTGCCTGATATGCTGAAGCAGCGATTTTACCCGGTGCGGATCGCGGAATTCGTCAACGTAATGCATGCTGGCCTTCCCCCGCTAAAAACAGCGCCACATCCTCTTCTACTTCGCCCATCGCGTGCAGCGCCGCCAACATCTCTTCGGCTTCGTGCCGATCAAGTCGGCTCATCGCGAACCCTACGTGGATCAATACCCAGCAGCCGATCATCGCTTCTCTGGGTTCATCATCTTTACGTACCAACGCAATATTCACTTCACGCTGCACACCGCAGACGTCGGCCCAGGCATGTTGGGGCTGGTTTTCATCCAACGCCACGATTTGCCCGGGAATGCCTATACACATAACTCTTTCTCCAGCCAAGCCAGCCAGTGTTCCATCCCTTCACCGTGGGTTGCCGACAGGGTTATCACCTCAATGGCGGGATTGACCTGACGGGCATTGTCGATACAGGCCGCCAAATCGAATTTCAAATACGGCAGCAGATCGATTTTGTTCACGATCATCAAACGTGCGGCGGCAAACATATGCGGGTACTTGAGGGGTTTGTCTTCCCCTTCGGTAACCGAGAGCACTGCCACCTTATGGCGTTCGCCAAGATCAAAACTGGCCGGACAAACCAGGTTACCGACGTTTTCGATAAACAGCAGGCTGCCGGGTTTCAACCCTAAACGCTGGGTGGCTTCATGCACCATTTGTGCGTCCAGATGACAGCCTTTGCCGGTATTGACCTGAATTGCCGGGACGCCGGTCGCGCGAATGCGTTCAGCATCGTTGGTGGTTTGCTGGTCTCCCTCCACCACCGCGCAAGTATGATGGCCACGTAGCCGCAACAACGTTTCTGTCAGCAGTGTGGTTTTGCCTGATCCGGGGCTGGAAACCAGATTCAACGCCAGGATATGTTGTTCGGTGAAATACTGACGATTACGCTCTGCCAGGCGATCGTTTTTATCCAACACCCGGGTTTCGATTTCCAGCATGCGGCGCTGGCTGATGCCCGGCGCATGGGTGCCTGCCAGCCCCAAGCCATAATGCAAATCGCCTTGCCTATTCCGTTGCGGACGGAATGGGACTTTTACTTCCCCTTCAATCGTCAGTTCACCGTGGGCACAACCGCAGGTACTGCACATGTTCGTCCTCCTAGACCCTTTCTCTTCTTTGGGCATGTTGTCTATTCAATTTCCAGGCGTTTTATGTGTAAGCCATCATCGGCCGCCACACGCAGGTTTCGCCCGGCACAGTGCGGGCAGACCAAGACCTGTGGCATCAGCAACTGGACATCGCGCTGGCAGTCATGACACCAGGACTGCGCACGTTGCTCTATCAGATGCAACTCGCAGCCTTCAGCCAAGGTGTCTCGACACACCATGTCGAAACAGAAGCGCAAAGACTCCGCTTCCACGCAAGAAAATGCGCCAATTTCGAACCACACCGCAGTAATACGTTGCGCATGATGCAGGCGAGCCTGTTGCTGCATTATTTCCATCGCATGTTGGCACAAGGTTATTTCGTGCATCCGGTCTCCGCCAAGGGTGATAAAACGCGTCGTAGTAATAACATTGCAAATATGATGCCAAACCGAAATTGACATATTTGTCGATCGTCATGTCATCGGCAGCAATTACATAAACCCTCCTCTGAAAGACCGGGTATTTAATTTAACGCTACAGGTTGAAGTTAAAGGGATAAATGAATAACTCGAAGCTTTGGCACACTTTATGCTTTAACTCGTTGACCCAGAGCTGTTTCGACAATGACCATTAATGTTGAGTGAGGACAATGAGTACAATCAGTGAAGTAACCAGCCAGGCCGATTATATCGCCAGCAAAAGCAACCGCCTGATGGCGCAATGGCAAACCTATCACAGCACATTAATTAAAGCGGTCACCACCACTAAAAAGAAGATTAATCATCAGTTTACCTACGGAAAGGAGGACGACCTACGCTTTGTCTTGTTCAACCACTTTACCGTTAGTATTCAATTAAGTGAGGGATTTTACAGCCGAGACATTTGCTACCGCATTAATTTGGCGACGGCGCATGAACCGGAGAATTTTGCCGCTTTTGCACATGCTACCCTGGATGAAAACGGCAATGTCGACGAAATAATAAGCAATCGTGATACACAGGCAGTTTTTGAACATTATCTGGATAAGATCGCCATTATTTATCAATGCCTGTTCGACTCCCTTCATGATGGATGTGCCATTCATGACGCACTGAAAAAAATAACCTTACCCGTCTGACTGTCGGCGTTAATCACTGACGGAAAACTGTCGAAACGTCATTTTTTACTGACGATGTCGTCATAAATGACGAAGCAAGGAGTGTGCATGAACCGCTTTATTATTGCGGACCCTAAATTGTGTATTGGCTGCAATACCTGTATGGCAAGTTGCTCTGCGGAACACCGGCAATACGGCTTGCAGGCATTACCCCGCTTGCAGGTAATACGCAGTGCCCGCGATTCGGCCCCCGTGATGTGTCATCAATGCGAAGATGCGCCCTGTGCACAAGTCTGCCCAGTCAACGCGATTCGCCATCAGGATGACGCCATCTCACTGAACGAAAGCCTGTGTATCAGTTGCAAGCTTTGCGGCATTGCCTGCCCATTCGGGGCTATTGGTTTTGGTGGTAGTACCCCGCTGGCGATACCTGCAGATTGCAATACGCCGCTTGCGCTACCCGCTGCCACAGCGCCACGCCCCATTAGTGCTTTTCTTGACTGCCTGCCCGGCGTCCGGGCTGTGGCGGTGAAGTGCGATCTCTGCGATTTCAGCGCAGATGGCCCCGCGTGTATCCGCACTTGCCCCACTCAGGCCATCCGCTTGGTGACTGACCGTGACGTGCGACTCGCGAGCGAACAAAAAAGACGTAACGCCATGCAGGCACTCAGCGCCGAGTTGCCGTTCGTTGCTGCCCCTGACTTCCGCAAGGAGCCGAATTGATGATGTATACCATTGCGCCCGATCCATTGTTGCTACTGACATTGGCATTCGGGGGATACGTGCTTTGTGCGTTGTTGAGCTGGCTAACCTCGCCCTGGGCATCGGCTAGCAGGCCGCTCAGTGGCGGCACTTTGTTGTGCGCTCTCGCCGCATTGTTGGCGGCCTTATCCATGTTGTTTACGCCACTGCACAGCGCCCGATTACCCTGGCTGCATTATGCCGTGGAAATCAGTGGCCCTAACGCACTGCTACTGCTGGTGATTGCCCTTAGCGGTGTCTTTACCGCGCTATATCACGCGGGGTACATACACAGGTTAAACCCGCGCGCGCGTGGACGAATTGGCGGGCTGACCAATCTGATGTTGGCGGCATTAAGCGCCGCAGTGATGGCCGATAATGCCATTGCTCTGCTTTTACTGTTGGAACTGGCGGCGTTGTGCGGCTACTTTCTGGTTGCCCATTCCCCGGGAGCCAAAAGCCTGCGTGCCGGGCATAACCAGTTCTTACTGATGCGATTAGGCTCGCTGCTATTGGTTATCGCGTTCACCCTGATTTATGCCCATAGCCACAGTTCGGTATTTAGCGTAATTCGCGCTACGCCATTGCCAGACGCACTGCGTAATGGCGTGTTCCTGTTGGCACTTGCCGGGTTTGGCATCTTTGCCGGAGTGATGCCGTTACATGCCTGGGTACCTCAATCCCATAGCAGCTCGCCTGCCTCTGCCGCCACGTTGTTTTCCTGCGCGCTGATGAAAGTCGGTTTGCTGGGTATTTTGAAAGTCGGGTTGGATCTGCTGGGCACTCCGCCACTGTGGTGGGGCTTGCTGGTGTTGCTGCTTGCTGCCGGGACTGCGTTTTTTGGCGGGCTGTATGCGTTGATGGAACACGATTTGCGTCGCTTATTGGCTTATCACACGCTCGAGAACATCGGCATCATTCTGCTGGGGATTGGTGGCGCTATGGTCGGTATGGCACTGCAACAGCCTCTGTTGACGGCGTTTGCTTTGGTGGGGGGCTTGTTCCACTTGCTCAATCACAGCCTGTTCAAAAGTGCATTGTTACTGGCTGCAGGCGCTATTGAGCAACAAACCGGCCTGAAAGACATGGAAAAAATGGGGGGCTTAGCCCGGCTGATGCCCTGGACCGCCGTTTCTCTCTTGATTGGTTTGGTGTCGATGGCGGCGTTGCCACCCCTGAACGGTTTCGCCAGTGAATGGTTGATCTACCAAGGGCTTTTCCATTTCAGCGCCGCACCGGGCTTTATCGGGCATCTGGTGGGTCCGCTGCTGGCGGTGGCGTTAGCCCTCACCGGCGCACTTGCGGTGATGTGCGTCAGCAAGGTGTTTGGTGTGGCTTGCCTGGGAGCTCCGCGCAGCGACGCTGCCGCGAATGCTGTTCAGGCCAACGTGTGGCTGACGCTAAGCCATGTCGTGCCTGCATTACTGTGTTTGCTATGCGGCCTGGGGGCACTCTGGATTGTCCCGCTGTTTACCCGCTTGATTGGCACTATGCCAGAACACAGCGTCTCCGTAACAGAGACGCTGGTTTCCACTCCGCTGATCGCCATTTTATTGCTGGCAATGCCGTTGTTGCCGTTGCTGATTGCGGCACGTTACCAGACTCGTCGCCAGCCTCGTCGCACACAGGGTCAAGCCTGGGCCTGTGGTTATGGGCATGAGGATGCCATGGTGATCACGGCCACCGGATTTGCTCAACCGCTGCGGGTGATGTTTGCCCCGCTCTATCAACTGCGCCGCTGGGTGCCGAAAACGATAAGCGATCAGTTACACCGTAACAAATTCGTTACCTTCTGCCGTGGCCTGGCCGCAGTGGAGCTTGCGACGCTGTTGGTCGTGGTTTTTGCCTGAGGAGATGAAATGACTTATCCCAGCCTGTTACTTGGTCTGGTGCAAGCGCTGCTGTTACTGGCTATTTCCCCGCTGTTTGCCGGAATCAGTCGAGTACTGCGTGCGCGTATCCATAGCCGTTGCGGTCCCGGTGTCTTACAGGAATACCGGGACATCGCCAAATTACTCAAGCGCCAGAGCATAGCACCGGCAGCGTCCGGCCTGGCCTTTCATGCCATGCCGTATTTGCTCACCGGCACCTTGCTGGCCATCTCCTGTGCGCTGCCAATGCTGACCACGACATCACCGCTGCCCGCTATTGGCGACGTGATCACGCTGATCTATCTGTTTGCCGCGGTGCGCTTTGTGTTTGCCATTGCCGGGCTGGATACCGGCAGCACCTTTACTGCCATCGGTGCCAGCCGGGAAGCCGTATTAGGCATTTTGGTTGAACCCATTTTGTTGCTCGGTTTATGGGTAGCGGCATTGGTTGGGGGCTCCACCCAACTTAGCGCGATAGCGCAGAGCATGTTGGCTTTGCCGCATCACGCCGGGCTACCCCTGTTGTTGGCCGGCTTGGCCTGTGCATTCGCGACCTACATTGAAATGGGAAAATTGCCGTTCGATATGGCTGAAGCGGAACAAGAGCTGCAGGAAGGCCCGCTGACGGAATATTCCGGTGTTGAACTCGGCATTGTGAAATGGGGCATCAGCCTTAAACAACTGGTGGTGCTACAGCTGTTCCTTGGTGTTTTCCTCCCCTGGGGACAAGCAGCGGAACTCAGCGCTTCGCAACTGTTGATGGGGCTGGTACTGGCGCTGCTCAAGTTGCTGTGTGCTGTGGCACTGATTGCGGTTATCGAAAACAGCGTGGCGCGTTTGCGTTTCTTGAAAACCGCTTATACCACCTGGACGGGTTTTGGACTGGCATTTCTGGCGCTGGTTTCCTGGCTGGTCGTCAACTGAATGAATCATGACAGAGGCAATAATGACTAACGAACATCAAGGCCAACACTACCTGGCGGCATTGCAGCAACATTTCCCTGCTGCCATGCTGGCTGCCGAGTGGCAAACGGCCGATCAGTTGACGGTCACCGTGAAACTCAACGCACTGCCGGACGTGGTGGAATGGCTGTACTACCAGCAAGGCGGCTGGTTGTCAGTGCTGTTTGGCAACGACGAACGTACGCTGTGCGGTAATTACGCATTGTATTACGTGCTGTCGATGGAAAAAGACACCCCCTGCTGGATCACGGTACGTGCCGAGGTAGACGCCCAGACACTGGAGTTCCCTTCTGTGACACCACGGGTTCCTGCGGCGGTCTGGGGAGAGCGCGAAGTGCGCGACATGTACGGCCTGCGCCCAATAGGCCTGCCGGATGAGCGCAGACTGGTCCTGCCGGACGACTGGCCGGACGATCTCTACCCTCTGCGCAAAGACGCCATGGACTATCGCCAGCGCCCCGCGCCCACCACCGACGTGGAAACCTACCCGTTTGAGAGCCTGGCAGGTGCCAAAGCCAACGTGGTGCCGATCGGCCCTTTGCATATCACCTCGGATGAACCCGGCCATTTTCGGCTGTTCGTCGACGGTGAAGACATCATCGATGCCGATTACCGTCTGTTCTACGTACACCGTGGGATGGAGAAATTGGCCGAAACCCGCATGGGTTACAACGAAGTGACTTTCCTGTCAGACCGGGTGTGCGGCATTTGCGGTTTTACTCACAGCGTGGCATACACCAGTTCGGTAGAGAACGCGATGGGTATTCAGGTACCGGAACGCGCCCAGATGATCCGGTCGATCCTGCTGGAGGTGGAGCGCTTGCACAGCCATCTTCTGAATTTGGGGCTGGCCTGCCACTTTGTCGGTTTTGACTCTGGTTTTATGCAGTTCTTCCGGGTACGCGAACAGTCAATGAAAATGGCCGAGATACTGACCGGTGCGCGTAAAACCTACGGCTTGAACCTGATTGGCGGCATCCGTCGCGATATTTTAAAAGACGACATGTTGCAAACCTTACGGCTGGCGGCGCAAATGCGCAGTGAATTGGTGGATTTGGTCGATATCTTGCTCAGTACGCCAAATACTGAACAACGTAGCCGAGGCGTTGGCCGTCTTGATCCTCAGGTCGCTCGTGACTACAGCAACGTAGGCCCGATGATCCGTGGCAGCGGTCACCGTCGCGATACTCGCCTCGATCATCCCTTTGCCGGCTATGCCAAACTGCCGGTGGAATTGTGCGTGGAGGACGGCTGTGATGTCTATTCACGGCTCAAGGTACGCATTCACGAGGTCTTCAACTCGCTTGGCATCATCGAATTTGGTCTGCAAAACCTACCAACCGGCCCCTTGGCGGTGGACGGGTTCACCTATGTTCCCCACCGCTTTGCCCTTGGCTTTGCCGAAGCGCCGCGTGGCGATGACATCCACTGGAGCATGACCGGCGATAACCAAAAATTATTCCGCTGGCGCTGCCGTGCCGCGACCTATGCCAATTGGCCCACCCTACGTTACATGCTGCGCGGCAATACCGTTTCTGACGCCCCACTGATCATCGGCAGCCTGGATCCTTGCTACTCCTGTACCGATCGCATGACCATCGTCGACGTGCGTAAACGTCAGTCCGTCATCGTGCCGTACAAAGAGATTGAGCGTTATGGCATCGAACGGAAAAACAAACCGTTCTAACCGGAGCCCATCATGCTGAAATTGATTAAAAAAGTACTGAAAACCGGTCCCGCTACCCTTGCCTACCCGGCCCAGCCGTTGACCATCGACCCAAACTTCCGCGGCAAACCTGAATACACCCCGCAGCAATGCATTGCCTGCGGGGCTTGCGCTAACGCCTGTCCGTCTAATGCGTTGTCCATGTCAACCGATCTGACCAGCGGCACGGTGCGTTGGCAGCTGTTTCTTGGGCGTTGCATCTTCTGTGCGCGCTGCGAAGAGGTCTGTCCGACCGCGGCTATCCGGCTTTCGCAGCAGTTCGAATTGGCGGTGTGGCGTAAAGAGGATTTGTACGAACACGCCGACTTCGCTATCTGCCATTGTCGGCAATGCGGCAAGCCGTATGCATCGCAAAAGGAGATTGATTATGCCATTGCGCTGCTTGGGGTGAGCAGTACAGAAATAGCCGCCCGTCGCCAGCAGTTTGAAACCTGCCCGGCCTGCAAACAACAGCAAAACCTGACCCAGGCCGATCGTATTGACGTTGGCCGTCATTTGACCCGGGAGGTCATGTCATGAATCAGCCGCTGATTGGTCCACGCGATGAGAATGGCCTGCCTGTGCCAATCACTCTCGACGACAGTATCGCCAAATTAAAATCCACCTTGCTAAAGGATATCCGCCGTTCAGCTTACGTTTACCGGGTGGATTGCGGCGGCTGCAATGGGTGTGAAATTGAGATTTTCGCTGCCATTTCACCCCTATTCGACGCTGAGCGCTTTGGTATTAAAGTGGTTCCTTCACCACGCCATGCCGACATTCTGCTGTTTACCGGCGCGGTGACGCGGGCCATGCGCATTCCTGCGATTCGCGCCTGGCAGGCCTCGCCCGATCCGAAAATCAGCATCTCTTACGGAGCCTGTGGTAACAGCGGCGGTATTTTCCACGATCTCTACTGCGTATGGGGCGGCACCGACCGCATCGTACCGGTCGACGTTTATATCCCCGGTTGCCCGCCAACGCCCGCGGCAACCATTTACGGTTTCGCCATGGCACTCGGTCTGTTGGATCAGAAAATCAAAGGCCGCCAGCATGATGAAACTCAGGGGGAAGCGACACGCTTGCTGCACCCTGAACTGCCTCAACCACTGCGAGTGTTGCTGGATCGGGAGGCGCGGCGGATGGCCGGTTACCGCTATGGACGCCAAATCGCCGACCACTTTATGCAATTGCTGGTGACAGACAGCGCGCTCCCAGTCGAACAACGGGTTACCGCATACCTGCAACAGCAAGACGACCTGCGCCTGAACGAAATTGTCGGCAACCTGCTCAGTCTTTATCAACGGGTGCTGCGTGGGGAGTTGCGACTATGACCGGTTCTCAGGCCCAGGTGGTCTTTTATTCCCTGAGCCGCAAATTTGTGCAGGAGAAAAAAGCCCCGCCAAAAGCACAAGAGGTGATCTATTACAGCCTGGCCATTGGTCACCATTTGGGGGTGATTGACTGTCTGGAAGCCAAACTCCGTTGCCCGTTAGCCGGTTTCCACGCGTGGGTGGCCCAACTGCCGGCTGGCAGTACCGCACGGCGCAAACTGGAAGGTGTCGATCGCTTTGGTGAAATCTGTATCGACAACAGTCACACCCACCTGTTAGCCCTTGCCTTGGATGCCGCTGCTCCGAAGATGAATGCAGAGCAGCAAGACTGGAGCCAACGGCTGATCGCCCTGCTGCAATCGATCGAAAACGAGCCTGCCATTTATCTGATGGTTCGGAGGCATGATGACTGATGTTCTGTTGTGTGTAGGTAACTGCATGATGGGTGATGACGGCGCCGGGCCGCTGTTGGCGCAATTGTGTGGCAGCCACCCGCCTGCAGGTTGGACGGTGATTGACGGCGGTGCAGCGCCGGAAAATGACATCGGCCATATCCGCGAGCTGCGTCCTGACCGATTGGTGATTGTCGATGCCACCGATATGGGACTGGCTCCGGGAGAAACCCGAGTGATCGATGAGCAAGACATTGCCGCCATGTTCATCATGACCACGCATAACCTCCCGCTCAATTTCCTGATCGACCAACTGCGTGAAGATATCCCTGACATTACATTTATCGGCATCCAACCTGAAGTGGTGGCGTTTTACTACCCCATCGGCGCGGCAGTGCAACAGGCGGTGACCACGCTGCACCAGCGGCTGCATGCCTGGCCACACCAGGGCGGCTATCCGCAACTGGTGGTGACGAATGTCTGACGCGATATCGTCATTTATGTCGATATGCCGCCGCCCATGTCGCCAAAACTCACTAATTGCATGTTTTTAAAGAATTTTAATTATTGGCATGCTTTATGCCTAAACGAAGGCACGATGTTTCTACTGCCTGACCAAAATGAAGGGTAATCCAGGAGTTATTGATGAACCGGTTTATCATCGCCGATCCTAAAAAATGTATCGGCTGCCGTACCTGCGAGATCGCCTGTGTGATCGCGCACAGTGAAAGCCAGGATATCTCAGCGCTAAATGCCGCCAGCTTCGCCCCGCGCTTGCATGTGATCAAAGGCGTCAACGTCAGTACCGCCGTACTGTGTCGCCAGTGTGAAGACGCACCGTGCTCCAACGTTTGCCCCAATGGTGCCATCAGCCGCACCAACGGCATGGTACTGGTCATGCAAGAACGCTGCATCGGCTGCAAAACCTGCGTTGTCGCTTGCCCTTACGGCGCAATGGAGGTGCTCACCCGCCCGGTTATCCGCCAAAACGGCGCCATGATGAGTGCGACGACGGAAAAAGCCGAAGCCCACAAATGCGACCTGTGCATCGGGCGAGATAGCGGCCCTGCCTGCATGGAAACCTGTCCAACCAATGCGTTGCACTGCGTTGATCGCAATATGCTGCAGGAAATGAACGCCGAGAAACGTCGTCGCGCTGCACTCGACACTATGTCGTCACTGTTTTAGGAATTGAACCAATGAAAAAAATCACAACCGTCTGCCCCTACTGTGGTGCAGGTTGCAAAATGAAACTGGTGGTCGACAACGGAAAAATCATCCGCGCCGAGGCAGCTGACGGCGTGACCAATCAAGGTGAGCTGTGCTTGAAAGGGTATTACGGCTGGGACTTTCTCAACGATACCAAACTCTTGACCCCTCGCCTGAGCCAGCCACTGATTCGCCGAGAGAAAGGCGGCAAGTTTGAGGCGGTCAGCTGGGATGAGGCGATTCGTTATACTGCGCAACGGCTACAACAGATCAAAGATAAGCACGGTGCCAGTGCGATCATGCATACCGGTTCATCACGCGGAACGGGCAATGAAACCAACTACGTCATGCAGAAATTCGCCCGTGCAGTGATCGGCACCAACAACGTCGACTGTTGCGCCCGTGTCTGCCACGGCCCTTCGGTAGCAGGCTTGCAGGCTACGCTGGGTAACGGCGCGATGAGCAACTCCATAGGAGATATCGAAAACTCCAAATGTCTGCTGATCATTGGTTATAACTGTGCCGATTCACACCCTATCGTGGCGCGCCGGGTGCTGAAGGCCAAAGAAAAAGGGGCACAAATTGTTGTGTGCGACCCGCGCCGTATTGAAACCGCACGTATCGCAGATCAGCATTTGCAAATCAAGAACGGCTGCAACATGGCGTTGGTGAATGCCTTCGCCTATGTATTGATTGAAGAAAATCTGTATGACCGCGACTACGTGGCCAAATACACCGAGGGATTTGAAGCTTACCGTCAACAGTTGGCGGACTACGCCCCAGAAGCGGTCGAACACCTCACCGGCGTCACCGCCCAGCAGATCCGCCAGGCAATGCGAACCTACGCCAGCGCCCCTTCCGCTACCATTATGTGGGGAATGGGCGTGACGCAATTCGGTCAGGCCGTCGATGTGGTCAAAGGCCTCGCCAGCTTGGCGCTGCTTACCGGCAATCTGGGCCGAGCCAACGTGGGCGTCGGGCCGGTACGCGGGCAGAACAACGTTCAGGGTGCCTGTGACATGGGCGTACTGCCCAATGAGTTCCCTGGCTATCAAGCCGTAACTGACGCGGACGTCCGTGCCAAATTCGCTGCGGCCTGGGGCATTGACGCCGCCAGGATGGATCCCAACGTCGGTTATCGCATTACCGAAATCCCGCATTTGGTCCATGAAGGCAAAGTGAAAGCCTACTACATCATGGGTGAAGACCCGTTGCAGACAGAAGCCGATCTCAGCCTGGTACGTGGCGCGTTCGAGCGGCTGGACTTTGTGGTGGTGCAAGACATCTTCATGACCAAAACCGCCGAGCAGGCCGATGTGATTTTACCGTCCACCTCGTGGGGTGAGCATGGCGGCGTATTCTCCTGCGCCGATCGCGGGTTCCAACGTTTCGAGAAAGCCATCGAGCCGCAATACAACGTCAAACGGGATTGGGAAATCATCAGTTTGCTGGCCACCGAAATGGGTTATCCGATGCATTACGATCATAACCAGCAGATTTGGGACGAAATGCGTGAACTCTGCCCGCTGTTTTACGGTGCTACGTACGAAAAAATGGGCGAGCTTGGCCATGTGCAATGGCCTTGTACCACGTTGGAAAGTCAGGGAACGCCTTATCTGTATCAAGGCAACCAGTTCACCACGCCATCCGGTAAAGGCCAATTATTTGCCACTGCCTGGCGTGCACCCGCGGAAATCCCAGATGCCGACTACCCACTGGTGTTGTGTACCGTGCGTGAAGTCGGCCACTACTCTTGCCGTTCAATGACCGGTAACTGCGCTGCGCTGCAAACCTTGGCCGATGAACCCGGGTTCGTGCAGGTCAATCCGCAAGACGCTACTGCGTTGGGCATTGCCGATCAGCAATTGGTGTGGGTCAGTTCACGCCGCGGCAGAGTGATCAGCCGCGCCAACTACAACGCACGTATTAATCTGGGGGCGGTGTATATGACCTACCAGTGGTGGATTGGCGCCTGTAACGAGCTCACCCAGGAGAATCTGGATCCGATCTCCAAAACGCCGGAAACCAAATACTGTGCGGTAAAACTGGACGCGATCACCGATCAAAACTGGGCAGAAAACTATGCGCAACAGAGCTACAGCGACATGAAAGCCCGTCTGCGCCGTGCGGCTGAAGACGTGATGTAACGCCCCATGATTGTCAGGGGGAGCAGTGGATGACTGCCCCCTTGAGGAAGAGGTTTTTCGGGAGCCGACCAACAGCCCCCGCAGAAGGTAATCAACAATGTCCCATCCCGGATTACTGCTACGTGTCAGTGGAAAAGTACAGGGCGTCGGCTTCCGACCTTTTGTTTGGCAGCTGGCCAAACAGCTCAACGTGTTCGGCGAGGTTTGGAACGACAGTGCAGGCGTTGAAATTCGTCTGCTCCACCCCGTTGATCTGGCGGTTTTCCTACACGTATTGCACCAACAGGCTCCGCCTTTAGCGCAGATCGAGCGCATCCAGCAATGGCCGTTTACCTGGTTACACGCGCCCAGCGACTTCAGTATCCGTTCCAGCGAATGCGGTTCTTTGGCAACGCATGTCGTTCCAGACGCGGCAACCTGCCCGCAATGCCTGCAGGAAATGAACGATCCTCAAGATCGGCGTTACCGTTATCCTTTTATCAACTGCACGCATTGCGGCCCACGTTTTACCATTATTCGCGCTATGCCTTATGATCGCCCGGCGACCAGCATGGCACCATTTGTTCTCTGCCCTAGCTGCAAGCGAGAGTATCACTCCCCGCAAAACCGTCGCTTTCATGCTCAGCCGGTGGCCTGCGGCGATTGCGGGCCGGCGTTGTTCTGCTCCGAGGCACAAGGGGCCCCTCAGCATCGGGGCGACGCGGCACTGCAACAGGCCGCCGTTGCCCTGGCTGCCGGGGACATTGTGGCCATCAAAGGCCTGGGCGGTTTTCATCTGGCCTGCGACGCCACCAACACCCAGGCCGTCGAACGTCTTCGCCTGCGTAAACGGCGACCGAGCAAACCGCTGGCAGTGATGTTACCGGATCCCCATTGGCTGGCGCGCTGTGCGACGGGGGTTGACCTGGCACAGCTACAGGCATTATTGACCTCGCCGGCAGCCCCTATCGTGCTGGTGAAGCAGCACGCCAACGCACCGCTGTCCAGCGCCATTGCCCCACAACTGGGTGAAGTGGGCTTAATGTTACCGTCCAATCCGATCCAGCATCTCTTGATGCAAGAAATACAAAGACCGCTGGTGATGACCTCTGGCAATAATGCAGGCCATGCGCCGGTATTAACCAATGAGCAGGCGTTGTCCGACCTGTCTGGAATAGCCGATTTGTGGCTCATGCACGATCGCGAAATCCTGCAACGGGCGGACGACTCTCTCGTCCGTTTGCTGCCGGATGGCCATGAAATGTTACGCCGGGCGCGCGGATTTGTTCCTGATGCCCTGCCGCTACCGCCCGGTTTTCCGTCTCAACCCCCCTTGCTGGCTGTAGGTGGCGACCGCAAAAATACTTTTTGCCTGGTAACCGGACATAACGCCATGCTCAGCGCCCATTTTGGCGAGTTGGAGCGGGAGGATATCCAGCAACAGTGGCAACATGCGATGCAACATTTCATCGGCCTATATCATTGCCAACCGCAGCGGCTGGCAAGTGACGCACACCCCAGTTATGTCAGCCATCAATGGGCCGCGCAGCAATCGCTGCCGGTAACCCCGGTGTTGCATCATCATGCACATTTGGCCGCTTGCCTGGCCGAACACCACTGGAAATTAGACGGCGATGCCGTGATCGGTCTGGCGCTAGACGGTCTCGGTTATGGGCAGGATGGTGCCTTATGGGGCGGAGAGTGCCTGTTAGTGGATTACCGTCGGTGCCGTCATCTGGGGGGGCTGCCAGCCGTCGCGTTACCGGGTGGCGATCTCGCCGCGCAACACCCCTGGCGTAATCAGCTCGCGCACTTTGCGCGTTTCGTGCCGGACTGGCAACGCTATCCTCAGGCTAAGCCGTTATTGGCAATCCCTTGGCAACCGCTGCTGCATGCGATTAACGCCAGCATTAATGCCCCTTTAGCCTCTTCCTGCGGCCGCTTGTTTGATGCCGCGGCAGCGGCGCTGGGCTATGCACCCGCACAGCAAAGTTGGGAGGGCGAAGCGGCCAGCATTTTTGAGGCAGTTGCCCACCAAAGCGAGCCTTGCGCCCACCCGGTTACGTTGCCGCTTCGTGGCCATCAGTTGGATTTGTCCGTGTTCTGGCAGCAATGGTTGAACTGGCATGCCCCCGCCCCGCAACAGGCTTGGGCGTTTCATGATGCGCTTGCGCAAGGATTTGCCCATATGGCGAAACATTTTGCTGCTCAACACGGCATTCGGCATGTCGCGGTAAGCGGCGGCGTGCTGCATAACCGTTTACTGCGCCAACGGCTGCAGTTTCATTTAGCACCGTTGCAGGTGTTACTGCCACAGAAACTGCCTGCCGGTGACGGCGGGCTGGCCTTTGGTCAGGCACTGGTTGCCTGTGCCCAGCGCTCCCCGGTTTCTTCTTCACATATTGACAGGATATAAAATGTTAAACTCTGCGTTTTTCCATACCCATACCCGCGCATTTTGGTTATTAGTGGCGTTAGTGATCCTGAACCTGATGGCCTGGGCCGCCGCTTTTTTTGCCTTCAGCCATCACCCTACGTTGATCGCCGCTGCAATACTGGCTTATGGGTATGGCCTGCGCCATGCCGTAGATGCCGATCATATTGCGGCCATAGATAACGTTACACGTAAACTGATGCAACAAGGCCAACGTCCGATTTCCATCGGGGCGTTTTTCTCCTTGGGGCACTCCAGCATCGTGATCCTGGCGTGTATTGCAATTGCCGCCACTTCATTGGCCTTTGGCGATCGCATAGGTTGGTTGCATCAATACGGCGCCACGTTGGGGACATTGATCTCCTCCTTGTTCCTGCTGGCGATGGCGTTGTTAAACTGGATGATTTTTCGTGATGTTTACCGCATATTCCGCCAGGTAAAGCGCGGTGAGACACTACGGGAAAAGGATGTTGATCTTCTGGTGAGCGGCACTGGCGGCATAATGACGCGTTTGTATCGCTTTGCCTTTAATCTGGTGAATAAAAGCTGGCATATGTATCTGGTCGGTTTTTTGTTTGGCCTAGGATTTGATACTGCCACCGAGGTCGGTTTACTGGGTATCTCCGCAGCCGGTGCAACCTCTGGGATGTCAGTCTGGTCAATCATGGTGTTCCCATTGCTGTTCGCCAGTGGCATGGCGCTGATTGACTCGTTGGATAATTTTGTGATGGTCGGCGCTTATGGTTGGGCATTCAACAAACCGATCCGCAAGCTGTATTACAACATGATCATCACGGCAACCAGCGTGGTCATCGCCCTGGTGATTGGTGGATTGGAAGGTTTGGGTTTATTGGCCGACAAGCTGGGATTACAAGGCGGCCTGTGGCACGGTATTGAGATCCTCAATGACAATATGGGGCGCGTCGGTTACGCCGCCATCGCACTGTTTGTGGTGCTGTGGGCATGGTCCGCGATTAATTACCGCCGCAAAAATTATGATTCGCTCGCCGTTTAGCACTCAATCGACAGCTTCGTCATCACCGACAGAAGCTGTCACTTCCCTACCTAATGACACAAAAACTCAGGGCTCCATTCTTTTTGGGCATTCTGATCGTTATGCTTGATCCCCATCACTCACGGATTGCATAGGTTCCTTTGCCCGCAGATTTCGCACGATACATAGCATCGTCTGCTCTCGTCAGCAGAGCCTCGGCCGTAATATTGCCCCCCGGGGATATGGCTGCGCCGATACTGGCTGAGAGACACACTTTTTGATTGCCGACCCGTTCTGTTGCCGCTAGCGCTGCCAATACACACTCGCAAAAGGCGCGTACCTGCTGATGAGGTTGCGTCAGCGGCCAGAGGATAACCGTAAACTCGTCGCCGGCAAGCCGCGAAACGCTGTGATGGGGACCTGCACAGGCACTGAGCAGATCAGCAAAGGTCTTAAGAATAAGATCGCCAAAATCATGACCAAAACTGTCATTCAGGTTTTTAAAACCATCAAGATCGATAAACAGCAACGCCATCTGTTGCTGTGGGCAGCACGCTTGTAAGGTTGCACCTAACCGAAGTAAAAAAGCGCGCCGATTGGTTAAGCCTGTCAGCATGTCATGAGAGACATCGTACTCCAACCGCCGTTGTAACCGCTTAAGCTCGGTAATATCCATTGATAGAATATAGAAGCCTCGGGTTTCACTGGGTACCAGCGTGGTGTGAATCATCAGCGAGCCCTGGCGTGTTTGCAGTTCATTCTCGAAGCTCACCGTTTGTCCCCGCAGCGCCAGCTCAATCATGGGTTTCGCCATTTCATATGCGCTCTCGCCCATAAAGGCTTGCACGGTCATGCCTTTAAGACGTTCTTCTTCCAGACCAAACCAGGTTTTGTAAGCGCTGTTAGCAAAAAGATAGCGTTCATCGGCATCAATCTGGCTGACCAACGCCGGCATATTGTCGGTAATCGCCCGCAGGCGCTCTTTTTCAGTACTGAGCTGCAGCTCGGTGAGCGCTCGATTTGCAATTTCCTGGTTGAGTTTAGTCACAACAACCTTAAGTTCCCGAGTACGGGCCTCTACCCGGTCTTCGAGTTCATGTTGCAGTGAATAAAGATCGGCTTCTGCCGCCTTGCGCTCGCTGATATCGACAATGACAGAAATAAAGTGATGCGGATTTCCGTTCGGTAAACGATTGAGCGCAACGGTCAGCTGAACCCAAATCGTTGAGCTGTCCGCGCGGATATAGCGCTTCTCCATCGAATACGTGTCGATTTCATTGGCTAACAGCTGTTTCAACAACCCAAGGTCGGTGTTTAGATCATCGCGATGCGTGATGTCCTGGAAGGTACGCTCCAACAGTTCCCGTTCCGAATACTGCAACATCTCACAAATCCGCGGATTGACGCGCAACCAGTATCCTTCCAGTGAGATAAGCGCCATCCCCACGGCTGCCTGAGAAAAGGTTTGTTCAAATAACGCTTCTGTACGCTGTAGGTTTGACCTCAGGCTTTCGGTATAGATGTCACGCTCAATACTGTGCAGATATTCTTCGATAACGGCGGCAAAATCGCGTAAGTCGCGCATCATCTCCGAAGAGAATGTCTGAGGGTGTCCGTCAATAATACAGAGTGTACCCAGCGGCAGACCGTCCAGTGAACGCAAGGGTTGCCCGGCATAGAAGCCTATCTTTGGCCCGCCGGTGACCAACGGGTTGTCAAAGAACCGGGGATCGGCTGCAGTATCGGGCACGACCAACATGTCTCGTTGCAAAATGGCGTGACCGCAAAATGAGATGTTGCGAGGGGTTTCGCGGGCATCCAAACCAAAGCGTGACAGGAACCATTGACGCTCACGATCGATCAACGAGATTAAGGCAATGCTGACGCCGAAGTACTTGGCGGCTAACCGCGTAACGCGGTCTAACTTTTCTACCGCATTCGTGTCCAGTACATTCAACGAGTTCAAAACCGACAAACGTTCGGCTTCATTCTCTGGAAAACATGGCTCGAACATGTGTTGTGCTCCGGATGACTGTTCCTGGGCGATGTTGGTTCAAGCCGCTGCCTTATTGCCTTAACACCGCACCCTAAATGACTTATTTGCATTGAGCTTAGACGTTTTTCGAGGTTTTTCCGGATTCTTGTTTGGAATCGGTCATCATGACGAAGGCATGCGCCGTTCTTCACGCAACAGTAACCCACTGGGAGTGTGCCTAAACGACACTAAAATTCGCTGTTCGCCACAGCGGGCCCCTGGAAATTGTCCGGTTATCATGGAAAAAAGCCCGGCCTGTTCGCTAAAGTGGGTTAATGTCTAAGCAACGGATTATTTATAATAAGTCGTTGCTTCAAAAATCCCTTCGTAAAATAGGGACCCGTCCCCGAAAATTACCTTCAAAATAAATGCATTGGACCTGTACCCCTACTTTTTCTGAGGGGGATTTTTGTGCCTTGTCAAGCATCATAGCGAACCCAAAATACGTCATTATTGGCCAATAAAGCAGCAATTTGTTGATTTTTATCGAAAAAACAATAAATTTTTACCGGCCAAATAACTATTGAGCCGGGGGGTAAAAAGCCATATATTGGGCGCGTTTTTCTCACGGTAGTTAATTGTTGCATTCAATAATTCAATTCGGGCGGTATCGCGATACCCCCAGTTGTAGGAGAGATATGATGACGGATAAAGTCCGTATTGATAATTTAGGTGTGAGTTCAAAAAATGTAAACAACGAAACATATTTGGCGAGGCAAGCTGAATTTGAATCGAATGTCAGGAGTTACCCCCGCAAATTGCCGTTAGCAATTGCGAAAGCCCAAGGCGTGTGGATCACGGATGTTGAGAATAATCAATATCTTGATTGCCTGGCTGGTGCGGGTACGCTGGCTCTGGGTCATAACCATCCTGACGTCCTCCAAAGCATCCAAAATGTCATTACCAGCGGCTTGCCGTTACATACACTCGATCTGACAACACCGTTGAAAGATGAGTTCTCAGCTTATTTACTCTCTTTATTGCCAGGACAGGGCCAGGAATATTGCCTGCAGTTCTGCGGCCCATCGGGCGCAGATGCGGTAGAAGCCGCGCTGAAACTCGCCAAAAAATACACCGGCCGTTCTGGTGTGATCAGCTTCTCCGGTGGCTATCACGGCATGACGCACGGTGCGCTGGCGGTAACGGGCAACCTGTCACCGAAAGAAGCGATCAACGGCATGATGCCGGAAGTCCAGTTTATGCCTTACCCGCATGAGTACCGTTGCCCATTGGGCATCGGCGGCGAAGCTGGCGTTAAAGCACTGACTTACTATTTCGAAAACCTGATTAACGACGTCGAAAGCGGCGTGCGCAAACCTGCGGCCGTTATTCTTGAAGCCGTTCAGGGTGAAGGCGGCGTTAACCCGGCCCCTGTCGAGTGGTTGCAGCGTATTCGCAAAGTCACTCAGGAACACGGTATTTTGCTGATCATCGACGAGGTTCAGGCTGGTTTTGCCCGCACAGGTAAATTCTTCGCCTTTGAACACGCCGGTATTGAGCCAGACATCATTGTGATGTCCAAAGCCGTTGGCGGCGGTTTGCCACTGGCAGTATTGGGCATCAAGAGAGAATTTGACGCCTGGGAGCCTGGCCACCATACCGGCACCTTCCGTGGTAACCAATTGGCGATGGCGACCGGCCTGACCACCCTGCAGCATCTCAAAGACAACCAGGTAGCGGATAAAGTTGCCGCTCAAGGTGAATGGCTGAAAGCCAAACTGACCGAGCTGCAAAAACGCTATCCGGTGATTGGTCATGTGCGTGGTCTGGGCTTAATGATTGGTATGGAAATCGTTAAACCAAACGAAGCGCAGGATCATATGGGCTGCTACCCGGCTGACGGCCAGCTGTCTGCTTTGCTGCAGAAGAAATGCTTCGATGCAGGCCTGATCCTCGAGCGTGGCGGTCGTAACGGCAACGTACTGCGCCTGTTACCTTCCCTGCTGATCACCAACGATGAACTGGGTATTTTCCTGGATAAATTTGAACAGGCCCTGTTAGCCGCCGGCATCAAGCCTGTGGATGTGGAGTGAAGTCGATGTCCCGGTTAAACCCGATTCTGGCCGCGTCAGCGCAAAGCACTGACGCGTACCAGCAAGCGATCGAACAGACAAGCCAAGCCGTAGTGCAGTGGCTGCAACAACCCGAAATGTACCAGGGGAAAACCGTTGCTGAACTGCGTGAACGCATTACGCTTGATTTTAATCCTCAGGGCCTGGGTAACCAGGCGGCAATCGAACGTGCGATCGAGTACTTTTTAAAAGACAGCCTGTCGGTGCATCACCCACAGTGCGTCGCACATTTGCATTGCCCAAGCCTGGTGATTAGCCAAGCTGCTGAGGTGTTGATTAACGCCACCAACCAAAGCATGGATTCCTGGGATCAAAGCCCGTCAGCCACCATCATCGAGATGAAACTGATTGAATGGCTACGCACCCAGGTCGGTTATCAGCCTGGCGATGCCGGCGTGTTTACCAGCGGCGGGACCCAGAGCAACCTGATGGGTCTGATGCTGGCACGCGATGCCTTCTTCGCCAAGCAAGGCCACTCTGTGCAACAGGATGGATTGGTCGGTAACCTGCGCAAGATCAAAGTATTATGTTCTGAAAATGCCCATTTCTCTGTGCAAAAGAACATGGCGCTGCTTGGCCTGGGTTACCAATCCGTCACGCTGGTGAAAACCGATCAATTCGCCCGAATGGATCTGAACGATCTGGCTGAGAAAGTGGCGCAAGCAAAAGCCAACGACGAGCAGATCCTGGCGATTGTCGCCACTGCGGGGACGACGGATGCCGGCGCGATCGACCCGCTGCGCGGTATTGCACAATTGGCTGCGGAGCACCAAATTTGGGTGCATGTGGATGCCGCCTGGGGCGGTGCGTTGCTGCTTTCCGAGAAGTACCGTGATTATCTGGATGGCATTGAATTGGTGGACTCCATTACTCTGGACTTCCATAAGCAATTCTTCCAAACCATCAGTTGCGGCGCTTTCTTGCTGAAAGAAGCTCGTCACTATGAATTGATGCGCTATCAGGCGGCTTACCTGAACTCCGAGTTTGACGAAGCTCAGGGCGTGCCTAACCTGGTCTCTAAATCCTTGCAGACCACCCGCCGTTTTGATGCATTAAAACTGTGGATGGGATTAGAGGCGTTGGGGCAACAGCAATACGCAGCGATCATCGATCATGGCGTTACGCTGGCGCAGCAAGTTGCACACTATATCGGCGACCAACCGTCGCTGGAATTGGTGATGCAGCCGCAGTTGGCCAGCGTACTGTTCCGCTACCGTCCAGACGCCTTGGCGGCACGCGGCGACGCGGCAGTCGCGTTGATGAACCAGCGGATTGGCGATGCGTTGCTGGAATCGGGCCGCGCCAACGTTGGTGTGACCGAATTTAATGGCGTTACCTGCCTGAAAATGACGTTGCTAAACCCAACGGTCAGCCTGGACGATATCAAAGTCCTGCTGGCGCTGGTGGATAAAACCGCGCAGCAGTTACCTGCCGCCTAATCTGCCGGCATTGCCTTAACACGCAGTGAAAAGCCGATCGCCGTTGAGGCGATCGGCTTTTTTGTCAATGAGCCGCACGCGCCGAGATGGCAGACTGACCAGCCCCCATCACCAGGGCACAATTTTGCCCAGATAGTCGAGATAATGCAGCCCTGAACGTCCGGCATAGGCTTCAATCGTATTGAGCAAATTCGGAATGCTTTCTTCGATGCTCAAACGCCCTTCTGCCCCCCCTAACTCGGTACGCACCCAGCCGGGGGCCATCAGCAGCAACGTCCGAGGATCGTCACTGTTTCGTGCCGCATAGCTACGCATCAGCATATTTAGCGCGGATTTACTCGCCCGATAGACTTCAAACTTGCCGTTGGTGTTATTGGTGAGGCTCCCTTGACCTGAAGACATCACGCCGATCGTGCCGGTGGGCGCAACCAGGTCCTTAAAGGTTTCAATGACGCGCATCGGGCTTAGCGCATTGGTCACCATTACCCGAGTGAACTCTTCGGTCGAGACGTCCGCGATTGTTTCACGATCGTCATTTTTAACGCCTGCGTTAACAAACAACAAATCAACGTGCCGATCGCGGAGCCGTTCATGTAAGGCACTGACCTGCTCAGGCACCGTGATATCGGCAGTCTCTACCTCAAGGGTGTCAGGGTGCTTTTCAGCCAAACGGTCAAGCGCATCTTTAGACGATGCGCGCCCAGTGGCAATCACGTTGTGACCCCGTTTTAGACACTCTTCCACCATTGCAAACCCCAGACCGCGGGAAGCACCAATAATCAGGACAGTGTTTTGTTGTGAAGATACTGTTGGCATTGTTCACTTCCTCTGCATTTCAGTTGTTTTGTCGTGTAGAAAATATAACTATGCGGAGTAGATAGCGGAAGACGCAGCATTTGCACTTATAACATGCGCCAAACGCCTACCTTCATTGACCGCTCAGGATGACAGACATGACAGAACCCGACCTCAACTTACTGATTGCTCTTGATGCGTTGCTTACCTTGGGCAGCGTGGCGGGTGCGGCTCGCCGCCTTAAACTCAGCGCGTCAGCGATGAGCCGCACACTGAGTCGCCTGCGGGCGGTGACTGGCGATCCTTTACTGGTCCGGGCGGGTCGCCATATGGTGTTAACCCCCTATGCTGAGGAAATACGCGAACGCACGCAAAACGCGGTATTCGAGGCACGCGCAGTCCTTCGCCCTGCGACAACGGAACTGAGTTTAGCCGCGCTTGAACGGACCTTCACCCTGCGCGCCAACGACGGATTTGTCGAAGCCTTTGGTGCAGCGCTGATCGCTGCGGCGGCACAGGTCGCTCCTTTGGTTCGCCTGTGTTTTGCCCCCAAGCCAGAAAAGAGCTCACGGCATTTGCGGGAAGGCTTGGTCGATCTTGAGATTGGCGTATTGGGAGACATGGGGCCAGAGATTCGGTTACAGACGTTATTTCGTGACCGCTTTGTGGCCGTCGTCAGAAAGGGGCATCCATTTGAGTCGCTATCCGAGATTACCGCCCAGCAATATGCCTCCTGCGGTCATGTCGTTGCCTCGCGACGTGGTTTATTAACCGGACCCGTAGATGACGCGCTGACTGCATTGGGTCTGGAACGGAAGATCGCCGCCGTGGTTCCTGGCTTTCCCGCCGCGCTGGCCGTGGCCGAGGCATCCGATCTGATAGCGCTGGTACCCGCCTCTTTTTTGATCAATCAACCGATAGGCACCGCACTTTACCCCTTCGACCTGCCGGTAAAAACCCAAGGTATTACCGTTTCTCAGATGTGGCACCCTCGTCTGGAGGCCGATCCGGCCCATCGCTGGTTGCGACAACTGGTGTTAAGTGTGGTTAAACAGCGTTTCGCGACAGTCAATGTCTGATGGGCACCGCAATGCCCTGAATCAATAAACGAATTCCCTTCAGGTATTGTGCGCGCTATTGATGAACAGATCGGAGGCGCTTTTGTATCCCTTGAAAACTACCATCGGGATGTACTAATCAAGGGGGAGCAGGTCACAGGAATGTAGTGATCTGATCCTGATTGCAGTCAGAAGTTCGATTTATTCAACAAAGCCACAACATAGCTGAAACCAATGTCATCACAGCATATAAATATATTACTAACATCAAGGGTATTAGCCTTAATGCGATAGATCCCTCTTCCTGATACTGCTTGTGCTAGGGTGTTAGATTTTCTTAAGTCTAATAAAACTTTTACTTGCTTGTAAAATGAGGTTAGAGCAGTGATTATGTCATAACTAAATGGACGGGATCACCGTTACAGAAACAAAACCGGAAGTAATCGGTAATAACTCCAATTAGTAGCTTGCAAAAAAATCCATCATGTTTTGCACTTGACAATTAATAAATATAATTCCGAAGGGGATTTCATGAGAGTATTTCTTCAATCCGTTGCTAGTGTGGTTGTTTTTTCTTCATTTATACCTTTATCGTTCTCTGCGACGCTTGATGATGAGGTAAATAAACTTAGCAAAGAAGGTTGGAGTATTGGATTATCAATACTCAATATGGATGGCAAGATGGTCTCGATAAATGGGGATGAACGTTTTCCTTTAGACAGTACCGTCAAAGCCTTAGCTTGCGCAAATATTCTTGCTAAAGTAGATGAAAATAAAATTAATTTAGATGATTCGATATTAGTTAAACCGGAAAATATCGTAGAATACTCTCCAATTGTCAAAAATTATATTAATAAAAAAATAACTTTGCAGCAATCCTGTGAAGCCACAACATCTTATAGTGATAATACAGCAGCAAATATAGTTATTTCCGCCGGTGGCGGACCTGAAGGACTCACATCATTCATGCGCTCTATCGGTGATGATATAACACGCTCTGATAGGTATGAACCTGAATTGACGGTAAATCCTGATCATGATTTAAGAGACACTACGACACCTAACGCTATTAATTCCAGTCTAAAAAGGCTACTTACTGGCAAGGTTTTATCGGATAGTTCTAAAGTTCAATTGAAAAATTGGATGATGGGCAATAAGGTTGCTGATGATATGTTACGAGCGACATTACCTCAAGGATGGGAAATTGCCGATCGTTCTGGAGCGAGTGATTATGGTGTCCGTGGTTTGATTTCAATGGTATGGTCAGAAAAATCCTCACCCATATTCATAAGTATTTATGTTAAAAAAAATGGCACTTCACTTGAAGAACGTTCAAGTGTAATAAATTCTTTAAGCAAGTATGTCGTAATGGAATATCTACCAAAGTAATATAAATCACAAAGAACTCCCCTCCTTCGCCTGCAGACAAATACCGTTTATATTTTTAGTATGTTATTTGTCTGTGGGAACAACGCAACTTACTGATAAAATTAAATAGTAATCTGTCCGACACCTCTGTCAGTGTTGTCGTTTACTGAGATTGAATCTCATCACCAACTGCGTGCCGCAGTGGCAAAAGTCGGCGGAAAGAAGGAGTTAACCGGGAAAAATGACATTGAAACAGAGGTCAGTAACCCGTGTGGGCGGCTGATTTCCAACGCGATCGTTTATTACAACTCGGCGATCCTGTCGCGATTGCTGGAACGACTGGAAGCGGAAGGCATTGAGGCTCTCAAGGGGAGGATTGTTGATTTAGGGCTTTAGGATATTTATAGAATATAGAGTGACCACTATGCAGTACAGTATAACGATGACGCCCAATCAATCGAAGCACTGCATAGTGGAATAGTAATGTTAACGTATCTTATTAAGATTTCTAACCTTATGTAACTAAAGAAACCAAAAAGCTATCCAATGGTATTACAAAGGTTCAATAATAGAAAAATATAATTACGAGCCTGTTAAATACCCACAATTTCCATTATCCATTTTATTTACATGGTTTATTATTATATTTCCCGTCTAGAACACCCCCATTGACAGTGAGTCGATCACTGGAGCCCGGTCGCGCTCAGCCGCATCAATTGTTGCAATTCGGGCTAAGGTCTGAGTTATCGGGCAACATATTCTTAACCTCATAATGAATCAAATGGTACAATATGGACATTCCATCGTTTGATTTACACTCTGCTCTCATTCCACCAGGGAACAGCAAGGTCGGGATCACTCGGGGTAAACATGAAAAAAACATTATCTTGGAGTTTGCTCGCTATGCCTGAATCAAATACCCGGCCGGGTATAAAACTTAAACTATCATGCTGTTTATTAGGGATAATTCTTACTGTCGTCGGTCTGTTCTTTGCCATTGCCGGTGGCAAGCTAGTCTCACTGGGCGGCAGTAGCTACTTCCTGATCGCTGGCATTGTCACCCTGCTTTCGGCCGTGCAATTCTTCCGTCGCAAATCTTCGGCGGTGATGCTGTTCTTGCTGGTTTTCATTGGCACGCTGATTTGGTCAGTGGTCGATGCCGGTTTTGATTTCTGGCCGTTGGTATCACGGCTTATGGTGCCTACCGGTTTAATGCTTCTGGCCTTCTTGAGCTGGCCTACGCTGCGTAAATCGGAAGGTAAAGCCCCGCTGGCCACACCGTCCTACCTGTTCAGTGCCGTACTGGCGGTTGGCATGGTTGGCACCTTCGTACAGATGTTCCAGCCACACCCTACCGTCGCTTTCAGCAGTAAACAGCTGCCGTTAATCCCCGTGGATAAAGCCAAACAGCAGAAAGACTGGGACAACTACGGCAACACGCCGGGCGGTAGCCGTTTCGTGGCGCTGGACCAAATCACCCGCGACAACGTAAAAGCATTACACGTTGCCTGGACCTTCCATACGGGTGACATTCCGTTAAGCCCGGACGGCAATGGCGCAGAAGATCAGCAAACCCCGCTGCAAATCGGCAACCGCATTTTCCTGTGTACGCCGCATAACAACGTGATTGCCGTCGATGCTGACAGCGGTAAAGCGATCTGGACGCGCGAAGTCAATGCAAAATCCCAGGTCTGGAACCGTTGCCGCGGACTGGCGTATTTTGATGTTACAAAACCGCTGCCACAGCCAACCGTTCCAGGTTCAACGCCTGCGATCCCGGCCATCCAGGCAGCCGGTGATAGCTGTCAGCGTCGTATTCTGATGAACACCATCGATGCTCGTTTAGTGGCAATCAATGCTGATAACGGCGAATACTGCCAACATTTCGGCAACCAAGGCGTGGTCGACCTGAAAGCGGGCCTGGGCGATGCCGCTGATCCAAAATACCAGCTCACCTCTGCGCCAACGTTGGCAGGCACGACCATTGTGGTCGGTGGTCGCGTGGCCGATAACGTGCAAACTGATATGCCTGGCGGCGTGTTGCGCGGTTTCGACGTGATCACGGGTGAAATGCGCTGGGCGTTCGACCCAGGCAACAAAGATCCAAATTCGGTATTGAAACCGGGCCAGACCTTTGTGCGCAGTACGCCGAACTCTTGGGCACCGATGTCCTATGATCCTGCGATGAACACCGTGTTCCTGCCAATGGGGAGCTCTTCCGTTGACCTGTGGGGTGCGAACCGTAACGCATTGGATCACAAATACGGTGCCTCTATCCTGGCGCTTGATGCCACTACCGGCAAAGAGAAATGGGTTTATCAGACCGTCCATAATGACCTGTGGGATTTCGACCTGCCGATGCAGCCAAGCCTGATCGACTTCCCAATGAAGGATGGCACCACCAAACCTGCCGTCGTGATTGGCGCGAAAACCGGCCAAATTTTCGTTCTGGATCGCCTTACCGGCAAACCCCTGACAGAAGTCAAAGAGCTGCCAGTAAAAACGCGCACCATTCCCGGTGAACAATACTCAGCCACCCAACCCTTCTCAGTCGGCATGCCGCAGATTGGCAATGAAAAGTTAACCGAGTCGGATATGTGGGGCGCAACGCCGTTCGATCAACTGATGTGCCGCATCAGTTTCAAATCCATGCGCTATGACGGTCTCTTCACTGCACCGGATACCGATATCTCACTCAGCTTCCCTGGCTCGTTGGGTGGCATGAACTGGGGAGGGTTGTCGACTGATCCTAACAACCATTATATCTTCGCCAACGACATGCGATTGGGCCTGTGGGTGCAGATGATCCCGCAGAAAACCGATGCCAATACGCCGGCCAGTAATGGCGGTGAATCAGTCAACACAGGAATGGGGGCTGTTCCGCTGAAAGGCACGCCGTACGGCGTAAACAAAAACCGCTTTATGTCCCCACTGGGCATCCCGTGCCAAAAACCGCCATTCGGTACCCTGTCTGCGATCGATCTGAAAACGCAAAAAGTGGTTTGGCAAGTTCCCGCCGGGACCGTTCAGGACACGGGGCCGTTCGGTATCAAGATGCGGGCGCAAATGCCGGTGGGTATGCCAACGCTGGGGGGCACCCTGGCGACCCAAGGCGGCCTGGTCTTCATTGCCGGCACTCAGGATTACTACCTGCGGGCGTTTGACTCTTCGACAGGTGAAGAAGTATGGAAAGCGCGCCTGCCCGTTGGCAGCGGCGGTACACCAATGAGCTATATTTCACCGACCACTGGCAAGCAGTACATTGTGATTTCCGCCGGTGGCGCACGTCAGTCACCCGATCGTGGCGACTACGTCATTGCCTATGCGTTAGATAAATAAATTTCAGCGCGCAGGATAATGTCCAGCCCCCGCCTGACCGCGGGGGCTTTTTTATATCCAGTCCCTGCCGATTCGCGATATTTAATGACGAATGAGACTCAATAAGCGGACGTCATTTAACGCGTAAATACGAGAGTATTCCTACTGTGTTGCTCTGAATTATATCTCATTCTCTCTGGCGGCTTTTTATCGCGCAGACTAGGCTACATAACGATTTGCCGCTGACTACAATATTATAAAAATGGTTTCTTTTAGCGTAAATGTCGGGCAGCTTTTAGAGGAAATGACAGATGAATGTTTTACCCGAGCACAGCGATGAAATTCATCCTGTTGATATCGCTTATGATATCTTCAATGGTTTACCCAATCTCATTGGCGTTGGTAAGGGGCTCGGCGGACATTTCAATGCATTGTGGTGTGAATATACCGGTCTTTCTTCCTTTGATCACAATGACGTCGGCTGGTTAGAAGCGCTGCACGTCGACGAATACGCCCACATTGCTCTGCTGCAGCAACACGCCATGCTCAACGCCGATTCATTCGTACAGGAAGCCAGGCTGCGCAATAACAACGGTGAGTATCGTTGGTTTTTACTGTCGTTTGGTGCAAAGCAAGATCGGGATTCTGCGCAGATGCATTGGTATCTTAGCTGCACCGATATCCATGAAAAAATGCTGAAAAAGCAATTAACGACGGAAACACTGGCAGCACAAAAGAATATGCTCGACGCCAGCGTCGACTGTATCAAGGTCATTAATAATGACGGTTCGGTACTGCATATGAACAAAGCAGGCAGCATCGCTTTGGGCCTGGATGAGAACCCACAACAATTTGGCATGCCTTGGTTGGATCTGTTGCAACCCGAAGTACGCAACCGTGGCAGAAAGGCACTGCGTAAAGTTTTAAACGGAAAAAGCGCCCGATTCGCCGGACTCAGTGCCTCACCAACTGGCGCGCTTCAGCATTGGGATAATATCCTTAGCCCCGTTTTCGGCGAAGATGAGCAGATACAAAATATATTATGCGTTTCGCGCGATGTAACCTCACAGCGAATAGCTGAGAAACGTTTGCTGATAGCCAGTGAATATGACGAATTGACCGGTTTACCCAATAGACGCTTATTCAAGCGGAAATTAAAACATGAAATGAAACAGGCCCTGAGCAAAAACACGTCTCTGGGATTGATTTTATTGGACCTCGACCACTTTAAGCTGGTTAACGATACCCTGGGGCACGCTGCAGGTGATCATCTTTTGCGCGTCTTATCGCGCCGATTAACGGCATACCTAAACAATAACTCTTTCGTCTCCCGCTTAGGGGGCGATGAATTTGCGATAGTGATTAGCGACGTCGAAAACGAACAAGATATTTTCAAGATCGCCAATACCTTTTTAATGCAGCTTGAATCACCGATCACGCATGGGGGTAAGGCACTGCATTGCGGCATGAGCATCGGCTGTGCGATCTACCCTCAAGACGCGCGTGATGCGTCGGAACTGATGAAATGCGCCGATACCGCCCTGTACGAACTCAAAGACGGTGGCCGCGGTGGCGTTTATATGTTTAATCAAAAAATGATGGATAAGGCAAAGGAGCGTGCAGCACAGCTCAATCACGCGCGCCAAATTGTCCGTAATAATCAGATCCGCCCCAGCTATCAACCCAAGGTCAGCTTGAGCAATGGCGCGATCATTGGATTTGAAGCCTTGCTGCGCTGGTATTGTCCGTTAAAGGGCATGCAGATGCCTGACACGGTCAGTGAGGCGTTTAACGATTACGAATTGGCCACCAAACTCAGTGAAACCATGCAGATGAAGGTGTTTGCCGATATGTCGGGTTGGCTGGCCTCGGGTGTCGATGTTTTGCCGGTGTCGTTAAACGCGTCCCCCATCGAGTTTTTACGTGATAACTACGCTGAAACCTTCCTGAGACGTTTGCAGATGTTCCACATTCCGCATCACCTGATCGAGCTGGAAGTCACCGAACATGCCTTCAACAAACACGGTTCGAAGTATGTACTGCGCGCATTGCAGATGCTCAAGGAAATGGGGGTCAGAATATCGCTCGATGACTTCGGTACCGGGCACTCCTCCTTTACACATCTCATGGACTACCCTCTGGACTGCATTAAACTGGACCGCGATTTCATCCGGCGTATGAATCACGAACCGGCCATTCTGGGCATCGTGGAAAGCATGGGGATCCTGGGACAAAAATTGTCGATCGACATCATTGCAGAAGGCATCGAGACCGAGCAGCAACGCCAGACGTTGTGTGACTCAGGCTATCACCTGGGTCAGGGATTTCTTTTTAGCCAGGCCGTTGAGGCACCAAAGGTACTCAATATGCTGCAGCAACATGCCACTTTAAACCTGTAAACGAATAAATATAGCCCGGTCAATGATACCGGGCGGCCGCTCTCGCCGCGCAAAGATATTATTATCATTGGGCTATCACCTATCCCAATGTATATTTTAATGAAAATAAATATCGCATATAAAAATGTGGGTGGCATAATACTTAACACCGTTGATAGTGGTATTTGATCACTCACTCTCGTTCCATTTCTTAATAATTAGCCACGGCAACAAAAAAGACAACAAATCACCTCCAACCATAATGCGCCAGAAAAACAACAGACTGGAAAATCCACGCATAAATAAGAACTTCCAACCCTTGCCTCTCCAATCATTTAGAATTAATAAAAAAACCATTAATAACAATGGAGTATGCTCGCACTACGGTTGCACTTGTCTATAGATATAAATTTTCAGGGCGTTACTTAACGAAGGTTGAAATAATTTCACGTAAAATAAGTGTTGTTTTTATTCTTTTCACTCTAATTATTTTTATGTCGAGCAAATGAATTATATTTAACTTTCGTTATTGCTGTTCCAACACGCCTACTCTATCTTTCAATAACCATCATTTTATTATCGATGGTTATTTCCTCGCATTTTATTGCGAGAGACAATTTATTATCATTAATAAACCACTGATAGAGAATGCCTTTCGGAATGACTTGTTGATTACTCTCATTTTAATCATGTGGATAATCACGCCGAAAAATACCTTTCACAGTAGTTCGTGTTCAAGTATGCGACAAAGCACGTCAGCTTCAGATCGTGATAAACGATATGTGCTGATAAATATTAACTATTTTGTAAAAGGGTGAATGCTGAAAGTTTGCGAGGCCGTCTGAGTAATGGCAATAACAGATGAACGGTAACTGCCGCCGTCAATGTCAGCACATTGGCAACCTTTCAAACGGGATGTGTTCATACAGAGATCAATGAGAACACAGATAATTTTTACTGTTGATATTAGTACCCTGCCTTCTACGGGGGGGAGCTTCGATAACCCTGTGGCGGTCGCACATCCCGTTATGCTTGTTAGCCAAAATAACGGTCCATCGACGTCCCACGATGGGGATTACCCTGTGCCGGTCTCGCAGGAAGAACAGATACAGATCTGGCTGGAAGATTTGGGTCGTCGACAAAACATCATTATTGCCCCGGTTAGGTTCATCGCACACAGCTGGAAAGACGGAGCACAAGTGAAGACTTTTGTGACAGGTGAACCGACCGATCCTGATACGCAGATTAATATACTTGGAGAAAATAAACCTCTCGATTTACCTGCGTTTATGGAAAGGCATGCGGACGCATATGGGTTTGATTATGCTGCCACACAGCCTCAGTGGGCCGACGATAATGCTCCCTTCACCTCATACTGGAAGGATGGTGGCGTGCTGGCGGGTCAGGACGGAACCTCTTCGACACCACGCATCTACAACCCCTATGTTACGTTCGATATAGCAGATTCTATTGGCCTCCTGAACTACGGGCTGGAATTCGTGGTGTATAACAGTGGTAAATCCATGGGTTACTTCTGGTTTGATCCGTACATCAACGTTGTCTCTTGAATAACCCAAAAAACCGCAACGACGGTGTTGCTGAAAAAGGAGGCCTTTGCCTCCTTTTTGTATTTAAGGACGGCACCAACGTCGCATTTCTAAAATTAGTTAGCCAATTTTGTTCGTTCACAGATTTAACGGCTTAAAGGATAGTGCATTGACCGCCCCAACAACATAATAATGCAGGTAATCATGATGATGTATAGCGCAAAACTCACCGCAGCGGCGGCACTCCTGAGCCTTTCCGCGCTGGCTAATGCCGCGCCGGGCATTGATTTGGTCGCCAACGAAACGCCCATTAATACGGCGAAAAGCCCTGAGGCTATAGCCAAAATCCCGTCCGGGTTTACATTCGTCGAACCCGGTACGTTGACCGTTGCGGTATCAATTTTGGGCAGCGGCCCGCCCTTTGGGTTATACGCACGTGACAATAAAACGGTGATTGGCAGTGAGTCGGATATCGCACGGCTGGTTGCTGATGGGCTGGGGCTGAAACTCAAACTGGTACCGACGTCTTGGGAGGATTGGCCACTGGGTGTCACCTCAGGAAAATACGATGCGGCGATTTATAACATTACCGTGACTCAGGAGCGTAAAACCAAGTTCGACTTTGCCACCTATCGCCAGGATACGCTGGGCTTTTATGTGAAGTCCGGCAGTAAAATCACCTCGATAAAATCGGCACCGGATATTGCCGGCAAAAAGATCATCGTGGATTCAGGAACCAATCAGGAAGCCGTGCTGCTGGCCTGGGATAAGGAGAACCAGGCCAAAGGGCTGCCAGCCCTGCAGCCAATTTATGTTACTGACAAGGCCGCCGCGACGCTGGCCATCCAATCTGGCCGGGCGGATGCGACCTTTGGGCCCAACGTGTCCGGCGCTTATCAGGCGAAGTTGAACGGCAAAACCACACTGGTTGGCATCGTGCCTGGCGGGTGGCCACGCAGCGCGAACATTGCGGTCACGGTAAAGAAAGGCAATGGGTTGGTTGATGCCGTGCAAGCGTCACTCAATAGTGCGATTGCCAATGGCAGCTACCTGAAAGTGCTGGATCGTTGGGCGGAAAGCGACGAGAAAATCGAACATTCTGAAATTAATCCACTGGGGTTGGGGGACAAGTAGTTTCAAGACCAAGGCCCAATCTGTGGGCCTTGGTTACCCTCAGTCAGCCACACGTCCCCTGCTTTTCTCCATTTTGCGATAAAGCGTACTGCGTGATACCCCCAACCGCTTCGCCGCCTGGCTGATGTTACCGTTGGCATTTCTGATGGCGTCGAGCATGTCCTGCGGTGCCGACTGAGTCTCCGTACTGAATGAGGGGACGACGCTGAACGGTTCAGGCAGATCGTCGAGTGTAATCATGCTGCCATCATCGGTCAGTGCCAACAGCACCTTGAGCGTGCTCAACAACTGCCGCACATTCCCCGGCCACGGATAACGCGCCAGCACCGCGACGGCATCCGGTGCCAACGTGATACCACGCTGCTCGCCCCCCAGTTCGCGCCAAAGGTTAAGAATAAAACGATCCACGTGTGCCCGTTCACGTAGCGGCAATATGCGTAAGCTGAATTCCTGGATGCGGTACAGCAAGTCTTCGCGGAAGGCCCCCGCCGCAACCTGCTGGTCCAGATCCTGATGGGTGGCGCAGATCAGTGAAAAATCCACCGCATAGGACATGTGGCTGCCGAGCGGCGTAACCGTTTTTTCCTGTAGAACACGTAACAGCCGGGTTTGTAAGCCTAATGGCATATCGCCAATTTCATCCAGGAATAATACGCCACCGTCGGCTTCTCTGATCTTGCCCAGGTATCCTTTTGGATTGGCACCGGTAAACGCCCCTGGCGCATAGCCAAAGAGTTCGGATTCAATCAGGCTTTCAGGCAGTGCCGCACAGTTAATCGCCACAAAATGCCCCTGCCGACGCCGACTTTCCTCAAACAACCGTTGGCTGAAATACTCTTTGCCGCAGCCGGTTTCCCCCCGAATGCACAGCGCCAGGCCGGCATTGAGAATGCGTAACGCTTTCTGCCTGTCAGCCCCATCGCGATCAAAAGGCGGTGCCAGCGGCTTAACCCCCTGTGAATGCCTTTCCGGCATCTGCAACAAGGAGTAATAGTGGCGATTATTGATTGCCAGCGTCTGACGTGGCGCATTCATCGCCTGGCGTGACATATCCGGGAACAGTGAGGCAAAGTCTAGCGTGCCGAAAGAAGCCACCGAGAGATTAAATTCTTGCATCGCCAGCCGGTTGGCGGCGGCTAGGACGTCGTCGTGGAACACCAGTATCAGTTCGTGTGCACTGCCGAGAACACGTGCGTCACTGTGCAGGCGCAGCGTCCAATGTTGAGACGTCACGCTACTCGTCACCCACTGGTGCTCAATGTGCCTGACTGCCTGTAAAATCAGTGAGTGCGCATCATTATACGGGCGCTGCGCCGGTGTCGAGATATCAAGCACCCCGGCTATCACGCCGTTAGGGCGGTAGATCGGCGCGGCGGAACAATAAAGCCCTGCATTCTGATTAAGGAAGTGTTCATCACCGTTGACTTCACACTGGCTCCCCAGCGCCAGTGCCGTACCAATGGCATTGGTGCCACGCTCCTGTTCCCCCCATAAATTGCCCGGGGCCAGAGAAATGCGCGACGCCTTATGCAGAAAGTCAGTATTCCCACAGGTTTCCAACACCAACCCGCTGGCATCAGAGACCACCACAATTGAGGGTTGCCGGTTAATTTCGTTGCCTAAACGCGCGATCAGCGGCTGTGCCAGTTGTGCAACCCAGCCGTTTTGCCCACGCACTTCATTGAGCAACGCAGGCCGGACAAAAGGCACCAGATCGTCAGCCCGGCTCAAGCCATAGTGTTGGCTACGTAGCCAGGATTCTGAAAGTCGGCTGGGGAGAGACAGACTATCACTGTCAGAGTCAAACCCGGTCTGGGTGGTCTGGTCTTTATGCAACATACCCAACTCCCGCCAATAAAGTGTTGCATTTATGTATCATAAATGTGTCCCATGCGTTGCGACGTGGAACACAAAAAATAATAGAAATGAATAATAAGACAGGGGTTTTATTGCCCGAAACAGGTATTTTCTGTTTTTAATTAGATGATATTAAACATTTTTATGTTTTCTAGCTACCGAGCCAGCACAAAGTGGCATAGGTAATGCTTATGGTTTTAGCGATGGCGTCGTGCATCCAGGCGTCAACCCTACAGTGTCAGTTCTCATGAGAGGTGTTTACATGAAATACGTTCATCCTGGTTTACCTGGCTCGTTGGTTTCTTTCAAAAAACGCTATGGCAATTATATCGGCGGCAAATTTGTCGAACCCGTTTCAGGCAACTACTTCACCGACACCTCCCCAATGACAGGCCAAACCGTCGCCGAATTTCCGCGCTCAGATGCAAAAGATATCGAACTGGCGCTGGATGCCGCACATGCCGCGGCTGAAACCTGGGGCAAAGCCAGCGTACAGGAACGTTCCAACGTGTTACTGGCAATCGCCGATCGCATGGCGTCGCAGCTAGAATTGCTGGCGCTGACTGAAAGCTGGGATAACGGTAAGCCAATTCGCGAAACGCTTAATGCTGATATCCCCCTGGCGATTGACCATTTCCGCTATTTTGCCGGTTGCCTGCGTGCGCAAGAAGGGACTGCCGCTGAGATCGACCAAAATACCGTGGCCTACCATATTTATGAACCACTGGGCGTGGTTGGACAGATTATCCCCTGGAACTTCCCGTTACTGATGGCTGCCTGGAAACTGGCCCCTGCGCTGGCTGCCGGCAACTGCGTCGTACTCAAGCCCGCAGAACAGACCCCCCTTAGCATCTGTGTTCTGCTGGAAATGATTGGCGATCTGCTGCCACCTGGGGTGCTCAACGTGGTTCAGGGCTTTGGGAAAGAAGCCGGCGAGGCACTGGCGACCAGCAAACGCATCGATAAAATCGCCTTTACCGGTTCAACGCCGGTGGGTAGGCATATTCTCGCCTGCGCGGCTGAAAACATCATCCCCAGTACCGTGGAGCTGGGCGGCAAGTCGCCTAACATCTTCTTTGAAGACATCATGCAGGCCGAACCGGAGTTTATCGACAAGGCCGTTGAAGGGCTGATCCTCGGCTTCTTTAACCAGGGTGAAGTCTGCACCTGCCCTTCACGCGCACTGATCCAGGAATCGATCTACCCGCAATTTATGGAAAAAGTGTTGGCCCGAATCACCACGATTCGTCAGGGTGACCCTTTTGATACCGACACCATGATTGGTGCACAGGCGTCTCAACAGCAGTTTGACAAGATCCTCTCTTATATTGAGATCGCCAAAAATGAAGGGGGGAAAATCATTGCCGGTGGTGAGCGCGCCAGCCATGAACAGACGTTGCAGAGCGGTTTCTATCTTCAACCCACGCTGATTACCGGTAATAACAGCATGCGTTTCTTCCGCGAGGAGATCTTCGGGCCTGTGATCGGCGTGACGACCTTTAAAGATGAAGCCGAAGCGCTGGCGCTGGCAAACGACAGTGAGTTCGGGCTGGGTGCCGGCCTGTGGACCCGTGACGTCAACCGTGCCTATCGCATGGGGCGTGCTATTAAGGCCGGGCGCGTATGGACTAACTGTTACCATCTCTACCCTGCGCACGCTGCCTTCGGGGGGTATAAAAACTCGGGCGTCGGCCGCGAAACCCACAAAGTGGCACTGTCGCATTATCAGCAGGTGAAAAATCTGTTGGTCAGCTACGATTCCAAACCGCTCGGGCTGTTTTAATTTGTTGTCTAACGCCCATACGTTAGTTGCTATATAGCTAGTAGACTTTGACCGTGCAAGGGGCCCAAGGCGGGGTCCCTTGCAACCTGTACTTGTGTATCTTCCCGCGTTTGGTGCCTTCAAGGGCGACCAACCTCGTCGGTAACCAAGCCGCGTCTAAATTTTATCCGGGTATTAATTGATATTTAATTTTACCCGGATATAATTATGCGACATTGACATTCTGACGATATCGCCATGACAACGGTAGACTCCCCCTCCTTTACCAGCTTTGACGGCTTAAAACGCATTGCCTGTGGCAACCTCGAAACCAACGTGCTGGCTGTAAAGCGGGCTATAGCGTCGGGTTCCACTGAGCCGGTATTGATCTTTGATGACCGGACAGGCCGTGTCCAAGAGGTTGATATCCGTGGAACGGACGCGGAAGCGATCGCACGGTTAACCAAAGATCATCAATCTGACTCAGTCGAAAATGCGCAATCCTCGCCTCAGCCACGTGGGCGTGGCAGGCCAAAGCTCGGCGTGATCCCACGTGAGGTCACGCTACTTCCTCGCCATTGGGATTGGTTGTCAACGCAACCGGGGGGAGCCTCTGTCGCTTTACGCAAACTGGTTGAAGAAGCCAGGCGCAACACGGTGGATCGTGATGATAAGCGCAGGACGCAGGAACGTGCTTACCAGTTCATGTCGACAATGGCAGGCAACATGGCCGGCTTCGAAGAAAGTTCGCGCGCATTATTCGCTGGTGACTCAGAGAAATTCATCCAGCTAACTGTCGAGTGGCCTTCCGACATTCGCAATTACGCATTGAGTTTGGCGGCCTTCGACGTGGTATGAAGCAATTCCACTGAACCCTAAATGACGTCTGCATCGTAAATCCTGGGTGCAGACATCCAGGATGTTTCAAATCTGGACGGGCAAATGATCACTTTCAACGTAAATGGCATCAATCTGAGTTGCGATAGCTTCGGCGATAACCATGCCGACACCGTGCTTTTACTTGCCGGTCTTGGAACACAAATGATCCGCTGGCCGGTGTTATTTTGTGAACGTCTGGTTGCAAAAGGTTATCGAGTGATTCGCTTCGACAATCGTGATGCGGGTTGCTCATCACATTTTACAGACCACCCTGCACCTGATTTCGCTGCGTTGGCGGCTTCTCACTCGGCCGGGCAACGGCCAAATGTGCCTTACACACTGTTCGACATGGCCAGCGACGCAATGGGATTGCTTGATGCACTCGGGATCCCTCGCGCGCACCTCGTCGGCAGATCAATGGGGGCATGATTGCTCAGATTGCCGCTAGTAAATATCCGCAGCGGGTTTTGTCGTTAACTTCGATCATGTCCAGCACGGGGAATCCGAATCTTCCATCAGCCTCACCAGAAGTGATGGCGATGTTGACTAAGCCAGCCCCCGATCCACGGCGAGATGAAGCCGGTTTTCTGGCACACAAACTCGCTTTTGCACGACGGATAGCAAGCCCTGGATATCCATTTGACGAAGAGTACCATCGAACCCTGATTCTGGAGGAAACCAAGCGTGTCTATGACCCATCCAGTGTAGGTCGACAGATGGGGGCGATCGTCGCTGCTGGCGATCTACGGCCGCTGTTAGCCAAGATCACCGTCCCATCATTGATTGTACATGGTGCCGACGATGCGCTAATACCTGCAGCCTGTGGGAGAGACACCGCCTCTTCAATTCAGAACTCGACGTTTATGCTTATCGATGGAATGGGGCATGATCTGCCGCCTTCGCTTTTTGAGACAGTGGCGGACGGAATTGATCGGGTTGCGCGTCCGAGTGATTGAGAACGGTGGGAGCCGGCTGCTTTTAAAGTGAGATCCTGTTTAAAATAATGCTTGCCCGTCGCGACCGGCAAGCATTACCCCTTCCGTTGACTTATTGCATTAAGACGCGGAAAGATCGATAACCATACGACCACGAATGGTGCCTGACTTCATCTCTTCGAAGATCGCGTTGATATCCCCCAGCGGTCTTTTCGTGACTTTCGGCGTCACCTTGCCTTCGGCGGCAAACTGGAAAGCCTCTTTAAGATCTTCCCGCGTTCCCACCAGCGATCCCACGACCTGAATACCATCCAGCACCAGGCGCGGAATGCTCAGATCCATACTCTCCGGCGGCAGCCCCACGGCGACCACTTTGCCCCCGGCGCGGACGGCATTCACGGCTGAGTTGAAGGCTGAGCGCGCCACGGCGGTGACCACGGCGGCATGAGCACCGCCGACTTTTTGCTGAATAATCTCTTCGGCGTTCTCAGTTTTAGAGTTGATCACAAGATCCGCACCAATCTCTTTTGCGAAATCCAACTGCCCTTGGTTAACGTCAATGGCGATCACTTTGGCGTTAAACACATTTTTGGCGTACTGCAATGCCAGGTTACCCAAACCGCCCAAACCGTAAATTGCGATCCACTGCCCAGGTTTGATGTCGGAAATCTTCACCGCTTTATAGGTGGTGACCCCAGCACAGGTAATGCTGCTGGCGGCAAAGGAGTCCAGGCCATCAGGTACCTTGACGGCGTAATCTGCCACTACGATGCATTCCTCTGCCATGCCGCCATCGACGCTGTAACCGGCATTTTTGACCGAACGACACAGGGTTTCGTTGCCATTGACGCAATATTCACAGTGGCCACAGCCCTGGTAGAACCAGGCAACGCTGGCTCGGTCCCCCACTTTTAACGAGGTCACGCCTTCGCCCACCGAGGTGACAACACCAACCCCTTCATGGCCTAAGGTGATGCCGGGTACCTCACCGAAATCCCCATCTTTGACATGAAGATCGGTATGACACACCCCACAACACTCCATCTTGAGTGCCGCTTCGCCGTGTTTCAGTGGGCGAAGCTGTTTTTCCTGAATATCTACACTGTGGTTTTTGGTGACTACGGCAGCTTTCATAGGACATATCCTCTCAGGTTACGTTGAAAGTACAGTTGTTAATGTAGTTACTGTCATTGCTGAGGGCAAGGTACGGGCTGTTTGTTTAAAAACAGAGGGTTAAATAATGCGGGTAGCAAACGCGATAAACGGGGTTCTTAAGCGAAAATAAAGATTAACGCTTGGTTTTCGTGATTTTTGTCGCCTTGGCTGGGTTACCGGCCACAAACTCCAGCGTCGGTGAATAGTAGAACGGCAGCCAGGCATGAAAACTGCTTTCCCACTCCCACTTAACCGGGCAAGGCCACAGAATATCTTCATGCAGAATATAGTAAACCCACCGTCCGTGCGGGCGGCGTGGTTTAGCTGTGCGCTTAGTCACTGACGGCTCAGGCTCAGCGTGATTATCGATGATATTCACCCTCCCGTAGTGACATGGCCATGTTACTCCCCCTGGTCAGCATACACCCGACTGAAACGCCCATCGCAATGGAACAAAAATAGCCGTTCATCATGTTAAATTCTCTTTGTCATCAGGGGCTACGGAGTCTCTCTGTTAAATTTAACATGGACGGCGGCGAGCAAGCCATCTTTCCTGCCTGGGGGGTTGCACCGGGCGACATACAACTGTCATTAATTATTCATACCAGATAAATACGCGGCAGCTAGGGTGGGTTGAACACGCCACGTTAAGAAGCGCCATGAGCTATTTATCACTTAATAACATCAAGAAAACCTGGGGCGACAAAACCGCGCTGGATAACATCAGTTTTGACGTACAGGAAGGTGATTTTGTTGCCCTGCTGGGACCTTCCGGCTGCGGAAAATCAACCCTGCTGCGTACACTGGCCGGGTTAGAGAACGCGGACAGCGGCATCATTCAGATCCAGCAACGTGACGTGACGGCCCTGCCGCCGTCACAACGTAAACTGTCAATGGTTTTCCAGTCTTATGCGTTATTCCCGCACCTCAGCGTGCGTGAGAATCTGCTGTTTGGCCTGCGGGCTCGGGGCGAAGACAAGCAGCACTTTGCCGCTCGATTGGCAGAGATCAGTAAGCTGATGGAGTTGGAGCCGCTGCTGGATCGCCTGCCGGCTCAGCTTTCTGGTGGGCAGCAACAGCGTGTGGCATTAGGCCGTGCGGTGATAGCTCAAAACAAGCTGTGTCTGATGGACGAACCCTTATCCAACCTGGATGCCAAGCTGCGTCAGAGCATGCGGCGTGAAATTCGTGCGCTGCAGCGCAAGCTGGGTTTGACCATGCTGTATGTCACCCATGATCAAACTGAAGCCATGAGCATGGCGGACAAAATCATTCTACTGAACGATGGTCGCATTGAGCAGCACGACACACCGGACAATTTATATAACAACCCAGCCAGCATTTTTGCCGCACAGTTTATTGGCGCGCCACCGATGAACATCGTCCCATTAACACGCAAAGGCAGCGGATACCATATCGGTAACGCCCCACTGCCCGTGGTGTTCGGCAACCAGGAGGACGCGTTGAGTTTAGGCATCCGCGCCGAAGATATTCGTCTCTGCGCACCTGGCCACGGCAACCTCACCTGCCAGATCCTCAGTGCTGAATATATGGGCGCCGATACGCTCGCCGTTTGCCATCTGCCTGCGGTTCAGGGGCAAATCACGGTGAAAATACCCGGTATGCAGCATTTTACTGAGGGCAGCCTGGTTGGCCTGCAATGGGCAGAGGCGGCGCAGTATCTATTTTCAACCCACAGTGGTGAGCGTTGCCACCAGATGGAACACGCCTTTCAGCCCGTGACACACCAATACGCAATTCAATAATCAAAAGCACCATTTTATTTCAGGGGAAAACCATGTCCGTCTCTATCCGTTTATCCACATTAAGCGCTGCCGTGCTGTTATTGGCTGGCGTTTCTGTTTCTGCTCTGGCGGCAGATGCCGTGAAGCTGCAAATGTACTACCCGATCGCCGTCGGTGGAAAAATTAGCCATACCGTTGAAGGGCTAGTGGCTGATTTCGAGAAGCTGCACCCCGATATCAGTATTCAACCCGTGTATACCGGTGACTACGCCACCACGGTCACCAAGGCACTGACCGCCTTCCGCGGCGGCAATGCCCCGCAAATCGCCGTGATTGGCGATATTGAAGCCTATTCATTGATCGACGCGGGTGCCATTTTACCGGTCAGTGATTTGGCAAATGATGAAGCGGGCAAAGCCTGGATCGACGGTTTCTACCCGGCGTTTATTCGCAAAATTCAGGGTAAGGTTTGGAGCATTCCCTTCCAACGTTCCACCGTGGTGTTGTATTGGAATAAACAGGCCTTTCAGCAAGCGGGGCTCAATGGCGATACCCCGCCAGCCAACTGGCAACAGGTGGTTGATTTCGGTCAGAAACTGGTCGTCCGTAACGGCAACGACGTTAAGCAATGGGGGATTGAAATCCCGTCGACCCCGATTGGTTACTGGACCTTCCAGGGGATTGCCGCCACCAATGGCAGCCATTTGGATAACGGCAAGGGGACGGCCGTGACCTTCAATACCCCGGCTAATGTTGAAGCGCTGACCTGGCTGACCGATTTGGCACAGAAATATCAAGTATCGCCAAAGGGGGCCATTACCTGGAGCACCACCCCGCAGGACTTTATCGACGGCAAAACCGCGATGATGGTTACCACGACCGGCAACCTGACCACCGTACGTGAAAATGCCAAGTTCCCATTTGGGGTCGCCATGCTTCCAGAGAAAACGCAGCGCGGTAGTCCAACCGGCGGCGGCAACCTGTACCTGTTCAAAGGGACCAGCCCGGCACAACAAAAAGCCGCAGTGACCTTTATGCGCTGGCTTTCTGCGCCAGAACAAGCTGCCCGCTGGAGCATCGCCACGGGCTATGTCGCCACCTCACCGGCCGCCTGGGAAACTGCGACCATGAAAGACTATGCCGTCAAGGTCCCGCAAGCGACCGTCGCGCGTGAGCAGTTGAAGTATTCACAACCGGAGCTATCAACCTATAACAGCGTGCAAATTCAGGAATTACTGAACCGCGCCGTAGAGGCCGCTGTGACGCAAGGCAAAACCCCGGCGCAGGCGTTAGACAGCGCGCAAAAACAGGCTGACCGCCTGTTGAAACGTTACCAATAACCGGGGCCGGCATGACCATATCGCACTCTGCTTTGCCCGCCGCACGCCATAAGCGCTTCTCTTTACAGCTTTATGGCTATTTGTTGGTACTGCCGGCATTGGTTTTCCTGATTACTTTTACCCACTACCCGGCGCTGGCTACGGTGTGGGAAAGTGTATTCAGCGCAGCGCACAATAACCAACCGGCCCAATTCGTTGGGCTGGAAAACTACCGTGCATTGCTGGACGACGAGACCTTCATCCTGGCCTTACGCAATAACCTGTTGTATGCGGCAATCACCATCCCGCTGGCCGTTGGGTTAGCACTACTGATGGCCTTGGCGGTAAATCGGCGCATGCGCGGCACCGCACTTGCCCGCGCCGCCTTCTTTATTCCATCGCTGCTGCCGATGGTCGCCATCGCCAATCTGTGGTTGTTTTTCTATACACCGCAGGTGGGATTATTGAATCAATTGTTGGCGCTGTTTTCATTGCCGGCGGTGAACTGGCTGGGCGATCCGGACTCTGCGCTGTATTGCCTGATGGCCGTGTCGGTGTGGCGTGAAGCCGGTTTCTTCATGATTTTTTATCTGGCCGCGTTACAGCAGATTGATCCCAAACTGGCTGAGGCCGCCGAGATTGAAGGTGCTTCCCGCGGCTACTTCTTTAGACGGATCCAGTGGCCGCTGCTGATGCCCACCACGCTGTTTATCCTGATCAACGCCTCAATGAATGCTTTCCGCATTGTCGATCAAGTGATCGCCATGACCAACGGAGGGCCGGACAACAGCACCAGCCTGCTGCTGTTCTACATCTACCGTACGGCGTTCAGCTATTGGGATCTGCCGTATGCCTCGGCAATGACTGTCGTGCTGCTGGTCATTCTGGCCTCTATTGCGTTGGTTAAATTCAATTTGCTGGATAAGCGAGCCCACTATCAATGAGCCTTTCCCTCACTGCCGCGCCGGCACAAACCGGCTCATTACGCCGTATTGGCTGGAATTTACTGACCTGGGGGGCTGCCCTGCTGTGGGTCTTCCCGATCCTGGTCGCGACCTGGGTGGCGATTCATCCCGCAGCCGATCAAGGCGGGTTTTCACTTTTTGCCCCATTGACCACCCAAAACTTTATCAATGCCTGGCATGCTGCCCCGTTTGGACGCTATTTCCTCAACACCGTTTCGCTGGTACTGCTGATTGTTTTCTTCCAACTGATACTGGCCACCATGGCAGCCTATGCGCTGGTACGGTTCCGGCTCAAAGGTGCGGGCATCCTGTTCGCCCTGGTGCTCTTGCAGTTGATGATCAGCCCCGATGTACTGATCCTGAATAACTACCAGACCATTGGCGCCTTGGGGCTGCGCGATACCCTTTTGGGGATTGCCCTGCCTTATTTTGCCTCAGCATTCGCCATTTTCCTGTTACGACAAACGTTTAAAAGCATCCCGCTGGTGCTGGAAGAAGCGGCCATTGTCGAGGGTGCCAGCCGGTTTTACATCTTGCGCCGTATTTATATTCCGCTGGCAAAACCGGTATATGTCGCGTTTGCCTTGGTCTCAATCAGCTTTCACTGGAATGATTTCCTCTGGCCGCTGGTCATTACCGACTCGGTCAATGTACGGCCGCTGACCGTGGGGCTACAGCTGTTTTCGGCACCGGAGCAAGGCGTGCAATGGGCGTTGATCGGTGCCGCAACGTTGATGACCTCTGTGCCGTTATTAGTGCTGTTTTTAGTGTTTCAACGTCAGTTTGTTCAATCCTTTATGCGCGCCGGCATTCGCTAGCGCTGAGCAGGTAACCCATGACTACACACCTCACCGCAGCACAGTCACTGGCCCTGGGTCAGGTCAGTTCGCTTTACCAACACCCTCAGTTTTCCTGCGACCCCATGGCACCTGGCACCCTGCGCTTTGGGCTCATCGCCGATCCGCAATATGCCAACGCCGATCCCAACCTGGAATATAACCGCTACTACCGTAACAGCCTGCGTAAACTGACCCAGGCTATTGCTCAGCTTAATGACTTGCCCTTGGCCTTTGTCGCGACGCTGGGAGATTTAGTCGATGATAACTGGGGCAGTTATGCTGAACTGCTGCCGGTATACCAGCAGTTACGTCATCCGCATGCGGTGGTTATGGGTAACCATGATGCTGATGTGATTTCCCGCCATCTGGCAGCGCAATCCCCTGTACTGGCACTGCCCAAGCACTATTACCAGTTCAGCCTGAAAGGCTATCGCTTTATCGTGATTGACGGTAACGACCTCAGCCTGTATTGCAATCAAGCCAACGGCGATGAACACGCGCAGGCACAGCGCCTGCTGGCCCGCATCCGTGCCGAGCATCAGCCGCAAGCGCAAAGCTGGAACGGCGCAGTGGGTGATGAACAACTGCATTGGCTGGCGTGCAGTCTGGCGGATGCACAAAGCAAAGGGGAAACCGTTGTGGTGTTTGGGCACTACCCCTTAGCACCGGCCAATGAACATAATCTGTGGAACTGCGATGCGTTGGTGGATTTGCTGTGCCGCTATCAGGTACGTGCATACTTTGCCGGTCATTATCATTTGGGTGATTATGTACGGGTGGAAAATACCGACTTTATCACCCTAAAAGGCATGGTCGATGGCGACAATTTGCTCCCCTTCGCCGTAGTGGAACTGGCAGAAGAGACGCTTTCGGTCACGGGTTATGGCCCGGAAATTAGTCGGGTGCTGACTCGATAGAATTCCTACTGCTAATTAGCAATTAGGGGGTTAGGGAACTGGGGTCACTCTACCCCAGTAACTTCTTGCGCTTCCTTTAACGCCTCCTGCCGTAGGATCGATTGTATATAAGCATTTCTATTTTTTAACGAAGTAAAGTCACCTCGATCAATAATACGACCGTTTTCCATTACGATGATTTCATCCGAGAAGTTAAAGGTAGAGCTGCGGTGACTTATGTTAAGTATCATTGCCTCTGGATAACAAAGCTTAATGTTTTTTATCACTACCCTTTCATTGATAACATCAAGAGCCGATGTTATTTCATCAAGGATAATGACACAGGGATTCCGAAGAAATAACCGGGCCAGCGACAGCCTTTGGCGCTGGCCGCCAGAAAGCGTCATGCCGTCATCTCCAATATTCATATCCAGTAGTTCCTGCGAATTGTCAACGGCAAGATCATCAAGCCTGGCTAATTTAAGCGCCGTTTTCAATTGCTCATCAGTTGCTTCCGGGCAAGCGATTCTTAAGTTAAACCTTAGTGTGTCCATAAAAATATAATCATTCTGCGACAGGTGAAAAATCGTATTGGCTCGTTGACTTTGTGATAGATTATTAATATTTATTTCGTCTAATAAAACCTCACCAGTCTCGGATTTCAGATCGCCAGCCAAAAGTTTAGCAATCGTGCTTTTTCCTGACCCACTGCTACCTGTCAACGTGATGAAATATCCTTTTTTAATTTCCATATTGAAGTCGTTAATAATAGGATTTGACATTCCTTCATAATTAAAGCCAAGGCCTTTCATTTTAACGCGCTCAATAGGACCAATCAGGCCTGAACGGCTGCCCTGTGCTGCAGTCACATCAGATAATGAACTAATGAATACATAAAGTGATGTTGTCGATTTTTGTAGGGCCGTAAACATTGATCCAATACTTTCCAAAGGAGATGACAATAAGAATATATAAGATGAAATCATCACAAAATGCCCAATGCTTATTTTGCCGTGACTTACCTGGTATAGTGAATAGAAAAATGACATTCCAAAGAAAACAATATTGCAAACTGATTCAACAATAAGAAACCTCATATCAGCTTTAAGTAAACCCTCATGTTTTTTTTCTATTTTATTAAGGAGTTTTTCATAACGGCCAAAAAGATATTCATAGGAGTTAGATACTTTTGCAGCCCCCATATTCTTAACACTATCTGTAATTAAACTGTATTTTTTTACTGATGTATTGTAAAAGTCATTATATAACCCTACGATTTCAGGGTTGAAGGCATTTTTAATAAAAAAATACAAAATGAAGTACAAGGTAAAAAGCAAGGCGACAACATAATCACCAGAGATGATAATGAATACCACACTAAAAGTTAATTGTAATAATGGAGGGATGAAATTATGAGATATATTCCTTAACAAAACCGTCAGCTCATCTATTGCCTGATTCAGTTTTTGAGTGATATCCCCAGTATTTTCACTTTTTTTTATGGCATCCTCTCTATAGAAAAGGCTTTTTAAATAATGATTGGTCATGCTGATTACAAGGTTGTTTCTCAAAGAAGTTATTAATATGAAATTCAACGCAGAAGCAAGTTTTCTGAGACTCATTATGACAATGTAGCTAAATGCAAGCAGGTAGACAACAGCCTGAAAATTCGTAAGCCTGGTATCAATTACACCGATCAATCGCGCCATGATAACGGGTTGTATGGAAATCAGAATGGTAGATAAAAATGAAATGACGATAATCACAAAGAACTTGGTCTTAGCTGACATTCCTGAAGTATTTTTAAAGTACCTGAGTATAAGCCAAAACTTGTTCATCTAGATTCCTTATATTATTCAATACTAAGACATAACGGGGGCCCCCGTTATGTCTTAAATGTTAGATCTTGACAAACCGTTTAAAACCTAGAGTCGGGTCTATTTTATCGACCTGAGTATCAGTCATGGTCGTCGTTTTAATCAGTAAAAGATCTTTTTCAGTTAACATACAATCCCCTTTAAAAAATTAAAATGATCTGTATAGTATGTAATCATATAATCACATACTAGAAACATCACTTTAAATGATTTAAGTGAACAATCTCGATGCACTTACAATAAAACACAATAATCGAATCCCACTCCGAAAATAAAAATGCCTCGCGCAAACTTATGACATACCCACTCCTTGCGACATGACATAATTCTGTCAGCGGAATATAATTAATTTCTCCTCTATCTAAAATCAGATTGAATAACACTCTAGATACACGACCATTTCCATCATGGAGTGGATGTATGTTCATCAAGAAAGCCGCTGCAATAATTGCACAAAACAAAGTGTTTTCTTTGTAATTATCTGAGATAAATGTTCTCAACTTGCTCAGATCAGAAGGTAGGCATTGAAAGTCCAGGAACTCTGTATAACTGCCATCTTTTTCAGGAACAGTCCTTACATTGATCTCACGAATTCTATTACTTCGATTGAACTCAGTCCCAGCCAAACAAATAAAATCACAAAAACTTTTATCATCATTTAAAATACTAGAAAAGTTAACACTTAAAAAATCAAACGCTTTAAAGTCATTGTCGCTACTTTTATTTTCGTTGGCGAACATTATATCATCCACATACGGACTGAGACGGTGTTTCAAAATAGATACACTTCCATTTTCAATGGAAACTTCAACATTCCTGATAAATTGATGATAATTGCAATCTGAAGAAATTCCATTTTGTAAAGTAGATATGCTGCGATTTAGAATGGTAAGTGTATCCCCTGTTATGTCCTCATCCTTAGGAAGCCCCAATGGCAGTAGCTTGATCACGTTCCCTTGCAACATATAGTTTTCCATAAACGTCTTTCCTTAGCGTAGCCCCCTAAAATCTGTTTAAATTTTTTAATCTATTCACATGACTCTCAAGTTTCATATTTATTAATTTTTTTTAACAATCATGCCCAAATTTGCCCTGGCCGCTGCAGTTTGCCAAAGTGAAATCCTCGTCAAGACGCCAGCCCACCGCCACCCTGGTATGGCGTCTTTCCGGCAATCTTCATCACTTCTGCCCCCAGGGTGACAAAAGGTGCTTGCCGGCAGGCATAGATAAGTCCGCCTGCTTTGGCGCGTACCGCTTTTACCGTATCGGTGATCGGGTCAACAATTTCAGCCACGGCTTCATCTGCCTCTACCCACTCCCCCGGCTGGCGCAGCAACAACAGAATACCGCTGGCGGGCGCTGTGACAATCTCCCCGGCGGCGAACGGTAACATTGTCACGTCTCGCTGCGGTATTACGGGGGATTCACCGGTAACGGCACCCCGGTGTTGCAAATAACGATAGAGACGTTCAGCGTCGGTGCTGGCCAGCTCGTGGCTAATATCCCGTTGCCCACGCAGCTCCAGCGTGACCGCCATACAGCTGGGTGCCAGGTCTTTCAGCGCAGCATGCTGCGTTGCCAGTCGGTGCCAAGGCAGGCCGCAAGCCTCGTCGAAGGATCCGCCACCGCTGTCTTGTGAAAGCAGCACTGCGCCGATATCCATAAAGCACGCCAATACTTCTGCCTGTTCACGCCAGGCGGGATCGGCATACATATGCAAGATTGCACGATCATCACAGTGCAGATCCAGAACCACATCCGCATCGCAGGCGAGCAGAAGCAATTGGCGACGTAATGCCGTGACTTCGCTGGTGTCCTGCAGCGCCTGTAACGCGTCACACATTGCGGCACGCACCTGCAGAGGTAAGGGCTTTCCGAGACTGAAGTCCTGGTTTTTTAACAGCAGTGCCAAGTCGGGAAAGTCTCGGTTGAAGTTGCGGCCGCTAACCAGATCGAAGCGCCCCACGCCGCCATTGAGCAGCACCTGAGCCAATCCGGGCGGGTTGGCAACCGGAACAATGATTATTTCACTTTGCAGTTCCCCACGCCGTTCCGCCTGGCTGAGTAATCTTTTAAGATAATGCAACACCAGCATGCCGGGCAGTTCATCGGCATGTAAACCGGCCTGCAGGTAGATCTTTTCCCCTTTACCCGGCTGGCCGAAATGAAAACTGGTAATTTGGCGCTGCCCACCCAGCGCATGTTCAGGTAACTTATGATGTTTACTTTTCATTGGACGCCCTCTCTGTGGAAAAAAAAGCCCGGCTTGATCGCATCGACAAAAAGATCCTTGAAATACTGTGCCGGGATGGCCGCATTTCCTATCAAAAGCTGTCCGAGCAGGTCAATCTGACCGCTCGCCCTTGTCTGGAACGGGTACGTGGGTTGGAGCGCGACGGCATTATTCGTGGCTATAGCGCCATTATCGAATTGCCTGAGCCGGAACATGCGTTTGTCATTCAGGCGCAGATCGCGCTGGCCGACCATGGGCATTCCCAACCGGCGTTTGAGCAGGAGATGCGCAATACGCCGGAAGTGCTGGACTGCTGGCTGGTCAGCGGCAATTTTGATTTTCTGGTGCGAATCGGTTGCCGCAGTATGGAAAACTACCGGCTGTTGGCCGATGCTTGGCTGACCAGCAAAAAATTCCGGGTGGATAAAATTGTGACGTTAACCGAATTGCAGTCCATCAAACGTTCCTGAGCCGGATTAATCGCGGCGAATAAACGCCAGCCAACGCCGTTCTGCCCGTGAAAACAGGAAGATCAGCAGGAAGGTACACAGCAGGTACAGCGCCGCTGCCATCAGGAACGGAACAAAAGGTGAATAGGTTGCGGCATAAAGGGCGCGCGCCACACCGGTGATATCCAACAGCGTAACGGTACTGGCCAGCGACGTGGCATGCAGTAAGAAGACCATCTCGTTGTTCAGTGCAGGAATGCCACGCCGCAGCGTCGCAGGCAGGACAAGCCTGCGAATGATCTGCCACTGGCTCATGCCATAGGCTTCGCCGGCAATCCACTCCTGGCGCGGGAAAGTTTCCATCATACCGGCCAACAACTGTGCGACGTAGGCACTGGTATTGAGCACCAGCGCCAGCGTGGCGCAGAACGTCGCGTCACGAAACAGCAGCCAGAATGGCTGATCGTTCTGCCAGCCCAACTGCACCACATCAAACTGCGACAGGCCGTAGTAAATCAGCATCAACTGTAGATAAAGCGGCGTACTGCGAAAAAAGTAAGTGATGCTGCGGATGAGCCAAGCCACCGGCCGTGGGCCATAAACCTGGCCGATCGCCATTAGCATCGCCAACAATAAACCGGGTACAACCGACAGCAAGAATAACTTGGCGGTCATTGCCAGCCCGGTCACATCAGAGCCATCACTCCATAAAAAGCTCGGCACCGCTTCCAGCATGTTTTGCAGGTTCATCAGCGTGCTCCTGCCGAATTCGACGACGCCAGCGCATAACGCCGCGACAGCAGGCTAAAGCCCCAACTGGTGATCGCGGTGATCACCATATAAATCAGTGCCACCAGGAAATAGAACAGGAAAGGTTTTTGCGTTGCGCGCCCCGCTTGCTCCGCCAACCACACCATGTCCTCCAGCCCGAGGATCGACACCAGCGCTGAGGCCTTCATCAACCCAAGCCAGTTATTATTAATGCCGGGAATGGCGAAGCTCAGCATCTGCGGTAACAGCACGCGCCGGAACACCTGGCCGGGGCTCATGCCGTAGGCCATCGCCGCCTCAAGTTGGCCGCGCTCCACGGTGAGAAATGCGCCGCGGAAGGTTTCGGTATAGTAAGCGCCAAACACGAAGCCTATCGCCAGTACCCCGGAGATAAAGGTGTTGAAATGCAGGGGGCCCAGCCCCAGCAAACCAAGCGCGCCGTTAACCAGCATCTCACCGCCAAAGAACAGCAGCAGCATGATCACCAGTTCAGGAATGCCACGCACCAGGGTGGTATAACCCGTTGAAACCCAACGCAGCCAGCGCGGACCGAACAGTTTGATCACCGCATTAATCAGCCCAAGCGCCAAGGCAACGGCCAACGAAACCAGCATCACGCACAGCGACAGCGCCGCGCCCTGTATCAGCAATGGCAAATACTCTACGACCATTCCCGGCCTCCCCAATTTAACTGAATGCCGGGTCAGCCGGCGTTAGCGAGCCGGTTTAGTCACCGTAAATATCGAGGCTGAAATATTTTTTCTGGATGGCCTCATAAGTGCCGTCGGCGCGAATGGCTTTTATTGCACCGTTAAGCGCATCTCGCAACGCGGGGTTGTCTTTACCTACTGCGATACCCACGTCGGAGGAAATACTGCTGTCGTTGATCACCGGACCGGCGAAGGCAAACTTCTGTCCGCGAGGTGTATCGATAAAGCTGCTGGCAGCCTGAGTGTTATCCTGTAACGACGCATTAATACGGCCGGACATCAGATCCAGATAGACATTATCCTGATTGGCATAGGAAACAATCTTCACGCCCTTCCCGCCCCAGTGCTGTTTCGCATAGGCCTCATGGATTGAACCTGTCTGGACGCCGACAGTTTTCCCTTTCAGGCTTGCGACCTCTGGCAGTAAATTACTGCCCTTGCGTGCCACTAACTGGGCGGAACTGCGGTAATAGCGATCGGTGAAGTCCACTTCCTTTTTACGCTCATCGGTAATGGTCAGCGAAGCAATAATCGCATCGAACTTATGCGCATTGAGCGCAGCGATCATGCTCTCAAAAGGTTGTTTGACGAACACGCATTTGGCATGCAGTTGGGTACACAATGCATTGGCAATATCAATATCGAAACCGGTGATCTCCCCATTGGGTGCAAGCACATCAAAGGGCGGATAACCGCCATCAACGCCAAAACTGATGGTGTCAAAGGCCTGGGCCGCCGCTGGGCCACCCAGTGCCAGGCTGGTCAATAAAACGGCTAATGTTTTTTTCATGGCTGAGATCCCCGGTGAAAGAAAATACTAGAAACGAAGTGACAGGCAGGTCAGGCCGCCGTCCATTTTTTTGAATTCACTGGTGTCGAGCTGAACGATCGGCATCCCTAACGTTTCAATTTTCGCCAAGGTCTGCGGATAGCCCTGCGGGGTAATCAACGTATCGTTGATCCACAGTGTGTTACCGGCGTAGGACTCGGCTTCTGGAATGACAATGCTGCTGTAAGCGCGAAAGTCAGGATGGTGCTGGTAATCTTCCGTCAGTAACAGGGTATTGCGGCCAACATAGTTAACTATCGATTTCAGGTGCAGCCCGGCACTTACCTCAATCGCAGTCACTCGGTAACCATAGGGTTCTACCGCTGCGGCAAACTCACCAATACCGATATCATCCGTACGTGACGTCAGACCGACAAAGAACTGGCGATCAACCAACAGCACATCACCGCCATCGAGATGGCCACTTGTGCTCATCCGCACCACTGGCCGCTCACCGGCAAACAGGGGGGCAATAGTGTCAACCTCGCCCTGACGGCTGGGTGCCCCGGGATGAGTGATTACCGCCAACTCCGGCATTACCACCGCCGTGTCTTCGACAAAGTGTGCATCAGGAAAGGCCGGCGCAGCGGGCAACACCGTCACTTTGAGCCCCAGGCGGAGCAAGGTGTCCACGTAGGCCAAAAACTGCTGAGCGGTGGCGGCGACATCCGGCGCGCCCAGTTGCGCGGTAGTTTGTCCGCTGCCGCAGCTATCGGCAGGGAGTCTGGCAATGGCTTGAGTAAAGTGCATGGCGATTCTCTCGTTTGAAAGGGACGGTCACTGTTGATTCGATTATCAAACAGATACCGCCGCCAATCAGGTTGAATCCCGCCACCACGACTCTACATTTGCGCTGTTTATGCCTTCGGCAACGACCAATTCCGCTGTGTGCCCCTTTCACGGAATGGGCGGCTGAGCCCCCGTGATGCGTGGCATCACCTCTTTCATCAACGCCAGAAATTTACGCAGACGCGCCGGGTAGTAACTGGCGTACGGGTAAAGCAAATAGATCGGTAATGGCGCCGCACGCCAGTCCGGCATCAATGGGATAAGTCGCCCCTGCTCCAGATCCTGTTTAACTACCCAGGACGACAACATTGCGACCCCAACACCGTTTAACGCGGCTTTACGCACCGCGTAAAGGCTGTCGGTGCTTAATCTGGGCGCAATGTCAAAACGGCAGGTCTCCCCGGTGTCGTGATGGGTCAACGTGACTTCATTGCGATAAAAGCTGTTTAGCGCCAGCCAAGGCAGTTGCGCTAAATCGCCGATTTGATTCAGCGGAGTGCCTCCTGGCAATAACCCTGGCGCCGCTACCACGATGCGCGGCACTTCCGCCAACAATACGGCAACCACCGAAGGATCGGTCACGGCACCGACGTGGATCGCACAATCCACGCCCTCAGGAATGAAATCGGGCGAGTGATCGTTGAGCGTCCATTCCACACTGGTCTGGCGATAACGTTGCAAATAATCGCCCAACGGCCCAATCAACTGGTCCTGACCAAAGGCGTGCGGCGCCCGCACCCGCAATATGCCCACCGGCTCATCGCGCGCACCCCGCAGCTCATCCTCCATGATCTGCCACTGTTCAATCAGCTTACGCGCATGCTGATAACAACGTTCGCCGTCATCCGTCAGCTTCATGGTGTGCGTCGTGCGTTGGATTAACTTAACGCCCAGCAGTTGTTCCAGCACCTGTAGGCGCCGGCTAACGGTGGGCTGCGACGTCTGCATTTGCGCTGCCGCCGCGGAAAGGCTGCCGCTGTCAACGATACGTACCAGCGTTTGCAACATGGCTATGCGGTCGCCATTCGAAAATGAGTTTTTATTCATACGTAATACGTATAACAGTTTTACCTGTCCTGGGGCTACAGTTGGCGGCGAAGAACGGCAAAAATAGCCGCACTTAACCTGTTCTGGATAACCAACATGCGCCTACTTTCATCAGTCGACACCACCACCCTTTCCTCCAACGTTGTTTTTCTGCTGGCAACGGGGGCCGGTCTGAGTGTGGCGTCCATCTACTACAGCCAACCCATGCTGAGCATTATGGGTGATGCATTCCACACCGGAGTGAGTGATACCGGCCTGGTGCCGACACTGACACAAATAGGCTACGCGCTGGGGATATTATTATTGGCCCCGCTGGGTGATCGTCACGATCGTCGGCAAATCATCCGGATTAAAGGCGTACTGCTGGCGCTGACCTTGCTGCTTTGTGGTTTTTCCGCTTCATTCCCGCTGCTGTTGCTCAGCAGTCTGGCGATCGGGTTGGCCGCAACGGTAGCGCAAGACATCATACCGGCAGCCGCTACGCTGGCTTCTGACGCCAACCGGGGAAAAACCGTGGGGACAGTGATGACCGGGCTATTAGCCGGCATTTTGCTATCGCGCGTTTTCAGCGGCGTGGTCGCGGAATATTTTGGCTGGCGCAGCGTTTACCTCCTGGCGGCATTAGGGGTACTGGCCATTACCCTCGCGATGGGGGCTGTATTACCGCGTTTTAAACCCAATACCACGTTGAGCTACCCGGCGCTGCTGCGTTCATTAGGCACGTTGTGGACAGAGTACCCAGCCTTACGGCGTGCAGCCCTGGCGCAAGGTTTATTGTCGGTTGCGTTTAGCGCTTTCTGGTCAACACTGGCGATAATGCTGGCGGAACGGTATCAGTTAGGTAGCGCAGTGGCCGGTGCTTTTGGACTGGCTGGCGCGGCGGGAGCACTGGCGGCCCCCTTGGCCGGCACACTGGCAGATCGTCATGGCCCCGACTATGTCACTAAAATCGGCGCCGCCATGGTGGTGTGTTCATTTGCCCTGATGTTTTTGTTGCCGTTACTGTCAGTACCCGCGCAGTTGACCCTGATCGCCATAAGTGCGGTAGGTTTTGATCTCGGAATACAGGCCACGTTGGTGGCGCATCAGACGATCATCTACGCCATTAACCCGGCCGCCCGCAGCCGCCTTAATGCCATCATGTTTACTCTGGTGTTTATCGGCATGGCGAGCGGCGCCGCTTTAGGCAGCAAGATCCTGGAAAGTGCCGGTTGGCCTGGGGTGATCGCATTGGCAACGTTGGCGGCGACCGGAGGGCTGGTACTGCGGCTGTTAGCCAAGGTCCCCTCGCGTGCCGCTGCCTGATGGTATAGAACGTCAAACACATAGCCGCAGCCTCTGCGGCTATGTGTTTTAAGCGTGTCCGGCCTCTTGGCCATTTTCAGCACAAAACTCTCGATACCAGCGATCTTCGGCTAACAACTGAGTATGGCTCCCCCTGCGGCGTAACCGCCCCGCGGCCACAATGACAATACTGTCGGCCAGCGCCGCCAATCGAGGGTTATGAGTGACATAAATGCAGCTGGCACGCCCACGCTGACGTGCCAGCAATGCCATCACGCGGTTAACGCTGAGTGAGTCCAGGCTCGCGGTGGGTTCATCCAGCAAAAGGATGGGCGTTTTGGCACACAGGCTCCGCGCCAGACAAAGGCGCAGCCGTTGCCCCCCGGACAATGCCGTACCGCCCACGCCAACATCGCTGTCCAACCCCTGCGGTAAACGGGCGATCTCCTGTTGCAGGCCTACCGCCGACAGCGCCTCCTGCATTTCATGTTCTTTTAACGCCGGGTTCGCTAATTGGAGGTTCCAGCGAACACTTCCCCGGAACAGCGGCGTATCTTGCAATAACACATTGCGACACCCTGCCAAGGTTGGTGCGTCAAGCTGACGAATATCCACCCCACCAACCGTGATCAGCCCTTCGGTAGTGTCGGTGTTACGCGCCAGAACACTCAATAAAGTGCTCTTACCCGCGCCGGATGGGCCGACGATGGCCAGCAATCTACCCGGTGGAATATCAAGATCAATATTGCTAAGCAGCACCGGGCCGTCCGGCAAGCGGTAGCTGACCTGCCGCGCGATCACATGGCTGTCCGCCGGCGTCTCACCGGGTTGTACGAATTGGATTGCGGGTGTTTCCAAAACCCTGAGCACCTGCATCAACGCCTGCCAGGCATTGCGTAGCGACTGGCCAAGCTGCGTCATTGCCGCCAAGGGTTCGATAAACCGGACTAACAGCACCATTTCGGCAATCCACAGCGGGATGGTCAGTTCACCTCTGCTGACCCGCCAGGCCCCCAGCAGTAACACCAGTAAGAATACCGCCTGTACCGCACCGGCAAAGATCAACGTGATAGGTAATGAGCGTCGTTGAAGTTGCACCACGTTCCGGTACTGCGCGGTCAGTGCCTGCACCAACCGCTGTCCGGCCTGTTGATTCAACCCCGCAGTGCGCAGTAACGCCTGTTGTTGCCCAAACTCGGCCAGCTGCACGGCGCTGTTCTGTTCTGCCAAATGCCGTTGATCTTCCAGGGCAAGCGTCCGTTGCCCTCCCCAACGTAGCCCCATGCCTAACAGTACCGCGGCGATCAACAGGCAACAGGCCAGCGGCAAATCGATAAACGCCAACCCAACAATAACCGTTGCAGGGGTCACAACCGCCGTAATCAATGGAACCAGCAAATGCGCGGGGATTGCCATGGCCGTCAGTACCGGCCCCCGCACCAACCCCGGCAAATTCACCCTGCCAAGCAGGTTGGCGGGTATACGCGGAATATGCTGGATCAAAGCACCGATCAGTATCCGTACTACCGTACAGCCAGCCAAATACCCTTTCAGCGTCGCCCAAAACATCACGCCGCCATACACCGCGGTGGCCGCCAGCAACGCCCCTAATGCCGACCAAATTTGCGCGCTGGTGCCGCTGAACCAGGCGACGATCAGCGGCACTAACATCAGACCGGCGACACCATCCAAAACGGCGCACAGCGTCATCCACGACAGTGTCTTCACCAGCGGCGTCCGATCCCGAGATGGCAAAGATTTCAGGCGTGTCATATTAATAGCCATAACTGTCTCCCTGGCTGTCCCAAAGCCGGCGATAAAGGCCCCCGGCGGCTAATAATTGCCGGTGGTTGCCACTGGCGACTAACTGCCCGCGCTCCAGCACGAGAATACTGTCGGCATCCATGACATCGGCCAATCGGTGACTGACGATCACCGTGGTGCCCGGCCGCTGACGCAGGCGACCTAATAAGGCCGCGGCAGTTTGTGGATCAAGCGCCGACGTGGGTTCATCCAGCAGTAAAATCGGTGCCGGAGACAGCAAGGCCCGTGCAATAGACAAGCGTTGCAGTTCTCCACCTGAAAGCTGTAAGTCTTGTCCCGGTATGCTTTGGTAACCCAACGGCCGTGCCATGATGTCCTCGTGCAGACAGGCAGCCTTTGCTGCGGCATGGACAGTGGCCTGATCGGCATCCGGACGGTAGAGCGCGATGTTTTGATCCAACGGGCGTGCCAGTGCACATCCCTGTTGCAATACCGGGGTGATCAGTTGAAAACGACAGGCATCGGACAGACTCGCCAAAGGGTGATTCTTGATCCGGATTTGCCCGCTGTCCGGATCCATAAACCGCGCCAACAGCAACAGTAAGCTGCTTTTTCCGGCCCCCGACGGCCCAACAATCGCGGTGACACTGCCGGCTGGCAGCGAAAAATTGATGTTCTGTAGAACCGGTTGATCATCGTAATGAAAACAGAGTTCGCGCACCTCAATATCGACCGGCGCAGTCATGTCGGGCTGTTGTGTTCCGCTCACCATGTCTGGCGTAGCGAGCAACGTATTCAACCGCTCTGCCGCCAATTGGGCACTACGCAGGGCATCACCGCCGTGCCCCATCGCCTGAAGCGGTGCGGCAATTGCCTTAACCAACAACAAAAATACGCACAGTTGCGCGGCTGGCAGAGGCGTCTCGCCCAAGCTCAACGCGCCAGCAATGACCCAAATCCCCAGCAAGGGTGCCCCCAGCAGCAGTTGCATACCCGCGCTCAAACGGCCGATACGCTGAACCCAATGGCTGAATGCCGTCACAAAAAGATCGGTTGCCGCCTGTGCCTGCGCTTGTACCCCGGCCTGCGGATATTGCCGCACGGCAACCGGATGACTGGCCAGCGTGCCGTAGCTTTCCAGCATATCCTCCATCGTACGATCGCGCTGTTCGACATCGGCCCGGAACCGGGGAGCTCGCATCGCCACAAACAACCCAATCGCAGCGCTAAGGGGCAGCAGCGCAAACAGCGCCAGCGACATATTCAGTGAGAACAAATAACCAAAGGCCACCAATGGCACAATCAGCAAATTCACCAAATCCGTCGGCGCATGGGCGATCAACTGATGCAGCGCTCTTACGTCCTGCTCAACGTAACGGGCTACGCCATCCTGGCCTTGATGTACAAACCAGTTCAACGGCAAACGCTGCAATTTTTCCGCTAATGTTAAGCGCAGCTGATGGCAAAGCCCGGCATCTACGCTGTGCGTCAGATACAGTGCCAACGTCTGGCCGATCAGCCACACCAAGCCGCTGACGGCGATAAGCCACAGCCAACCCCTTTCAGCAATAGGTTGAGTTTCTGCTGCGATATATCCCAGCAGGATCCAAGGGACCAATGAACATAGACCTGCCAACGTCTGCAAAAAAATGGCCGCTGCCAGTGGCCGGTAATACGGCCGTAACAGGCAGTGTAATGCCCCTTTCATCGCGCACTCTCCTTAAAATTCCATACCTTACGATAGCGGAAAATCAGGTGAGCTCCGGCGGGGATACTTTTGACAGCGGGACTTTTTATATCGCCCGCCGGTTAGCGTGCCCTCACCGCTCGGGGAGAAATGCCAAAGCGTTTGCGGAATGCGATGGATAAATGTGCGGGGCTGTAACCCACACGATAGGCAATGGTGGCAACATTGGCCTCTTCAGCGCTGAGCATGCGGTGCGCCTGTTGCAGGCGATACTCTTGCAGCCATGCAAAAACGCTGTTGCCGAAGATCTGACGGAAGCCGTTGGTGAGCTTGCGGGTGTTAATCCCCACCTGTGCCGCCAGACGATCCAGTCCTGGAGGATGTGGCAGGTTGGCAATCAACAGATCGCGCGCGGCATGGAGACGCTCAATGTCCGATCGTGAGAGGCGTAGATCGGCCGCCTTTGACGGGGCATCGGACAGGTGTTGCAGGCTCATGGCGATGAGCTCCATCGCCTTACCCGCCAAGTACAGATCGCGCGTGGCACCTTGCAACGGGCAAGTGGCAATCTGTGTGGATAACGCCAACAACAGTTTAGGTGCCGGGCCGATAAGCATTTTCGGCGGTTGCCCTGCCCGAGACGTTAATGCCGCCGGAAGCAGTTCAGCATGTTGATCCTGGCCGTCGCTCTCTAATTGCAAAATGGTGTAGCGCAGAGGGGTGTTGCGTTTAAAACGGTGTGTGACGGCGAAGTCGCCAAGGTTACTGAATGCACAAAGTGAAGGCTCAGCGATATGCCGTTCGGCCTGCCCTGTAACCCGGCATTGCATCTCGCCACTGTGCACCAGCGCCAGTTTGATACCGTTGATCAACGGATCATCTTCCCAGGCAGACTGCGGTTCCAGCCAGGTACCGCTATGTAACAGGATGTGCGGTGCAAATTTTAGGCGCTCGGGGTGCGGAACGGGGGTGATCATTGGCTGATGCTGTGCTGTGGAAAACGGCAGGGTTGTCATAGTGTGCACGGGGTCAGATAACGGGCAACAAGGCTTTCACTATGGCATAACGGCCGGCAAATGAAAGTAATTCTTATTCAATCCACCAACCGCCAGGGAGATGCGCCAACTTCTGAGGTTGATTTCAGCCCGTTACTCTCATATGCCGCCGTTTTGATCGCCTTGACAGGGTTACGGCGGCCACTGATGATGCTTAGCTACCTCATCCGTTTAGGTTCAGATAATGAAAACATCCCCCGCCGTCACCATTCACTATTGTTCGCAATGCAACTGGCTACTGCGCGCAGCGTGGATGGCACAAGAGCTGCTGCACACCTTCAACACCGATCTGGCTGCCGTTACGCTGGTTCCGGGTACCGGCGGCATTTATGAAATTTCCGTCGATGGCGTAGTCATTTGGGATCGAAAAATCGACGGTGGGTTCCCAGAGGCATCTGCGTTAAAGCAACGTCTGCGCGATCGCTGCTTCCCCGAGCGTTCCTTGGGCCATGTGGATAATAAAGGGGCTAAAGGTTAAGGCACTATCGTTTGCGCAGCCTGCCGTAATTGGCTCATGGCTGCCGGCATAGCCAAACCAAAGTTCAGCAAGGCACTGTCATCAATCACCAGCAGGTGCCGCTGCTTACCCGCAGGCGTAAACGCCAACCCAGGTAATTTCCAGAGATTCACTTCGCCGCCCAGCCTGCGCAGACTGCCCTTACCTATTACCAGTAACTGTGGTGCTGCGGCAATTAACCCTTCCTGGGTCAGCAACTGATAGCGAGTCACGTTGGCCATCGCGTTCTGTAAACCGGTGCTGCGAATCGCGCCATCAGCCGCGGTGCCTTTACCGGCACCCATCGCCGAGATACCGGTGTGTGCCATAATGAACAATACCCTGATGGGCAGCGGATGGGTTGGCACGGCATCCAATTGACGAGCCAGTTTCGACTGCAGAACCTGCCCCTCTTTTTCACGCCCGAGCGCGGTGGCGATCACGGCAATTTTTTCATTAATTACGCTCAACGCGGGTTTGCCCGTCACCGTTACAACGGTAATGCCAACCTGCTCAAGCTGCTGTAATACCAACGACGGTTGTGCCAGTTCACTGGCGATCACCAGCGTAGGTTTCAACGCCAAAATGCCTTCGGCATTGAGCTGACGCATATAGCCGATATTCGGCAACTCTGTGGCTTGCAGCGGTTGTTGACTGGTGCTGTCACGCGCGACCAATGCTTGCTGTGCACCTAACGCATAAATAATTTCCGTGACGTCTCCACCAATCGATATCACACGTTCGTTGGCAAAAACCGAAAACGGCAGCGCCAATAATCCTAGAATCCAGGCTCTCATTGGTTTTTTCCTTCATGGGCAGGATAATCAGGTAACAAGCGCCTTCCGATAAGAAAGGTGCTTGTTGGGCTAAAGGTGTATCCAAGGACGGGGCTTAGAAATCGACGTTTACGCCAAGTTGGAAGGTTCTTCCCGGCATAACGGCCAGCGCATTATCGTAAGCATCCTGTTTGGTAGAGTTCGTGAGTTCACGGCTGCTCAGATAATCACGGTATTTTCTGTCGGTGATGTTATATACGCCGCCGCTCAGTTTCACATTACGGGCAACCTGCCAGTAAGCCGACATATCCACCAGACCGTAACCCGGCACCCGCAAATACTCGGCCGTTGCGTCAGTGAGCGTACTGCCGCTGGCGTTGCTATAGCTTTCACGGTTGGTGGCTGCCGCCTGTTTGCCTTTCACAAAGGTCGCAGTAATGGCGGCACCGTAGCGTTTCGCCGGATCATCCCACGCCATCCCTACAATGGCTTTCATTGGCGCGACGCTGTCAATATCGACATATTTGTCGCCTGAATAACTGGACTTGGATTTCCCTTGGTTGTAACCCAGCGCAAAATTCGCGCTCAGACCGTTAACCTGCTCAAACCAGGTGCCGAAATTCAGTCGAGTACTGATTTCGCCGCCGTAGATGTAAGCCTTGTCGCGGTTTTCTGCCTGGTAAATGGTGTAGATATTGGAAGGCACGTTAGTGAACTTGCCCGGGCTGCTGGCACGTTGATAGCGGGTATACGCAATAAAGTTTTTATAGGTGTTGTAGAACAGCGACGTACGCACCGTAACACCCTCAACGACGTCTCCCTTCATGCCCCATTCCAGGTTATTGCTGGTCTCGGTTTTCAGATCGGCGTTACCAATCAACGCATACTGTGCCGTACCTGCATAGCTGGAGCCAAGGTTCCATGAACCATACAGCTGACTGGCGTTAGGGAACTGCGCCCCACGCTTGTACTGTACATAAGTCATCAGCGTTGGCGTAATGTCGTATTGGAAACTGAGTGACGGTAAGACTTGCGTGTCAGTATTGCTTTTGCCGTACAGCGTTTCCAGTTCAGACTCCGTGAGCACCGCGCTCCCCGTGGTCAGACTGCTCAGGTTTTGCGGTTTCGTGCTTTGGTGAGCCACGCGCACACCGGGTACAACGGCAAAGCCATGTCCGTCCAGATCAAACTGGATCCGGTCCTGTACATACCCACCCAGCACGTAACTACGGCTGTCAGACTCTGGCTGCATGATGGCGGTGAACGCGCTTGGCGCCGGTTCTTCCCGGAATGGTCGCTCGGTATCCGCCACGCGTGCATTAACCCCACCACTCAGCGTATGGCGACCCAACGTTTTGGCGATCTGTGTTTCAAAACCGTAGGTGTTAACGTTGTAGTCGGAGTAAACCCGCTCCATGCTGCCGGTACTGGTCGGCATGTAGGTGTTATCATGTGCTTGAGTCTGCTGGTAATAGATTTTTGATGTCAGGGTATCGACAAAATCATTGTATGGCGTCCATTCATCTTTCAGGCTGACGCCCCAACGGCGCGTATTGCTCTGCTGCTGTGCGGTGCCCAGAATGGCGCTTCCGGCCGAATTCCAACTGTCGTAATGGGTATGGTTGGTTTTGTCGTAGTAATCTACCGTGCCGGTGAGTTTGTGCTCGTCGCTGGGTTGCCAGATGCCGGAAGCCATCAGCGCATTGGAATGCCAGTTGGCCGGATAAGCCTCATTGGTACCACTGTTATTTTGCGTTTCCTGCCCATCCCGGCGGCTATACACAAACACCCCTCGCAACTGCTCATCGCCTGCGGCAGCGGTGATGCCGTTATGCCAACTGCGATTGGATGAGTCGTAATCGCTTTGGTAACCAAAGTAGGTCTGCTTGGTGGGTGACAGATACTGGTCCGCCGTCTTGGGTGAAAACGATACCGCGCCACCGATAGAGGTATTACTGCGTTCTGTTGACGTCGCCCCCGACTCAATGTCCACTTGGCCGTACATGTAAGGGTCAAGATAGTCCCTGCCGATACCGAAAGTGTTGAGCCCCGCACGGCTAACATAGCTACGCCCAGTCGCATCTGGTTGTGGGATCCCATCGACATCCAGCCCTACACGGTTACTCTCCAGACCACGGATGTTATATCCGGTGTAACCACTGCGATCGAACCCGCTTTTCCCGGAAGAAGAGCCACCACTGACACCCGTTGCACCAATCAGCGTTTCATAACGCATTATTGAGCCAAAATCATTCCCCCCTTTTTTTTGCATATCTTGTGCAGAAATCGTGGTTATTGTTCCGGCTTTTTTTTCAATTACCGGTGCAACAACCGTTATTTCCTCTTCATTTTGCGTGGTCTTTTGTATTAAGGGTTTATTTACTTCACCATTAACGTAAAAAGTGGTGCTGACCAGAGCCCCGCATAGGACGGACTGCCCGATAATTCCCCGGTAATTAAAAGTTTTGCGCATGTATTAACCCTGCATTAATTATTAGTATAAGCTCGCAGTTGCTTCGTCACCCGGGAGTTAACCGGGATCAACAATATTAATGAAAAGTAATAATGTAAAAATAAAGGTCTTTCTACGTAGACTTGATGAAACACATGATAATGATAATGCTTATCATAAGCAATATCATCACAATATTGATTGATGTATTGACGCACTATTTCCCTATTGCTTACGCAATCCTTACATAGCGGTACTACAGTAGGCCGGAGACGGAGGTTCAAGCATGCAGGGATGAAAAACCCTGAGAGAACGGTGGGCATAACCCACCGTGACTGAGTTAAACAATAAAGTCTGTCGCCGTATTCGCCTGCCCTACAATTTGAACCAGGAAGTCTGGAGAGGCGTGACCATTTATATTCAGCGCTAATTCACTTAAATTGCTTTGTGAATTATAGGTCAGCAGTGCTTCCCCTGCCTGGCCACTGAAATTGTCAACAAAATGAATAAAGTCCGCACCTTTAGCGCCGTGATTAAAGAAGGACAGATCAATTTTGTCGATGCCGGTTTCAAAGTCCACGATCTTATCAGGGGATGCGAAAGGTGAATCACTCACCGCTGCGAAAACAAAAATATCGTTGCCGCTGCCACCATATAGCTGATCCTGCCCCCCACCGCCGTAGATCACATCATTACCGGCACCGCCGTAGAGAATATTGGCGGCGTTATTACCGACGATAACATCATTACCCGAACCACCGATGGCATTTTCAATAATTGCACCCAGTGCAATGGACACGTTCCCCTTCAACCCACCGACATCAGAGAAGGAGCCTTCTGTCAGGTTGATGCGCTGGTTCTGCGTATAGCCGGAGAAATCAAGGGTATCATTACCGCCCGCATCCCAAACGGAGAAAACCAATTTCTGGCTGCTGTCCGTCGCCGTGTAGAAGTCCCTGCCGGTATTGGAGTTGAACCCGTATACCGTATCCCCGGTACGGGTACTGGTATTCGCGCCATAGAGATGTTGAATAGCGGCAATATCGTCAACCAGAGGCGCTGCGGCAAAATAGCCGCCGTTATCACCACCGGTAACGCCTTCATCCCAATAGCTCATCACGCTGAACTGGCGAGTGTCTTCGGCATAGGTCCCCTTCGCATAGCTAGGGTTTTGGCCGGCATTATAAGCACCTGGGTGATCTAACCCCAGCGTGTGCCCTAATTCATGCGTGATGCTCAGGCGGCCGTAGTTGCCCAACTCAGGGTATAAGTTGGCGTAAACCCCGTCGCGGGGATCCGCGTAATCGTAATTGATGTTGAACCAGCTTTGGCCATCGGTATTATGCCCACGATAGTCATTACCCGCTCCGGTAAAGGGCTTAATTGCATAAGCCTGGCCGTCGCCTTCGTAATTACCAAAGGTAATATTGGATTTTTGTCCGGGGGCAACTTCGACAAAATTCAGGTTAGCCACATCTGCCCAAGACTGTAAGGACAGTTTTGCCTGGGCTTTTTGCTGCGCGGTAAAGGCACTTAGGCCAGTGTCTTGGCTGCCGAAACGGGCATTCAGGTTACCCTCGTTATAATCCCAAACCGGGAAGGAATAAGTCACCGTCGCGCCTTGTCCCGTAATATGAACGCCATTCCAGGTCTGTTCACTGCGCGCTATTTGCTTACCTGCCGCCTCCACATCGAAAGAAGGCTTATTATTAATCGTTAATCCATTACCTCTATTATGGTAATTGAGCAAATCATTAACACTGTCCCAACCGCTTGTATTTCCATTCAGGGAATTTTCCATGTCCATCTCCAGTAGGTTAATTCATTCCGTTATATATAATTCAATTGCGATATAAACAACTGCTGCCGACTTATATTGCAGCATTTAAATCGTAGTATGATTTTCAGATTGCTCAATATATATCGCGAAAATAAATGATAATGATGTTAATACCTAATGCGATTCACGGCATGTGCCTTTCCCCGAATGCCCGTGGAACACCCCGCATTCATTTCACCGTCACTTGCCTTTTGCCAGGCCTCTTGCGTTATACTACGCCCCACTTTTTGTAATGAACTCAGATGACTATGGAACGCTTTCTAGAAAATGCGATGTACGCCTCTCGCTGGCTGCTTGCCCCGGTTTACTTCGGCCTGTCCCTGGCCTTGCTGGCACTGTCGGTAAAATTCTTCCAGGAGATTCTTCATGTTTTGCCGAACATTTTCTCCATTGCCGAAGCAGATCTGGTTCTGACGCTGCTCTCATTGATCGACATGGCATTGGTCGGCGGCCTGCTGGTGATGGTGATGTTCTCGGGGTACGAGAATTTTGTTTCGCAATTGGATATCAGCGACGACAAAGAAAAGCTGAGCTGGCTGGGTAAGATGGACGCCACCTCGTTGAAGAACAAGGTTGCCGCGTCGATTGTCGCCATTTCCTCCATTCACTTGCTGCGCGTGTTTATGGATGCCAAGAATGTGCCGGACAATAAGCTGATGTGGTATGTGGTTATCCACCTCACCTTTGTGCTTTCCGCATTTGTCATGGGCTACCTCGATAAACTGACCCGCTACAAGCACTGATCCCCTTTAGCCGCCATGCCCCAATGGCGGCTAACCCTTCTGCCCGCCATTACATTAAAACATTAAAAATCAATTTGTTGAGCAGGCGCTTTAGGCGCAATTAAAGTGACATCGTCACTAAAGTTGGCTTCACTTGCCACGTTACCCATTTCTATTAGTGCCATCTGATGATAATAACATTATAATGTTATTACACTTCGATAAGCGCAGAGGCGAGCGTAAGCCGAACGCTTCCGCTGACAGGACCTAGATAAATCATGCCGCTGAATGGTAATCCACTGCAGTACCAGGACGTTCAATCCATCCTGCCACACCGATTTCCCTGTCTGCTGGTCGATCGCATTCTGGCTGACGGCACTTCCATTGCGCAGGGGCGTCTCAGCGCCATCAAAAACATTACTGCCAATGAGCCCACATTTTGGGCCGGTCATCATCAGGTAAATGTATTTCCCGGAATATTGATGGTGGAAGCGCTGGCACAAAGCACCGGGCTATTAGCCCATTACTATCTCAGCCCGCTGTTGCCGGGTGAACACTACTATTTTGCGGCCATTCATCATGCCCGCTTCTATCGTTCTGCCCGCCCCGGCGACCAGCTTCGTATGGACGTCGCCTTTGTTCGGCAACGTTCGGGCCTTGCCCGCTTTACAGGCCGCGCCACGGTCAATGGCCGCCGTATTTGTACTGCCGAATTTATGTGCGCCCGCAAGTAAGGTTGTTTTTTCTAATGGAGGCTCAACGAAAACGTTATGTCTTTGGTTGATAAATTGCTTAATACGCTGGATTTCTCTCCTCGTGGCCAGGTCATCGCCCGGGAACAAGATCACTGCGGTGAAATTATTGTGTCCGACCACAAAGGCTACCGAACCCTGCGTTTCGACGGTATCTGCGAGCAGAGCAAAATGTGTATTAGCGCACCGCAGGTGCCGGTTCACAATTACATTAAAACCATGCTGATGGCCGTGGCCTGGCAACCCCCTTCTGCTGCACTGATTCTGGGGTTGGGGGGTGGCGGCTTGGTGCGCGCACTGCACGCCTATGACGACAACATACTGCTGGAAGTGGTAGAGCTGCGTCAGGCAGTGGTGTCCGTTGCGCGTCAGTATTTCACGCTACCTGCCGACCAACGGGTGATTTTGCACGTCACGGATGCCGCCGATTATCTGCGGGCTAACGTAACGCGTTATTATGATTTGATTTTCTCTGACCTCTACAGCGCCTTTACGATGGATCCTCAGCAGGGCACCCAGCACTTTCTTGAACAGTGTGCCGCGCGGCTTTCGCCACAGGGTTGGCTCGTGCTGAATTACCATGAGGTCCCGGACGAGGACTCACTGCTGTACCACAGTTTGCACCGCGTATTTAACACCGTTTTGTACTGTGTAGCGCCCAGCGGCAATGTGATTATCTATGCGTCACCTGCCGATGTTGAAACGCCGCTAAACTTGCTGCGCCGCCTTTCTGCCGAGATTGGGCCGAGCTTCAATTGCGATCTTGGCTATCTGTCACGCAAGATTGAGCGGTTGCATTTTAGCTGAAACAACACGGCGCTCTTATTATTATCAACCTCTGGAGTCACCCTCATGGAAAAGAAAACGGCGCGTTTAACCGTACTCATTGATCCGGATAAGAAAAAAGCGTTGGAAGAGCTGTGTTTGCAGCAAGATGTCACCCCTTCCCAGGTGATCCGCCAGCTCATACGCGACTATCTGCACAAACACCAGGTTGAGTATCCTAGCCAACCAACCCACTCTAATCCGCGGGTAGATAACGTCTGAAAACAGCGCCAGGCCAGAAACGTTCACCGGTCAACACCTGGCGAACGTTTCAGTGTCCTTTCTGATTTTATATAATTATCAACGTATAAATATAACTATCGATGTATTTTTATGACTATTTTCGCTGCTTCATTAATTATTCATAAGAATTATGATTAACGAAATTCCTACCATGCAATTAATTCCCACGCTAATAAATTCAAATTATTTAAACCACCACAATCATTTCTTAAAGATTACCCTCCCCAATTCATTGATTTAATTTACTTAAAATACAAGTTTAACAAATTAAAAACAAACCCCTTCTGTTTATTTGATTATTTAAAGTTTTTTTTCCTGTTTTTTAACGTGGTGATTTACATGAGTATCTCTCTTGAAAACAAAAAATACTTCATTTCTTTTTATGTGTCAGTTGATTTTTTAGTCGCCATTGCTATTGTTGAAGATGAGTAATTCATCGCTCCCAAAGCGACTCAAAAACCTTATTTTTATACTTAAAAATGTATAAGGACCTGACTATGCCTATAAAAAAATACGTCATTCTCGACAGTAATCCGGCTGCTGTTGGAAATAATGATTTCATCCTGTTAGGTTTAAAAAACACCGGTTTTGCCAGAGGTTGCCCAATGTTATTCGGGGGTACCGCAGATGCAAAAGACGGCCCGGTTGACGGTAAGAACTTCGCATTAAACGTAATCAAAAGAGAAACCTGGGAAGAGACTCTGCAAAATATTGAAGTCCAACAGGTTGTTCGTTATCAGGTTTACCCTAACGACATTAGTTTTTATACCAGTAAAGACTTTATCTTCACCGGGAAAGTTGCCCTGGGTGGTGAATTTGCCTGGATACGAAAAGTCAGCAAAGGAAAGTTGAAAGCCTATTTTAAGAGTAAACCTTCAGCGACCAAAGCGATGTTTGCACAAGAGTTATATGCCATGACGCTGGATCCTGATATTGACCCTACCGACGGTGAATTTGAGCAATATTTGGGTTCTGACAGTCTGAGCGCCATTTACTCTTACTGCAAAGAGACCTGTAAATAAGCACAAGGCCAAAATTCTTTTTATCTCACACATTATCCCCTGCGTTTACATCTAAATATTATTGGGTGCTGATATTATGATCACACAAGGTTATACATCAGATGAAAAGAATATTGTCAAAAATGTCATCAGCAAATATACCAACACCGGGTTGTTTGTTATTGATCCCGGTGACCCCTTGCTGGCCAGTTTTTATGATATTCAACTCAAACTTGCCGGTCTCACCTCAGGGTACTCTCCGCAGTTCACCCAATGCTGGCAACAGACAAAGCAACTTAAACGCAGCGGCGGCCTGTTGAACGAGGCCAATAATGGCTCCGCTCAACCGGTCTACAGTATTGTGCGGCTGGATTCAACAGACGGCCGCAATTACCGTGCCGACGCTATTGGTTCCTTGCCGGTATCCGCCGCCAACGTGACGCAAACCCTGGGGTTGTTTGACGGCGAAGCGGTTAATGTCGGTACGGTGAACTACAACCAGGCTTATGTCTATGCCGCAGACTGTACCCTCAGCGCCAATGGCGTCTACCCAGGCAGCCAGATCGCTACCGACTATCCGGTCACGGTGATTTATACCTTTGCACAGACGATTGACAGAAACACAGTATACGGCGCAGAAATTATCACTACGCAAAGTTACCCCAAAGATATTTTCAATGAATCACCTCGAAGTATTATCAATCCGAATGAAATAAAGATTTGTTTAACCCGTGATGAACCCGACTGCGATTATCGGAATACCTATGACGGTTCAGTCAGAGTTCCCATTAAGGGAAACATCACCTATTTTGGCCAAATTGAACTCAACGGCGGCCAGCCGGTGAACGCCAGTAACACCATTTATCTGATACGCACGCGGGCGGGTGGCGATCCCGTCACCCCTTTCGGCAACTACAATATTTTCACTTCCCCCAACACCCGAATTAATGGTAACAACATTTCCTGGGATTTGGACTGGCTTAAATTTAATCAGGTCAATTTCGAATCAGGTGAATGGATCTATTATGTTTTCAAGGTCATTCTTAACGTTGACGGGAAAAGCATCGTTGCTTTTATTACCAATGCGCCGAAAGAGATCGAGCCAGATCAACGTTTTTTAAATACCGTACAGTTAAAACCGATGCGTATTGTGTACGGATGCCTGGCTGGTGACAGCAAAATTCTAATGCAGGATGGCAGTGAAAAATCGATTTCCGCGATTGATATTGGTGAAATTGTATTATCGAAAAATAATAAACCGCTCACCGTTGAGGCGGTCACCCGCGGCCAGGAACAGCATTATCTCGAGATCAACGTACGTAATAGCGCAGGTCAGACAAGAAATATCACTGCCAGTCTGGGGCACCCTTTCATTACACCGTCAGGCGTAGTCATCGCCCGAGAATTAACCCCATCCAGTAAATTAATTACCCTGGATGGCGAAAGCGAAATCATTAGCATTGTTCAACAGCAGGGTGATCTGAACGTCTACAATCTGCAACTCTCCTCCGCCGACGGGCACTACACCGATAACACCCTGTACGCCAACGGTATATTGGTGGGTGATATCCAGATGCAAAGAGTCTATGAGGATGAATATCATCAGCGGCCCGCGAACGTGCTGAACAAACTGCCAAAAGAATGGCATCAGGATTATCAGAACCATCTCAATAAAGCGGGGAAATAATCTCATGTATGAGGGATACCCGGACTTTCAGCAGATTATCGTCACTGACAAGCAAAGATTTATTGCCGCTTATCGGCAAAACGACGCCTACTTTTTATACCCCGAATCCGTCAGCATTCTGGTGGCAGACCCACTGGCATTTTCTTTGGATATTGTCCGCAGCCCCAGTACCGACAGCGTCTATGGCTGGTTGAATTTCACGACCGAATTGCAGTATGCCGGCGAGCAAAGTCTGGCTGACTTCAAACGGCAGCACCCGGATAAAGCCATTAAGGTACTGCCCATATTACCCGGCAGCCTGGGGTTTGACGTCCCTATTGACTATCACAGCCCCCTCAGCGGGCAAAGCTATGACGCCACCTGGTATTCGGCGCAGTGCGCTCAATTTATTATTTTGCTCAATTCGGCCAGCACCGAGCTGATTGAGAAAACGCTGCGGGATGAAACCCTCGGTTTTAATGCCCGTCTGGACGGCTTTGTTGAGGGCGTCTCGCCCCGTCTGGCCTACTCCGTCGAATGTGATCCCAGGGCGTTGATGCTTGATTTAGCCGCCGGGGTCAAGGGTTCACAGGCGCTCGGCGACAATCGGGTAGCCTTTGATTACGGCCAGCTAACACAGTATCTCTATCAAAATATTGCTTTGTTGCCGCTGCAAATCAGCCCCCCTTTACCGATAAAGGATCCCGAACACAACCTGCTTTTCAGCCAGGCATTACTTGATCGGCTATACAATCTGCTGGGCTCCCCCTACGCCGGTCCGGCCTCCAGTAACACGGCGATGATCGCCCTGACGGTTCCTGCTCAAGGCGGCCGGGTGATTTTCAACCTCGATTCGCTGGTGCTGAGTCGACGTCCTCTGTGCTTCATACTGGATCCCTTTGCCGCTGCGCAGCAAATCGTCAAAGCCACCCCCGATGCCATTATTCACCGTTCAACGGCCCCACCATTGCCCTCAGGCGAGAGGGAGATCAACGTCTTTTACGCCTACCCGCCTGGGCTGAAAAGCAGCGTGTCTATCGATATTCAGCTAACCGTACCGGGTGGTGATATTTACCCCGTGGAGCAGACGCAAACCAAGGTGCTGACGCCGGAGCAAAGTCGATTGATTTTCCGCTTCAGAACCAGCGCGCTGGAAGCGGTGCCTTTCTTCTACCAAATTCGGGTCAACTATTCACAGGATGGCCGTTGGCTCACGCTGAGCAGCGAACTGCGCTCCTGCGCCCAGCCTGCGCTGGTACTCGATTACACCGCGCTGCCCTGCCAATTTATGACGATCAGTATTGATCCGGGCTTTGCCCGGCAAAGCCGAATTAGCGGGCTTTATCATTCCGCCGGCTGGCTGCAGGATTTGGCGTTAACCGCGGCAGCCCCCTATTTCAGCTGTCCCATTCTCGGCGACGAAACCTATGCCGAAGCGACGGCCTACCAGCTAGGCGACACCGGCGTTGTCGTATTGCCCATGCCGATAACCCAAGCCACCACCATTGGTGCCTATAGCTTCCCGCAATTTGGTGCACAGCAGGCGCGTATCACCGTCCATTTTCCGGACAACCTGCCCACATTCAAGGTGACGTTCCAGCAGCAAAACGAAAGCCGCACGACGGATCACATCTTCACCCACCAGCAGGACAGCTTCAAATATCAATGGAACGTTACCTCTATTTTTGCAGCCGGATTTCGTTACAAACCCGAGGGTAGCCCATGGTCCGAGATTGTGACCGGCGATCAAACGATTGATGTCAAAGGTGAAAAATGAATACTGACGAGTTGAACCCGCAACAAACATTGCAGAATTTTTTCCTGCTTGGCCGGACCTTTGCGTTCCACGACCAAAGCCTGCCTGCTGAGTGCTACACCTACGGCAGTTTCATACCCCAGGTGGTGCTGGACACCCCGGGTGGCAAGGTCAGCGCACTGCATTTGCTGACCAGCCCCGGTGGCGGCCTGGCGACCTTCATCGCTCCTAATATGCCGGTCGATACGGCGGCGATAGAAGCTTATATCCGCCAGCATTTCATTCCTGCGCCGAAACCGATCCGCCTGGAACAAGGGGATATTCGCCAGACCTTGTTCCTGCGTTTTGCTCGCCAGCCTGAATCTGACAGTTATAACGTCGAGTTTGAACAGTCCAAAATGCCCCTGACGCATACCGAGTCAGCGTTGTTGGACAATGCCATTCGCGGAGCCAAAAACCAGGTTTACCTGGTGACGCACAGCAAGTTCAACGTCAGCAGCCGCGTCACCGCCAGCCTGGAAACGGACTGGGTGGCCTTTTTGACCCTGGCCTTCAACCAACAGGCTCGCCAGCCAGAGGCCATTGCCATTCTGCTTAACCAACAGATTGACGCCGGCGTGGTCACTCTGCTGGAGCAGTTCGACAATGCCCCGTCGGAGCAGACCCGCGAAATGGTCAGAAACGCGCTGGTGAAAACCGCATCGCAATTGGTCAGCAACACGCTGCGAAATATCCACTCCATAGATGAAATCCCCAACCAGCTCAGCTATGACGTGAAATACAGCAATAGCGTACCGCAAAGCTATTTGCTCGCGCAGCAGCAGGATATCGCCGCCCTGCTTGGTCAACTGCCTGCCGACAGCATTATCACCTTTACGCCAACGCCGTTGCCGGAGCCCAGCCGACCGGACAAACCGATCAAAAATCGGCAGTGCGTGGTCAGCCTGGGGTTCAACCCTAATGGCTTCAATATTATGTCGATCGAACTGCGCTATGCGGGTGAACAAACGCCTATGCCATGGCCCAGCTTCCCGCCAGTGACGTTAAAAACGCCATCCCCGGTCAGCGAAATCACCCTCAAAGTGACCTTTTCCGACTATTCAAGCTATGAAAAATCGCTCGTCTGGCAAGACGCTATCGCACTTACCCCGCAAGACCTGGGTTTTTACAGCGTGCTGTTTGAGGCAGAACACCTGAAGGCTGATTTCAAAACCCTTTCCGGCAGTGCCAGCTACACCCCCGCCGGCCAGGGCAAAAAGCAGAACTTTAGCTTTGCGTTTACCGCCCAGCCCTGGCTGGCCAACTGGTGGATCAATGCGCATTCAGCCGGACTGAACGGCCGAATCGAGTACCGCTGGCAAGGAAAAACCGCGTCGATCTTCCCGAAAACCTACGACTCTGGCCCGCAACAGGCCAGCGCAAGCCCCATCAAACTGCAATACAAGTAGTCACATAAACAAGAGGAACACCCTATGTTAACCACCGCTTTGCAGCAATCGGTCAAAATTCCCACGGATAAATACCTGGGTATTAAAGAGTGCGCCTATACCTGTTACGGAGACAGCCTCGACAAGGACATTTTTTACGTGGTGCCTGAAACACCAGTGTTTGTCGCCAGGGATACGAACAGTCCGAGCTTTATGTTTTACAAGTATCGCAGCGAAGATACCCAGGGCGGTTATGCGCAATTTACCGTGATGTTGCCGTTCCCACCGGTAGACCTGCAGGCCAAAATCCGCGCCCAGCTATTTGGCAATATCCAAAGCCAACTGGAGGCGAAATCGGCCCTGATCGTCAAGTATGTCAAAGCAGAACAGGACTACGCTGCAGATCCCGAAAATGCGACCAAAAAAGCGACAATGGACACTGCGCTGCGTAACAGTGGCCTGAACGATGAACAGGCCAGCAAGTTTGTCGCCCTGTACGATCCCAACAAGGGTCCTGACCAGTTCCTTGCTCAGTTATTGCCGGAAAATGCCGAAAAAATCAAACTGATGCAACCTAGATATACTTCGGCGCAGGCGTCTTTGATTCTGGACAGCAACGACAAATTCTACCGCCAGATCCCGACCACGCTGTCGCCATCCGGCCTGGGCGATAACAATACCGTTTTCAGCCTGTCGCTGACCGGTGAAGGCGCGACCTTGTTCGAACAGGTGCTGCAAGGCACGGATAAAAACTCCAGCGTGGGGATTCGCTTCGACTTCAACCTGGATGCCTCTTTGCCGGCGGCCAAGGTCACCGTCAGCTACGACAGCGAAATCACCAAGTCGGTGACGCAAAGCATCAGTTATCACACTTGGTCGGCCGATGAGAAAAAGATCGAGCGTGAATATATCGAAAAAGGCGCCATCAAAATCGACGTTCAGGTCGGGCTGACCGCGAAGGAAATGGGAATGGACGATGCCCAGTACATCAAGTGGAAAGAGGGTCTGACCGCCTGGGGCCAGAAACAGGTCGAACAGATTCTAAGCAGCCAAACCGGGCTGGACATGAGCCTCGAACTGCTCAATGACGCCGACGGTTTTGATAAATTCCAATCCAGCCTCAAAGAAACCAAAAGCTTTACCCGCGTCTATGATGAAAACTCCGTGGTTTCCTTCGCTATCGCGCCACAGACCCAGTTACCCTCTATCCGGTCCATCGTCGGCGAAGCCAATCTTAAAGAGTACTTTAAAGAGTACGACCTCAACGATCCTTTCTACCAGTACATACAGCCCGAATTTTTCGTTACCGACGATTTGGCGCAATATAACGTCGCCAATATCGTGGTGACCGCCATCTACGATAAGGACAACCAGAGCACCCTGCAGTTTTCCCCCAACGACAGCACGCCGAAAAAAACCGGCAAATGGTTTATCAAACCCGAGCTGGGCCGTGCATTTAAATATTCCTACACCGTCAACTTTACCGGTCTGCAGGCTAAACCCTACCATTCTGGCGAAATTCAGAGCGATCAGGATTTGATTATCTCCATTAACGTGGCCGAATGCGGCATCGTGTATGCCGATATCTCTACGTTACTCAACCCTACGGGCTGGAAAGTCTTCAGCCAGGTGGTGATCAAAACGCAATATTCCGATCCGGACAAGGGGATCAAACTCAAGACTGACAATCAGGTGGTTAATGAATCTACACCGCCCAGACCCTTTATTTATCCGATTGGCGTCGACGTGGATAAACCGATTTATTTCTCCACCGACTACTATGCCCTGGATGGCGATAGCCTGACCTATATTCCCAGCGGGGTAGAAACCAGCCCGCAACTGCCGGGTTATGGGTTGATCCGCGGTCATCAGATTCTGGTCGCCAATGCCCTGCCGAAGGCGCAGAAGTACACCATTATCTTTAAGCCAAGTCAGAAAGATATCTCGCTGATCACCTATGAGATGGTGATTTACTACCCCAAATGGAATTTCACGCAGTCCCAATCCCTGGCCCTGACCGAGTTCGATACTAAATCCCTCACCCAATATCTGACCTTTGATCTGATGCAGGTCGAAGCTGACAACGTACCGCAGATCAAATACATCGCCACGGTGTACTACGGCGACAACAACCAGGAAAAAACCGTCGAAAAACCTGTGACGGGCACCAGCACCATCGTCGTGGTGACGTTCTAATCGGTACACACAACGCAGGGCAACGTGATGTTGCCCTGCCTTCACCTTTATCAAATGGGATTGTCGCTATGAACAGCCAAATCGTAGTGCAAAACATCTGTTTTATCCGAGCCGACCCGGACAGACCCATTTATTACTATTGCGCGGCTGCGCCGGGCATTAGCGTTATCGATGGAAACCAGCCCGCCGTCCAACTGCAGATTTTCCGCAACAGCAGTCAACCGGCCACGGTTTACTATGCCATGCTGTCGCTGCAAACCCAGTTGACCAGCAGCCTTGAGGCCGCCCAGGCGGCGGCAGCAGCCAGCTCGGAGATGCCTCGCGATGCGATATTATTGCCATTACAGGCCATAGCCTGCAGCGCCACTCTGGACATCCCCGGCTTTGTCGCCGGTCAAACCAGCAAAACGTCATTGAGCGACCAACAAAACTGCTATCTGCTGGCCAAACTCCCCGCTGAGGCCGATATCGCCCTGCTGGCGAGCCTGATGGCAACGCCCGCCACCGCGCCCATCGCCATCAGCTATAAAATTGACTACCTGCAACAGCTGCCGCCGGCCACTTTCGAACTGGAGGCCCGCTGGGACCAGGTTTATCAGTTTCTGCAGGAGTCTGTCGGCTTCAACCTGTTGATATTCTCCGTCGATATCGAGGAAACCTCGTCGCGACTCATCAGCGAAAAAGTCGTGACCATTAAAGTCAGAGACACCGATCCCGACGGCCACTTTGCGCAGGCGGCGGCTGAGCTGACGCAGATCCTGACCAGTGAGTTTTTTACTCCGGTGTTTGCCGAGGTGCCGCAACAAGCCAAGCCAAAGGCCGGGTTTTATTTGCAACGGCTGTCGGTTGAGGATATCGATCAGCGACGTTTAAGCGGCAAGCTGAGCGAAACCACGGTAGTGAAACGCTCGCTCTATCCGCAGGCGTTATTCGCCGAGTTGGTCGCCGGTACCGACTATCAGGCCGATCGGGTGATCAGTCAACGCGATCTGCAGGATGACTTCTTCGCCCACCGTGAAGTTCGGATCCATCTGCTGTCGGATGAGTTGGATGCGAATGTCCAACTGGTGACGGCCCGTTTGCGTTATGGCAAGGACAACAAGCAGTTCACCTTCCGTAAAGACGATGTCGAGCCTAAAACCTTCAGGTCGCCCAGTATTACCGATCCGAAAACAGGAAAAATGCTGTGGCCCGTCGACTATGACTTCACCGTCTATCTCAATCAGGCGGTGGGCGGCGTGAGATCGGTCAATTCCGGCCCACTGCACACCGAATTGAATGACGTCTATCTAGACATTGAGTCGCTGTATGGCCGTTATGATTTTGTCATCAAGGCAGCCAGTCAATTTGACTGGCGCTGGTACCAGTCAGTGTTGGTCACCCTGCGCTGCCGCCATATGAAACTGCCGGCATCCAGCCTGTCGAAAAGTTTCCAGATTAGCGAGACATCGCAGCAGCATGACTATCCGGTCATGCTACCCAACCCCGACCTCTACCTGTTTGAGGTCATCAAAGAGTACAGCTGCGCCGCCAATTCGCCCCATATCCCTGCGGTGCTGAGCGAACCCACCAGCCAGGATGTGTACCTGTTCTCCCGCCTTTACCAGCAACGGGTATTGACGCTGTCCGCCAACATGGACTGGCAGCAGGTCGAAATGGTGCTGGTCTCAGCCAGCTATGCCTACCTGCCTGGTGATGACGACATTTTGCAGCAGGTGTTTCAGTTTACCGAATCCGATGCCGCTCCCCAGCGGTTCAGCGCCGACCAAATCGACCCGCTACGCCTTAGCGTCGACCTGGAGATCTGGTTCACCTACCAACCGGGCCAGCAAGGGGATAAACCCGAGTACGTCCAAACCTCAACCGTTCAAGACGGTATCGATATCGCCAACCTCAATTAATTAAGGAAACGCCATGTTATTACTCAGAGCAAGAACCGCTACCATCAAAAACATCACCTTCTTTGCCGATGACTCCGATGACAATCAGTTCTGGTATTTACCCGGTGATATCCATATCGCAGAAAAAGATGGAAAACCGATTTTTTCACTGATTAAGTACACCGGCGACAACACCGGTCAACAAGGGGGTTACCTCAATTTCGAGGTCAACACCGCCATCGATCCCGCCGTACTGGACAGCGCCTTCAACGAATACCTACGGAAACTGAAAGTTGACCCGAAAACCGCCCGTAAGGCGCAGGTCCCCTATGACAAAGGCACGGTAAACTTTTTTGTGCTTGATGTGGGTAGCACCAACGGCGAGTTGATCAGCGCACAGTGCCCCAGCCTGTTTGGCAATAACAGCGCCATTTTCAGCGCTAAACTGACGCCGCAGCAGGCGGTGATCCTCGAATCCGCGTTTAATAAGGCGCAGGCACCGGCCGCCGTGGCCTATAACCTCGGCTTTACCGGCATCACTCCGGCGTTAAAAGTTGAAGTCGAGGCCAAGTTTGAAAGCCTCTACAAGGAATTTGATCTTAAATTTGGCGCCAACATCCCAATCCCGGTTGAAACCCCCGCCAGTTTCTGGCTGGGTTTTGACAGCGTGATCAAGAAGTTGCAGCAGGATCAGAAGTTGATCATCAAAGTGACCGAAAGCATGCCAAGCGAAGAGGCAGCCAAAGAAAAAGAATGGGCGCTGCAATTCGTCAAAGAAGAGATCTTGAAAAGCTTCTTCACCGCCTCGCTCAAACCTAATGACGACAGCAATACCCAGGCCAAATCGGCCAGCGACTCCATTTTGGACTCGCTGATTTCGAGCAATAAAGAGGGGGAAGAAGGCGGCAAAGGTGGGCTGTTCCCCAGCGCCTCTCTGGAGATAAAACTGGTGCGGATCGAAGAAACCAAGAGCCTCAACTTCAATTACGTTTCCTCGAAGGCCCTCAGCCAATCTGCCGTGCCGCAAAACTTCATCGGCAGCGATATCCTGCGCGCCAAAAAGGAGCCTCCTTACTTTATTGAAGTTAACGTCAACGACCCTTTCTACCAAAAAATCGATTTCACCGTGCTGGGGCCAGACGGTTTTGACGAGTACGGTATTAAAGCGGCCACCTTCAAAATCAGCTACAACCAGCAGGTTTATACGGCAGAGCCCTTCATCGCCGACGACGGTAAATGGAGCAAGGTCATTTCCCGCAGCAGAGACATTAATGAACTCTTTGTGATCGACAGCGAATATGCCTTCAAGTCTGCCGCGACCACAGGTTGGGAAGGCAGCAGCAGCTATCAGCCGCGGTCGGTCTCAGCTTCCACCCTGCTGAACCTTGATCCCGGTTCGGTGTTGACCTTCAACGAGATCTCGATTTTCCTCGACCGAAAATTTTCCTGGGAAAATTACAATCAGGTGATTGTCGAACTGACCTATCTGGACGACAAACAGAGCCGCAAAACCAAAAAATACCTGTTTAACCCAGATAAGACCGAAGAGCAGACTTTCAAGTATCGCTGCCTGACCGAGAAACCCTGGAAGGTCGGCTACAAAATCACCTACCTGCTGGTCGGCGGTGACAGCGTCACGCGGGATGGCACCGAAAACCCACCGGCCATCGTTATTCCGGCCGTGGCATAGGTGACTGACGATGGTCGAACGCAATGCAGTATTACCAGCGGCATGGAACGCCCTGGTAAGTGCCCTGTGCCAAAAAGCACCCTATTTACGGACCACGCTGGTGCCCGAGATCGCCCGTTTCAGCCAGGCTCGCCTGGCTTCCGGCTGCCTGTCCGCCGCCTTTAACACCAGCCTGCTGGGGTATAACGGTTGCCCACTCGAGTTCACCGTTTCGTCATCAAAGCCGCTGGCGCTTGCCTGTACCTTGGATCCTTTCTTGCCTCGCTACGCGGAAAACCGCGGCATCGACGCTTTTTATCGACACAGCCAAAAGATCACCGCCTCACCCGTTGAGCCGGATGTTGAACGCTGTTTTGCCGAGATAGGCCATATGCAACGCGAAAGCGCTCAGCCCTTGAGATTCGGCTCTTGGTTGGGGCGAAAATATACCCCGGAGGGGGTTAAAACCAAGGTGTACTCGGAGGTGCCTGCAGATTGTGCCTGGCCAGGTGGCGTGGCGGATTATCCTGCGGCCTGTCGAGACGTGGGTTTGTCTTTATTGATGATCGGCTATTATCCGCAGCTGCCGGCCTCACCCCGTGAATACTATTTTCAATGGGACAGCGCGCTCATCACCCACGCAGATATTGCTGCGGTAATGGCCTTTTTTGGCTGCGGGACGCTGTTCTCTACGCTGGCCCCCTTGCTGGAATCTGCCCTACTGCAAACCTTGTGTCGCGAGGGTTTCCCCCCCACGACCTACGGTTTTAGCCTGGTCTACGCCCCAGGCGGTGAACTGGAAAGTTTTACCTTGTTCACCATGGCGGCCAGTTTCTTTGGTGATAACCAGCACGTATTCCCGGCACTGCAAGCCTTATTGGCGCAAAGCGGCCAGGCCTTGCCCTTATTGCAACAGGCGGTGGATAAGCAGCTTGACCTGCAGTTTAACGTGGTCGGTTTTTCGGTTGATCTGCAAGGGCATCACGCCACCAGCTGTACCTTCAGCCCGCAAAATACCTGTTTTGAGGCGTTGCCGCTGGAGTCTGCCCCGGTGGTGATCACGCCTGGCAAACCGGCGCTGGCGATATTACTGGCGCAACAGTGTGCCAGCGGCGCCTTTGCCGCCCATGTCAGAACGCCTGACGGACGCTGGCATCAGGATGAAAACGCCTTTGTGACTGCACAGGTGTTGCGCACCCTGGATTACACCTCGCAGACCGCCCCCTTTATTGAGAAGGCGCTCGATTTTTTGCTGGCTTGCGAGGCCCGCCCGTTCCACTTCAGGTTTTGGCCGAACGCTGCCCATCCGCGCTGGATGGCGAACCAGAGTATCTGCGCAGATATTGACGACACCGCCATTATTACCGAGCTGTTGTACAAGTTTGGCCGCATTTCGTTGTCGCGGGTTAGCCAGACGATTTCACAGATGAACGGCTATCAGGTACGCCGGGTCGATCCGCGGCAGCCCGCCGAACAGCACCAATGGGCGGAATGTCAAAGTTTTCATACCTGGATGAAGGACGACAACGACATCCGCCAGTTGGATTGCTGTGTAAATACCAACGCGCTGATCCTGCTCAACACGCTGACAAGCGGAAACGGTGCCGTATTGCCGGCCTACCGACGCATTATTCAGATGTTGAATCAGGCAGTGCAATGGAGTGATGGCCGTTACGATCGGCTCAGTAGGCTAACCCCCTATTACGCTCATCCCGGCGAATGGCGCACCACCCTGGAGTACGCCAGGCAAACGGGGATCCCGCAACTTTCACCCGTGATTGACGCATTGGCCCGCTGGCAATGGCCCGCTGAATCCTTGGAGAGCCCGCTGTACCGTCGGCACGACGGGCGCTTTCTCTGGACCTCTTCCTGCCTGAACCAATTCAGAACGCTGGCCCAAACCGAATGTACTGAGGATAACCATGAATACCTTTCTCAATGACCTGGTGACACTGAACCAAATTATTCTGCAGAATGCGCGCGAACAGTTTCCTGACGTCGCCGCCAAACAGTTGCGCTATCGGCGAGCAGCGCCGATGGCGGCAAATGACCTCACCGCCGAGGTCTGCACCGAGATCGTTTCAGGCGAAACGCGCTACCAGATTGCCACCAGCACCGACGGCACCCATTGGAGCATGAAACTGGACTTCACCCTCAGCCGTCAGGTGCCGCAAGTTCCCTATGTGGTGCTGAGTTTCACTTCCTTCGGCAGCGCCGAAGAGATGATCTTCAATCAGGTGCTGCTGACGTCACAGGAAAACCGCTACCATGCGCAGCTTGACCTGCAGCGACTGGAGCAACGTGACGCCTTACTGCGAGCCTTATCCGACTACGATGCGCAGACCACGCTGGTGGTCGCGATTAAAACCGAGCACGGCATCACCAATACCGTCACCGATCCCAAGATTTTCTACTTCGCCGAAAACTACTACCCGTATATTTATCAGGGCATCCTGCCGCCACCGCCACGCCTGCAACTGATCCTGACTCCGCTGGAGTATCAGCAACTGTGGTACAACTACTACCAGGATTATGTACGCAAAAATTATCTTTACTACCTGCCCGATACCTTCCTGTTGGCCACCGATACCGACGGTAAACCCATGCTGTCGATCGCCTTCTCAGCCCCTGAACACGCCACCTCATTGGGAGACGTCCAGGTGACCTTTGACTACTTCCTGTTACCCAAGGTAAGTCAGGGCAGAATTGCTAACGCCACAGAACAGTTTTCGCAAATGCAGGCGGACGCCAGGCTGGTCCCGTTCGCTAATGCCGATACGCTGACGTTGCAGTTGGCGTTGCCCGATGGCAAAACGGAGGAGAAGAATGCGCTGATCAATCTGCAAAGTGGCATTGTCGATTCCTTCACGCTGCCCGCTCAGCAATTTGCGCTGATATGGGACGCGTTATTCGATCGCTCACCGCAAAACCTGCTGCTCAAAGGTTATCTGGCAGTGCAATTCATCGGTTTCAATCCGGATCATTTGCCGGTGATGTTGGCGCTGGACGCCAAATACCAGAACAAGGTGCGCGACTTTATCAAACAGACCGCGCCGGTGGACATCTACAAAACCCTGGAGTTCAGAAGTGACAGCGGGGCTTACGACCCGTCAGGGCCACGCCCGATCAAACGCATTTTGGTCAACATCGACAATCAAACGATCGAGCTGAATAAAGAGCACCCCAACCATGACGTCACGGTCAAAGTTTCAGCACTGGATCTGATCCTCAATCCGGATAAAAAGCTGGTTTATCATTATGATTTGCAGGTTTACTACGTCGACGGTGGCATGACGCCCTACTACGATAAAACCTCCAGCTTTGAGATTATTTACGTGCCGTGATGACTTGTCAGTCTGCCGCTGAAAGCAGGCTACGTAAAAACAGCATGATCAACCGGCCTGTTGGATCGGCGCCCGGGCGACTGCGCTGCAAAGCCAGCCCGTGCGCCATTGCCATCAAGGCCGACGCCAATTCATTAGGGTCTGCCGGCGGCGTCTTTCCCCTTTGCTGAAACAGCGAGCCAATCACCGTGCCAATTTTTGCCTGGTGCGCATCCCAAACACGTTGATACTCAACGGCAAAGGCCGGGCTGCGCTTCGCATGCAATTGCAGTTCAATCGATAATGTACACCAGTCGACCTCCTGATTCAGGGTTGCCGACCATCCTTCAAGCGCGGCTAACACCTGGCTCGCATCAGCGGTGCGATTTTGGGTCAGGCGAGAGAGTTGCGCGGCCTCCGCTTCCATATGCCGCTGCAAAAGCTGCAGCAGCAGATCTTCCTTGGAAGCGAAATTGGAATAAAAAGCCCCCTGTGAGTAACCGGCCTGGTTGACGATATCGCGGATTGAGGTACCACCGTAGCCCCCAGAAACGAATAATTGTCGGGCGGTCTCGATCAAGCGTTCGCGGGTCTGCTGTTGGCTCTCCTCGCGGGTTAGCCGTTTTTTTGTCGTTTTCATCTGGGTCAACTTTACGCGGATTATCCATGCTCTTAATGCATTTAAAATATCACTTGATATTTCAAACCGCCACCTCTAGATTTAAATATCACTTGAACTTTGAAAGCCCACTCAAGATATCCATGATGAAAACAAAAACGGCGTTTGTGACCGGAGCAACAGGCCTGCTCGGCAATAATCTGGTCCGTGAACTTGTCTCCCAGGGGATAGCGGTCAAGGCACTGGTACGCTCTCTGGAAAAAGGCCGCAAACAGTTTGGAACGACCGAAGGTATTGAATTAGTTGTCGGCGACATGACTGACGTGAATGCCTTTGCCGAACACCTGCACGGCTGTGACGTCCTGTTTCATACCGCCGCCTATTTTCGTGATAATTACAAGGGAGGCAGTCACTGGGCTCAATTGAAAGCGGTCAACATCACCGGCACTGAGCACCTACTGAATCAGGCTTACCGGTGCGGCGTGCGCCGTTTTGTCCATGCCTCCTCGATAGCCGTGCTCAACGGTGAACCAGGAGCGCCGATCGACGAAACCTGTTTGCGACGGCCCCAGGATGCCGATGATTATTACCGCAGTAAAATACTGGCGGATGACATAGTCTTAGAATTCCTGCGGCAGCACCCGCAAATGAACGGCAGCCTGATCTTGCCGGGATGGATGTGGGGCCCAGGCGATCTTGGCCCTACGTCTTCCGGTCAGTTAGCGAATGACGTCATGCACGGTAAACTGCCAGGCTTGGTCGCGGGGAGCTTTTCCGTGGTCGACGCGCGGGATGTCGCACTGGCGATGATCCTGGCAGCAGAGCGAGGTAGACGCGGTGAGCGCTATTTGGCTGCTGGACGACATATCACCATGCACCAGTTGGTGCCACTGCTGGGGAAGATTGCCGGAGTCAAAACCCCCAAACGCACGCTGCCAATGCCGCTACTCTACGTGCTGGCGACACTCCAGGAGGCCTATGCTCGCCTCAGCGGCAAACCCGTCTTACTCAGCATGGCTACGGTACGTCTGATGGTAAAAGAAGCTAATCGCTCCCATTTCAATCACGCGAAAAGTGAGCGAGAGCTGGGCCTCACATTCCGTCCGCTGGAGCAGACACTTCAGGATACCCTGGCGTGGCTGCGCAATAATGGGCAGTAAACACCGAATGTCATCATGCTTTTTGGGCAGTCACCTGTATCGCCCATTTGGCTTGATCTAAAACATCTCAACGTATCGATGCCGTTCACTGGCGTGGAAGGAGAATACATGTTTAGTCATATCACCGTCGGCGTCAGCGATCTGGACAAAGCCGCTGCGTTTTACGATGCCATTTTGCTGCCTTTAGGGTTAACACAACGCCCGGTCACGCCGGATGGCGGCCCCGCGGCACGTTGCTGGGTTGTGCCGGAACACGCCTTGCCACGATTTTACGCTTATCAGCCCTATAATCGGCAGCCGGCCAGCGCGGGCAACGGCAGCATGGTGGCGTTCGCTGCCCACAGTGAGCAGCAGGTTCGTGACGCCTATGCCGCCGGGATCGCCGCGGGCGGCATATCGGAAGGCGAGGCTGGCGAGCGCCCTCACTATGGCCTGGGCTATTTTGGCGCTTACCTGCGCGATCCGGATGGCAATAAAATTCATATCGCTTACCGGGGGGACCTGCTGTAATCGGGCCCCTGCTTACCGATCGTATTCGTCCTGAGGGTCATCACCAGCGCGATGGCCGCTAAGGCTCCAGCCGCCAGGAACGTCACACGCATGCCATTTGACACGGCATCCGCTGTTGCCAGCTTAATGTCACCGGTGTTCGCCGCCAGCATGAACAGTGCCCCCATGGCGGAAGCACCGGTGATCAACCCAAGATTGCGTGAGAGATTGATCATGCCAGAGATCACGCCGCGCTGTTCAGGGGCGGCATGCGTCATCAGTGACGTATTGTTGGCGACCTGAAATAACGCGTATCCCAGGGTGATCAAACACAGTGGCACCAGATAACCCAAAACGCCCTGTTTTATCGACATCATCGCCATGACGCCTGCCCCGGCGGCCATGATCGCCAGACCCGCAGCAGTGACGCTGTATACGCCCATACGATCGACCCACCGGCCTGCAGGCACACCGAGCAAAGCCGCCACGGTCGGACCGGCAGACATTGCCAACCCGGCCTGTCCCACCGGCAGTCCCAATCCACGCGTCAGATAGAATGGCCCCACGACCAGCGTTGTCATCATCACCGTCATCACCAGCGCACTCATCGTCAGCCCAATACCCAACCCCGGCTGCCTGAACAGCGCCAGTTGTATGAGGGGAGATGCGGTGACGTTTTCCAGCCGCACGAATAACCCCGCCCCCAATGCGGCACACAGCAGCAATGCCACATTAATCACGCCAAAATCACCACGCCCCAGCGTCATAGACAGGGCATAGCAGGCCAGCGTTATCCCCAGCAGCAGGGTGCCGGGCAGATCAAACCGGCCGCACTCTTTTTGTGAAGGCTGGCGCCTCTTGGGCAAAAAGCGATAAGCCAGAATAAACGCCAGCAGACCCACAGGAATGTTAACCAGGAACATCGCTCGCCACCCAAAAGCATAAAGCAATGCACCGCCGAGCGACGGGCCCAACGCCGTGCCGATCGCCGACATGCTGCCAAGCAGCCCCATGGCACGCCCGGTGTTTTCTTTATCGACGGCCTCACCCACCAACGCCATGGTCATCGCCATCATGACTGCGGCTCCCAACCCTTGCACAATCCGCGCCGCCAACAGCGGCCACACACCCGGTGCAACGGCGCACAGGCCAGACGCGAAGGTAAAGAGTGCAATTCCCAGCAACAATAGACGTCGTCGCCCTATTCGATCCCCCAAACGCCCTATGGCGATAATGGATGTAGTGATAGCCAGCAGATAGACAATAACGACCCACTGAACCGCCTGGAAAGAGGTATTGAATGCCTGTGCCAGCGTAGGCAAACCCACGTTGGCAATGCTGGCCCCCAACGATGAGACCAACATTGACAGGGACAGGCTGGTGAGAAGCCCGCGTAGGTGTGTACTGCCGGTGGCGTGTTGAACATTAAGCTTCATCGCGTTTTCTCCTGAAAGAATCTTTCAGAAGCCTATGCCAACGCAGGACATGGCGGAAGACGCAGCACATGCAGTTTATTAATGCATCCAACGCCATGTCATGGTTGCCAGAAACCCGCATTAAGGCGCAAGCACCAAAACCACTTCAGGCAGATGATGGGGAAACTGCTTAAGGAGACGTGATGAAAATAGACCTGATCTTTGATGACCTGTCGGCACGCGCCGTGCAATACAATGCGCGCGCTTCGGTCGATGATTTTGACGCCTGTATGGCGCAATACGCAGCGCTGGCTACCCAGGCCAAAGCGCAAACGCCAGGGATCTATGACCTCCATTACGGCATGGGTACCGCAGAACGCCTGGATCTGTTCCCGGCAGCCAATCAGCCTGCACCGCTATTGGTGTTTATTCACGGCGGTTATTGGCATTCCCAGCGCAAAGAGGAAGCCTGTTCAATGGCAGCCAATTTCACGCGCCACGGTGTTGCCGTTGCCACCGTAGAGTACACCTTGCAACCGGAAGCCACGCTGGCTGAAATCGTCCGTGAGGTGCGCAGTGCCATCGCCTGGCTCTATCACCATGCCCATCAATATGGCGTCGATCCTGAGCGCATTTTTGTCAGTGGCAGCTCGGCGGGCGGTCATCTGGCTGGCATGTTGATCGCCGATGACTGGCAGCACCTTTATCAGGTACCGGTCAATGTCATCAAAGGTGCACTGGCGCTGAGTGGCTTGTACGACATTCGTCCGTTATGTGATATCTACGTGAATGACTGGATGCGTCTCACGCCAGAGCAGGCAGCAACGCTCAGCCCACTGTTTATGCTGCCGGAAAAGGCCAATGCGCCGCAGATCCTGCTCGACGTCGGTGCCAAAGAAACGCAGGGGTTTAAAAACCAAACCTTGGCCTATTACACCGCCTGCCTGGAAAAGGGGCTCGACGTCAGGCGGCTGGAAGATCGGCATAGCAATCATTTCACGCTGGTGAACGCACTGGCTAATCCTGACAGCGACATGTTCAAACACGTGATGGCGATGATTATGTCATCTGCGCGTGCAAGGCAGACGGCATAACATGGGGGAGATGGGTATCTAAAACCTGCGGTTTTGTGACGACGCTGCTTTAAACCTGCATCGGGGGGCATTGCGCCCCCTGAGCATGAAAATCAGTCTCTTTTTTTGCCAATGGCAGAGAAAATATTACACAGCTCACCCAAGCCATAAATCGAGCCGAGCAACACGGCTATCATTACCGGCACCAGGATCACCACGGTTGCCAAACTTTCAATCATTTCTAACATCGCTTTCTCCTGGTTTTTAAGCAGAGGAATACCTTTCCAGAAAGGGGTATTTCCCTGGAATTTCTTAAGGTTATTTTTGCTTGATTTCAATCTGTGACGGAGATCACAACCTTACATCGCTAATGTAACTTACACAGTTGCATTACCGCAATGCAAAAAAATGCTCTCTCCCGGGGTTTGGGGGGCGTTCGCCCGATGGCCTGAAAAGGCATAATAATGATGAGCCTTAGGATTTTTAACGGATTTTAATGACCACCCTGCCCATCCCACTGAACGGCACGCTGATGTTTTAATCGCCAAGTACACCATCAGCAACGGCGAAATAAAAACGCTTTCTCAAAATTAAGAATATTTACCTATTCTATTTTCTTCCGGAAGAATACATTCATCTCAACTTTTACTGGCCGATTAATCAGTACTTTCTTTGTCTGTTAATTAGGCAATTTACCAGGAAGATCTTATGAACCTTAAACGTGCCGCAGGCGTAATGGTTGTTATCATGGCAACGCTGTCCGTAACGGCCTGTGGGAATATGTCTCACCGCGATCGCAACACCGCTATCGGCGCTGGCGTCGGCGCGCTGGGCGGTGCCGTATTGACCGACGGCAGTACGCTGGGAACCTTGGGTGGTGCGGCCTTGGGCGGTATCATCGGTCACCAGACCAGCCGTTAATATTTCCAGGCCGGGCACTTTTTCTTGAAAAGAACCCGGCCTGATCTATTTTAAACATCCATAGAGATTAATGGGTGTATTTTATATTCAGTGAATTTAAACAGATTAACGCACCTATAAATATTTCCGCAAAAAAACCTATTCGTACGCTAAAAACACGTCCTATTTAATAACCTCATCCTGTTCACCGCAACAACACATTTGGCTTTTATCGATGAGATAAGGGAATACTCGTCCGGGGCACCCTATCAATGCAGGTCAATCTACAATCATTGAAAAAGCGGCTGGACTCCCCCTCCGCAGAGGGGGTTCACGCTACCCCTTAACCTGGGATACCACGTTCAGCGGTTGCGCGTCAGGCAGGATATTCATATGTTCCAATACCTGGGCCATAATCTTGCCAAACACAGGGCCTGCCACCGAGCCGCCAAAGTGCTTACCGGCCTTCGGATTATTGACCATGACCACCAAGGCGACTTGCGGATCGCTAGCGGGTGCCACACCGGCGGTGTAGTTGATATAGCCTCCGTCATATTTACCGTTAGCCCCCATCTTCTCTGCCGTGCCGGTTTTAATCGCCAACCGGTAACCCGGCACGGCGGCACTGAGCCCACTGCCGCCTGGCAAGGCGTCGCTTTCCATCATGTGCACCACCGTTTTTACCGTATCTTCCGGTAAAATGCGTTGCCCCATAACGGGCGGCGTCACCCGGGTAATCGACAGTGGCCGATAAACACCATAGGAACCGATAGTGGCGTATTCACGGGCCATCTGCAGCGGTGTCACGCGCAGGCCATAGCCAAAGGAGAAGGTCGCACGTTCAATGTCCGCCCAACGCTCGCGGTGCTGTGGCAAGTAGCCGCTGCTTTCGTTCCCAATGCCCAGATCCGTCGGCAAACCCAGACCAAAGCTCTTGTACACTGCGGGGAGTACGGTGGCTGGCAGGGCTAACGCAATGTGGGACACGGCGATGTCACTGGATTTTTGCAACACACCGGTAATGGTCAGTTTCGACCAGTGCCCCACGTCCTTGATCAAGTGGCCATTCACGCGATAAGGCGTGGTGTCCAGCACGGTATCCGGCTTGATCAAATGGTGTTCCAGCCCCACCATCACCACCACCGGTTTCACCGTGGAGCCCGGTTCAAAACTGTCGCTACTGCACACGTTGCGGATATCTTTGGCCGGCGTATTGGCATAATTATTCGGGTTGAACGACGGGTAGCTTGCCATCCCCAACACTTCGCCGGTGTTTACTTTCACCAATACCGCACAACCAGAATCAGCCTGGTTAGCCACCACACCGTCGCGAATTTGTGCGTACAACACATATTGGATGAATTTATCGATACTCAGCGTCACGTTCGGTGGCGGTACGGGATCGACGCTCTTGATTACGCCAATCACCGCGCCGCTGCCGTCTTTCTGATATACCCGCAGGCCATTTTTGCCCTGTAGCAGGTGGTTAAAGCCGAGCTCAATGCCTTCCAGCCCCTGGTTGTCCTGGCCAACAATGCCAATAAGCCCGGCAGCATCCTGGCTCATCGGGTAGAAGCGACTGAAATCCTGCTCTGTGCTCACGCCCGTTAGATGCAATTTGCTGATATAGTTCGCGTTATCGTCTTCTACCTTACGTGCCAGATAGACGAAGCGCTTATGGGCATTGGTCTGTATTAGCTTCTGCACGTCGCTCAGCGGCATTTTCAGTACATTGGCCATACTTTGCCAACGCTCATTGCTGAGATCGGTGTTGGTGTCCAGAATATGCTTGGGATCCAGCACAATATCTCGTGATGACACACTCACCGCCAAAGCTTCGCCATTGCGGTCAGTGATCATTCCGCGATTGGTCGGCACCACTTGCGTGCGGATCGACCGCTGGTCCGCCTGATCGGCCAACTGCTGGTGCTCCATCAGTTGCAAATAACCGACCCTGAACGCCAGCAGAAAAAAGCACACCAGTATCCCGCCGCAAATCCAGCCAAAGCGAAGGCTTGAATAATTTTTACCGCTTTTTTTTGTTGAAGGCGCCACTGTTAACCCTGCGTTTTTATTCGGATTATGTAATTATTTCAGTCTAACCTGACGGAAATCTTTAGAAGATTGCAGTTTGTAAGAAAGTAAAAACAAACGCGTTTACTGTTGCACATCCGCGCTATCGTTTAACTCCGGTTTACCTTTCTGGTCCGCGTCAGGCTGCGGTGCGTTAGCCGGGTCAAAAATGTGATCGAGAATTGCCCGCGCGGTCGGCCCTGCCACCACGCCATCCCCCCCGCCGTTTTCCAAAATCAGCGCCATTGCCACCCGCGGATTTTTATAAGGAGCAAACAAGGTATAGAAAATATGATCACGTAACCGCACCGGGATCATTTTGGCGTTATACGTCTGATTTTCTTTCAAACCGAAGACCTGTGACGTCCCGGACTTGGCGGCTATTTGATACGGAGCGGTATGGAAAAGCTTATAGCCTGTACCGTTCGGCAGATTGGCCATGCCATACATTCCATTACGCACGATGCCCCAATACGGCGATTTGGCATCACCGATCTGCGTGGCCTTTGCCGGCGGCTGGTAGCGGCTTACCTGATTGCCCTGGCGCATGGAGTACAGCAAATGCGGCGTTTTCGCCTTACCGTTATTGATCAGCGTGGTTAATGCCTTCACCATCTGGATCGGCGTGGCGACCCAATACCCCTGGCCGATACCCACCGAAATGGTGTCACCCTGGTACCAAGGTTTCTTATGTACCCGTTGTTTCCATTCACGGCTTGGCAACACGCCACGATACTCTTCGTTAAGGTCGATCCCGGTCGCCTGGCCGTAACCAAACTGGCTCAGCCAACTGTGAATACGGTCAATGCCCATTTCGTACGCCACCTGATAGAAGAAGGTATCGGCAGATTCTTCAATGGCCTTGGTCACATTCAACATGCCGTGGCCGCTCTTTAGCCAATCACGGTAACGGCGTTCGGTGCCTGGCAATGTCCAGGTCGGCGCGCCGAAGAAAGTGGTATTGGGGGTAATCACACCGGCAAACAGCGCCGACGTCGCCATGTAAGGCTTCACGGTGGAGGCCGGTGGATACAACCCCTGCGTGACGCGGTTAATCAGCGGTAAGTCGGGGTTGGTCAGCAGTGTTTTATAAGCTTTATAGCTGATGCCTTTCACAAAAGGATTGGGATCGTAACTGGGGCTGGAAACCATGGCCAAAATGCCACCATCGCGCGGGTCCTCAACCACCACCGCCGCACGCTGCCCCTTCAATACCGACTCAATGTACTGTTGTAGAGACAGGTCCAGCGTCAGATAGATATTTTTACCGGCCTGTGGCGGTTGTTCCTTCAGCAGGCGTATCACGCGACCATGGTTGTCCACCTCCACTTCTTGATAACCGGTCGTGCCATGCAATTCGGACTCGTAGTAAGCCTCGATGCCCTGCTTACCGATATTGTGGTCGGCGGCATAGTTCTCGCTCAGACCGGCTTTATCCAGCCGCTTTAAATCACCGTCATTGATTTTCGAGACGTAACCCACGACATGGGCTAATTCGGCCCCGTAGGGATATTCCCGCTGCTGATAGGTATCAATGGTCACGCCGTCAAAGCGATACTGATTTACCGCAAAACGTGCCACCTCGGTTTCTGTCAGACCCGTTTTCAGTGTCACCGGTTTATAGCGGCCGTTGTGATGCATTTCATCGCGAAAAGCAGTGATATCTTCGGGGGTCAGATCGACAATCGGCGTCAACGCCTGCAAAAGCGCAGCCATATTGTCGATTTTGCTGGGGGTAATCTGGATCTGGTACAGCGTAATGTTGCGCACCAAAGGAATGCCATTGCGGTCGAATATCAGCCCTCGGCTGGGTGCAATTGGCACCATTTTAATGTCGTTTTGGTTGGACCGCGTTTGGTAAAAGGCATGCTGCTTAACCTGCAGACGGTACAGGTTAACAATCAAAATGCCAAAACAGGCGACAACCAACACCATCGCCACGCCAGCACGGCGGATAAACAGCATTTCCTCAGCGGAATGGTCACGGATTTTATCTTTTAATAGTGCCATACGTGGCAAGTTACCTGTCTGACGTCACATTTTCCCAAGATAAATCAGGGCAGTGAAAAGTCGGCAAGCATAGCGTTATTGGCTAACGGTCCCCATGAAAAGGTTGCTAATGAAATGGCATAAATGTTTCAGCATGTTTGAATGTTACCAAATGCCGATTTTCCCCCGTTCAGGGATTGAGCAGTGATTTGCAGCGATGCTACAATGTGACGAAGATCACACTAATTTACCCTTGCCCGCACTGATTTCCCGACGCACCGCCGGGTGCGGCTTTTCCACCAAGGATCATGTTCGATGAGTACCATAGCCACAGGTTTTATTATGATGCGCTGGGAGTTACTGAGCGCTGTTATGATGTTTTTGGCCAGCCAGCTAAATGTCGTGTGCCGTAAGACCAGCCGTAACGGTATGGCATTTATGTTCAGCAGCCTGGGGCTATTCACCACCTGTTGGTTCGTTATGGGCCTGATGGGCATCAGCGTCAGCCAGGAAGGATTTGTGCAATTTTGGTCAAACGCGTGGGATATGTATGTCGACGTGGTGAGCAACACGCCTGTCGACTGGCCCATGCCCTGAAATCGCCTCGGCAGGTAGAGTGCGACGCGCTTTACCTGCCGTGAATATCGGCTCCGGCCTCGATGTTATATTCTTTCCGCGTTGTTCGTAGGGGTAAATAAACGCTAAACCAACCTGATTCATTCCAAAACGGTTCATCGACTCGTTTTACAATAGTGCACCACTTTATTGAATAAGGAATATTCAAATGCATAGAAACACCTTTAAAATAATAACACTTTTCTGCGCCACGGTATTTTCGACGGCCTCTTTTGCGACCGTATCCGTCGTCAAAAAGAGCAATGTAAAAAACAATAACGTTGAATCCGCCAAAATCCTGTATGTCGGCGATGTCACGGAAAAAAGTGTCACCGAACTCATTGCCTCCATCGATGAAATTAACGCCAGCTACCCCGCGTTAAAACACCTGTATTTGTATATCAATAGCGGCGGCGGTGATATGGCCAGCGGTTACATGGCTTATGAAGCGGTCAAGAGCTCGCCGGTCCCCATTACCACGGTTAACTCGGCGTTTGTCGGTTCAGCGGCAACCCTGTTCTATTGTGCCGGTAAAGAAAGACTCTCCATGCCCGCCGCCAGCTTTATGCTGCATCCTGCGGCTGCGTCAAACATCAAGCAAGACTATCTGAAGCCTAACGAAATAGCGCAAATCAAGCAGTTCTCTGACGGTTACAATGCGTTGTTCCGTAACGTATATAAACAATGCACCACGTATAATGATGAAGAAATAAGTAAAATGCTGTTCAATGAAGATGGCCGCCAACTTATTAATCTCGATACTGCATTGGCAAGGAAGATGACGACCGACAAAGCCAATAAGATGGAAACTGTTCCAGTGTCTTATTACATCTTGAATGAAGAAACCAATAACTGATTGCGTTTCACCCTGAGCCACTGTTCAACACCCCTATATTCACAGCGCCCCTGAATTTAAAAAGGGAACGCTGTGAATGTTCTGCATCATGCCACCTTGTGGCAACGCACCGCCGATCCCCCTAAATTCACCCGTAAACTTTGTGGCAGTTGGCACCCTTCCCCCGCATACGGGCATCTCTCGCGGAAAAAACAGCCTGGCGGTAATTGGCGGTTGCCCGGCAGTTCGCCCTTACGGTCTTCAATCGCACTGTCACTCAGTGAGCGGCCTGCCCGCGGCACAGAATCCAGCAGCAGCCGCGTATAGGGGTGCTGCGGCTGGCGCAGTACCTGTGCGGTCGGCCCCAGTTCGACGATTTGCCCCAGATACATCACGGCCACCCGGTCACTCATATGCTGGATAACCGAAACGTTGTGCGAAATCAGCACGTACGTCAGATTGCGTTCGCGCTGCAATTCCACCAGTAAATTGAGGATCTGCGCCTGTACCGAAATATCCAACGCAGAGGTCGGTTCATCCAGCACGATGATATCCGGTTGCGAAGACAGCGCACGTGCAATGGAGATGCGCTGGCGCTGGCCACCGGAAAACTCATGCGGCAATCGGTCGATCGCCTCCGGTCGCAGGCCAACCTGTTGTGCCAGCTCCGTTGCCAGTGCTCGCCGCTGTGCCACACTGTTATGCTGCTGCACGTACACCGGCTCAGTGATAATGCGCCACACTGGCAAGCGTGGATCGAGCGACGACTGCGGATCCTGAAATACCATTTGCATACCGCTGCCAAACCAAGAACCCGCGTTGCGAGCACGTACCAGTTCGCCACTGCTCGGTTTTAACAATCCCATCAGCAACTGCGCTAACGTGCTTTTGCCGCAGCCGGACTCACCGACGATACCCAACGTTTCGCCACGCATGATGTTGAGATCCAGCCCATTGAGCGCATGCACATACTCTTGTGGTTTGCCACGCCAGTTATAACTGGCAGGAAAACGCAGGCGCACATCGCGCAACTCCAGTAGTGCTTCAACGTTCATTTCGCGCCTCCAAATCAATAGACTGCGGATGCCAGCAGGCCACGTGTTGGGCCGGTTCAGAGGCTAATGGCACCAGCCGTGGCGTTTGCAGGCACTGAGCGTCAGCGTGGCTACAGCGATTACTGAAAGCACACCCTGGCGGCAAGGCACCAAGATTGGGCACCGTGCCAGGAATGGCACGTAACAGACTGCGTGGCTCGGCACGTTCCGGTGCCGCTAACAACAACCCGATCGAGTAGGGATGACGGGGATTTTCTATCACATTTCCCGTGGTACCACTTTCTATCACGTGCCCGGCATACATCACGTACACCCGGTCACACAGCTGCGAAACCACGGCCATATCATGAGTGATAAACAGCACTGCCGTACCGCTGGCGCGCGCTTTTTGTTGCAGCAAACGCAGTACCTGTCGCTGTACCGTGACGTCCAGTGCGGTCGTCGGTTCATCGGCGATAATCAGTTCCGGTTCGCAAGAAAACGCCATGGCGATCAACACCCGTTGGCGCATGCCGCCGGACAACTCAAACGGATAGCGCTCCATCACCCGTTCCGCGTCGGCAATTTGCATCTCACGCAGCAGTTGGGCAGCCTTGTCTCGTGCCGCCTGCGGGGATAGCTGCTGATGCAGGCGGATCACTTCACACATTTGCCGACCAATTTTGCGCGTAGGGTTTAGCGCACTCATCGGCTCCTGAAAAATCATCGACACCCGTGCGCCGCGCAGTTGGCGCATTTGCCGCTCGCTGGCGTTAAGCACGTCAGTGCCCAACATCTCCAGAGAACCGCCGGTAACGCTGTAGCCGTCTTCAGCCAACAGACGCAGCGTCATCATCGCCGTCACCGACTTGCCGGAGCCGGACTCGCCAACCACGCCCACAATTTCGCCAGCCTTGACCTGCAGCGATACCCGGTTGAGCGCTTTGATACTGCCGCCGTAAACCGGGAATTCCAACTGCAACTCATCAATGGATAACACCGTAGTTTCGCTCATTAACGCCCCCGGGATTTAGGATCAAGCAGGTCACGCAGACCATCGCCGAAGAGATTGAACCCCGTGGCGGTGATCAAGATCGCCGTTCCGGGAAACGCCGAATACCACCACTGGTCGAGGACATAGTTCCGGCCGTTGGCCACCATCGCCCCCCACTCGGCGGTCGGCTGCTGCGCACCCAGCCCGATAAAACCCAGCGTGGCGGCCATCAGAATCGCGGTGCCAATATCCAACGATGCCTGCACCACCAGCGGCGGCATCACGTTGCGAAGGACATGCCAACCGATCAGGTGCCAGCGTGAGGCACCAAAGGTACGTGCCGCTTGCATATAGGCCTGATGGCGAAGCGTCAACGTCTGCCCTCGTGCCAATCGGACGTAGAATGGGATGCGTACCACGGCAATCGCCAGCATGGCGTTGAACAGGCTGGGCCCCAGCGCTGCCGCCAATGCCATCGTGAGCACCAGCGAGGGCACTGACAGCATGATGTCCATGCAGCGCATGATCAACGCATCCACCGTACCGCCCATCACGCCGGAGAAACAGCCGAGCAGCGAGCCAATTCCGCCCGCCAGCACCACCACCGCCAATCCGGCGGCCACCGACTGACGGCTGCCGACCAGCACCCGGCTGAACAGGTCTCGGCCCACTTCGTCGGTGCCGAACCAATGCGCTGCCGAAGGCGGCAATAACCGGGCGGTAAGATCGATAGCGTCTGGGTTATGCGGTGCCAACCACGGTGAAAACAGCATCAGAAACAGCACGGCAATCATGATGGCAGCACCCAACAGCGTAAGCGGACTGCGGCGTACCCGGTACCAGGCACGACGCAGGCTGACAAAACGCAGTGCTGCCTCCGCCACGGGCGGTTGTTCGATTTGAATCATCGTCATTATCCCTCGCGCCCCATTCGCGGGTCGATCCACAGATAGAGCAGATCGACGATCAAATTCACCATTACATAGGCAAAAGACACCACGACGGCAAAGCCCATCACCGCCGGGAAGTCCAATGCCTGAATGGAGTCCACGACGTAAGCCCCCATACCTGGCCAGGCAAATACCGTTTCAGTCAGCACCGCACCGTACAGCAAATCCCCCAGCGCCAGCCCCAACACCGTCACCGAAGGGATTAACGCATTGGGCAACGCATGGCCCAGCACCACACGCCAGTGTGAGAGGCCATTGGCCCGCGCGGTACGGATGTAGTCTTCCCCCAACTGTTCAAGCATTGCCGAGCGGATTTGCCGCGCCACCACGCCGAGGTGAACAAACGCCAGGGTGAGTGCCGGCAAAATCAGATGCCGCAGACTGTTCCAGAACGCTTCACCATTGCCGGTCAGTAGTGAATCAAGTAGATAAAATCCGGTGATATGCGTGGGTGGATCTAACCAGTCGTCTAACCGACCACCGCCGGGTAACAGATTGAGTTGTCCATAAAACAAAATGATCACGCCCAGCCCCAGCCAGAAAGCCGGGGTAGAGATGCCGGTCACCGACAATAGCCGTACCAGATGGTCGGGCCATTTATTACGGTAAACCGCCGACACAACCCCGAGTGGAACGCCCAACGCGATCGCCAATACCAACGCGCAAAAAGCCAACTCTAACGTCGCGGGAAAGAAAGCGCGTAAATCCTCTAGCACCGGTCGCCCGGTGCGGATAGATGTCCCCAGATCGCCGTGCAGCAAATCCAGCACGTAGCGACCGAATTGCACATATAGCGGCTGATCCAGGCCCAGCTGTTGGCGAATATGCTGGACAATCTCCTCGCTGGCCCGGTCACCGGCCAACAGCCGCGCCGGATCGCCGGGGATCAGGTGTGAGATGGTAAAGGTGATCACGCACACCCCGAACATCACCAGCACCAGTCCCCAGCAGCGCTGACGGATAAGGCTCCAAACGTTCATAGTGGTTTCCCATGGTGCATGGGCAGCCAAACGGCTGCCCGAGTTGGATAGCAATATTGTCTTCAAACCAGAGATACTCGGGCCTGGCGCACCGAGGGGCCATTATGGGACACATCCGTGTGTCCCACCCTACGGGCCGACTCGACGTCGTTCCCATTTGCTCCCGGCAAATGGGTCGACGGCCAAGGCCGTTACGACCCCTTCGGCACGCTCTCTCTAATAACTGGCTTTGTTAGCTGTCTGAAGCACCCAAACAACTTACTTGCTCATCTGCCCAACGTTGAATACCTGCTCCAGCATCGGGTTATATACAAAGCCCTTCACATCTTTGTTCATCGCTACCTGATAGTTTTTCTGGAACAGATAGACGTAGGCCCCCTGGTCAATGACGATTTTCTGCGCAGCCTGATAGTCAGCAGTGCGCACCTGTTGATCGGACACCGATACCGCTTTCTTCAGCAGCGCATCGACCTGCGGATTACTGTAGAACGCGCGGTTGCCGGGTAGCCCTTTCTTGTCGGACTCGAACCAGTAGTTCATGAACATGTAGGGGTCGGCAAAGTCCGGGCTCCAGTTGCCAATTGCGATGTCGTAATTGCCCTGACCGATGCGATCGCGCATGGTGGCGTTAGCCAATTTCTCCAGCTTGACGTTGATGCCCACGGTCGCCAGACTGGCCTGTACCGAAAGCGCAATCGCCTCCCAGTTGGGATCGCTGACCGAATACAGGAAGTTCAGCGACGCGGGTTTATCCTTCACCGCCGCCAGCGCTGCTTTGGCTTTATCGGCATCTTGGCTGTACTGCTGCGCGCTGGCATCGTAACCCCACATGCCTTCCGGGATCGGGCCACGCATTTGTTTGCCGTTACCGCCGAGGATCCCTTTCACCATGCCCTGATAATCCACCGCGTAAGAAATGGCCCGGCGCAGATCCACCTGGTTCAGCGGTGCTTTGCCGTTGTTGAGGTATAAATAGGTCACCCGCAACGACGGATATTCATTTACCGCCACCTTGTTTTCGCTCTTTAATGCAGTGAGCTGGTCGATCGGCAGTGACTCGGCAATGTCCAGATCGCCACGTGTCAGTTGCAAACGGCGGGTTGCGCTTTCACCGATGATTTTGACCGTCACACGCTTAAACGCCGGTTTTGTCCCGTTGTAATGCGGGTTCGGCACCAGCACCAGTTGTTGTCCTTTCTGCCAACGATCCAGCTTGTACGGGCCCGAACCGGCACTGTGACTCGACAGCCAGGCTTTACCTTCATCGGCCGGATTGGCCTTGGCGATAGCCGGGTTAACAATACCGGCCCCGTCGTTGGCTAAGGTGTACAGGAACGGCGCAAACGGGGTTTTCAAGGTAAAGCGCACAGTGAGCGGATCCACCACCGTGACCTGCATGTCTTTCGGGAAGGCTTCTGACGGCCCCTGGCCAATTTTCATCAGGCGTTCAAACGACCACTTCACGGCGTCTGCATTGACATCCGAACCGTCGTCAAATTTGTTGCCCGGCTTAAGCTTAAAGGTCCAGACGAGTTGATCATCAGAAGCCGTCCAGCTTTCGGCCAGTTCGCCTTCAACCTGAGTCGAGCCTTTCCCGCCTTCGGTTTTGTACTGGACCAGCCGTTGGTAAGCCGGATAGGTCACCGTCCAATCGTTGTTATCAATAGTCACCGCCGGATCCAGCGTTTGCGGATCGGCGGCTTTGCCAATCACCAACATGTCTTTGGGTACGGCGGCCTGTGCCTGCCCCATGACGACCATGCCCAACGTCACTGCTGCCGCCAGAGCGGCGTATTTGATCTTATTCATAAACAAAGCTCCTGATGCGTTGAATGTGTGTTGTTTTAATCGTAAGAAAAACAGCCGAAACGATCGGCCAGCAGCGGGTAATCACCGGCGTTAGGCAGTTCAAAGTGCCACCATTCGCTGGCAATGCCGCGAAAACCTCCGGCAGCCATCACCGCATTCAGCAGCAGCCGATTGCGTTGCACCTCCGGAGAGAAATCAGGGTAAAACGGGTGAGAGCGTTCGCTCATCTCATCAAATCCGGTGCCCATATCCAGCGCTGTGCCACTGGCGTCCAGCAACGTCACATCGATCGCCACGCCGCGGCTGTGGTGCGAACCGGTTTGTGTGCTGGTGACATACTGCGGATCGGGACACGCCAGCCACAACAGTGCCTGCGCCTGCTGTGGACGGTAAGCATCAAACACCTGCAGAGAAAAGCCGGCCAGCCGCGCAGCCAATAAACAGCGCCGTAGCCCTGCCACCGCATCGGGATGCAGCAAGCAGCGGCTTTCACGGTAGATTGCCCGCCCCGTCAGGTTGTCAGCGGTGGCGTACTTCAGATCGATAGGCAAGTCGGGGAACATGGCTGCCAGATCGGTTAAGGTTACATTGTCACTCATTGCATTTTCCCATAGCGATTAAGATTCAAATTGCCCCAGTTCTTTTTGCAGGATGCGGTTATTGGCCAGCCGTTGTTCTACCGCCGCTCCCCCTTGTTCCAGCACGGAGGACAGCAGCAAGTTGAACAAGCAGCTGAACGGTGCCAATGAATCCCAAAATTGGCCGGTGTCAGTTTTCACCTGCAGCAGGTCAATGGGATAATCTCGTGCCCAAGGGCAGTAAATATCGGTAACCAGTGCCAACCGCAGCCCGCGTGCGCATGCCGCCTGGCAGTATTTCTGGGCGATAGTGGAATAGGCGCGGGTATCGGTCAGCACCAGATAGGGTGAATTGAATTCTGAATTGAGTGACTCTACGTAGGTACCGGACAGACCATCGGCGTAATAGACCTTGGGCCGCAGGTATTCCAGGTGGCTGTAGAAGGCGTTAGCAATCCCCCGCGTCGACTGGACGCCAATCACAAATACCGCCTCTGCCTGTGCCAACTGGCGGCTGATCTGGGCAAAAGCTTCGCCACCTGCCAATTGGTAAACGTGTTCTATCGCCTCCAGTTCCAGCGTTAACGCCTGGCGCAGCTTCTGAGGCTGTGGCTGTTTGCGACGTTGTCGGTAGGCACCCAGACGATCGGTCACGCCCCAGGGCTGATACAGCGCGGTGCCCTGTTCACGCAACGTGCGTTTCAAGTCCTCAAGATTGCGGTACCCCAGACTACGCAGATAGCGCCCGACTGAAATGCCGCTGGTGGCCGTGCTGCGGGCGATGCTGTCAGCCGTTTCAAACGGAACTTGCGCCAAATTGGCCAGCAGATATCCGGCGATACGCTTGCCCGTTGGGGTCTGAACCGCAAATGACGCTTCGATTTGTGCGATCACATCAGGGTGCTCTGCCATATTCTGCCCACTGTTGTTGAGTTGTCACTAAACCACCTTCTGTTACTCAGGTAACAGACGCTGATGATGGCTATGCATGGCCTGTGCCAATTGCGAACGGCTGGGGGAGATTCACGCAGGGCGGCGTAGGGACGGCAGAACCTACGGTTACAACATAGTCATCAGTTGATAACTATTGCACAACAATTGGGCAATGCATCTGGCAATGCACTGCCATGAACCACTGATTTTCAATTTTATGACAGCGCTTGCGAAACCAATGCAAACGTCGGTGCAAGATCGTAATCCGGTCTATGAGGCTCGCCTCGGATCCTGATCGTGGGCGTATCAATACAGGGCAGACCCCGTCTAACGCCCCCTTCGCTAAGTCCACTGTCCAGCGGTGTATCCACCCGCACAGACTGGCCGCTGCAAGGCTTGATCAGGGCAATGTCCCGGCGGGTTTTACTTTTGTTCACTTATTTCCCCCGGCACAGCCTGATAACTGGTGTTATTATTATTCTGCTCAATAATTCCCTCCTAATTCAAAGTGGTACGACAAGCTGATGGAAGCGTGGAAACTCAATCTGATTTCGGTCTGGCTCGGCTGTTTCTTTACCGGGCTGGCAATGAGCCAAATCCTCCCTTTTCTCCCGCTGTATGTCGAACAGCTCGGTGTTACCGGCCACCAGTCGCTGAGTATGTGGTCCGGTTTGGTATTCAGCGGTACTTTTTTGGTCTCCGCATTGGTATCGCCGCTGTGGGGCAGCCTGGCGGACCGCAAAGGCCGAAAACTGATGTTGCTGCGTGCGTCCCTGGGGATGGCAATCGTGATTGCGCTGCAAGGCCTGGTCAGCAACGTTTATCAACTGTTCGCGCTACGCGCATTGATGGGGCTAGCCTCCGGTTATATCCCCAATGCGATGGCATTAGTTGCCTCGCAGGTGCCACGCGATAAAAGCGGTTGGGCACTGGGTACGTTGTCCACCGGCCCGGTGACCGGAGTGATCGTCGGTCCGCTATTGGGTGGATTAATGGCCGATCACCTTGGCTTACGCGTGGTGTTTTTTGTCACTGCCGGGCTGATGTTCGTCAGCTTCCTGATCACTTTGTTCCTGATAAAAGAACGTCGCATTGAGGTGAAAAAAGCCGATCGGCTGACCGGTAAGGCGGTATTCCAGTCGCTGCCCTATCCAGCGCTGATCGTAACGCTGTTTGTCAGTACGCTGATGATCCAAGTGGCCAATTCGTCCATCAGCCCAATCTTGACGCTTTTTATTAAGGAGTTATCCAGTGATAGCAGCAATATTGCTTTCATTAGCGGCATGATTGCCGCCGTTCCCGGCGTTGCGGCCTTGATTTCCGCCCCGCGTCTTGGCCGGCTTGGCGACCGTATCGGCACCTCACGTATTTTGTTGGCCGCACTGGGGTTAACAACGGTGCTGTTCGCGATCATGGCCTGGGTGGAAACGCCACTCCAACTGGGGATACTTCGCTTTCTGCTGGGGTTTGCTGACGGGGCCTTGATGCCTGCGGTACAGACGCTGCTACTGAAGTATTCTTCCGATCAGGTCACTGGCCGTATCTTTGGTTATAACCAGTCATTTATGTACCTTGGCAATGTGGTCGGCCCGCTGGTTGGCTCTGGTGTTTCGGCACTGATGGGATTCCGCTGGGTATTCGCCGTAACGGCGGTACTGGTATTGATCAACTGCCTGCAGGTTCGCCGTCAGTTTAAAAAAGTTGAGCGTGACCAGGCGTGATCAATAGGGCCGCCGCAGCGGCCCTGATAAAAGGAAGTACTGTCATTGAGGGCGGTAATAAACAGCGATTAATCCCGCAACCAAGGGGTAACGGTCACGCCGATCAACATCCCTTCCGGGCTGAGTAAGCGGGTCACGCTTTGGCCCCACGGCTCTTCACGGTTGGCAACCAACAGGCGATAGCCGCGATCAATCAGCCCTTGAGTCGCCAGCGCGATATCGGCGACGTCGAATTCCATCCAGGCCTGCGGCACCGGCAGATCAACGGGCCATTGATCGCTACCGAAACACGATTGTGCGGCCTGCGCCAGCGGCCACAGGGCAAAGTGTTTTACCCCCTCCAGCGCGCCATGCTCGGTTAACAGATAGTCTGGATTACCTTCCATCGGCTTAAGCGGCAATCCCAATGCGTCAACATAAAAGGCTTTGCTGTGATCCGTCTCTTGAGTAATCGGGCCAAATCCAGCGATAAATAACACACCCAGTCCTGCGAACTGCTGTTCCATGTTCTCTCCTGTAAAGGACATCAACGCCCCTGGCGCATTTGTGTTGGGGAAAATCCGTAGGCCGCTTTAAAGCGATTGCTAAAGTGGCTGGACGAGCTAAAGCCGCACTCCAACGCAATCTGCGTCAGCGACAGTACGCTGTGGCACAGCAACCTTTCCGCCTGTTGCAACCGTGCACGCATCACGAACTGGTGCGGCGCCATACCGGTATCATGTTTGAACATACGGGCAAAGTGGAATTCACTCAACCCGGCCTCTGCCGCCAAATCTGACAGCAACAACGGTTGGTCCAGATGCTGCTCTATGTAGGCTTTCACCCGCCTGGCAACCACGGGGGCCAAACCGCCCCGTACCTGTGGCAACACCCAATGCAGTTGGCTGTAATGCTGCACCAAATGCGACATCAAAAAGGTCGTCGCACTACTGAGTGCCAGCTGATTGACATTCTCCTGCCAGTTACAGTTGAGTATAAACTGGCGAAACAGCAACGTAATCTTGGGATCTTCGCCAAACGCGAGCTGATCGAGGTTAATCGCGGCGGGGCTCCGATCCCAGGTGTGTTCCACCACCTGACGCAGATGCCGATCGGTGCAATAAAGGTGTACGAAAGATAAATCGCTGCGCACATCCCAGGTAGATTCATATTGACGGGGCATAATGCAGAAGCGGTCTGGCCCACCGCCATTTTTCCAACCGCCGGGCACTTTCTGATAGCACTCATACCCGTCTGCGACATACAGACTCAGCGTATGGTGATCGGCACTTTCCTGAGTAATGCGATCGTTACGGTTGGACCAGGCCGCAATTTCCACACCGGACCCCAGCTGCACATTGTTGTGCAACTGCGCGTTATGCTCCCGCAGTGTTTCAAACGCCTTGTACCTGGACATCACCCGCCCCCGCTTTTTCCAATGTTTCCAGTGTAGAGAGAGGTGCCGTACCACACCAGACGCTAACCCTCGCTTTTGCCAAAAAAAGCGCAAGAATATGCAATTGCGCGCAATGCACTGAAAGCGCGATACCCAGCCACGAAGGATACTGACCCAGTCTATTTTTGTCGGAGCCAATTATGAACACGCTGTTGTACCTGGCCGTGGTACTGATTTGGGGCACCACCTGGATTGCAATTACCTTACAACAAGCAGGCCCGGTGGCCATTCCTGTTTCCATCAGCTACCGCTTTGTTGTTGCCGCCATGACGATGTTTGTCATCTTGTTGTTGATGCGCCGCTTGCGCCGCATTGCCCCACGTGATCATGTGTTTTGCATCCTGCAAGGCTGCTGCGTTTTCGGTTTTAACTTCTACTGTTTTTACCATGCTGCGGCTTATATCAGCAGTGGTTTGGAATCGGTAATTTTTTCAATGGCAGTGCTGTTCAATGCCGTTAACGGCATGATTTTCTTTCGTCAACGCCCCAGTCCGAACCTGTTGCCGGCAGCGGTGCTGGGATTAACCGGGATCGTCGCCCTGTTCTGGCAAGATTTGGCCGCCACGCAAATGGCACCCGAACTGTTGAAAGGCATTGGACTGAGTGCGCTCGGTACTTACGGCTTTTCGCTGGGAAATATGATCAGTACTCGCCACCAGCGGCGCGGGCTGGATATTCTCTCCACCAATACCTATGCCATGAGCTACGGCGCAATACTGATGGCATTGATCGCGCTGTCTCAAGGAGCGTCGTTCCAGATTGAATTCAACACCCGCTATATTGGCTCATTGCTGTATCTGGCCATTTTTGGATCAGTGATTGCCTTCGCGGCCTACTTCAGTCTGCTGGGCCGCATTGGCGCCGGGGCTGCCGCCTACAGCACACTGTTGTTCCCGCTGGTCGCACTCAGCATTTCAACGTTCTATGAAGGCTACCAATGGCACCTCAATGCCGTGATGGGTTTAGGCATGATTTTACTCGGCAATCTGGTGATGTTTGCGAAGCCGGGCAGGTTCAGTGCGCTATGGCACAAGCGGGCCGTTTAAGTAAAGAGCGCCTTACTGGAAGGCGCCCCCCCTGGTTATCAGTTATCAGCCATCACCCAGAGCGAGTTTTTTTGGTTACTCCGCCATTAATAACCGGTCAGTTAATGTCGGTGAACGTTCCAATGAAACACTCAAGCGCCTGCGCCAGTTCGCTGGCGGCCTCCCGTGGGGGATGGTGCCCAACACCGGGCATCATTAATAAACGGGCGTTAGCAATCCCCTCAGCAATTTCCCCACTGAGCTCTGGCGGTGTCGCTACGTCTTGTTCCCCACAAATAACCCATGTCGGGGTCGTTATCAGCGGTAACAACGCACGGCAATCTCCGCGTTCGATGACCGCCGCATCTATCGCCAACGACAGCCCCTTACGGTCATGTTTCAGCATGATAGCCCGGTCTCTCACCATGGCCTGCGGATTGTTACGTCGCCAGGCTGGCGCATTGACGTGTTGCTGCACATTGATGAAAGCGGCCTCGCAATCTTCATGACTACCTTGCAGGAGTGTCGTTTTTAAACGCTCCCACGTCCCGTAGCGTTGGGGATCCTCTTCACGGGCGCTGGTTCCAATTAACACCAAACCGGACAACAATTCCGGGTGCTTTGCCGCCAACCGGATCCCCACCATTCCGCCCTGACTTTGCCCAATAAATACCACAGGCCCCAGAGAGAGTTCGTTAATCATCAACGCCAGATCGTCAGCAATATCATCCAGACTCCATCCCCGGTGATTGAAACTGCTTTCCCCGTGGCCTGGCATATCAAGCCCAATACAGCGGTAATTTTTTGCCAGTACTGCCATCTGCTCGGTAAAAATATCGCCATCGACAAAAAGTCCATGGGCAAACATGAGCACAGGTCCTTCACCACGATCCGTATAGGCATATTCTGTGTGATTGAGGCGTACCCTGTATTTCTCATCATCGCAGGTAGAATCAAAAGCTCGTGCAAGCAACGCTGAATCTTCAAAAATCTGATAACGCGCAATCAAACCCTCTCGGATTTGAAAATGCAGTACAAAATCGCTGCCTACAGTACGGCCGGTAGAAACCACCCGGTGGCGGAAATACCCTTTCACCATGACGCTATCATCGGAAACCCACCAGTTATCCAACCGGAAAACCCGTGGCTGAAAGTTTTCAGGGAATGACTGCAACCACTGACGCACCGACTCGCGTCCTTTCAATATGCCAACGGTTGAAACCTGTGTGACCCCGTCAACATGCCACACCACATCATCGGTCAGCAGTTGTAATGCGCTATCAACGTCGCCCGCCCCAAAAGCGCTGATGTAACGCTGCACAACTTCGGTATGAAGTGAGGTAAGGTTAGCCATGTCATGATCCTCTTAAGAAATAATAAAACCCGCCGTCAAAACTCGAACAAAGGGCGTCAGAGGGGTATTATTGGATTTCTTTTTATGCATAACTACAGAAGAAATTGCCAATAGGTTTTCTAAAAATGAAAAATATGGATTGGAACGATCTGCGTTATTTTCTTTGTGTGGCCAGGCATGCAAGCCTGACCGGCGCAGCACAAGAAATGAGTGTCAGCCAGTCCACTATCGCAAGACGTATTGCCGCATTAGAAGAGAGTCTGGGTACTGCGCTATTTGTGCGTCATGCAACGGGTTATTTCCTGACGGATAATGGGAAGGACGTTTTAACGCAAGCCGAACGCGTTGAAGCCCGGGTGTTTGAATTGGAAAAAGATGCATCAAACCTGGACGCGACAGTTGCCGGGGTTGTCCGGTTGGCCACTGCAGAAACAATGGCCACTCATGTCATTATTCCTGCATTGCCGTTATTGGCTGCACGCCATCCCAAACTACGGCTGGAGTTGATCACCGGCATCGACATGGTTGATCTCCCCCGCTATCAGGCAGATTTGGCATTACGCTTGGTGCGACCTGGTCACGGCAATTTAGTCATCCAAAAGCTGGGGAATATGCCCTCTGCTGTCTATGGCAGCCAGGATTACCTTGCCCTGTCCACACCAGAAGAAAGGCGCTTCATCTGCTGGGATAAAACTTTTGCACATCTGCCGGCCGCACAGTGGTTAGAAAAGCATGGACATAGCCAAGAACCGGCATTAACCACCAGCAGTGTCGCAACACAATATTCCGCAGCAAAAATGGGGATCGGCTTAGCCGTCTTGCCCTGTTTTATGGTGATGGATAATGATCCGCTGGTTCAAACGCTGACACCGCAAGAGGTATTCACAGAAGAATTGTGGCTGGTAACGCATGCTGACGTTCGTGTCTCAGCACGCGTGCGAGCGGTCAGCTGTTTTTTGCAGGATATTTTCAAGGCAACAGATACCCGGTGGCATAAGTAAAAACATCGTCTGGTGCACTTAACGACTCACGCTGGTGCACTATAGTGCACTGAATAGATTTAATTTTAATAAAATCAATATATTAAAAGTTGGCATGTTTTCTGCCTGTTCTCTTTGCAACTTTATAAAAAGGAGAACGGGCACATGCAAGAAAGCAACACCTTAAACGTTAAGCGTAGGCAGTTATTAAAACTCTCTGGGGCCCTGGCCAGCGGTATCGCGCTGGTGGGGTTGAATCGTAGTGCACTGGCGAACCTCTCTTCGGGCGACGCCCCTTTCACCACCCCCACCGTTGATAATCCGATCCGGATTAACTTCAACGAGAACCCACTGGGCATGTCACCCAAGGCTCAGGCCGCCGCACGTGATGCCGTGATCAAGGCCAACCGCTACGCCAAGGACGAGATCGTCGCGCTACGCAATAAACTGGCCAGCCAATATCAGGTACCCGAAACGGCAATCCTGCTCACCGCGGGTTCATCCGAAGGGATCCGCGCCGCAGTAGAAGCTTACGCCACTTTAGATACCCAGTTGGTGATCCCAGAACTGACCTACGGCGACGGCGAGCATTTTGCCAAAATCGCGGGTATGAAAATCACTAAAGTGCCGATGCTGGATGGTTGGCAGTTCGATATCGATGGATTGAAAAATGCGGTGGCAAACTACAAGGGTCCGTCATTGGTCTACCTGGTTAATCCAAATAACCCCACGGCAACCATTACGCCGGCAGATGTGATCGAACCCTGGATCGCCGCGAAACCGGCCAACACCCTGTTCATTGTGGATGAGGCTTACGCCGAGTTCGTCAATGACCCACGTTTTCGCTCGGTCGGCCCATTGTTCAAGCAGGGAGCGGACAATGTCATCCTGCTTAAAACCTTTTCAAAAATCTTTGCCATGGCAGGCATGCGTGTGGGCTACGCCGTGGCGCAGCCAGAGATCATTGCCCGTCTGAGTCACTACGTCGCCGGTGAGAAAATCAATTTCTGCGGTGTCGATGCAGCATTGGCCTCGCTGGATGATCAGGCCTTCATCACGTACAGCAAAAAGAGCAACGACACGTCACGCCAGATTCTGTTGGACGCATTAAAAGCGCTGAACATCACGTATTTGCCGTCCGAGGGCAACTTTGTCTTTCACCAGCTTAACGTGCCGCTGAAAGCGTATCAGCAGCACATGAAGCAGGCTGGCATCCTTATTGGGCGTGCGTTCCCTCCGGCCGATGCCTGGTGCCGCATCTCGCTCGGCACGCCGCAAGAGATGACCTTTGTCGCCAAAACCCTGCATGATTTCCGCGCCAAAGGCTGGGTATAGTGGCCCTGGCGTACTGAAACCTACCGCCAGTTCGCTGGCGGTTATCCCTATAACCCCTTTCATCCTAAAAGCTGACGCCTTATGGCTATACTGAGACTCTGCCGATTTTTCATAAGGACATCAGGATGCTGAGATTCTCTCGCCGTTGGCTGTTATCAGCAGCGCTTATTACGTTCGCAACGACCGCAGCAGAAACACCCAAATATGGCCAAGAGCTACAGGGCTTCCACTATCCTTACCCACTGCAACAGTTTAGTTTCGGCTCTCAGGGGCAGCAGTTGAGTATGGGCTACATGGACGTGCCGCCAGAGGGGAAAGCCAATGGCCACACAGCGGTGTTGATGCACGGCAAGAACTTCTGCGCGGCTACCTGGCAGGAAACCATTAAAGCGCTGACCAAGGCCGGTTATCGGGTGATTGCCCCGGATCAGATCGGTTTTTGCAGCTCGACCAAACCGCAACATTATCAATACAGTTTTCAACAGTTGGCGCAAAATACCCACGCGTTGCTGAGTAACCTGAAGATCAGTAAAGCGGTGATCGTCGGCCACTCTACCGGCGGCATGCTGGCAACCCGTTATAGCCTGATGTATCCGCAGGCAGTGGAACGACTGGTGATGGTCAATCCCATTGGGTTGGAAGATTGGAAAGCCAAGGGCGTGCCGTGGCGCAGCGTCGATCAGTGGTTCGAACGCGAACTCAAGACCTCCGCCGCCGGCATTCGGCAATATGAGTTGAACACTTACTATGTGGGCCGCTGGAAACCAGAATATGACCGCTGGGTCGATATGCTGGCCGGGTTGAACAATGGGCCGGGGCATCGCCTGGTGGCCTGGAACTCGGCGCTGATATACGACATGATTTTTACTCAACCGGTGTATTACGAGTTTAAGGATCTGCAAACGCCGACCACGCTGATGATTGGTACCGCCGATACCACAGCCATCGGCAGTGACATCGCGCCACCTGCGGTCAAAGCCAAACTGGGCAAATACAACGTTCTTGGCAAACAGGTGGCAACGCTGATCCCCCACGCCAACTTGATCGAATTCCCCGGACTGGGCCATGCGCCACAGATGGAGGAACCCACACAGTTTAACAATGCGCTGATTAAGGCATTGCAGCCCTAAGCGTCATTGGCTGGATCTGTCACCCATGCCTGCCTAAACTTTGCGCTACGGGTAACAATGGCAGCGGAGAAGACTATGCGACAGATTATTGTGGGCGCGTTTATCAGCCTTGATGGGGTCATGCAGGCCCCGGGTGGACCGGAAGAAGATACGACGGGTGGCTTTCAGTTTGGCGGTTGGACAGTGCCCTATTGGGATGACAGCATTGCCGCGGCAATGGGGGAGACTTTCTCTCAGCCGTTTGATTTACTGCTGGGCCGTAAAACCTATGACATTTTCGCCGCGCACTGGCCGCGTATCGAAACCGATCCCAACGCAGAGGGGTTTGAACAACTCAACGCAGAGATTGCCAACACCTTCAATCGGGCGACCAAATATGTCGCTACCCACCGGGGTGAAACGTTGGCATGGGAAAACAGCCAATGGTTGAGCCAGAATGTTGCCGCACGTCTGCGAGAGATCAAAGCCGGACAAGGACCGGCTCTGGTGGTTCAAGGCAGCACCGAGTTAATCCAACTGTTGCTGGCTGAGGATTTGGTGGACGAACTGCGTCTGCTGACCTACCCGCTGCTGCTGGGCGGCGGTAAACGCCTGTTCGGCAAGGGGACGTCACCGGCCGCCTTTAAGCTGGTTAAGTCAGTTATCTCACCCAGTGGGGTGATCATCGCGCACTATCAGCGCGCCGGTAACATCTCCACGGGATCTTTCGCATTGGAAGCCAGCGCGGCGAAGTAGCGGCTAGCCCTGCACAAAGTGGTCGTTCTGCATCCGGCAAGCCTTGTCATCTGTATCTATTTAACGAGGATTAAAAGCCCTTATCCTTCCCCCATCCAATGCCGGGGATCGTGCTATGGTATTAGCGGATTTTAGTAAGGAGTGGCCGATGCCGAGATTTCTCTCTTTACGCGCATTACGGCGCGTTGCCCTGACAGGAGTTGTTATGAGCCTTATGTTAAGCAGCAGTACCTTTGCCAGTTCACTGCCTCTGCTGGCCCCCTCTGCACTGAAGGGGCACTGGCAGCTGATCGACGCCGAGGACAAAACCGCTACCTGCAACGTTGAACTCAGTGATGAACTTATCGAAGGCAGCAACGCTTACCGCTTTACTGCCTCCGCGCAGTGCTTGCAACCGCTGGCGCTTAGCGAGCTGCCGGTTGCCTGGCGCCCAACGCCGGACGGCATGACGCTGACCAATGCCGACGGCAGCATGGTCGCGTTTCTCGCGCTGACCGCGCCCAAACGCTATGAAGTGATGAATCACACTGGCAAAGCGCGTTTTACGCTGATACCGCGCCCATAGTCACTGCGCTGTTTACATGGCGGCAGTGTGACACTTCTGCCGCCTACGCCCATCGATTACGCCACCAACAATCCCAATAACGCCCCGCCCGCCAATACCCACAGCGGGTGAATGTGTTTGTTCATGCTCAACACCGTGGCCAATAGAATAATCACCGCCAGCGGCCAACGGGGGGCAGAAGCCTCAGCGATCAGCACCCCGCTCGCCGCCACCAACCCAACGGTAACCGGTACGAGCCCACTCTGCACGCGGCGGCGCCAGGGTTTGTCCTTAAAGCGACGCCAGGCGCCCATCACCAACAACGTGACTATCGATGACGGGCCAAACTTGGCAACAGAAGACACCAACAGCCCGGCCCAGCCGGCCACGTGCCAGCCAATCAGTGGCACGATCATCATATTCGGTCCCGGCGCAGCCTGCGCCATAGCGAAAAGTGCACTGAATTCCTGCGCGCTCATCCATTGGTGAACCTCCACCACCTGACGCTGCATTTCCGGCAAAATTGTCATGCCGCCACCGAACGCCAACAGTGACAATTCCGTGAAGATGATCGCCAGCGAAATCAAAACACCGATCATGATGGGTTCCTCCACCACATCAGTAAAATACTCAGCGGTGCCAGCACCAGCATGGTCGGTAGCAACGGCAAACGCAGCCAGGCGATGGCGATCAAACAGAGTGCGACAATCCCCAGCGCCAGCCATTTACCGCGCAACGGCAACAGCATTTTGATCCCCGTGGACAGCAATAAACCCGCTGCCGCTGCCGCCAATCCGGCAAAGACGTGTTGCACATGGGCATCATTCTGGAAACGGGCATAAACCATACCCAGACCGACCACAATCGCCGTCGGCGCACTGATCAGCCCCAGCAATGCGCAGAAAGCACCGCGCAGGCCGCGAAACTCCATCCCCACCGCCACCGAAAGGTTGATCACATTGCCCCCAGGCAAGAATTGGCATAAACCCAGCAGCTCGGTGAACTGTTCGCCGCTCAGCCAGCGCCTGTCTTCTACCAGCATATTGCGCGCAAGCGGCAATACACCGCCAAAGCCAATCAGCCCAAGCATCAAAAAGCCCCAAAACAACTCGCCATTGCCCGGCGGGGCCGCAAGCCGTTCGTTTTTTACCGCATCAGATTCAGACATGGTCCTTCCACATTGCTTATTGTGATGACTGGTATGATGCGCGCCGTCATGACATGATGTCTAATGCATTTCGGAAGCAATAAGGATACCTAAAAGGTATGGCTATGATCGAACTTCGTCGCCTGCGGGCGTTCGTTACCGTGGTAGAAGAAGGTAATATCACCCGCGCTGCCGAACGTCTATTTATCCAGCAACCACCGCTGACCCGACTGCTGCAAGGACTGGAAGATGAGCTGGGCGTCAAACTGCTGCAACGCCTGCCGCGTGGGGTTCGCGTCACCGAGGCTGGCAGCGTGCTGTTCAATGAGGCGCGCGCCTTGCTGGCACGAGCAGAGCACTTGACCGAAGCCGTGCGCCGCGCCGCTCGTGGCGAACAAGGGCACATCGCCATCGGCTTTACCAGCTCCGCTGCCCTGCATCCGTTCGTGCCCAACCTGTTGCGGCGCTACCGTGAGATCCTGCCAGGTATTACCACCCAGTTGGAAGAAGCCGGCAGCGGAGAACTCTTGGATGCCTTGGTGGAGGAGCGGCTCGACGTTGCCTTTGTCCGTTCGCCTGTGGGCGGCATTCCGGGGCTAACCATTGAACCTGTGTTACGTGAGCCTATGCTGGTCGCTCTGCCTGTCGGGCATCCATTGGCAGTCAACAGCGAACAATCTCTGCCGCTGGCAGCGTTAACCCACGAAGCATTCATTCTTTATCGTCGCCCTGCCGGCCAAGGCCTGTATGATGCCATTTTGGCTGCCTGCCACCGCGCAGGGTTCAGTCCACGTGTTATTCAAGAAGCCCCACGCCTGCCCGCCACGCTCAGTCTGGTGGGGGCCGGTTTAGGGCTGTCGATTGTACCGGCCTCGATGCGGCGCTTGGGGGGAGATGGCATTATCTATCGGACGATTGCCGAACAAGCCCAGCTGAGTGCGCCACTTTACCTGGCGTTACGCAGCAATCGCGCCTCCGCCATCATCACACGTTTTCGCGATCTGGTGGCAGAGGCGGTCAGTGAGCAGCCGGCTGACTAGTCTTGTGTGTCGGTAATACGCGTGAGGTGGATCACCAGGTACAGCAGTTCATCGTTCGACATCTCCATTTGCAGCAGATTCTTCACGTAATCGCGGATCAGTAACGCGCCGCGATAAGCGTGCGGATATTCTTTGGTCACCTGCGCAAAAATAAAGTCGTCTTTCGACACCACCTGCTGCCCTTCCACCATTCGCTGGATAAAAAACTGCATATGAACCAGAAAACGTGCGTAATTGAGCGAATCTGTGTCGATATTGATGCGAAAGTGATATTTGATGATGTTGAATATATCCTTCAACATCTTCACCGCCAGCAGCGTGTGTTCCATGTTTTGCACATCGGTTTGCCCATTAACCAAATGGAAAGCGATGTTGCCGGCCTCTTCTTCCGGCAGCTGAATATTCAGCCGTTGGTTGATATAGGCCAGCGCCTGCGCCGCTACCGCAAACTCCTGCGGGTAAAAACGCTTCACTTCAAACAACAGCCGGTTCTGGATCGCAATCCCTTTGTGATAGCGTTCAATGGCGAAACTGATATGGTCTGCCAGCGTGAAGAAGATCTGCTCGTTAATCCGTCCGTTAAGATGGCGATTGGCCTCTGCGAGGATCATCTGCACAATCTCGATGTGTTCTTCCGGCGTCGTTTCTATCAAGCGCAGATAATCTCGGCCCTTTTGACCGTTTTGCACCACATACACTTTCTCGATCGCGGCCGGATCGAGAACGTCACCCACTTTGCTGTTAAACCCTATACCCTTACCCATAACGATAACTTCATTGTTATCGCCATCCGTCGATAGCACCAGGCTATTGTTGAGTACCTTAATGACTTCCATCGTCGTAGCCATCACCCTCTGTTTTTATTCGCGTTGCCGGCCATCGGAGGCAATCAGGCGTTGGTACCAGTCAAAACTGCGTTTCTTGATACGCCGCAGATCTTTCAGATCCTGCTCACCCCGGTTTACATAGATAAATCCATAACGTTTGGCATAGCCCTGATGAGTACTGACCACGTCTATCGCTGCCCACGGGCAATAACCGATCAGTTCAACGCCATCGTTAATCGCCAACTGCATCTGCTCAACATGTTGGCGCATAAACTCAATGCGGTAATCATCGTTAATTGTACCATCGGCCTGTAGCGCATCAGGGGCACCAATACCGTTTTCAGTAATTAATATGGGTAAATGATAGCGTTCAGCGGTTTTGCGTAATGTCAGCCGCAACCCAACCGGGTCGATCACCCAGCCGTAACGGGTTTTGCCGACGAAAGGATTCTCTGCCGCCCGATAAACCCCGGGTTCTCCCAACATGATTTGTTGATCGCCCGCACGCGCACTGACGTCTGAAGCATCACCACGGCTGGCGGCAATGGTCGCGGTAGAGTAGTAGTTTATCGCCACATAATCCGGTTTCCCCTGCAGCAACAGCGCCGCGTCGCCTGGCGCCATCTGCGGCGCTAATTCGCGGTCCAGTAAATAACGCCAGGCCAGAGGGTTATAGCGGCCATGCACGGCAACATCCAGGAAGCTCCAACAACGCAGCGTCTCCCAGTTATGGGCGGCGATAGCGTCCAGCGGATTGCAGGTTTCCTGATACATCGAGGTCGTGTTTATCGCCGGACCGATTTTAGCGCCCGGGCAACGCTGGTGACATAACGCCATCACGCGGGCCTGAGCCACCAGCATATGGTGGCTTTGCTGATACAGCACCCGTTTGGATGGCAATTCGCCCCCTTTGGGCATGCCAATGGCGCCTGGGTGCAAGATCATGGTGTTTTGTTCATTGATGGTCAGCCAATACTTCACTCGGTCACCAAAGGCGTTGAACAGCACACCGGCATAGTCGACAAAGGCGTCGATAGTGGCCCGATTGGACCAGCCGCCCTGTTGTTCCAGTATGTAAGGCAAATCGAAGTGATACAGCGTCACCACGGGCTCTATGCCATAACTCAACAGCTCATCAATCAACTGGCGATAAAAATCCAGCCCGGTGGCGTTGACCTCGCCGGTGCCATTAGGCAGCACTCGCGTCCAGGCAATTGAAAACCGATAGGCCTTTAACCCGAGTTCGGCGAACAACTTTACGTCCTCGCGGAAGCGGTGATAGTGATCGCTGGCAACCTTAAAATCGGCCGTCTCTTTGGGATGATCGAGCATATCCACAATCGATGGGCTTTTGCCGCCCTCGTTCCACGCGCCTTCCACCTGATAAGCGGAGGTGGATGCCCCCCACAGAAAATCTGCGGGGAAATCATTCAGTCGTTGATAAATCATGCCTGCTCCTGCTGCGCATTATTAAGGCTGATGATAGGTTGCCCAAAGCCCACCGCACCCGGCCTACGGCAACTCAGCTGCGGAAAGTCTTCGCTGTTGACCACCAGTATCGGCGTGGTCATGTCATAGCCCAGCCCGGTGATCGCCGCCAGATCAAAGCGCACCAGTTCATCTCCCACCTTAACGCGGTCGCCAATTTTCAAGCTTGAAGTGAAATGCTGCCCCGCCAGATTGACGGTGTCGATACCGATATGCACTAACAGTTCGACGCCGTTATCGCCCTTGATACCGACCGCATGTTTCGACGGCAAGAAGGTCATGACCTCTCCGTCCAGCGGCGCACGCAATACCCCTTCCTGTGGCCGTACCGCAACGCCCTGGCCCAATAATCCCTGAGAGAAAACGTCGTCATTCACCTGATCCAAGGCCACAAGTTGACCGGACATCGGGCTTAAAATCTGCTGTTCACTGCCGCTGAGTGGCTCCGCCGCCTTGACGTCTTGCTCATCAACCGGATCCTCAAAACCCAAGATCCAGGTCAGTGCAAAGGTCACTACAATCGCGATAGCGCAGGTGACCAACGCATGGACGATATTCATCGGGTTTTCACCGATAAAGGCTGGCAGCGCCGCTAACCCAGGGGAGACAAAGGCATAGCGAACCAGCCCGCTGAGTCCGGCATAGATACCTGCACAACCCCCGCCGATCATCGCCGCAATCAGTGGTTTGCGCAGTTTGAGCGTAACGCCATACAGCGAAGGCTCGGTGATGCCCAGCAGCGCAGTAAAACCGGCAGAAGACGCCAGTTGGCGCAGGTTTTTATTTTTCGTGCGGAAGGCCACGCACAGGGTCGCCGCGCCCTGTGCAATGTTAGATGCCAACATACCGGGCCCATTGATCATCTCGAAACCGTTCTTACTCAACTGCCCGGTCGCAATCGGCGTCATGGCCCAGGCAGTGCCGGTGATCACCAGAAACGGCTGTAACCCCCCCATCAACATCGGAATCAACCAACTGGCTTTACCGTCAACGATCGCCGCACCGGCCGCAACCAGGTCATTGAGGAAAATACCGAATGGCCCCACCACCACTAACGCCAGCGGTGCGGTAACCAACAGGATAATCATTGGCTTAGTGAAAAATTTGATCATCGTCGGTGAGACTTTCTCGGCAAAACGTTCGATATAAGACATCAGCCATACGGTGAAAATAATCGGCAGCACTGAGCCGGCGTAATCCGCCAAGCGCACAGGAACACCGACAAAATCAATCGCCGTGCCTGCCGCCAGCATCTGCGCCAGATTCGGGTGCAGCAACACCCCGGCGATGGTCATTGCCAAGATCGGGTTACACTCAAACTTGATCGCCGCACCGTAAGCCAGCAATACCGGCAGGAAGAAAAATGCCGCATCGGCAATGGTGTCCAACAAATGGTAGGTCGGGCTGGCAGCGTCTATCGCCCCGGTCAGCTTGAGGATCGCCAACAGTGCCTTAATCATCCCCGCGCCAGTGATCGCCGGGATCACCGGCGTGAACGTGGTAGAGATCACACTGATGATCCGCGACATCACCCCGCCCCGTGCCGGAGATGTTTTTTCGCTTTGACGGCCAGAGAGCTCGCCAATTTCTTTTTGTAGCGTACGGAAGGTTTGCTGCACGTTATTGCCAATCACGATCTGAAACTGGCCGCCGCGCTCCACCACGCTGATCACGCCCGGCAGAGCCTCAATGGCCTTCGCCTCTACCTTGCTGTCATCGTTAAACTCCATACGCAGGCGGGTGGCGCAGTGTGTCAGTTTGCTGACATTGCCCTTGCCACCGACCCGCGCCAATATCTCTAGCCCCAGCTGTTTGTAATCCATCATGTTTCCCCGGTAAAAAAACAAAAAAAAAGACCAAAATCAAAATGCGCCTCATCACAAGGAGAGGTGCATTCCTATTTTGGTCTTGCCTGCCGAAGCAGTAACACGCCGTAATAAAAATGTCTGGCGATCGCTAAGATCGCAGCGAAAGTATCGTCACAGTTGTGATTTTTCGGCAATAGCCTGCGTCAATCTTTGTGATTAACATCACTCATTTTCTGAAATGCACGGCTGTGTTGTCTGCATGCCCTGCCTTAGCGCCGTCGCGGTTTAATTAACCGGTTAAAATAACACCAGCAATAAGAAAAACACCTTGATAGATTAAATTTGTTTATTATTCATTTAATAAAAAACGAAATTAAACTGGTAACGAGGGATTATTATTTTAAAACAAACCCAATAATTACAACCCCACTCAATTGGTAACACAAACAAATAAATTATTCGCTACGAATGCAGCTCAACCCACTATGATTTAACCGTCGCCGAACATTTTAACGCGGCAACAAACGCCTGCAGTCAATAAACAAACCAATAAACACGCCGATACTTCGGCAAATATTCAATATATTGGAGAAATTATATGTTATCGCGTCGTGATATATTAAAAGCCTCTGCGGTAAGCGCAGCGGCAGCCAGCGTCATGGGAGCTATGATTAAATCCGCCAGCGCCGACGAACATCGCAATATTGTCCCACCCAGTACTTTCCAACCCGCCGCCGATGCACAAAACGTTTATAAGTATGTCTTTGCCAACAGTAAGAAACGCAGCCTGCCCAAGGGGTGGGCCAGAGAGGCCACCGTCGAACAATTCCCGATTTCTGAAGGCGTCGCCGGGGTAGATATGACATTGGAACCGGGCGGCGTACGTGAGCTTCACTGGCACGCCATTGCCGCCGAGTGGGCATTTATGCTGGAAGGCCATGCGCGCATTACCATCATCGAACCGGACGGAAAGTGTGAAGTGGCGGACTTTGGCGCTGGCGACGTCTGGTACTTCCCCAAAGGCTATGGGCACTCGATACAGGCGCTGGCAGACGGCGCACACTTTGTCTTAACCTTTGATAACGGTCATTTTTCCGAATTCGGTACTTTTAGCATTACCGACTGGGTAGCGCACATGCCTAAAGAGGTGTTGGAAAAAAGCGTTAATATGCCTGCATCGGTATTTTCCAAAGCCAAACAGGGTGAAGCCTATATTGTCGGCGGCGCAATTCCGCCGGCGTTGCCCCTTCCCACCCAAGATGGCGGATTGAATAACGCCCCGCTGGCCCATCGCTATGAATTAATGAAACAAAAACCTTTCTTTGAAAACGATGCAGGCAGCGTTCATTTGGTGTCGTCAAAAGAATTTCCTATTTCAACCACCATGACCGGAATTGTAGAAATCGTCAAACCTGGTGCAGTGCGGGAATTGCACTGGCACCCCAACGCCAATGAATGGCAATACTATATTTCCGGCAAGGGTCGCATGACGGTATTTAGTTCACACGGTCATGCGCAGACATCTGAATATGCACCGACCGACGTCGGTTATGTCCCGCAGGGTTTTGGTCACTACATTGAGAATATGGGCGATGAGGATCTTAAGGTGTTAATTGTACTGGATAACGGCATTTACCAGGATATTTCGCTGTCTGACTGGCTGGCAAAAACGCCGGCCTATCTACTGGCTGATAACTTCAATAATCAGATTGCCGACTGGCAAGATCGCCCCAAGGATAAACTGGTGATGTCCCGCCGCAGAGGTTGATGGATAGCGAGGGGGTAACCCCCTCGCCAACGGCTACTGCTTGCGCTGTTCCGCGACCTGCTTGGCCGTTACCTTCCCTTGTTTTTCACCAAACTGACCGACGACGTAGTTAGCTACCGCAGCCACTTCCTCATCCGAATATTGGGCCCCAAAGTCCGGCATAAATTCGTGCTGCTCACCGATACTGATACGCGTACCTTTCAGAATGGCCTGCACCACGCTGCGGCCCTGGGGATCGTTGACTGCGGTGCTGCCAACCAACGACGCATATTTGCTCTGGCGGCCCGTACCGTTCCACTGGTGGCAACCACTGCAATCCCCCGCAAATAAACGGCGTCCCAGTGAATCTTCCTGCCCGCCCGGCAATATCGCGCTGGACGACGTTGCCCCCTTCGGCTGCAGATTGACCGCGCTGGCACTGTCGGTGGCGATAGGCTCGATATTGCGCAGGTATTTCACCAGCGCCCGATTATCCTCCGGCGTCAGGTACTGCAGGCTGTTCTCTACTGCTTCCGCCATCGGGCCAGAAGCGCTGCTGCGGCCTTCCGCATGACCGGTTGCCAAATACTGCGACAGTTGCTGCTCGCTCCAGCCCCCAATACCTGTTTGTGGGTCCGGGGTAATATTGGCGGCAAACCACCCCTGGATCACCTCACCGCTAAGGTTTTTGCTTTGATTGATGCCAAAGCCCAGGTTGCGTGGCGTGTGGCATTCGCTACAGTGCCCCAACGCCGTGGCCAGGTAAGCCCCACGGTTCCACTGTTCATCCTGATTCTGGTTGGGTTCAAAACGTTTCTCATTGAAAAATGCCAGGTTCCAGAACTTCATGCCCCAGCGTTGGTTAAACGGAAACGACAGCCCATTTTCCGGGTTGGCTTGCTTCACGGGCGGCAAGCTAAACAGGTAGGCTTTGATCGCCAATACGTCGTCGCGGCTCATCGCAGTATATGAGGTGTAAGGCATGGCGGGATACAGATTCCCCTGTGGCCCAACCCCCTCACGCACAGCACGTACAAACTGATCGTCACTCCAGCCACCGATGCCGGTTTCTTCGTCGGCGGTAATGTTGGTGCCATAAATGGTGCCGAACGGCAGTTTAAAGGCAAAGCCACCGGCAAAAGGTTTCCCGCCTGGTGCCGTGTGGCAAGCCACGCAGTCGGCGGCACGGGCAAGATATTCACCGCGAGCCAGCTTATCGCTCATCCCTGCCGGGGCTCCGGCGATAGGGGCTGTGGGCTCGGGGCCAACCGGGCGTAACAGGGTATAGAGCGCGTAACCGCCCGCTATCACCACGATTACGACAATCAACCATAATAGCCATCTCAGGGCGTTGCTCATGGGTTTCTCCCTTAATCCAACGCCTTGGCGGCCTGGTGGATGGCAGCGCGAATGCGCACGTAGGTAGCGCAGCGGCAAACGTTGCCACTCATCGCCGCGTCAATATCGGCATCGCTCGGATTTTTGCTCTGTGTCAGCAGGGCACTGGCACTCATAATTTGACCGGATTGGCAGTATCCACATTGCACTACGTCCAGATTGACCCAGGCCGCCTGCACCGCTTTGCCTGCCGGCGTTTCGCCGATCGCTTCGATAGTGGTGATTTTCTTGCCCTCAGCGGCTGAAACCGGCGTCATGCATGAACGCACCGGCACACCATCCAGGTGGACAGTACAAGCACCACACATCGCAATGCCGCAGCCAAATTTGGTGCCCGTCAGGCCGGCTTCATCACGTAAAAACCACAGCAGCGGCATGTGGGGATCGCCATCAAACGTCAGCGGTTGGTCGTTCACGGTTAAAGTTATCATGCTGTTCTCCTTGATCAGACGCTGGCGTCGGGGTTAGGTCGATGAAATGGCAGACTAAGCGAAGTCCGCGGCCGCCCGAGCAACGCCAACGCATTGCCGACCGCAGGTGCAATCGTGGGGACACCGAGTTCCCCTACGCCAGTGGGTTTCTCCGTTGAAGGCACAATAATCACGTCTATTTCCGGCATTTCATCAATGCGCAGCGGGCGGAAATTGTTGAAGTTGGATTGCTCAATCACGCCATCTTTCAAGGTGATGTTGCCGTACAGCGCGATGCTCAGGCCATAACCAATTCCCCCCTCAATCTGTGCACGAATCACATCGGGGTTGACTGCCACACCGCAATCCACCGCACACCACACTTTGTGCACTCGTGGAATACCGCCTTCGCCGATAGAGACCTCGGCTATCTGCGCCACCAGCGTATCGAACGCCTTGGCAACACCGACGCCACGCGCCCGCCCCTCCACCACTTTCGCACCTTGCCAATTGGCAGCTTTGGCCACCGCACGCAATACCCCTGCCTCACGCGGCGCATCTCCCATCAACGCCAAGCGCCCCTCGACCGGATCCTGCCCGGTCTCTTGCAGCAGTTGATCGATAAAGCTTTCCACCGCGTGACCGGTATGGGTACTGGCGACCGATCTCAGTGACGTCGTCGGCACCTTACCCGGCACGATATGCGCGTCGCAGCGGAAACTTTCAAAGCTATAGGGCACTTCACTGGCACCTTCAACCATCATCTGATCGAGGCCGTTAACCACCAGTGCCGTCATCGCGCTGTTAAGCGTCCAGGAATGGCCGACGATGGTATCGCTCCAGGCCACCACCTTGCCGCCACGGATCGCACCGCGCATCCGATGCAAGATCATCGGGCGGTACCACCCATTGCGAATATCATCCTCACGCGTCCAGACCACCTTCACGCCGTGGCCTGGGCCAATGGCCTTGGCCGCCGCCGCCATATCCGCGGCCAGATCCGGCCCCAGCGTTGGGTTACCCAAATCAATACGTCGCCCAAAACTGCCGCCAGCCAAAATGGTTTCAATTTCTACTTTGTCCGGCGGCAGTTGGAACAGATCGCACAGCTGTTTATGATCGAGGGTTTGGATCTGGCAGCCGTATCGCGCCTTGACGCTTTCGCCATCCCAGAACAGGTAACCGTCCAAGGGTTCCATCGGCGCATGAGCAACGTACGGGAAGGTGTATTCCGCCTCGATGACCTTATCGGCTTTATTAAAAGCGTCATCCAGATTGCCGTGGCTTTTCGCCACGACGCCGGCCTTTTGGGCCACCTGCCGAAACTCGGCAAAGATCTGTTCGGTGTTGCGGCGTTCGGCCTGCGAGTCATCCCACTCCACCTGCAATTTTTCGCGTCCCTGGATCGCCGCCCAGGTGTTTTTGGCGTACACCGCTACGCCGGTATCGGTCAGTTTCACCGTAACGACGCCCGGCACCGCCAGCGCCTTGCTGGCATCAAACGAGGCCACCTTGCCGCCAAAGCGCGGCGGCTTTTTGATGGTCACCGTCAGCATGTCCGGCTCATGAATGTCCTGCGTAAATTGTGCCGTGCCGTTGGTCTTCGCCAGTGAATCCACCCGGTGCAGGCCGCTGGCCTTGCCGATCAGGGTAAAATTGGCGGGGTCTTTGAGTGTCAATGTGGCGGGATCGGGTGGCGGCAGTTGGCTGGCTAACAGGGCAAACTCACCGAAGCCTGCTTCACGCCCACTGGCAGCATGGCGGATCTTGCCCGCCTGCACGGTAATTTCCTGCGCTGATGTTTTCCAACGTTGCGCGGCGGCCTGAACCAGCATCGCACGCGCCATGGCGCCCATGCGGCGCATCTGCTCGTAAGCATTGGCTACCGAGCTGGAACCCCCGGTGCCCTGGAAACCGAATGACAGGTTTTTGTAGACGTTGGTGTCAACCGGCGCGGCAACCACCCGCACCTGCGCCCAGTCGGCGTCCAGCTCTTCGGCGACCAGGGTCGCCATGCCGGTGTACACACCCTGGCCCACCTCGGTGTGTTTACTGATTACGGTGACAATCCCTTCCTGGTCGATCTGCACGAAGGCATTGGCTGCATGAGGATTGTTTTCAGGCACGGAGGCGGAGGATGAGCGGGCCAGAGCGCCGGTAGACGGCAGGTAGGCTCCGATCACCAGCGCACTGGCGCCGACGATAAAACGCCGCCGGGTAAGCGGGACTTCGGGTAGATTCATTGCTCATAGCTCCAAAATGCCGATCAACCTTAATCAATGCGGCGAAATCATTCTTTTTATGCGCACCGTCTGCATGCACTAGCGCGACAGGCTAATAGTTAGCGTAGTCTATTATTTTGATTGTTTAACATTCGAACGCGGTTTTCTGTGGTGGATTTGTGCTGTGTCTTGCGCGGGGATTTCGGCCCCCATGCTATAAATGACATCTTTCTTCATTACATTCACGAGTGTGAACGCCATGTCGCAACCCAATAAAAAGTTTCGTTTTTATCGCCCGTTGAAAAGCCTAACCCACACCTTTGGTGACCAATGGTTTGCGTTGAAGGCGGAGGCCTTTGCCCGCTTTTTCGGTACACCGACGTTTTTGGTCGGCCAGACCGTCGTCGTTGCCGTCTGGATTTATCTCAATCTGGCAGGCTTCACCAAGTTTGACCCCTATCCATTCATTTTACTGAACCTGGCATTCAGCCTACAGGCCGCTTATGCCGCCCCGTTGATCTTGCTTGCACAAACCCGGCAGGCCGAGCGCGATCAGGCACATGCTCTGACCGATGCTCAACACCGTGAGGATTTGGATGAGGCCATGGCGCAAAGGCAAACGCTCGCTGCCCAGCAATCTGATCAGTTACTGGCGCTGTTAAAACAAAACACAGAATTAACCGCCCTGACGAAACAAATGGCAGAGCGCATTGAAAACCTGGCAATCCAGTTGGCAAACCGGGATCGCACCTAGCGCAGTGACTTTTCTGGTGCAAAAGTACGCGGCCATTTTCCTGTATTGCACCAATGAGCATCAGGCGGCTGCCTTATACCGCGCCAGCGCCCTGTTTACGGGCTGGTATGGAAATTGCTTCTCCTCAGCATGGCTTATGAAGGAGAAGAACATGAAAGCAATCGTCATTGGCGGCGGCATTGGCGGTCTGTGTACCGCCATCGCATTGAAGCGTTGCGGCATCGACACCGAGGTGTTTGAAGCCATCAAAGAGATCAAACCGGTTGGCGCTGCAATTTCCATTTGGCCCAACGGCGTTAAATGCCTTAATTATTTGGGGATGAAAGAACCGTTGCGGGCGCTCGGCGGTGCCATGCACTACATGGCGTATCAGGAGTATCGGCACGGCCAGACGTTGACGCGCTTTAGCCTGGAGCCGCTCATCGCCAGCGTCGGCGAACGCCCTTACCCGGTAGCCCGCGCCGAACTGCAAGCGATGTTGCTCGAGACTTATGGCCGAGATCAGGTGCGTTTTGGCAAGCGCGTCAGTAGCATTGAAGAAACGTCGGAAGGCGTGACTGCCTGGTTTGAAGACGGTAGCCAGGTCAGCGGCGATTTCCTGATCGCCGCCGATGGCACCCATTCCGTCATTCGCCCGTATGTGCTGGGCCATGGCGTTGATCGCCGCTACGCCGGTTACGTCAACTGGAACGGGCTGGTGACCATTGATGAATCCATCGCGCCAGCCGATCAATGGACTACCTTTGTTGGCGAAGGCAAACGCGTGTCGTTAATGCCGGTATCCGACAACCGTTTCTACTTTTTCTTCGACGTTCCGCTGCCCACCGGGCTGGCGGAAGATCGCAGCACCGCGCGTGCCGATCTACAGCGTTATTTCTCTGGCTGGGCCGAGCCGGTGCAAAAACTGATTGCGGCGATCGACCCCAACACCCTTAACCGCATAGAAATCCACGATATCGAACCTTTCGAACAACTGGTTCGCGGTCGCGTGGCATTATTGGGCGATGCCGGGCACAGCACCACACCGGACATCGGCCAAGGCGGATGCGCGGCAATGGAGGACGCCGTAGTACTGGCGATTGCCTTGCAGACAAATTCACTGGGTATTGAAGATGCGCTGCTGCGCTATCAGGAAAAACGCGGCTATCGCGTGAAGGATTTGGTGCTGAAAGCCCGCAAACGTTGCGATGTGACTCACGGCAAAGAAATGGAGATCACCCGCGGGTGGTACGAAGAGCTGAAAACCGAAACCGGCGAACGCATTCTCTCTGGCATGAAAGAAACCATTATGGGCGGGCCGCTGGCCTGAGTCGCTTATCTCTTTGCCCGTCGTCTGTTTTTTTCCGCCATTTTGGTAACAATAATGGCTCTTGGGCATTTCACCTGCCTGCTGACAGGTGAAATGCCTGTCTGCGGCCTCCTCCTTAAGGCGCCGCACAATACAAAAGGACGCAAGCTTGCTTGCGCCACTTTCTGACAGCCGCTAATGACTACCAGGATTAGCGCGTAACCTGGACACCTGCGCCTCAACCCCGGACCAGGCCGGTTTGTCAGCGGCATAGCGCTGGCGCAGATAGTTCACCAAATCCGCCACTTGTCGATCGGAAAAGCTGTCCTTGAAGCCAGGCATAAAACCCAGTTCGGTGGTGGCCGGTTTGGCGATGCCTTGCAGGATCACGTGGATCAGGTTGTCCGGCCGCTCGCTGAAAATATTGGTGTTATTGGCCAGATCAGGACTGACGCCAAACAGTTGCGGCCCGCCGCTGGCGGCGCTGTGGCAGGCCTGGCAGGCCCCCTGAAACAGGCGCTCACCGGCCTGCTGACCCAATGCGGGTTGCAGGCTGGAGGCCAATTTTACCTGCGGTTCCAAATTCAATTGCGTCGGACTGCTCAGGGATATCAGGTAATTGGCCATCGCTCGCACGTCCGATTCCGGCAACGTCGCCAGTTCGCTGACCACCGGCCCCATCGGCCCTGCCGCGACGCCGTGTTCGGTTGAATGACCGCTGCGAAGATACTGGAACAGTTGATCCTCGCTCCAGGGTTTATCCGCATTGGCCAGTTGGTTCAGCGCCGGCGCCTCCCAGCCGTCCACCATCGCGCCGGCCAAGAAACCGGGGCCGCCCTTTTCCGCCCCCATAAAGTTGCGCGGCGAATGGCAGGCCGCACAGTGCCCCAACCCATTGACCAGATATGAACCCCGGTTCCACTGCGCAGTTTGCATTGGGTTCGACTGGAACTCACCCTGACGCAAAAACAGCGCATTCCAGCCGGCCATCAGCGGGCGCAGATTAAACGGAAAACGCATCTGGTTAGTCGGATTAGTCTGCGCGACCGCCGGCTGCGACATCATATAGGCATACAGCGCCTGCATATCGCCGTCGGTCATTTTACTGAACGACGTATAGGGAAATGCCGGATACAGATGACGACCGTCACGGCTGATACCTTGCCGCATCGCCCGGTCGAAAGCCGTAAATGACCAGTTGCCGATCCCGGTTTCCACGTCTGGGGTGATATTGGTGCTGTACAAGGTGCCGAACGGCGTTTCCATCGCCAGCCCCCCCGCATTGGTCGCCCCCTCAGAGGCGGTGTGGCACACCGCGCAATCCCCCACGGCGGCCAGTTGACGACCGCGCTCCAGAGTGGCCGTCGACCAGGTACTTGCCCCTGAGGTGGCCACCGGGGCAATCTCGGCCCGCCACGGCAACGCCGTCGTCGCGACACCCAATACGGCACCGAAAATACCGACCGCACCGCCGAACCACCATTTGCTGCGTTTGGGTTTTACCGGTGGCGCAGGTTCCTGCCGGGCGCTATCCGGGCCGTTCAACGCCTCGCGCAGACGATCGGACGTGATCGGCAACTCGCGAAAACGAATGCCGGTAGCGTCGAACACCGCATTGGCAATGGCCGCCGCACTGGGTACCGAAGCAGACTCTCCGGCCCCCAACGGGGGATCATAAGGCCGCGGCATCATCACCACATCCACCTCAGGTACTTCCGGGAACGTCAGGATGGGGTAAGCGCCCCATTCCTTACTGGAGATCGTCGACGCCTCGAAGGTCACCCGTTCTTTCAGCACCCGGCTGGTCGACTGGATCACGTTACCGTGGATCTGGTGACGCACACCGTCCGGGTTGACCATCATGCCGGCGTCGTGCCCGACCACAATACGCGTGACCGCCACTTCACCGCTGGCCTTGTCGATCGCCACATCGGCGACCCAGGCCGCCCAGGCGGCACCAAAACCGGGGAATTTACTGTGAATGTAGCGCGCATAGGCAAAACCGCGCCCGCGCAGCACACCGTCTTCCGCCGCGGTTTGCATCGGTTCGGTATGTGGCGTCCAACCTGCCCGTTCGGCGGTGCTGAGCATCAGTTCGGTGGCGCGTTGATCTTTGATATAACGCAGCCGGTACTCAAGCGGATCCACACCGGCAGCGGTTGCCAACTCATCGATATAGGACTCGTGAGCGAAGGTATTCGGCAGTGCCGACACGCCGCGCATCCAGGAGGCACGCACGATGGGCGCCATATCCTCAATGCTAACGCGCAGCTCGGGGTATTCATAAGGCGGCACCGAGGTGCGATCGCCCATCTCATAGGCCACCGGCACCGGTTCGACCATCCCGGTCAACAACAGTGCCAGCGTGGGTGCACCGTTGGACGGATAATAGGTACGAAAATCATAGGCCACCGGATGACCGGCGGCGTCCAGCCCACCGTCAACTTCCATCAGTTGTGCGGTGCCCTTAGGTTCCCACAGGTGTTCCTGCTCGCGGGTGAGCTGAACCCGCACCGGGCGGCCCACCGCGCGCGACAGCAAAGCCGCATCGGCGCAAACATCATCGGCACAGTTACGGCCGTAGCAGCCTGCAGCTTCCATGCGGATTATCTCGATCTGTTCTTCCGGGTATTCCAGTAACCAGGCGAGATCGGCACGCAACAGGTGCGGGTTCTGGCTACCTGACCACACCTGCAACTGCTGCGGTTGGTAGTCCGCCAGCGCGCAGGAAGGACCGATAGAGGCGTGCAGTTGGTACGGCCACAGGTAGCTGCGGGTAAAGCGCCTATCGGCGGCAGCCAAAGCCGCATCCACGTTACCGGTGTCATGCACCACCCGCGTAGAATGCGGGTTATCGCGCAGCGCCTGCGCCACGTCGGTCATCTGCGGGAGGTTACGCCGCCAGTCCTTCCAGCTCACCTGCAGCGCCTGCGCCGCCTTGATCGCCTGCTCCTCGCGCTCGGCGACAATGCCGATAAAATCCCCGATCACCACCAGTTTAATGATGCCGGGAATATGAGCAATTGACTGTTCTTCTACTGCCAACAGGCTGGTACCGACAAACTCGCCGCTGTCGTAACCGGCATACGGCGGCCGCACCACCCGCCCGTGCAGCATATTCGGCAGCCGCATGTCGTGCACGTAAGTGGATTCGCCGGTGGCCTTGGCCGGAATATCGACGCGTGCGGTGCTGGTGCCGACCAGCCGGTAGTCGGCCTGCGGCTTGAGTGGCGCATCGCCGGAGATCGGCAGTTCAATATGCACCCCGTTAACCAGTTCGCCATAGCTCACCGCGGCTCCCTGCGGGCTGACAATGGTGCCGTCGTTCAACATCAGTTGCTCAACCCTAACGCTAAAGCGCTGCGCTGCCTGCGCCAGTAGCCAGCGCCGTGCCTCGGCGGCGGCATTGCGCAGCGGTACGGCGGAAATTTGCAGCGTGGCGCTGGCAATGGTGGCGCCCTGATTCGGCGTGCTTTCGGTATCGCCTAACACCATGCGTACCTGGTCCATGCGCAGATAGAGTTCTTCGGCGACAATCTGCCCCAACGCGGTGCGAACACCGGTGCCAAGATCGACATGGCCGTTGAAGGCGTAGACTTCGCCGCTGTCGCAAATGGCGATGAACAACCCCTGTTCTTTGGGTTTCAGGCTCGGGGTCTGGCCTTTCGGCACCAGGCCCGGCGGGGGTTGGATCTGATCGATAATCAGCAAGGTGCCATGACGTTGCAATAATTCGGCCTGGCTCGGGAATGAGGAATGGGCGTCAGTCATGGGGCGAGATTTCCTCACTGCGGCAGAGAATGATGGCGCGCTGAACCGCACGCAGGATTTCGATATGGGTGCCGCAGCGGCACAGGTTGCCGGACAGCGCCTGACGGATCTCGCCATCGCTGGGCGACGGGTTGCGATCCAACAGGGCCTTGGTGGTCATGATCATGCCGTTCAGGCAGTAGCCGCACTGGGCCGCCTGTTCTTCGATAAAGGCACGTTGCACCGGATGCAGATGCTCGCGATCGCCCAGCCCTTCCAGTGTGGTAACGGCATGCCCGGTCATGCCCAGAGCCGGGATCACACAGGCGCGTGCGGCAATGCCGTCAACCAACACCGTGCAGGCACCGCACTCACCCAGGCCACAACCGTATTTCGGGCCGTTAAGCGCCAGATCGTTACGCAATACCAGCAGTAGGGGCGTATCCGCCATGACCCGGGTATGAATATCTTCGCCGTTGACTGACAGCATCAGCGGATGCTCCGTCAGTATTTTTACCGCGCCTTCCTTGGGCAATTGCACTTCAGCTATCGCCATTTTTGCGTCTCCGCCTGCGCTCTGGTTATACCCGCCATCGTTCAAATCGCCGCTGGGTGCCCAGCGTGAGAGCCAGAGGGTATATATTGTGGGCCGTGACCTCGCCGCCACCGCCTTCACCAGATAACCGCAGTTGCGGGTGGCGAATCAGGTGGCCGGCGGGTCCTCCAGCATTTTATTAAGCAGGAACATCAGTGCTATACGTTCGGCCGGATTAAGCGTACCGAAAGTTAATTCTGTGATCGTCGCCGCATGCGGCAGTGTTTCCGCCAACAGCGCAGCGCCGTTGGCGGTCAGCCCGACCACCACTTTGCGTCGGTCGATCGGATCCGGCATCACGGTGATCAATTCACGCGCCTTGAGACGCTCGACAATACCGCGAATGGTCGCCTGATCGACCGCCGTCGCCTGCACCAACTCGGTCAACGAACTTGGGCCCATGTCACGCACCGCGCACAGCGTAATAAACTGCACGGCGGTCAATTGCGAATCGCCAACGTTCTGCTGGAAAATCGCCACGTGGCGCTGATAAACCTTGCGCAGCAGGTGCCCGACTTGTTCAGTAAAATGATAATTTTCGGTCTTGCCGTTCTCTGCAGCCGGGTATTCGGGGGGCGTCATTGCGTTACTCTCACCATCTATGGAAACCACCGAGAATAGTACAAACCCCCACGTTTAACAGCAAGGTTAACCCTGGTTGACCCGCGATGCCGCCGGTGCCACCACTTCGCCATTCGCCACCACCGTAGCCCCGTCCAGGCTGATGTCGCAATGGCGCAGCGCGATGTCCATATGGCACGGCGTTTTGCGCGTGCCGCCGACTTCGGTATTCGGTCCGGTGGAGAACAGGAAGTTGCCGTAGAAGGCGCGTGCATCCATACACATACCGTCGTTTTTGTCGTGTAAACCCATCGCCGTCCACTGCGCCCGTGGCTGCAAGCCCCAACCGATATGCGAGATGCCGTACACCTCCGGGTCGTTGAAATACTTCATATACTCCCGCAGATATTCCGCTTCAAAGCCACCGTGAATACGCGTAACAAAGCCTTTGTCGATCTCCAGCGTAATGCGCTCACGCGCATAGCTCTTGAACGGCAACAGAATATCGCCCACCTCCAGCACCAACACCCCTTCCGCCTGTTCTTCATTCGGCCAGGTGAACAAGAACCCGCTCGGCCAGTGATCCCAGCGCCCCGGTTCGTCGGCATAGCCGTATTCGGTCACCGTCGGGTATTGCCCCAGCGGCGCACGGAAATCGCTGCCGGCAGCAGACTTCACCTGCATCAGTTTGGCCTTCTCCAACACCGTGGCAGCCGCCAATACCCGTGCTTTGTCCTCTGCATTAGGCAACATCCGTGCCAACACTTCTGGCGGTTCGACGGCCAGCAGAATACGCGTGCCGGTTTTCAGGATCTGTTCCTGCTCCGGTGAGTGCAGCAGCATCATGGTGTCGACAATCAGATCGGCCGCCTCCAGTGCGCGCTGCGCCGCAGGGTTACCGGTCAGCGCCGTGTCGCCGCAGTAAGCCGTCATGTCATTGCCCATGGCACGCGGATGGTTGAATGACGGCAGTTCTACCGCATAAACCTTGGCACCCAGCCGTAACGCCGCATCGGTGGCAGCACGTACCGTACGCGCATCGGAATAGTGGCTCTTCAGGATCGCCACGCTTTGCGAAGCATCCACCTTCGACAGCGTAAGTACCTGCTCGAACAGTTGAACCAACTGACTATCATTGACCGCCATAGTGTATCTCCTGTCTCGCTATGGGTTGGACGACGCACCCGGCGCCGATGAGGTTATTTTGCGCAAATTAAAGTGAATACGCTCTTTTAATCATATAATCCCAAAATCAGACAGGAAGCAACACTCCGTGATTACCCATAAGTAATTCCTATTTTAAGCCCTATCCATCCTGTGATTAACATGAGATTAACAGAAATCGGCGATTGATTAGCGTGAGCCAGATCTAAATTAACACTTGTGCAACTTTTCAATATAAAGCGTATACACTATAAACCAATCATCCGGCGTCACTGCGGATGACGGGTAAAAAACCAACAGTCAGGGGAAAAATGATGAGCAAACAACAACGCATTGCCGTAGTCGGCGCCGGTCTGGGTGGCGCAGCAGCAGCCGGTCTGCTGCAGAAAGCCGGCTTTGCCGTCGACCTGTACGAACAGAGCCCAGTGTTTTCACGCCTGGGGGCCGGTATCCATATGGGGCCGAACGTACTGAAGATTTTCCGCCGCCTCGGTATTGAACAGCCACTGGAGCAAATGGCCTCGCACCCGGACTTCTGGTTCAGTCGCGATGCCGAAAGCGGTGACTATCTGTCGCGCATTGAGCTGGGGGCCTTTGCCCGCAAAGAGTACGGCGCGGCTTACGTGACGGTACACCGGGGCGATTTGCAGGCCTTGCAGATGGCCGCCTTGCAACCGGGCAGCGTGCATTTTGGCAAGTGCCTGAGCAAAATTGAGGAACGCGACAATGAAGTGGTGCTGAACTTTGCCGATGGTACCCAGGCCAGCGCCGATATCGTGATTGGCGCCGACGGTATCAACTCCCGCATTCGCGAACACCTGCTGGGCGCTGAAGCGCCGACCTACAGTGGCTGGGTCGCCCACCGTGCGTTGATCCGCGGCGAAAAACTGGCCAAATACAACCTGAGCTTTGAAGACTGCGTGAAGTGGTGGTCGGCAGATCGCCACCTGATGGTCTACTACACCACCCAAAAACGTGATGAATACTATTACGTCAGCGGCGTGCCTCACCCGGCGTGGGATTTCCAGGGCAGCTTTATCGACAGCAGCCGCGAAGAAATGTACGAAACCTTTGCCGGCTATCACCCAATTGTGCAAGCGCTGATCGAGTCCAGTGAACAGGTCACCAAATGGCCGCTGTTGAACCGTAAGCCACTGCCGCTGTGGAGCGAAGGCCGAATGGTGCTGCTCGGCGACGCCTGCCACCCGATGAAACCACACATGGCGCAAGGCGCGGCGATGGCGATCGAAGATGCCGCCATGCTGGCGCGCTGCCTGCAGGAAACCGGTTTGACCGACTACCGTACCGCTTTCCAACTGTATGAAGCCAACCGCAAAGAACGCGCCTCCCGCGTGCAGGCCGTTTCCAATGCCAATACCTTCCTGCGTACTCAGGAAGATCCGGCCTGGGTCTACGGCTATGACCTGTACGCGCAGGCGCTGAAGTCGGAGAACGCCGCATGAGCCACTTCCTTTATGGCGCCAACGTGCAGGCCAACGGCATTCGCCAGCACTACCTGCGTTACGGGGGGCAAGGCCCGGTAGTGATCCTGATCCCCGGTATCACCAGCCCGGCGATTACCTGGGGCTTCGTTGCCGAACGGCTGGCCGAGCGCTACGACACCTACGTGCTGGACGTGCGTGGCCGTGGCCTGTCCGCCAGCGGACCGGATCTGGCCTATGACGCTGAAACCTGCGCCGAGGACGTCAACGCCTTCGCCGCCGCATTAAAGCTGGAAAACGTCGCTCTGCTTGGCCATTCGATGGGTGCGCGCTTTGCACTGCGCGCTGCCGCGCTGCAACCGGCTGGCGTACGGCGTTTGGTATTGGTCGATCCGCCGGTTTCCGGCCCCGGCCGTCGTGAATATCCGGGAAAATGGCCCTGGTACGTTGATTCGATCCGCCAGTCGCTGCAGGGGATGGACGCCGAACAGATGCGCAGTTTCTGCCCGAGCTGGAGCGAACAACAGCGCCAACTGCGGGCCGAGTGGCTGCACACCTGCTACGAACCGGCGATTCAGCGCGCCTATGAAGATTTTCATCAGGTCGACAGCCACCGCGACTATCCCTCGCTGAGCATGCCGACGTTGCTGATGATTGCGGGCCTTGGTGGCGTGATCCAAGCGGAAGACGAAGCGGAGATCCGCCAGTTGCAGCCGGAAATTACCCTGGTTCACGTTGAAAAAGCCGGCCATATGATCCCGTGGGACGACTTCGACGGTTTCTTCCACGCCCTGGGCGATTTTCTGGATTAATTAAGGAACCTTTGTCATGAGCAAAAATTACCGTATCGGCCAGATCGTGCCCAGTTCCAATACCACGATGGAAACCGAAATCCCGGCGATGCTGACCGCACGTCAGTTGATCCGCCCGGAACGCTTCACCTTCCACTCCAGCCGCATGCGCATGAAGCACGTCAGCAAAGCAGAGCTGGCGGCGATGGACGCCGAATCAGACCGCTGCGCGCTGGAGCTTTCCGACGCGCAGGTCGACGTACTCGGCTATGCCTGCCTGGTAGCGATCATGTCGATGGGATTAGGCTATCACCGTGAGTCCCAGGCGCGGCTGGCGCAGGTGACTCGGGACAACAACGCCGCCGCCCCGGTGATCAGCAGCGCCGGGGCATTAGTCAACGGCCTGAAGGTGCTGGGTGCCAAACGTATTGCACTGGTGGCGCCCTACATGAAGCCGCTGACCCAAATGGTGGTGGAATATATCGAACACGAAGGCATTGAGGTCAAGGTGTGGCGCGCGCTGGAGATCGCCGACAATCTGGCCGTAGGCCGCCATGATCCGGCCAACCTGCCGGGCATTGTCGCGGAAATGGACCTGAGCGATGTGGACGTTATCGTCCTGTCCGCCTGCGTGCAGATGCCATCGTTACCGGCGGTCGCTACCGTGGAGGCGCAAACCGGCAAGCCGGTGCTGACCGCCGCCATCGCCACCACCTACGCTATGCTGACGGCCCTGGAGCTGGAGCCGATCGTTCCCGGCGCCGGCGCCCTACTGTCCGGCGCTTATTGAGGAGGCAACATGGAATCCGCAACCGAGAACAGTCTCACCGATAACTACAGCGGCGTCTGGGGTAACCGTATCGGTTTCGGCCATCGCCCGGCACTGTTGGTGGTCGACTTTATGCAGGGCTACACCACCGAAGGTGCCCCCTTGTTCGCCCCTGGCGTGGTCAGCGCGGTCGATGAAAGCGTGGCATTGCTGGCTACCGCACGCCAGGTGGGTATTCCGGTGATCCACACCAATATCCGCTATCATGCAGGGCATTTTGCCGACGGTGGCATCTGGGTGAAGAAAGCGCCGGTGATGAAAGACATGGTGGAAGGCCATCCGCTGGCGGCATTCTGCCCGCAGGTGGCACCGCTGTCCTCGGAAGTGGTGTTGACCAAGCAGTACGCCAGCGCCTTTTTCGGTACCTCGCTGGCCCCCATGCTGGTGGCGCTTGGCGTCGATACCCTGTTGCTGGTCGGCTGTTCGACCAGCGGTTGCATCCGCGCCAGCGCTGTGGATGCGGTACAGCACGGATTCCGCACCATCGTGGTACGTGAATGCGTGGGCGATCGCCACCCTGGCCCGCATGAGGCCAATCTGTTCGATATCGACAGTAAATACGGCGACGTCGTGACCAAACAGGAGACCCTCGATTATCTGTACACAAAATCATTCAAATTGCGTCGAGGCGGCAACTGAGTGAATCCCGATGAGCTTACTCAAGTAAGTGATTCGGGTGAACAAAGGCAGCCAACAAGGACGCAGTTTGAAGGATAAAGTGTAAAAACCGGCTGTAATCCAGAGCTTCACCTGCACGGAGAACTGAAAAATAAAGAAGGCGCGGCAAGCGCCTCAAGCGACCGCCCGATACAGGGCGGCGATCAAGCCAACACACAACACTCCTCCTCAGGAGGCCACCATGCACCACCTGGAGACATCATCATGGCCATTGTTGAAACCCCGTTAACCGGGAAAGCGGGCGCAGAATCGCTTCTGTACCGCAAAATCACCTGGAAGCTGATCCCGTTTCTCTGTCTGTGCTATCTGGCCGCCTACCTCGACCGCATCAACGTCGGGCTGGCCAAGCTGCAGATGGCAGAGCAACTGCAATTAAGCGAGGCGGCCTTCGGTTTGGGTGCCGGGCTGTTCTTTGTCGGCTATATCCTGTTTGAGGTGCCTAGCAACCTGATCCTGCAACGGGTCGGCGCCAAGGTGTGGATCGCCCGAATCATGATCACCTGGGGCCTGCTTTCCGCGTGCACCATGTTCGTCACCACCCCGAATCAGTTTTACGTCATCCGTTTTCTGCTCGGCGTGGCGGAGGCCGGTTTCCTGCCCGGCGTGCTGTTCTACCTGACGCTGTGGTTCCCGACCTACCGCCGCGGCCGCATTATTGCGTTGTTCATGATCGGTCTGCCGCTGTCGAGCGTGCTGGGTGGCCCGATCTCCGGCTGGATTATGGGGCATTTCGACATGCGCCACGGGCTGCACGGTTGGCAGTGGCTGTTCTTGCTGGAAGGTATCCCCAGCGTACTGCTGGGCATACTGACGTTCTGGGTGTTGCCGAACCATTTCCGCCAGGCCAAATGGTTATCCGACGAAGAGAAACAGCGTATTGCGGATGACCTGGCGCAAGATGATGCCGAAGCCGGTCACAGCAAACACCGTTTTCGCGACGGCTTTTTTAACCTCAAGGTCTGGATGCTGGGCGGCATCGACTTCTCGATCCTGCTTAGCGCCTATGCGATGGGGTTCTGGATGCCCACTTTTATCAAAACCGCCGGGGTGACCGACATTACCACCATCGGTATGCTGACCGCGCTGCCGAGCGTCGCCGCACTGCTGGGTATGCTGCTGATCGGCACCAGTTCTGACCGCATGCGTGAGCGGCGCTGGCATATCATAGTGCCGTTTATTGTTGGCGCGATGGCGATGGCTGGCAGTACGTTCTTCACGCACAACGTGATCGCCACGGTGTTGCTGTTCTCCGTCGCCCAGGCGGCGATCATCGGTGCGGTGCCGGTGTTCTTCAGCCTGCCGGCCACCTTCCTGCGCGGTACGGCAGCGGCCACCGGCTTTGCGCTGGCCTGCTCGCTGGCAAATATCGCCGGGTTGGTGAGTAACTCGCTGATGGGCCTGGCACTGGATCTGACCGGAAAAAGCGGTGGCGCACTCTGGGCCTTCGCCGGTTGCCTGCTGATCAGTTCTTTACTGGTGGTTGCCCTGCCGGCCAAGGTGGTTAACCGCTGAAGGTGTTGGGCGCGGTTTTTTTGAACTGCGCCCATGATTCAAACCTGTTGTTCGGCGTAATAGTTCTCTATGTGCTCTTGAGCTTGCCGCCTGAGTTTTTCGGTGGCGGGAAAACCGCTATAGAGAGCATAAAAAGTACAATCCAAGTAACAAATAAAGCCAACCCCAAATAAGGGTCATCTTTTAACGACCCAAAAGAAACAAACAGAAAGAAAAATGAAAATGCCATTATTAACCATGCTTCATGACGTCTTCTTTTCACCTTGCTCTCATCCAGAAACAACCTGGAATTCGTCAACGATAGGTAAATGTTAAATTTATGAAATAACAAGGGCGTAATTTATTACGCCCTTGTTCGTCGTACAGACATCACACTATTTTATTCGTCTTTCAACCCACGGTTAATCAGCATGGGTTCGATGCTGGGTGCTTGACCGCGCCAGTCGATATACAGTTTTTCCAGATCCTGGCTGTTGCCACGCGACAACACCATGTCGCGGAAACGCTGGCCGTTCTCGGGGGTCAGGCCACCGTGTTCGGTAAACCATTGGAAAGCATCATCCGCCAGCATTTCTGTCCACAGATAGGCGTAGTAACCAGCGGCATAGCCGTTACCCCAGATATGTTTGAAGTAACTTGAGCGATAGCGTGGCGGCACATAGCTGAGATCGATTTTGTCTTTTTGCAGCGATTCGGCTTCGAACTTGTCCACGTCCTGTTGCGGTTGATCAGCACTCAACATGTGCCAGTGCATATCCAGCAGCGCCGCAGACAGCAGCTCGGTCATGTCATAGCCTTTGTTGAATTTGTCGGCCTTTTTGATTTTGTCGACCAGTTCTTGCGGCATCGCTTCCCCGGTTTTGTAATGCTTGGCGAAGTGCGCGAACACTTTAGGATCACTGGCCCAATGCTCGTTGAACTGTGATGGGAATTCAACAAAGTCACGCGCCGTGTTGGTGCCGGACAGGCTTGGGTATTCCTGATCGGCGAACATGCCGTGCAGCGCATGACCAAACTCGTGGAACATGGTGATCACATCATCATACGACAACAACGCAGGCTGGCCTGGCGCAGGTTTGGTGAAGTTGGCAACATTGTAAATCACCGGTTTGGTGCCTTTGAGCTTCGACTGTTCGACAAAGTTGCTCATCCAGGCACCACCGCCTTTGTTGTCGCGCTTAAAGAAGTCGGTATAGAACAATGCCAATGATTTACCGTCTTTATCGAACACTTCATAAACCCGCACGTCCGGTTGGTAAACCGGGATATCTTTGCGTTCTTTGAAGCTGATGCCGTACAGCAGATTCGCAGCATAGAACACGCCGTTGTTCAGCACGTTATTCAGTTCGAAATAAGGTTTGATCTGCGACTCATCAAGGTCGTATTTTGCTTTACGAACCTGTTCTGCATAGAACTGCCAGTCCCAGGCTTCAACCTTAAATCCACCTTTCTGCTGGTCAATCACAGCCTGAATGTCTTTGGCTTCACGTTCTGCACGGGCGGTCGCCGCAGGGACGATGTTACGCATAAAACTCAGCGCGGCATCCGGTGTTTTGGCCATCTGGTTTTGCAGTTTCCAGGCTGCGTAATTCGGGAAGCCCAGCAGCTTGGCCTGTTCAGCCCGAACCTTGGCCAAACGAGCGATTGTCTGGCGAGTGTCGTTAGCATCGCCTTTTTCTGCCCGGTTCCAGGACGCATCAAACAGCGCTTTGCGGGTATCACGATCCTTCAGGCTTTGCAGTTCTGGTTGCTGGGTGGTGTTTTGCAGCACCAGCAACCACTGTTTATCCAGCTTACGTTCGCTGGCGGCCTGGGCTGCGGCAGCCAGTTCGCTTTCCGACAGGCCGTCCAGCTTGCCTTTATCGGCGATCGCCAGCGCACCCTCTTTGGTTGCGGCCAGCAATTTGTTGGAGAACTGGGTGCTCAGCGTCGCCGCTTCCTGATTCAGCGCCTTCAGCTTGGTTTTATCGGCGTCGGACAGATTGGCCCCCGCCAGCTCGAAGTTCTTGTAGGTCACTTCCACCAGTCGGCGAGATTCCGCATCCAGTTTTAGTGCGTCACGCTGTTCATACACAGCCTTGATACGGGCAAACAGTTTGCTGTTAAGCATGATGGCGTCGTCCAGCGCCGCCAGCTTCGGTGAGCTTTCTTCGTCCAGCTTCTGTAACGCGTCGCTGGTGTTGGCCGAGGTCATGGCCCCAAACACGTTCATCACTCGCGACAGCAATGCGCCACTTTGCTCTAGGGCCACAAAGGTATTTTTAAAATCAGGCTTGGCCGGATTGTTGGCGATCTTCTCCACCTCCTCCAGTTTTTGCTTGATACCGGCGTCAATCGCCGGCGCATAGTCACTTTCTTTGATCACATTAAACGGTGGTGCCTGGAATGGCAGGCGACTTTGGTAGAAGAACGGGTTTTCGTTCTTTTTGTCGTGCTGGTTGGCTTCGCCGGTCACGGTAGCCTCCTTTGCCTGGCCGCTTGGCAACGCGCTATGATCCGCGTGCGGGTTGGTCTCTTCTGCTTGTGCCTGTGTGCCCAGCGCCATGCCGATCGCCAGCACCAATGTTGATAAACGCATCAAATCGAAACTCCTCCATGTCCACAGAAAATTGTTGCGGGGAGTTCGTCTCCCCTTGAGTCACATCCTAGCTTAGGCGCAGTTGGCAGTTTGAGCAAAAACAAGTGATTAGAAGATTCGGTCGACACCGGGCCACGGTTTCATAAAGTCCAGCAGCGTCCGTTAATGCCACTGCTGTTACTCTGGGCACTAAGCGCATTCGCTTCAGCGCTGTTTAGCCTTTGGCTGCAAAAAACGCCATCAGCGTGAAATTTGCACAGAGTACCGCCTAAATTGGAACATGCTACTGCGGGGCTTGAGGGTGGATAAATGGCCAAGGACTGGCTTCTGATCCTGTCTCAACAGGCACCTCGATCACCACAGGCCGTTCGGCGTTCATCGCCTCCACCAACCGAGCTTTAAGTTCACCAGGCGTCGTCGCACGATAGGCCAAGGCACCAAAACTTTCCGCCAGTTTGACAAAATCCGGATTTTTTAGCGCAGATCCCAGGTAATGTCCTTGATAGCTATCCCGTTGATCACGTAGCACATTGCCATAAGCGGCATTATTGAACACGATGGCGATCACATTAATGCCATGTTGTACTGCCGTCGCCAACTCTTGCACTCCGAACATAAAACCACCGTCACCGGACACCGAGATAACCACCTTATCTGGATGCGCCACTTTGACGGCCAGCGCAGTGTTGTAGCCAAACCCCAGATTGTCCTGATAGCCGCACGTCACATAATGACGCGGCTCATACACCGGGAAGGCAAAACGGGCGGTAAAACCTACCTGGCTAACCTCTTCCACAAAAAAACCATCCCTCGGTAACGCGGCACGAATGGCATTGAGATAGTCAACCTGCGGCTGTACGCAGGAGAAACGTTCTCTGGCCTGCTGGTTTAACCGGCACAGCGCTGCACTCCGATCCACCGGCTGCATAAGCGGCAGTGCCGCCAATAACGCCTCAACACCCTGTTGCGCATCCGCAACAACAGCAACGTCGGGTTTGAGCCGAACCATTTCGGTTGGGTCAATATCAATACGTATCACTTTCAAATTCTTTGGTAGCCAGCGCCAGCGCATAAATTGCAGCTCAAGCCGGCTACCAATACCGATCAACAGATCGGTCTGTTGCCAATAGTCGAACCCCGCGACAAAATTAAGCGCATAAGGCGAATCGTCAGGCACCACACCCTTACCGGAACGATGAGACGTCACCGGGGCTTGTAATCGCCGAGCCAGTTCAGCCACTGCGGCCCCCGCATCGACAGCACCACCGCCAACCATGATGAGCGGGTTTTTGGCCTGAGCTATCAGGCTCGCCGCCGCTTCTATCGCCGCAGGATTAACCGCCGGTGCCGGGCGCGTATTGGCTAACGGAGTCTCCGTCTCAGCACCCTGCATACCGAACACATCCCACGGTGCTTCGATAGCGCCAGGCCCTTGTCGTCCCGATAACATATGGCCGATCACCTCCGCCATTTCCGAACCCGCTTCTGTGACATGGTTGACCCGCCGGGCGATCTTGGTGATTCCGCTCAATGTATTGAGTTGATCCGGCAATTCATGCAATTGCCCACGCCCCTGGCCAATCAGGTGAGACATGATATTGCCCGTCAGACACAACACTGGAGTGTTGCCACCATAGGCGGTACATAATGCAGCACCGGAATTAAGCACTCCTGGGCCGGGCACAACGGTATAAGCACCGATACGGCCCGTGGACTTGGCATAGCCATAAGCCATGTAACCCGCGCCCTGTTCATGACGAGTGTGAATGAATCGAACCTGCTCCCGCTGTTGATAGAGAGCATCATTGAAATCGTACATATGTGCACCCGGGATACCAAATACCGTATCTATGCCATGCGCGATCAGCGAGCGAACCATGGCCTGACCTGTGGTTGCTGTATTTCCCATTATTGCCTCTCCGTTGTTAACCTATCCAATTTCAAGTGGGTTGCCTCAACGAGGTCTGAACACCGAATTTGATGCATTACCCTTCGGTAAAGGTTTTTCCGTCATCGGGATGACCGTGATAACCGCGGCACCCACCAACAGCAATATGCCCATCACGCCAATGCCTGCAGAAAAACTGCCTGTCATATCATGCAGAACGCCCAATAGCACCGGACTGAACGCCGAGCCGAGATTGCCGATAGCGCATATCAATGCAATGGCTAACGCCCGCGATGGCGCGGCGATCACTTTATCCGGGGTTGTCCAAAATATCGCCATAGCGGTGAAGGAACCGGCGGACGCAAGAATAATTCCGGTAAGTTGCCAAAATGGTTGGGTAGAGATAATGGTCACCAGCCAGCCTGCTGCCGCAACGGCAAACGGGAACCAAGTGTGAAATTTACGTTCTCGAAAATGGTCGGAACTTAAACTCCACCCCACCATTGCCAGCACGGTACAAAACTGTGGGATAGCTGCCAACAGGCCAATGGTTTGATTACTGCTGCCCTGATTCATGTTTTGCAGTATTTGTGGGGTCCAGATATTAATCGCGCTCAGGGTATTGGTCAGGCAGAAATAGGCCAGTGCGTATAGCACCACCACCGGCGTAAACACCGTTCGCAAACCAGGACGTTGTGTGGACGCTACTCCCCTGTATTGCTCTGCCGCAAGCATTTCACTCAACCGCGCCTTTTCTGCAACGGTTAACCAGCTTGCTTGCTGCGGGCCATCATCCAAAAAATGCCAGGTCACGATCCCCAATACCACTGCAGGAAGCCCTTCCAGCAAAAACAACCACTGCCAGCCTTTCAGCTTCATTACGCCGTCCAACGCCAGAATATAGCCGGAGAGAATGGATCCCAGCATCATAGTGATCGGCATGGCAACCATAAACAGGGCGTTGGCACGAGCCCGGTAGTAGGCCGGGAACCAGTAAGTGAGATACAGCATGATGCCGGGGAAAAAACCGGCCTCTGCGACACCCACAATCATACGCAGGGCGTACAGTGATAGCGGCCCGGTGGCGAACATTGTCAGGGTAGACGCTACCCCCCAACACACCATGATAGTGGCAATCCAGCGTCGGGCACCAACGATGCCCAGCATGACATTGGAAGGAATTCCAAACGTTGAATACGTAATATAAAAAAGCGTGGCTGCCAAGCCAAACATTGTGGCGCTCAAGCCAAGATCTTTGCCCATGGTTAATCCGGCAAAACCGATATTAATCCGATCGAGAAAAGAAAATACAAACAAGATAAATAAGAAAGAAATAAGACGTTTGAACAGTTTTCGGATAATGACATGATCATTTTCCGTTGTTTGTTTGGCGCTCTCTTGCACGGTAAGCGAATTCATACCTGCTCCTGGATGGCATATCCACGGGCCAGACGGCTTGGGTACTGGCACCGTCCACCACGACTTTGATGTTTGCGCCATGACGCGAACACCATCATTAACATGTTAATGAATAGAGGTATACATAGGGGGAAATAAAACCGCAAAATTATTTAGGGGAACTTGTGACTTGCTTAACGATTTTCAATTTAAATATAAAACATACCGTTAGTTAATTAACAACAAAGGCTATTTTGTAAATTAATTAATATCAGAATTCGTTAATTTATTTATAAACAATAAAAAATTCTCATTCCCTGTTATGAAACAGGGATATTATGCCAAGGTTGACTAAGAGTATAAGCGCCCATAACAGGCAATGATCTCCCCGGCTACCGCCACCGCAATTTCCGCTGGCAGCTTGCCTTTCACGTCCGGCAGCCCCAGAGGGCAACGCATACCGGCAATCGTCTGTTCACTGATACCGCGCTGGCCCAGTTTATATTCGAAGCGTTTGCGTTTGGTCAGTGAGCCGATCAGGCCGAAGTAACCGGCATCACCACGGCGTAAAATGCGTTCTGCCAGCGCCAGGTCTAATGCGTGATCATGCGTCATGACGATGAAATAACTCCCTGCCGGCATGGCATCGACCATCTCCAGCGGGTCTTCACAGATCTGTTGTTGAACCCCCGCCGGGATCAGTGCAGGGAACTCCGCAGCACGACCATCCACCCAATGCACCCGGCACGGCAGTGTGGCAAGGATGGTCACCAACGCCCGGCCCACGTGTCCTGCGCCAAACAGCGCAATCTGTGGTCGAGGGGATATCAGGGGTTCGAACAGCACGTTGGTGGTTCCACCGCAGCATTGTCCCAGCCGAGCCGCCAGAGGGAAGCGCTCCAGTCGCAGCGTGGCAACGCCCTGCTTGAGCATGTCGCGGGCGATCGCTAACGCCTGAAACTCGAGATGGCCACCGCCAATGGTATTCACCGCCCGTTCCGCGGTTACCAGCATTTTGGTTCCACGGTTACGCGGCGTGGACCCCAACTCATCCACCAGCGTCACCAGGATGCAAGGCTCGCCACGCCGCCGCTGCTCGGCCAAAGCCTCAATCCATTCATCCATTGCCGTTCTCCCGCGCCAAGTTAGTGACAATGTCACTATTCAGCATCTGCTGTACGCCCCACAGCACCCGCTCTGGCGTGGCCGGTGCGTCAATGTTGGGCTGCAGGCGGTAATCCGCCAGGCTGGCCACCGCGTCTTTTATCGCACACCAGACCGAGATCCCCAGCATGAACGGCGGCTCGCCCACCGCTTTGGAGTGGAACACCGTGTCCTCCGGGTTTTTGCGGTTCTCCAGCAGCGTGACGCGCAGATCGGCAGGCACATCGCCAATCGCCGGGATTTTGTAGCTGGCCGGCCCGTTGGTCAGTAACTTGCCCTTGTCATCCCACACCAGTTCTTCGCTGGTGAGCCACCCCATACCCTGCACAAATCCCCCTTCCACCTGACCTATGTCGATCGCCGGGTTCAGTGAGTCGCCCACGTCGTGCAGAATATCGGCACGCAACAGCTTATATTCACCGGTCAGGGTATCGATGACGACTTCCGCGCAGGCCGCACCGTAGGCAAAGTAATAAAACGGATGGCCGCGGGCCTGGTCGCGATCGTAGAAAATCTTCGGCGTGCGGTAATAGCCGGTGCTGGCGAGTGAAACCTGGTTGAAATAGGCCTGCTCAACCACCTGTTCAAAGCTGAAATAGTGCTCTCCTACCTTGACCTGACCATTATTGAAGGCGATCTGCTCGGCATCGACGCAATGCTGTTTGCTGAGCATGTCGATCAGGCGTTGCTTAATGGTCAAGGCGGCATTCTCCGCCGCTTTGCCATTCAAGTCTGTGCCTGACGACGCCGCCGTTGGCGAGGTATTGGGTACCTTGCCGGTATCGGTGGCGGTGATTTGGATACGCTCAACCTCGACCTGGAACACTTCTGCGACAATCTGTGCCACCTTGGTGTTCAACCCCTGGCCCATTTCGGTGCCACCGTGGTTGAGTTGAATGCTACCGTCGGTGTAAATCAGTACCAGCGCCCCGGCCTGGTTGAGGAAGCTGGCCGTAAAGGAGATGCCGAACTTGACCGGCGTCAGCGCCAGCCCTTTCTTCAAAATCGGGTTTTGTGCATTGAAGTGCCGAATCGCCTGACGCCGCGCCTGATAATCGGCGCTGTGTTCCAGTTCAGCGGTGATCTCTTGCAGCAGATTCTGCTCAACCGGCTGATAGTAATGAGTGACGTTGCGCTGTTCCTTGCCGTAATAGTTGGTTTTGCGCACCGCCAGCGGATCGTCCCCCAGATAGCGGGCAATATGATCCATGACCTGCTCAATTGCCATCATGCCCTGCGGGCCGCCAAAACCACGGTAGGCGGTATTGGATGCAATATGGGTTTTACATCGGTGTCCCGTAATCAATACATCCTGTAAAAAATAGGCATTATCGGCGTGAAACATGGCACGATCGACGATAGAACCCGACAGATCGAGCGAGTAACCGCAGTTGCCTGCCAGGTCGATTTTCACGCCGTGCAACAATCCGTTGTCGTCAAAGCCGACGTCATACTGGATATAAAACGGATGACGCTTACCGGTAATCAGCATGTCGTCACGGCGATTAAGCCGCATTTTGGCCGGTCGTCCAGTGAGATGCGCCACCACGGCACATAAACACGCCGGGCCTGCGGCCTGCGTTTCTTTGCCACCAAAACCACCGCCCATACGACGCATGTCGATAGTCACTTTATGCATGGGCAGATTGAGCACCGCAGCGACCAGTTTTTGTATTTCTGTCGGGTTCTGGGTCGATGAATAGACCAGCATGCCGCCGTCTTCGACGGGCAGCACCGAGGCTATCTGGGTTTCCAGATAGAAATGCTCCTGTCCCCCAACGTGCAACTCACCCTGAATACGGTGCTTCGCTTGTGCCAGTGCCCCCTGGACATCACCCCGTTGATGATGATGGGCCTCCTGTACCACAAAGCCATCTCGCAGGGACTGCGTGACGTCCAACTGGGCAGATAAATCCTGATAGGTTACGCTGACCGCCTGCGCAGCGCGCCAGGCGGTCTCGGGATCGTCCGCCGCCACGACCACAATCACCTGCCCGACGTATTCCACCTCATCTTTCACCAACAGCGGATCGCCGTGGGTTAAAGGTGCGATATCCAACTCGCCCGGCACGTCCTGCCAGGTGATCACCCGCACTACACCGGGAAAATCGTAACAGGCGGACAGATCCAGTTTTTCTATACGGGCATGCGCCCGTTCGCTCAGCTTGGCCGCCAGGTGCAACTGGTTGGGAAACTCCAACCGGTCGTCAATGTATTGTGCTTCTCCGCTAACGTGTTTGTCGGCGCTTTCGTGTTTACGGCTCCGTCCCACACCGCTGGTCAATGACTGACGGAAGCGTTCGGCCAGTTGCGCCTGCGTCTGTTCGCTGTATTTGCGATTACTCATGGGCAGTCACCTCGATCGCCAGCTGTGGCTCGGTCAATGCGATGAAATAGCGACGCAGCAGATTTTGCGCCACCAGCAAACGGTAGGCGCTGCTGGCACGAAAATCGCTCAGCGGCGTAAAGTCTTGTGCCAACGCCTGCGCAGCCCGTTCCACCGTGGCGCGCTGCCACGGCTGCCCCACCAGTTGCTGTTCGCTCAGCAAGGCGCGTTTCGGCGTTGCCGCCATGCCCCCAAACGCCAAACGGGCGTCACGAATGACACCTTGGTCAAGGGTGAGATTGAAGGCACCGCAGACCGCAGAAATATCATCTTCCAGCCGTTTAGAGACCTTCCAGGCGCGGAAATCTGCCGGCGCGCTGGCTGGCAACAGGATATTTTCAATAAACTCTCCCGGCTGCAATGCGGTCTGGCGGTAGCCAAGGAAGAAGTCGTTCAACGGCAGTTCACGACGCGCCTTACCGCAGCGCAACGTCAGCTTCGCATCCAGCGCTAACAGTAACGGTGCACCATCACCAATCGGGGATGCGTTGGCGATATTGCCGCCCAAGGTGCCCTGATTGCGAATTTGTTGCGAAGCAAAACGCCCCAACAGTTCGCCAAAGGCCGGGTGATAGCTGGCCAGTAGCGGGTATATATCGCTTAACGTCGCCCCGGCCCCGATGATCAGACGCTCATCCTGCCAACGGACGCGCTTGAGCGCGTCAATCTGACCAACGGCGATCATCAACGGGATATCCTGATGACGCTGAGTGACCTCCAGTGCCAGGTCGGTACCGCCGGCCAGCAGTTTGGCCTCGGAGTGTTGCTGATACAGCGTCGCCAGTTCATCGAGGGTTTGTGGCAACAGGCAGCGTTTGCCCGCGGACGCCACCAACGTCGCCGGGCGTATCGCCTGTAAACGCTGTCGCGTTTGCGCCTGGTCGCGTTCGAAACTGTCGGGCGTTTTGGTATTGCAGGCCTGCTGCGCCGCGGCCAAAATTGGCCGATAGCCGGTACAACGACACAGATTCCCAGCCAACGCGTGCTGCGCCTGTTCAGGCTGATAGCTTTCACTGTTTTTTTGTAGACAAAACATCGACATGACAAATCCCGGCGTGCAAAAACCGCACTGTGAGCCATGACAGTCAACCATCGCCTGCTGCACGCTGTGCAACGCCCCCTGCTGTTTAAGATCCTCTACGGTGATCAGCTGTTTGCCGTGCAGCGCACTGACGAAAGTCAGGCAGGCGTTTACGCTGCGATAGCGCAATTGTTCGCCGTCCGGCTCCGCCAGGACGACAGTACAGGCGCCACAGTCACCGGAAGCGCAGCCTTCTTTGGTGCCGCAGCGGCCGAGATCGCGACGCAGATAGTTCAGCACCGTCGTGTTGGGATCGAGCGCTGTTTCACTTTTCAGCGTTTGATTAAGCAGAAACTGGATCATGCAGCCTCCTGGTGCGTGGTCGGCCGATAGACCACTTTACCGTCGACGTAGGTACGGTAAACGTTGCGATCATCGCCCAGCGTCATCAGCACAAAAAGTTGTTCCGCTAACTCGCGGCTGTTCTCATGGCGCAGCTTCTGCAACGGTGACACCGCAGGATCCAGCACCACAAAGTCCGCCTCTTTGCCAATGTCAAAGTTGCCGATTTTATCCTCCAGCGACAGTGCCCGTGCACCGCCCAGCGTGGCATGGTAAAACGCCTCGCAGGCGGAAAGTTGATAGTGCTGCAACTGGCTAACCTTATAAGCCTCACCCAGCGTTTGCAGCATATTGAACGTGGTACCGGCGCCAACGTCGGTGCCGATGCCCAGTTTCACCTGTTTTTGCCAAGCCTTTTGCATATTGAACAGGCCACTGCCAAGGAACAGGTTGGAGGTCGGGCAAAAGGCGATCGCCGAGCGGGTCTGGCATAGGCAGTCCCACTCTTGCTCTTCCAAATGCAGGCAATGGGCGAAAACGCTCCGCTCCCCGGTCATTCCATACTGATGATAAACATCCAGATAGCTGCGGCTGTCCGGGAACAATTCTTTCACCCATGCCACTTCATCCAGGTTCTCACTCAGGTGGGTGTGCATATAGGCATCAGGAAACTCTTCGCGCAGCCGTTGCACCTGTGCCAACAGGGCCGGTGTGCTGGTAGGGGCGAAACGCGGTGTAATGGCATAACTCAGCCGTTGCTTACCGTGCCAGCGTTCAATCAACGCACGTGTTTGTTGGTAACTCTCCTCCGGGGTTTCCAACAGGGCGTCCGGGGCGTGGCGATCCATCATCACCTTGCCGGCGATCAAACGCATATTGAGTGCTGCTGCCTGACTGAACAAGGCTTCTACCGACTGCGGGTGCACAGTGCCAAATACCAGTGCCGTAGTCGTGCCATTGCTTAGCAGTTGTTGTAGAAAAAACGCCGACATTTTGTCGGAATGCTGTTCACAGCAAAACTGGCTTTCTGTCGGAAAAGTATAGTTTTTCAGCCACGCCAGCAGTTGATCGCCATAGGCACCAATCATTTCGGTTTGCGGATAATGAATATGGGTGTCGATAAAACCCGGCACGATCAGTTTGTCACGGTAATGGGTAACCTCGCACCCCGGCGGCAATAGCGACTCCCCCTGCTGCCAGCTACCAAACCAAACAATGGTGCCTTCATTCAGCAGAATTAATCCGTCAGGAAGATGGCGTAATTGTCGACTCAACTGTTGCGGGTTATCCACGCAGGCAGTGATATCAAAGAAATTGCCACGGATCGCCGTGGTGAATGGGATGCTCATTTTACTTTCCTTCTCTACAGAACCAGCGCACAACACCCGGCTGAGTCAATTCAGGCCAGGGCGTGGTCACGGTCTTTTTATCGATCGCAGGTGTTGGTTTAAGAATAGCAATCAGCGTGCCAATGGGTTTTTTATTGATGATTTCCATTTAAAAACAAAGCGATAAAAACAAGTCGCTCAATATTCTTAGTCAAGGGAAATAAGCCAGGAATAAGCAAACGGTTGCATTTAAATAGCAACCGTTTGCTTATATTGTATTAATTGAGCGCGCGCACCAATATTGGGCAAGAATACAAATGGGGGTAATATAATTTATTACTTTAATAGCACTTCATAGCGAGGGTTAAACTCATCAAACAGGGGCAAGGCTGCGGCGCCTAATGCGGCAGTATCCGCGCCCGTCGTCCCCAGCCGCACCCGCAGACCGTCAAGGTATTTACTGCGTACCGAGCGGTGCAATGGCGCAAGCCGCTTGATGAGCTGCTCGACAAGGCTTTCCGGCATCAGACCGCCAATAATCACGGCTTCAGCGTCAAACATGCACTCAATAATGTTGATCGCCTGACGTAACGCCGGCACCGCCGAATCCAGCCATGTGTCTATCTGCCCCTGCGGCAATGCCAGTAAGTCCTGCGGTCTGGCGCGCATCGGATCCAACCCGCAGCTCTCATAGGCCGCCTGTAATGACACATAACGTTCCAGGCACCCCTGGTTGCCGCAATAGCACGCCCGGCCACCCGGTTGCACAATCATGTGGCCGACCTCACCAGCATTGTGCGCATGGCCGGTATAAATTCGGCCGTCGGTGAAAATCCCCGCCCCCAGCCCGGTGCCAAGATACAAATAAATAAACGAATTAAGCTGCCTGGCGATACCGTGCAAACGCTCGCCAATCGCCGCAACGGTGGCGTCGTTCTCCAGCGTCACCGGCAGGCCACTCTGCGCGTTAAGTTCGGCCACTACATCAATATTTTCCCAGCCGTTCAGCGTGGTCGGCCCAACGGAGGAAATACCTTCGACGCCAAACGGCCCCGGCATCACAACGCCGATCCCCAACATTTTTCCCCAGCTCAGATCCGGCTGCTGGCGCATTTCTTGCAGTACATCACAAATCAGTTTCAAGGTCGCAGCAGGTTGCGGCTTTTGCACCATAATCAGCCGGTGGAAACGAACGCTGCCTGACAGATCAACGACGATGATCAGCAGTGACTGATGATCCAGATGGATGCCGATGGAATACGCACTGTCTGGGTTCAGGGTCAACGGCGTGGCCGGTTGGCCCCGCCCGCCGGCACGACGCGGCAGGTGCGAGGAGAGAATACCGGCCTGTTCCAGTTCTGTTGCAATGTTTGAAACGGTTTGCGGCGTCAGTGAGGTCAGCCGGGCAATTTCGGCACGGGTCAGTTCACCGTGCAAACGGATAGCCTCTATCACTACGCGCCGGTTGTGTGCACGAGCATGTTCAAGGTTAGTGCCGGAAGTCGTCATAACTGCCTATGCAGAAAGGGAAATCGTCTTTGCAGTATGGTGCCCTCTAATAAAGCAATCAAATTGATTTAAGAATCTTTTTAACACCGGAGAACGCACAATGAAAAGCCATACCCTTGCCGCTACGGCAGTCAGTACCCTTTCTGCCCTGGCCCTCAGCCTGTCATCCGCCTATGCCGCCCCAACGCAAATCAATGCGTTATTTATGACCCAGGCGGCCTACAGCGAAAACGACATCCGCGCGATGACCGCGGACTTCAGCAAACAGCACCCGGATATCACCGTTAACCTGGAGTTTGTTCCTTACGAAGCCCTGCACGATAAAATCGTTGCCGCGCGCGGTGCCGGCAGTAACGGCTATGATGTGGTGCTGTTTGACGCTATCTGGCCCGCGGAATTCACCAAATTCGGCCTGTTGCAAGACGTCACTGCGCGCATTAGTGCCGACGACAGCAATAAAATCTTTGCCGGTGCCATGACCACCGTGACCTATAAAGACAAACGCTGGGGTATGCCGTGGATCCTGGACACCAAATACCTGTATTACAACAAAGCCATGCTGGCCAAGGCCGGGATCGCAGCCCCGCCGAAAACCTGGCAGGAGCTGGCGCAACAGGCCGAAATCCTGAAACAGAAAAACGTGGTCAAGTACCCGCTGGTGTGGAGCTGGTCACAGGCCGAGGCGTTGGTATGCGACTACACCACGTTGGTGTCTGCCTTTAAGGGGCAGTTTATCCAGCAAGGGAAAATCACCTTCTCTACGCCAGGTTCGCTGCAGGCTGTCGACTATATGAAAGCGTCGCTGGACAAAGGGTTAACCAACCCGAACTCCCGCGAGTATCTGGAGGAAGACGTGCGTAAGGCGTTTTCCAACGGTGACGCCGCCTTCGCGCTAAACTGGACCTACATGTACAACATGGCCAACGATCCGAAGCAAAGTAAAGTGGCCGGTGACGTCGGGATCGTCCCTGCGCCTGGCTCGGTGGAAGGCCAGGTCTCCGCGGTGAATGGGTCGATGGGGCTGGGCATCGCCAAAGCCAGCGCCCACCCTGACCAAGCCTGGCAGTACATCAGTTATATGACCTCACAGCCGGTGCAAGACAAATACGCCAAACTGAGCCTGCCGATCTGGAAGGCGTCCTACGACGATCCGGCGGTACAGAAAGGCCAGGAGCCGTTGATTGCCGCAGCCAAACAGTCGTTGAACGTGATGCTGTCGCGCCCTGAAACCGTCGATTACTCCCGTTTGTCCAACGGATTGCAGCAGGACCTGCAGCAAATCTTGCAGGGTAAAGTCACGCCGCAGGCCGGGCTGGACGCCGCGACCCAAAGCGCTGCGCGGTTGCGTTAAGGAATGACAATGCTCACTTTTCCCCAACGTGAGCGGCGTCAGGCATGGGTGCTGTTAGCACCCATGCTACTGATGATGCTGCTGCTAACCGCCTGGCCGCTGGCCCGTACGCTATGGCTGAGCTTTACCGATGCGGCGCTGGTGGGCGATGGCGTAACGCCGGCCTGGGTCGGTATGGACAATTTTTTTTATGCGCTGACCGATCCGGATTTCCAGGCTGCCTTGTGGCGTACATTGTATTTCACCCTGGTGTCAGTGGCATTTGAAGGCGTGATTGGCGTATTGGTCGCGTTGCTGCTTAACCAAAAATTCCATGGGCGTAACCTTCTGCGGGTACTGGTTATTCTGCCCTGGGCGCTACCCACCATCGTTAATGCCACCATGTGGCGGCTGAATTTCAACCCGGATTACGGCAGTATCAACGCACTGTTGACCCAGCTTGGCGTAATTGATCACTACCGCAGTTGGCTGGGCGATCCCGCTTCGGCACTTAACGCGGTGATGCTGGCGGATATTTGGAAGAATTACCCGCTGATTACCCTGCTGACGCTGGCGGCGTTGCAATCCATCCCAGACGATTTGTACGAGGCTGCGCGGCTGGACGGGGCCTCTGCCTGGCGGCGGTTTCGCGCCATCACCCTGCCCGCCATTCTGGCACCGCTGGCGGTGGCTCTGGTATTACGCACCATTGACGCCTTCAAGGTGTTCGACATTATTTACGTGATGACGCGCGGCGGGCCGATGGACAGTACCAAAACCCTCAGTTTCTTCGTGTATCAGGAATCATTCAGTTATCTGCGCGCCGGCAGCGGTGCCGCCTATGCGGTGTTGATGACGCTGTTGTGCGGGTTATTGATCGCGCTGTACATGCTGATGCTGTTCCGTCAGCGCCGAAGGAGCCTCGCCGATGAAGCGTAACATTCGTTTGGTGCTGCGCTACAGCGCCGCGCTGCTGCTGGCAGTTTCAATCCTTGCGCCCATGCTGTGGCTGTTTCTGATGAGCGTCAGTGCCTCGGCCGATCTGACGCGAGTGCCCCTGGAGTGGCTGCCACGTCAGTGGGACTTTTCGCGCTACGGCAGCCTGCTGTCATTGCAGCCCGGCCAGCCGGGTACCTTGTTTCTGCACGCGCTATTCAACAGCCTACTGGTGGCCTGTGGCGCTACGCTAATTTCATTACTGTTGGCGATCCCGGCAGCGTTCAGCTTTTCACGCTACCCAGGACGCGACGGTTGGCTGTTTGCCAGCCTGGCCATTTACATGGTGCCCCCCGTGGCTTTTGTCTTGCCGCTGTACTTTATTTTGCAACAGTTAGCCTTGTTAAATACCCATATTGGTTTGGTGCTGGTCTATTGCTCACTGATCTTGCCGTTCCTCACCTGGATGCTAAAAAACCAGTTCGACGCCTTGCCGATAGATATCGAACAGGCGGCGCGGTTGGATGGGCTGCGGCAATGGCAGGTGTTGTTACGCATCACCCTGCCGCTGGCCAAACCGGCACTGGGCGCCTCCGCGCTGTTTGGCTGGCTGCTGGCCTGGGACGAATTTTTCTATGCATTGCTGTTCACCAGCAATATTCAGGCACAGACGCTACCTGTCACCATTGCCGGCTTCACTGCCGGTCGCGCCACCGATGACGGGTTGATCGCCGCCGTCGGCATTCTGGCCGCCATTCCACCTCTTTTTATTGCCATCTGGCTGCAAAAAACGCTGGTTAGCGGTTTAACCAGTGGCGGCAGCAAGGGCTAATTTATTCAGGGAAATTAACATGATGAACACCAACACCAGACCCACACTGTACGTGGTTGGCAATATCAACGTCGACGTGATCATGAGCACGTTGCAACAGTGGCCGCAAAAAGGCACCGAGGCGATGCTGGATCACAGCGAACTGCGCCCCGGTGGTTCGGCGGGCAACTGCGCACTGGCGCTGGCGGCGCTGGAAACCCCTTACCGGCTGGTGGCCAACCAGGGCAACGACTATTTCAGCCCCTGGCTGGCACAGCTGTTCCCGGAAAGCTCGCTGTACTGGCCGACCTACAGTTGTGAAACCTCTCTGACCTTCGGTGTGACGCACCCCGATAACGAGCGCACTTTTTTCAGCAATCAGGGCCATATCACCCGCCTGAGCCAGGACGACGTGCTGCATCAGATCCCGCTGTTCGCCGGTACTGGCGACACGGTGTTGTTGTGCGGCACGTTTTTGTGCACCACCTTGATGGCGGAATATCCGGCGCTGCTGCAAACCTTGCGCCAGCGCGGCTACCGTATTGCGGTGGATACCGGCTGGCCACCTCAGGGCTGGAGCGATGCATTACGCGGGCAGATCGCCGACTGGCTGCCGTTCTGCGACATTCTGTTGCTTAATGAAGTGGAGACCTGCGGTATGGCCGGTCATGAAGACCTGTACACCGCCGCCCGCACGCTGAACCGGCAGCAACCGACCGATGCCGCCTGTGTGGTGAAATGCGGCCCTGACGGCGCTCGCATGTGGTGGGGAGAGCGCCTGTTGCAAGCAGCGGCGCATCCGATCAAGGTCGTCGACACCATTGGTGCCGGCGACAGTTTTAACGCGGGGTTTCTGACCGCCTGCCTGTATGGCCATTCCGCTGCGGTCGCGCTGCGCTGGGGTATCCACGCCGCAAGCCACGCCATCAGCAGTTCACCGCGCCAGTACCTGGACTGGAACACCCTGAAAACCTGCGCCGGAGAAATGGTCTGATGGCAAGTGTAGAGCTGGTAAAAGTCACCAAATATTACGGTAAACAGCGCGTGCTGAATCCGTTGGATCTGACCATTCCCGACGGCAGTTTTACCGTGCTGGTCGGCCCCTCTGGCTGCGGGAAATCCACGTTACTGCGTCTGTTGGCCGGGCTCGATACGCTGACCGACGGCGCGATCCTGCTGGATAAGCAAAAAATTAACGATCTGGACCCGGCCGATCGCGATATCGCCATGGTATTTCAGAGCTATGCGCTCTACCCGCACCTGACGGTGGCTGAAAACATGGCGTTCCACATGCAGGTGATGAAGGTGCCAAAAAGCGAGCAGCAGACCAAGGTTCAACAGGCCGCGCGTATTTTGGCAATCGACCCTCTTTTACAGCGCTACCCGAAAGAGCTGTCAGGCGGACAGCGCCAGCGGGTGGCGATGGGCCGCGCCATGGTGCGCAACCCGAAGGTATTTTTGTTCGATGAGCCGCTGTCTAACCTTGATGCCCAACTGCGTATGGAGCTGCGCGCCGAGATCAAATCCCTGCATCAGCAATTTAAAACCACCACGGTGTATGTCACTCACGACCAGATCGAAGCCATGACGCTGGCTGACCAAATTGTGGTGATGAAAGACGGCAATATCGTGCAGCAAGGGAAACCGCTGGAGATTTACGATGCACCGGCAGATACCTTTGTCGCCCGTTTTATCGGCTCACCGCCGATGAACCTGTTGGAGGGCGTCGTTACGCCACGTGACCATCGTCCTGGCGTAACCTGCGGAACGTTATGGTTTCCCCTGCCCGCGAAATGGCATCAAACCGTTCCAGGCAGCAAAGTGATCCTTGGGCTGCGCCCGCATGACTTCCGTTTGGTAGAAACCAGCGAACAACCGGCCGCCACGCTGCGGCTGATGGAGATCACCGGCGATGTCAGCCTGCTGCATCTCACCTGGGGCAGTTACACGTTGCACGTACAGTTCAGCGGGCGAGTCAACGCAGACAGCGGTCAGTTGCTGTACCTGGCTCCCAACAGTGATGCAATCCACTTGTTTGACGCTGCAACAGGACAGCGACTCAGTGAACGTTAAGAGAACCGGTTGCCATGGACGGCATCAAACTTGAAACGATAACCATTCTCAATTATCATCCGCGCATCTTTTTTAGAGTAGACCTTCACCGCGGAACCCATGTCAGCCACAGCCCCTTCACCCTCTGAAGCGCTAGCTCACCTCTATACAACCCACCATGGTTGGCTACAGGGCTGGCTACGCCGTCGGCTTGGCTGCGCATGTGATGCCGACGATTTGGCACAAGACACGTTCCTGCGGATCCTGAAAAGTGATTCCGCCGCCACCATCCGTGAACCTAAAGATTTCTTGGTCACGCTCGCCAAACGGGTCATGGTCGATTTTTTCCGCCGTAAAACGTTGGAGCGAGCCTATCTGGATATGCTCGCATTAGCGCCGGAAGCGCTTGCCCCCTCACCGGAACAACGCCAATGTTTGCTGGAAAGCCTACAACAGATCGACAGCATGCTCGACGGGTTGGACCCAAAAATCAAACAGGCCTTTTTGCTGTCGCAACTTGAAGGGTTGGGTTATGCCGACATCGCTTTGCGGCTTGGCGTCTCAGTCAGTTCAGTGAAGAAATATATGGCAAAAGCCACCGAGCACTGCCTGCTGTTCAGCCTGGAAAACGAATACCTGCAATGAGTCATAACATCACCCCCGAACAACGCCATGCGCTGAAAATGGCCGCTCACTGGTTTGCCCTGTTAAGTGATGAAAATGTCACCGAACGCCAGCGACAGCAATGGCAGACCTGGCATCAACAACACGATGACCACCGCTGGGCCTGGCAACGGGTTGAAGCGCTACAAAGCCAATTACAAGGCGTACCGGGTAAATTCGGCTATCGCACGCTCGATCAGGCCGATCGCCACAGCTCGTTGGATCGCCGCACGCTGTTGAAAAGCCTGCTGCTATTGCTCGGCGTTGGCGGCAGTTGGCTAGGCTATCAGTCACCGCTGGGGCGTGAGCTGCGCGCTGACTACCGCACCGCTACGGGTGAGATCAAACCCATCATCCTTAGCGACGGCAGCCAACTGGTGTTAAACACCGCCAGCGCCGTTGATGTTCGCTACACCGCTGAAAAGCGGCTGATCGTACTGCACACCGGTGAGATTAGCCTCATAACCGGCCGTGATACCCGCCCTCTGTGGGTAGAAAGCCAACAAGGCGCAATGCGTGCACTGGGCACCCATTTTCTGGTACATGAAAGCGAGGGGCAAACGCAGTTGGCCGTGATTGAACACGCCGTGGAAGCCCAACTGGCACAGTATCCGCAGGAGAAGCGTCGGGTTAACGCCGGCGAGCAAATCAGCTTTAGCGCCACCGCATTTAACCCGCTGCAGACGCTGGATATCGCTGATGGCTGGACACGCGGCGTGCTCAACGTAAGCCAATGGCGGCTGGATCGGGTGATTGCCGAACTGGCGCGTTACCGCCCTGGCCGTTTGGAATGCGATCCCGCCGTTGCCAATTTTCGTGTTAGCGGCAGCTTCCCGCTGAGGGAGCCGGATCGCGCCCTTCTTTTACTCAGCCAAACCCTGCCGATACGGCTGCAAAGTTTTACCCGTTACTGGTTAAAAATTGTCCCCGCCTGATTTATTTAAATGAAAATGATAAAAAATCGCATTCTTGATTGTCCCTTTTCCATTCTCATTCGACTCCAGATAAAACACTGCAGCAAAAAATAGAAGAAATCAGGAGAAGGTATGAACAACTTTTGGGGAAAACCGCTTCAACCACTGGCGATAGCCGTGGGCCTGGCATTCGCTTTACCGGTGATGGCAGCACAACCGGCACCCACCGCGTACGCTATCCCTGCGGGTGATCTGGATGGTGCGTTGACGACCTTTGCCGCGCATGCCGGTATTGCGCTGTCGGTAGACGGAAAGCTCACCGCCGGTAAGCATTCGCCAGGGTTAAAGGGTAATTACAGCCTCGACCAAGGGCTGAACGCACTGCTGGCGGGCAGCGGTTTGCAGGCCAAGGCGCTCGGTGGCAATGGTTACACCCTGGTCAATATCCCAATCGCGCAGAAAGAACAAGACATCACCGTTGTAGGCGACTGGCTGGCTGAAGGCCGGCAAATTGACGTGTTCGAACACGCTGGGGCACGTGATGTCGTTCGCCGTGAAGCCTTCGCCAAAACCGGGGCTACCACGCTACGTGAAGTGTTGAACCGCGTTCCCGGCGTTGTTGCGCCAGAAAACAACGGGACCGGCAGTCACGATATGGCACTCAATTTCGGTATTCGTGGCCTGAACCCGCGTCTGGCCAGCCGTTCAACGGTATTGATGGACGGGATCCCGGTCCCCTTCGCCCCTTATGGCCAGCCGCAGCTGTCGCTGGCGCCGGTTTCCCTCGGCAATATGGATGCCGTTGATGTGGTACGGGGCGGCGGTGCCGTTCGTTATGGGCCACAGAGCGTCGGTGGCGTGGTCAACTTTGTCACTCGGGCCATCCCGGAGACCTTCGGCATGGAGGCCGGTATGCAGGGCCAACTGAGCCCGACGTCTCGTCAGGATCACCCAAAGGGAACGGGCAACCTGATGATCGGCGGCACCGCGGATAATGGCTTTGGCAGCGCACTGCTTTATTCCGGCACGCGCGGCAGCGACTGGCGCGAACACAGTTCAACCAAAATTGACGACGTGATGCTGAAAAGCCGCTATGCCCCCAACGATGTGCATACGTTTAATAGCCTGCTGCAATATTATGAAGGTGAAGCGGACATGCCGGGCGGCCTGAGCCGGGCAGATTACAATGCCAACCCGTTTCAATCGACACGCCCATACGATAAGTTCTGGGGCCGTCGCCAGCTGGCGAACTTTGGCTACCGGTACCAGCCCGACCAGCAACACAAATTCGATGTGCAAAGTTTCTATACCTATACCCTGCGCAGCGGTTATCTGGATCAGGGCAAGAACCTGACACTGTCTCCGCGTGAATACTGGGTGCGCGGCGTGGAGCCACGTTACAGCCAGAGCTTCCGCTGGGGGCAATCGGCGCATGAAGTTGGCGTGGGCTACCGTTATGTGAGCGAGTCCACCCACGAGCTGCGTTATTACAGTAAGGCCAGCAACGGCGTTCTGCCGTCAACCCGTAGCCCTTACGATCGTGATACCCAATCCGGTACCGATGCCCACGCCTTTTATATCGATGATCGTATTGATATCGGCGACTGGACCATCACACCGGGTATGCGTTACGAGCATATCACCTCGTATCAGAACAACTACATCAAGAATAACCGCCTGGATGTGAGCTACAACGCGCCCCTGCCAGCGCTGAACGTGATGTATCACCTGAATGAATACTGGAATGTGTACGCGAACACGGAAGGCTCATTCGGGACCGTGCAATACAGCCAGATGGGCAAAGCAGTCGACAGCGGTAATATCGAGCCGGAAAAGGCGCGCACTTGGGAATTGGGGACACGCTACGAGGGCGATGCGCTGCAGGGTGAAATCGGTCTCTTCCTGATCAACTTCAATAATCAGTACGATTCCAATCAGGTGACCGACAGCGTTACCGCACGCGGCAAAACCCGCCACGCCGGACTGGAAGGCAGCCTGCGTTATGATCTGTCGCAGCTGACACCGACACTTGATGATATGACGGTATACGCCAGCTATGCCTATGTCGACGCGACTATCCGCGAAGACGGCGCTTACCGGGGAAATCAGGTGCCGTTCTCACCAAAGCATAAGGGGACTCTGGGACTGGATTACACCCCGGGTCATTGGCTGTTTAACCTCAACGGTGAATTCCAGTCCAGCCAGTTTGCCGATAACGCCAACACGGTGGCGGAAAGTGCTGACGGCAGCACCGGTCGCATTCCTGGCTATATGCTGTGGGGCATGCGCGCCGCCTATGACTTTGGGCCGGAAATGGCCGGGCTAAACCTGGGTGTCGGGGTTAAGAACCTGTTTAACCACGAATATTTCACCCGCGCTTACGACGATAACAACAAGGGGCTGTACATCGGTCAGCCACGTACCCTGTATCTGCAAGGCTCTGTAAAGTTCTAATTCCCCCGCGGGCGCAATCACTGCGCCCGCTAATTATCACCTGCTCAACCTCTTTTTAACCTCTGCCCAATGCGCTATGCTCAAAAACCCTTCCGGCTTTAACATTTTTGAAACGGGATTTCTGCCATGTCCGCATTCCGTCTGTACGCCATCCGGTGCGCTCTGCCATGAGCTTTTTTTCACGTGCAAGTGCGTTGCCTCTCTTGGTGGCCGGTGCCTTTTTTATGGAAAACCTCGACGGCACTGTGATTGTCACCGCCATGCCACAAATGGCAGCGGCTTTCGGCGTACGGCCGGTAGACATGAACATCGGTATTTCAGCTTACATTTTGACGCTAACGGTGTTTATTCCCGCCAGCGGCTGGATTGCCAACCGCTTTGGTGCACGCAATATCTTTGCCGCCGCGGTGTTGATTTTTACACTGGCATCCGTGTTGTGTGCGGCCAGTATTAACCTGCCTACCTTTACCGCTGCCCGTATCTTGCAAGGCTTCGGCGGTGCTCTGATGGTGCCTGTCGGCCGGCTGGTGGTACTGCGCAACACCGCCAAACCCGATTTGATCAAAGCCATCGCCACCATTACCTGGCCTGGATTGGTCGCCCCTATCCTCGGCCCTCCCGTCGGCGGTTTTATTACGACCTATGCCTCGTGGCACTGGATTTTTATTCTCAACGTGCCCTTGGGCATGGCCGCGCTGTGGTTGGCATGGCGACTGATCCCACAGGAAGCACCACAGAAAGGCGTTCCCTTTGACACCCTCGGTTTTGTACTGACCGGCGTTGCCTGTTTTGGTCTGATGTTTGGTCTGGATCTGATCAGCCATCCGCAGTTGTCTTGGCTGGTGCCTGCGCTATGCCTTCTTGGCAGTCTGGCACTCGGTGCGCTGGCGGTTCGCCATGCCAAACGCGCCGCGTACCCCTTGATCACGCTGTGGGCCATGCGAATAAAAAGTTACGCCGTCACTATATGGGGTGGGACGTTGTTCCGCATCGCCATTGGTGCCGTACCTTTCTTGTTACCGCTGCTGTTTCAGATCGGTTTTGGCCTGAACGCCTTTGACGCCGGATTATTGGTACTGGCGGTATTCGCCGGTAACCTGGTGATGAAGCCCTTTACCTCCGCGGTACTTTACCGGTTTCGCTTTCGCACCACGTTGGTGGTGAATGGCCTGCTAAATGCCGCCACGATTTTCGCTTGTGCACTATTGACGCCACAGACGCCAACCTGGTTGATTCTGGCACTGTTGTTCGTCAGTGGTCTGACGCGATCCATGCAGTTTACCGCGCTCAATACACTGGCATTTTCGGAAGTACCGCAATCACAGATGAGCGGCGCCAATACCCTGTTTAATGTGTCACAACAAATGGGCAGCGGGCTGGGGATTGCCGTCGGCGCGCTGGCATTGAGAGTAACGGAGATGCTGATGCCGCAGTCCGCTGAGCGTATTCCGTTGGCCGATTTTCAGTGGGCTTTCGTGGTCATCGGCGTGATTGCCGTGGTAGCCGTGATCGACAGCGCAACCCTGAATGCCAACGCAGGTAACGAGGTCCGACAAAGAACCTCCCCGGCGGCACCACTGACGAACGCACCTCAACGATTGCAAAAATAAGTCGCATCTGCTGCCAATCAACGTAGTATCGATGATCCGCCCCGTTTCACCGGTGCGGATTTTTTGCCGTTTTTGGCCTGAAAAGCGAGGTAATAATAATGATTCACAGTGACCTTTCTCAGTGCCGCGTTAACACCGACCGGTTGTTGATTGCCCCCTTTACCGCAGCAGACGCCGACGATGTTTACCAGGCGATCACCCCTACATTGACACGCTTTATGAATTTTGAACCGGAGGCGTCGCCAGAAGCGTTTGAAAACGTGTGGCAAGGCTGGCTACCGTTAATCCGTGAAGGCGAGGAAGTGATTTTTATCGCACGCCTGCGCGACACTAAACAGTTTGTTGGTGTAGGTGGCGTACACGATTTGCATGGCACCACGCCAGAGCTGGGTATTTGGGTAAAAGAGAATCTGCACGGCATGGGCTATGGCCGTGAAATTGTTCAAGCTATGGCGGTATGGGCCAGCGAGCGCTACCACCCACAATACTTTATCTATCCGGTGGCAGAGCAAAATACGCCGAGTCGGCGCATCGCCGAATCTTTAGGCGGCGTGGTGGCCGGCCGACGCGAAAACACCAAATACGACTGCGTGGTGTATCACGTCCCACCACAGCACTGATCACTTTATCGGCCATTCTGCTCGGCCCGTCTTTAAACATGCAGGATTCACTGACCAAAAACCGCCCGTCTGGCAGCAGCGATGGCGGTTTTTTTATGTCGACGCCGATAACCACTGCCACTTAACGTGGGATTATGCTAATGCTAGTAGCATGTAGGGTAAAAACAGTTGGGGAACAGCAACATGATCATTTTTGTTACGGGTGCCACATCCGGTTTTGGTGAAGCCATTACACGACGTTTTATCCGCGAAGGCCATCAGGTGATTGCCTCCGGCCGTCGTATCGAACGCCTGGAAGAATTGAAAGACGAGTTGGGTGATCCGCTGCATATCGTCCGCCTGGACGTGCGTAACCGCGCGGCGATTCAGCAAGTGATTGACGAACTGCCTGCGGCACTCCGCCACATCGACGTACTGGTGAATAACGCCGGGCTGGCGTTAGGTCTGGAACCGGCACATAAAGCCAACGCTGACGATTGGGAAACGATGATCGACACCAACGCCAAAGGCCTGGTCAACATGACCCGCGCCCTGTTACCTGACATGGTTGAACGCAATGTTGGCCATGTCATTAACATCGGCTCCGTCGCGGCCAACTGGCCTTATGCCGGCGGTAACGTTTACGGCGCCACCAAAGCCTTCGTGAAACAGTTCAGCCTCGGTTTACGTGCCGACCTACAGGGCACGCGTATTCGCGTTACCGACATCGAGCCCGGCCTGGTAGGCGGCACGGAATTTTCCAACGTGCGTTTCAAAGGTGACGACGGCAAAGTTAACAAAGTTTATGACGGGGCCAATGCATTGACGCCGGAGGATATCGCCGAGTCGGTGTTCTGGGTGGCAACCCTGCCGAGCCACGTCAATATCAACTCGCTGGAAATCATGCCGGTCAGTCAGTCCTTTGCCGGGTTGAACATTCACCGCGAGGCCTGATCCTGTGCGCGGCAGGCATGCCCTGCCGCCATTTATCAGGCGGCTCGCCAGCCGGAAACAATAATCAACATCCCCACCAAGGCCACGCCGGCCCCCAGCCAATCCAACGCAGACAATTTAACCCCGTCTACCACCCGTAGCCACAGCAACGCAGTTGCCACATAGACGCCGCCGTAAGCCGCATACACGCGCCCACTGGCGGCAGGATGCAGCGTCAACAGCCAGACAAACAACATCAGGCTCGCCGCAGCCGGCAACAGCAGCCACACGCTGGCGCTTTTTTTCAGCCACAGGTAGGGTAAGAAACAGCCAATGATCTCGGCCAATGCCGTCGCGAAAAATAACAGTGTGGTCTTGATCATAGGAACGTTTTCTCTCTATAAAGTAAACAAGGCCGTGCTTGGCTGGTGCAGTCTAAGTGCGCGATGGTATATTTATCAACACGCCTGAGGGCGCAGTAAGCCAGTGTTGCCGTTTTCAGGCAACACTAACTCATAAGGATGAAACGATGAAAACACTTTCGACTCAACGACTGCTGCGCGGGATGCTGCCGGTCGCCATGCTGGTGCTGATGGGTGCCTGGCAGGCTCCAGCGCTGGCTGCCACCTGCACTCAGGGCAGCACCTGCGTTACCGTCGATGGCAGCAACAGCGGAGCGATGAGCACAGAAGCGGCTCGCCAAAGCAAACAGCAATTCAACGACACCAAGTCCCTGCGCAACAAGGTCAACACCCGCGTGGAGAAAGAATTCGATAAGGTCGATAAGGCCATTGATAACGAAGAGCGCTGCGACGACAGCCAGAACGTTAACGCTTACTGGGAACCCAATACCCGTAAGTGCCTGGACCGCCAGACGGGCCGTCAGATTAATCCTTAATCTTGCCGCAGCAGGCGGCGGCCGTTACCCTACGGCGCCGTTGCTGCTATCCTGACAAAGGAAGCCCAATCTCAAATAAGGATGAATTGATGAAAAAAGCGCTTATCCTGGGTGCATTGCTGCTGGCGTCAGCACCACTGGCTGCCCTGGCCTCGTGCGAAAGCGTGAAGGCTGATATTTCGCAGAAAATTGTCAATAACGGCGTGCCAGAATCTGGCTTCAAGCTGGATATTGTGCCGAATGACCAGGCCCAACAGGCTGGCGGGCTGGTGGTAGGTCACTGCGAAAATGACACACAGAAGATTGTCTATACCCGCATCAGTAACGGTGATGACAATGGTGACGCGGCGCAAACCGGCACCAGTCAGGACACTAAGACCTCGCAATAATGATCGTTAAGGGCGCTAACCGCGCCCTTTCCTTTTCTACTTCTTCTGCGCCTCACGCCTGTTCCGCTTCTTCACCCTCACCCTGTGGACGATGCCGCGCAGGAATCAGCATCGCTGCGGCGAGTGCCAGCAGTGATATCAGTGCAGAAACCAAAAATACCCCATGCAGCGAAGCGGCTACCTGTTGCGTCATATCCGCCAACATCTCCGGTGCCATTGATCCCCGCGCGGCAGGCTCCATTAACTGCTGAACAGGATCGGACGTTTGCGGTAAGCGGAGCTGCAGGTTGATGTTTAGCGTCGCCCCTAAAATCGCGGTTCCGATGGCCGAGCCCATCATTCGGGTAAACACGGTACAGGCGGTAGCGATACCGCGAATGCTGTGATGCGCCGCGTTTTGCACCGACACCAAGAATGTGGTGTTGCACAGCCCCATACCGGCGCCCACCATAAAGGCGGCCACGCGCCCCCATAACAGACCGCCGGCAGGTTGCAGCAGCAACAGGATCAGCCCCCCGGCCAACAGCAGTAATGCCCCCAGTAACGCCGTGGTCCGATAAGAGGTCATGAGCATCAGCCGCCCGCTAAAGGTGCTGGCCAGCGGCCAACCGATCGACATTAACGCCAAGGTCGTCCCTGCCTCCAGCGGCGTTCTCCCCATCACGCCCTGAATAAAGGTTGGCAGGAAGGCGCTGATGCCCATCATCGCTGCACCAATTACCAGCCCGCCAATATTGCCGGCCACAATCACCCGACTTTGCCATAACGCCAGCGGGAACAACGGCTCTGGTGCACGTCGTTCCTGGCGGATCAGTAACATCAGCGAGATAGCCGCCAACGCCAACAGCGGCAACACCCACCACCCCAGATTTTCTGCCTGCAACAATGACAGCAGCAACGCGGTAACAAACAGCGTCAGCCAAGCGGTGCCCACCAGGTCCAGCGCATGTTTACGCACCTGTTGGCGAGAAGGGAGATAACGAGCAAGGAAAAACATCGCCAGCAGACCAATCGGCAGATTGACCCAGAATACCAGCGCCCAGGGCAAATGCTGGACGATAAACGCCCCCAGTAAAGGGCCAATAATCGCCGATACCCCCCAAACGCTGGAGATGTAACCCATCACCTTTGGCCGCTCGGTGGGGCTGTAGATATCACCAATAATGGTGGTCGCTGTTGGCATAATAGCCCCGGCCCCCAGCCCCTGCAGCAGCCGAAAACCAATCAGCCAGTACATGTTTGGCGAGAAACCACAGAGTACCGACCCCAGCAAGAACAGCGATGCGCCAAAGAAAAATACCCGTTTGCGCCCCAGCAGGTCCGCCAGCCGACCATAAATGGGGATGGTGATGGCCTGCGCCAGCAAATAGACCGCAAATACCCACCCGAGCAGAGAAAACCCGCCGAGGTCGCCAATAATGGTCGGCATCGCCGTGGCGACAATGGTTGCCTCAATCGCGGACATAAACATCGCCAACATGCAGGCAATCAGGATCAAGGGACGGTGCGCGATGGGGGCAGATACTTCGTTATTTGTCATAGCGTTATTACAAACCGTAGATTTTTATTTTCACCTCATTATACCAGCCGGAAGAAACACTGCCGTTATCTGTGTCTACTTAGCTGTTTTTATTGGCGAAAAGCGCACCATTTGAACGCATAGTGACAACGTCACTATAAATCAAGCTGAATCAGCCGCATACCCCACAAAGCGCGAACCTACCGGCGAATCTGCAAAGATTCTCTGGCCTTCGGTCGGGCCGCCAAGCACAATGGAAAGCTGAACCTTTCATTTTTCTCACGATTTTATTGACGCATGAAACGATGGGTCCACCTGCACCACTATCGCGCCCTGCTGCGCCGTCTGTTTATTGCCATTTTTCTTGGTATTGCTGCCGCGTTGGTGGTTTGGCTGTTTCACCGCGCAATGCTCGGGTTGGAATGGTTGCTGCTCGATCACGGTGAAGGAAGCCTGGTGGCTGCCGCGGCTGCGTTACCGGGCTGGCGCAGGGCGTTAACGCCCGCGTTGGGTGGCCTGGCCGCCGGTTTGCTACTGTGGATTTACCAACGTTATCAACACCAACGTCAGGTAGCCCCCACCGATTATATGGAAGCCATTGAAACTGGCGACGGCCGACTCGACGTCAGCGCCAGCCTGGTAAAATGCCTGGCTTCGCTGCTGGTGGTATCGAGCGGCAGCGCTATCGGTCGTGAAGGCGCGATGATTCTGTTGGCAGCCTTGGTGGGGTCGGTGTTTGCCCAACGTTTCACTCATGAAAAAGAGTGGAAGCTGTGGGTGGCCTGCGGTGCCGCCGCCGGGATGGCCAGCGCCTACCATGCGCCCCTGGCGGGCAGCTTGTTTATCGCCGAAATACTCTTTGGTACGCTGATGTTGGCTTCTCTCGGCCCGGTGGTCATTGCCGCCGTCAGCGCATTGCTGGTCACCAATCTGCTCAATGGCGGCCAAGCGCCACTGTATTTGGTCGAACCCTTGCCTGCCCCTTGGCCAATACAATATCTGCTGATGGCGCTACTCGGCATCTTGGCCGGCGTTTGTGGCCCCTTATTTTTATGGGCAATGTCGGCGTCCGGCCATGCGTTCCGTTCACTGCGCCTGAAACCGCCACTGCAATTGGCACTTGGCGGGTTGATTGTGGGGTTGCTCTCGTTGCTGTTTCCTGAAGTGTGGGGCAACGGCTACAGCGTGGTGCAGTCACTGCTTAGCGCGCCGCCCGGCGTATTGTTGGTTGGCGCGATTCTGATCTGCAAGTTGCTGGCCGTACTTGCCAGCAGCGGTTCCGGTGCGCCTGGCGGTGTGTTCACGCCCACCCTGTTTGTTGGCGCGGCACTCGGCTCGGTGATTGGGCAATTGTGTGCCCTTTGGCCAGAATTAGGCAGTGCGGTGCCGCTGCTAATGGCGTTAACCGGCATGGCCACGCTGTTGGCTGCAACCACCCACGCACCGATTATGGCTGCATTAATGGTGTTCGAAATGACCGGTGAATATACTCTGCTGCCCGGCATTCTGCTGGCCTGCGTGATCGCAACCACCGTGTCACGTGGCTTACGTTCAGTGTCGGTCTATCACAATGCTTAACGACCCAAAAGAGGCGTAATATCCAGATAATGCGCCAACTCACGCTGTTCGGCGCGAGGCAGATAAGGAATTTCCCCCAGCAGTGGCGCAGGTATGCGCTGCTGCAATGCCTCGATGGTTTCAGCGTAGTGTGCCAACCCCGGATTGATGCGGTTTGCCACCCAACCCAGTAAAGGCAGACCATCATTGATGATGGATTGTGCGGTAAGTAATGCGTGGCTAACACAACCCAGCTTAATTCCCACCACCAAGACCACCGGCAATTGCTCTTGGATAACCCATTCAGCATAAGGCCGCATATCGTTCATCAACACGCGCCAACCGCCACTCCCTTCGACCACCACCGTATCGGCTTTTGCGGATAAATGTTGCAAACCGCTGCTCATCACACCGTAGTTGATGTCATCGGTAGGCTGCGCGTGGAACACCTCTTCCAGGCAGGTGATGGGATTAATTTCTTGATACGACAACGGTATGGTTGAGGAAGCCTGTAAAACCAGAGCGTCTTTATTGCGAAGGCCTTCGCTGGTTTCCTGACAGCGTGCGGCAACAGGCTTATAGCCGGCCACAGAGCGGCCTTGCGCAGCAAATGCCTGTAACAAAGCGCGGGAAATCACGGTTTTACCGACATCGGTATCCGTACCTGTAACAAATAAACGCGTTAACATGACTTAATTGCCCCGAGATGCACCGTTAACCAAAATATCACCGCAAAGACGGCGAAAGAGACGAACGGGAAAAGTCTAGAGGATGCCGGGGAGACGGGGCTTGAGGTAGCTCAACCTTTTGTCGTTAAACGATAAGAATTACTGATTGGTAGTGAGCGGGTATGGGGCGCGTATTTTGGCTTAGCCTTGCAGCAACTGCACCAACAGCGAGCCATTGTATAACGCTTCTTTTACCAGTGCGGCACCTGGCATGGTGCCCTTATTGAAGAACTGGGTAGATTCTACCTTCACATTTTCACTGTAAGCCGGCAGCGATTGTTGGCGGATACAAGAGGCGATTGCCGGATGAAGAATTTCCGCCGCCCGGTTCAACGGTGAACCAACCAGAATTTTTTCCGGATTGAACAGATTGACCATGATGGCCAAAATCCGGCCTACGCTGTGTCCCACCCCAAGAATGATGTCTTTAGCCAGTTGATCGCCCGCCATCGCGGCATCACACAATGACTCAACCGTCAGTGGTGCGCCATGCAAGCTTGAACTCATTGAGCTACCGAGGCGCTGCTGGGCGATTTCAAGCATGTTTTCGATACTGGCCACGGTTTCCAGACAGCCGTGGTTACCGCAGTAACAGCGTTTGCCGTAAGGATCGACCTGAGTATGGCCAATCTCTACCACACTGTGGCTGCCTGCATGCAGAACTCTACCGCCCGTGATCACTCCGGCGCCAACGTTGTGGTCGATCACCACCTGAATCACGTTTTGGCTGCCGCGAGATGCGCCGTATAAGGCCTCGGCCATTGTCCAGGCGCTAATGTCGTGTTGCAGATAAACCGGTAGCCCGGTACGCGTTTCCAGCGCCGGTCCCAGGGGCATGTCTTTGACGTCGTAAAACGGCATGCGGTGTACGACACCAGAAACGGCGTCAACCATGCCTGGCAGCGTAATGGCGATAGCCGTCAGCCGCTCAAGCTTGCTTTGATGACGAATGAAGAACTGATCTACTTCACCGAGAATACGCTTTAGCAGGGGATCAGGGTGTTCGGCGGCAAGAGGCAACAGCTCTTCGACCACCAATTTGCTGCTGATATCACGCAGCGCCAGCGTAATGGTGCCACGGCTTATGCGAGCGGACAGATAGTGCCAGGCTTCGGTGTCCAGCACCAACCCCACGGCAGGACGGCCACGGCTGCCCACTTCCTGGTATTCGGTTTCTTTAACCAGATGCGCTTCCAGCAGTTCGCGAACAATTTTGGTGATACTGGCGGGAGCGAGCTGCGCGCGTTTGGATAATTCGATACGCGAAATGGGGCCCAGTTGATCGATTAACCGATAAACTGCCCCTGCATTTGTTTGCTTGATTTGATCAATATGCCCAGGCTGCCCAACAGCAATCACAAACCTGCTCCTACTATTTTTCGCGCTTCTAAATAAAGACTATCGGCTATGGTGGGGCTTTTGTAATACAGCGTCAACTATTTGATTCGTTATGTGATTTGCTGCACAAATTCACCCCACTTTCACTGCGGATTGTGTTTTATTTGCCCAGCCTGGCCTTCAGGTTAACAGCAATGCCATCAGCGATTTGGCCGCGGCGGTCAGTGGCCTTTGCCGGTGATGCACCAACCAAACTTCCGTCATGGCGCCCGGTTCTGCCAACGGCAAATACTGCACGCCATCAATTTTAACGCGGGCGAAAGACGCCGGCAGAATAGAAATACCCAACCCGGAGGACACCAGACCGATAATGGTCATCGCCTCGCCAACCTCTTGCGTGATGTAAGGAGTGATCCCCGCTTTGGCCAGCAAGGATAAAATTTCGTCATGCAGTGCGGTGCCCACCTCGCGGGAGAAAAACACGAAGGGCTCTTCCGCTAAATGCTGAAAACGCAATGTGCCGGATGCAACATGGGTTAACGGATGCCCTTCCGGCACCACGGCCACCAAGGGTTCACACAGCAAAAGCTGATGTTTCAACGCGTCTGGTAAGCGCGTATTACGCATAACGCCCAGATCCAGCTCACCATTAAGCAAGGGTTCAATCTGCTGTTTGGTGTTTACTTCGCGCATTTTGATATGCACCTGTGGGTGTTGCTGCCGAAAAGCCCGCAAACTGCGTGATACGACGCTGATAAATGGGGCTGAGGACGTGAAACCTATGGTTAGCTCCCCTAACTCCCCGCGTTCCAGTCTGGCCGCTTTCTCAGCCGCCCGGCCGACCTGATCGAGTACCTGATACGCTTCTTTCAGGAACATTTCCCCCGCCTGCGTCAGGCTGACATTGCGGTTGTTGCGCGCCAACAAACGCGCCCCCACCATCTCTTCCAACGCCTGGATCTGCTGGCTAAGCGGCGGCTGTGAAATCCGCAAGCGTTCTGCTGCACGCCCAAAGTGCAACTCTTCCGCCACGGCAACAAAATAGCGCAGATGTCTCAATTCAATATTCATACGTTAAACGTCTTAATTTTAATTATTAATATATTAGACAAAAAACTGCCCTCTCCCTATCATTTTGTTAACCCATGAAGTGCTGAATACACCCCCACGTTCGGTAAGGAAAAACTGTGACAACCCCTGTGCGTTCTGCGGCCAGTATGCCGTCGACGCTGGCCGCCAACGACGATGCGGCTGCTGCGCCAAAAACCCAACGTTCCACCCTGAACAAACTTCCCTACATCGAACGCGGAACGCCGCAGTTTATACGCGTTACGTTGGCGTTGTTTTCTGCCGGTCTGGCGACGTTCGCCTTGTTGTATTGTGTACAACCGATTCTGCCGGTTTTATCACAAGACTTTGGCATCTCCCCTGCGGAAAGTAGCCTGTCCTTGTCAGTATCCACCGGCTTGCTGGCGCTCGGCCTGATGTTTACCGGCCCGCTTTCCGATGCCATCGGCCGTAAACCGGTTATGGTCGTGGCGCTGCTGCTGGCGGCAATCTGCACCCTGATATGCGCCTTTATGACCAGTTGGCAAGGCATCTTGTTGATGCGTGCGTTGATAGGGCTTTCATTGAGCGGTGTCGCTGCCGTCGGCATGACCTATTTGAGCGAGGAAATCCATCCCAGCTTTGTCGCTTTTTCTATGGGCTTGTATATCAGCGGGAACTCGATCGGTGGCATGAGTGGCCGCCTGGTGACTGGAGTACTGACCGATTTCTTCTCCTGGCGTGTATCACTGGCCGTAATTGGGTTATTTGCCTTGGCTGCCGCCTGTATGTTCTGGCGCATTTTGCCCGCCTCCACGCACTTTCGTGCCAGTTCACTGCGTCCACGCACCTTGCTGATAAACTTTCGTCTGCATTGGCACGACAAGGGATTGCCATTGCTGTTCGCCGAAGGGTTTCTACTGATGGGCAGCTTCGTGACCATGTTTAACTATATCGGTTACCGCCTGCTGTCTGATCCTTACCATCTCAGCCAGGCGATTGTGGGCTTGCTGTCGGTGGTGTACCTGACCGGCTCCTACAGTTCACCCAAAGCCGGTGCCATGACCAGCCGTTTTGGCCGCGGGCCCGTGCTATTGGCTTCAACGCTGATTATGCTGATCGGGATTCTTATCACCGCACTGGCTCCGGTAGCGGTTATTTTTCTCGGCATGATGTTGTTCACCGCCGGTTTCTTTGCCGCCCACTCTGTCGCCAGCAGTTGGATTGGACGTCGCGCGCGCCGGGCCAAAGGCCAGGCATCATCACTCTACCTGTTCTGTTACTACGTAGGCTCCAGCGTCGCGGGCACACTTGGCGGTGTTTTCTGGCACAGTTTCGGCTGGAATGGCGTCGTGGCGTTTATCAGCGTGATGCTGCTGCTGGCTTTACTGGTCGTGCACTACCTGAAAAAACTGCCGGAAGCCGCACGCATTTAATCCCCTGTTCACTGCCTGCTCGCTATTGACTCTGGCGGGCGGTGACCTTGATTCCCCTGCCAGGCCTGGACCACTCGATGTTCACCCCGTCACGGTGGCTGATGTTGCCCTTTTGTTTGCCGTTCTCTTAATGTATGTTGTAACTAAAATGAGAGGTGAATGATGGACAAGTACGGTTTAATCGGCAGGATGAATGCTTGTTTCAATGAGCTGGAACAGGCGCTGGCCGCTCTCCACCAGCAGATCCTGCCGCTGCGCTTGCTGGCTGGCCGGGTATTCAGTCTGCCGGAAATCGAGAAAGGCAAAGAACATGCGGCTGTGGAGCAGATCGCCGTCGAACAGCATCTTGGCCAGGCGGCGCGTGATTTGGCGCTGGAACACGTCCAGCGGCTGTTTATCCATCACAACAAGCATAACGTCAGCAGCAAGGCGGCGGTACGCCTGCCCGGCGTGTTCTGCCTGGCGGTGGAACAGCCGGAATACCGGGCGATACAGGCGCAGGTTGCTTTGATTAACCGACTCAAAGCCGAGCTGGAGCAGATTATCACCGTCGACTCCGGCCTGGCACCGGAGCAGCGTTTTGACTTTGTTCACACTCACCTGCATGGCCTGATCACCCTCAGTGCCTATCGTACCCTCACCGTTTTGACGAATCCGGATTCCGTGCGTTTCGGCTGGGCCAACAAGCACATTATCAAGAACGTGAAACGCGATGATATTCTGGCTCAATTGGAAAAAAGCCTGAAGGCTGGGCGTGCAGTTCCGCCCTATAACCGTGAGCAATGGGCCGAGCTGGTCGGCCGCGAGATCGAGGATGTCAGCCGTCTGCCGCAGCAAGCGACGTTGAAAATTAAACGCCCGGTAAAAGTGCAGCCCATCGCCCGTGTTTGGTATCAGCCGCAGCAAAAGCAGGTACAACACCCCTGCCCGCTACCGCTGATTGCCCTGTGCCAGGTTGAGCTCGGTGCCAAGGTGCCAAAGATTGGCGAGCTGCTCAATTACGACGCCGCGGCGGTCAAACACAAATACAAGCCAGACGCCAAACCGCTACGACTGCTGGTTAAACGGCTGCATCTTTATACCGACATACCTACTCGCTGAGGCTGTAAACCCGCAGGCGGTGGCCGTCCGGATCGGTGGCGACAAAGCTGTAACCAAAGTCCAGCGTCACAGGTGGCTGAATTATCTCAAGCCCTTGTTCACACCACTGCGGGTAAAGCGCATCCACTTGCTGCGGCGTTTCGCACATAAAACCGATCTCTCCGCCACCACCGGTAACCCTTGCGGCAGGCTCCACGGTATGTTTCGACCACATCGCTAATTTGAAGCCGTTACCCAGCACAAACAGCGCAAAGGTAGGCGAAAGTTCCACCGGTGCCTGCCCCAATAGACGGCGGTAAAAAGCAGCACTCTTTTCTGGGTTATCAACGTACAGAAGGGTCATGTTCGGCATGGTCATCTTATCCACCTTAGGGCTGAGGGGAACCGGTTGGTTCCCGATAACTCAAGGTTAAACGGGTCTGCTGACAGTTTTTGGCAGCAGTGATAATTTACTGCGGTGGGATGCCCTGCGCTTTATGCCACTCTTTCATCAACATGCGGCGGCCTCTCGGGTAACGCTGTTCCAGTAGCGTCGCCCGGTGAATGCGGTCGAGGCGGAAATGGCGAAAGGACTGGCGTAGTTCGCACCAGGCAACCAGCATTCGTGTCTGTTCAAAATACCCGAGCGCAAATGGCCACAGAATACGTTCACTGACGTTACCCTCGCGGTCACAGTAATCCACCGCGAGCTTACGCTCCTGACGGATGACGTCGCGAATCAGCACCAGCGTCTCATCCGCAACCTTCACTAAGTCCATCGGGCCAATCAGTAACGTACTGGCCTCCAGCTCATCGCGCAGCGTTGCAGGCAAAACGTCGGCGATTTTTGCCAACGCGTTATTGGCTGCGCCCGCCAGTTGGCTGTCGCCTCGTCGTCCTACCCAGCGCATCCCCAACACCAGCGCCTCTATTTCTTGTTGGGAGAACATCAGGGGTGGCAACATAAAGCCAGGCCGCAATACATAACCGACACCCGCCTCACCGACGATCTCAGCCCCCTGCTGTTGCAACGTGGCTATGTCACGGTACAACGTGCGCATACTGACCTTCATTTCCTGTGCTAACGCCTGGCCGGTGACCGGGTAGCGATGCCGCCGTAAGATCTGCATGAGATCGAATAAACGCTCGGTACGCGACATCCATTTCTCTCCATAAAAAAGGGCTTACCCTAAGTAAGCCCTGTGCAATGCAGACTATCAATTACTTCTTCATACTTCCAACCATCTCTTCTGGGCGGACCCACAGATCAAACTGTTCTTCCGTCAGGTAACCCAGCTTCAGCGCCGACGCCTTCAATGTCAGGCCTTCTTTATGCGCTTTTTTGGCGATTTCTGCGGCCTTGTCATAGCCAATATGCGTATTCAGCGCGGTCACCAACATCAGCGACTCATTCAGCAACTGGCTGATGCGGTCACGATTAGGTTCGATACCTACCGCACAATGCTCGTTAAAGCCTTGCATACCGTCGGCCAATAGGCGGATGGACTGCAAATAGTTGTGGATCACCATCGGGCGGAATACGTTCAACTCAAAGTTGCCAGAAGCACCGCCAATATTCACCGCCACGTCGTTGCCCAGCACCTGTGCGCACAGCATGGTCATCGCTTCGCACTGAGTCGGGTTCACCTTACCCGGCATGATCGAGCTGCCTGGTTCGTTTTCCGGGATGGCGATTTCACCAATGCCGCAACGCGGGCCAGACGACAGCCAACGCACATCGTTAGCAATTTTCATCAATGACGCTGCCAGGCCTTTTAGTGCACCGTGGCCCTGTACCAGCGCATCACAGGTCGCCAGTGCTTCAAACTTGTTGGGTGCCGTGACAAACGGCTGTTGCGTCAGCTCGGCCAGCGCCTTCGCAACGCGAACGGCGTATTCCGGATGCGTATTCAGCCCAGTGCCCACGGCGGTGCCGCCCAGCGCCAGTTCGCAAATATGCGGAATGCTGTCTTCAATATGGCGCAGACTGTGCGCCAACATTGCTGCCCAACCGGAAATTTCCTGGCCAAGGGTCAGCGGCGTAGCGTCCTGCAGATGGGTGCGGCCGATTTTAACGATATCGCGGAAGGCATCCGCTTTGTCGCTCAAGGTTTTATGCAGCACGTTCAATTCGGGGATCAGATGCTCGCGCACGGCAAGCACAGCGGCGACATGCATCGCGGTCGGAAACACGTCGTTGGAACTTTGGCTCTTGTTGACGTCGTCATTCGGGTGCACCCGCCGCTCTTCGCCGCGTACGCCCCCCAATAACTCACTGGCGCGGTTAGCCAGCACTTCATTCATGTTCATGTTGGTCTGGGTACCGGAGCCGGTCTGCCAGATTGACAACGGGAATTCATCTGTATGCTGATCCGCCAGTACTTCATCGGCGGCGCGGATAATCGCATTGGCCCGCTCGGCCGGCAGCAGTCCCAAATCCATATTCACGCTGGCCGCTGCGCGTTTGGTCAACGCCAGTGCGTGAATCAAGGCGGTCGGCATCTTCTCAGAGGAAATACGAAAGTGCTCCAGAGAACGCTGCGTTTGCGCGCCCCATAGCCTTTCTGCCGGCACTTCGATGGGTCCCATAGAGTCTTTTTCAATACGAACGGCTGCCATCACGATCTCCTTAGTACAATTCCTAAAAATGTACGATTACGCCAACGTACTCGAGCCCGTCAGCACACCCATCCAGTATAGTGACATAATAACTATTCGCATTAAGAGAGTTACCTCACAGCATTTTTTCTTCATTGTCTTAAACAGTGTGCGGGCATTATTTTTTAGCTCCCATTCTCTCCCCCTTCCTCTACCTCATAGTGCGGAATAATAAAAAAGCGCCATCTGGCGCTCTTAATATTTATTGCACGGCACACCTATTAATGGTGGTGTTGGTTATAGGCATTAATTCTTTGGTCCTGCAGATGGTTGATTTCATCGTAGGCGTCCTGACGTTCATTGTGGCGGTACACCCCCACGCCGACAGCACCGGCCACCGCAGCGACGGGGTGAGCGACCGTTGTTGTCGCAACCGGAGCGGCAGTCACCACCACAGGTGCAGGTGCCACAACGACCGGCCGCGGTACAACAACCACGGGACGAGGCGCCACAATCACCGGCCTGGGTGCCACCACCACGGGCCTGGCAACGCCATAGCCATATGCATGGGTAACAACGACAGCCGCATTAGCACCCGACGTGCACATAACCAGAACCAGTAAAAGTTTTTTCATCAGCGCCTCAGCGTTAAGTCATTATCAGAGAGTCGGTTTATTGGTCTGCACTGTATAGCGACGCCATTGGGTAATTTAAGCCATTTGTGTGGTTGCTGATAGAAACGAAATAATTATGATGAAAGATATATTCACCCGGTAATAATTCACGTCAAAAAACACAGATTGAAATATATTGGAGCATAATACCACGGACAAAATATTTATTTCGGTGTGCATGCCGGATTTACGCTGTGCCACAATAACAGGTTATTTATTCTACCTTCCCCCGCCCGGTGTTGTGCCACCCTAGCCTTTGTCAAGGGACAGGGGAATTGTGACTGTTGACGCTATCACGTTATACTTTGCCAGCCGCGGGGCAGCGGCACAGATGAGCCACATGTTTGATCACACCCCCCTTTCTCACCGTCGTTCGGGTGTAGGATGGAGCTCGCCTAATTTGTTTGTTTTAGCCTTTTATCCCCCCTGGCTTTCAACGTGCAGTGTGAAAACCAAAGGGGATAAATCAGTCAGCTACTTACCGTCACCCGGCGGCGAATGCAAAGGATGTTTATCAAGATGCAAAAAATGATCAACGCAGTGCAGAACTATGCGTGGGGCAGTCACGACGCATTAACTCAGCTGTATGGTATCGCCAACCCACAAGGGTTGCCGATGGCCGAGCTGTGGATGGGCGCTCACCCGAAGAGCAGCTCGCGCGTAGCGGGGTCCGACGGCAATTTGCGCTCACTGCGCGATGTCATTGATGAAGATCAGTCCAAGCAATTGGGCACCGACGTCGCCCGCCGTTTTGGCGAGTTGCCCTTCCTGTTCAAAGTGCTGTGCGCCGATCAACCGCTGTCAATTCAAGTGCACCCGAGCAAGTCTGCGGCTGAAATCGGTTTTGCCAAAGAAAACGCGGCGGGCATTCCACTGGATGCGGCCGAGCGCAATTATAAAGATCCCAATCACAAACCTGAGCTGGTGTTTGCCCTGACGCCATTCCTGGCGATGAACGGCTTCCGTGAACTGTCCGATATTGTTTCCCTCTTACAGCCACTCGCCGGGGCGCATCACGATATTGCCGCGTTCTTGCAACAGCCTGACGTAACCCGCTTATCAGCGCTGTTTGCCAGCCTGTTGGCGATGAGCGGTGAGCAAAAAGCGTTGGCGCTCGGCGTACTGAAAGCCGCGTTGAACAACCAACAGGGTGAGCCTTGGGATACCGTGCGCTTTATCGCTGGTTTCTACCCGGAAGACAGCGGCCTGTTTTCACCGTTGCTGCTGAACGTGGTTCAGCTCAAGCCAGGCGAAGCGATGTTCCTGTATGCCGAAACCCCACACGCCTACCTGAAAGGCGTTGCACTGGAAGTGATGGCCAACTCGGACAATGTACTGCGTGCCGGCCTGACACCAAAGTTCATTGATATCCCAGAATTGCTGGCTAATCTGCAATTCCGCCCGCAGCCGGCTGCCGGCCTGCTGACTCAACCACAAAAACGCGGCGATGAGCTCTTCTTCCCCATCCCGGTTGACGATTTCGCGTTCTCGTTACACGACCTTTCCGCTACTCCGCAGGCGCTGGCACAAAATAGTGCCGCTATTTTGTTCTGCGTAGACGGTGAAGCCGTGCTGACCAAGCAAAACCAGCAATTGGTCCTCAAACCGGGTGAATCCTGCTTTATTGGCGCGTTTGAATCGCCGGTTAGCGTCAGCGGTTCGGGCCGAATCGCCCGTGTTTATAACCTGTTGTCGTAAACACTCGGTAAATTTCCGCAAATTGGTTGCTGAAAGAGTGGCTTACCTTCACAATTAAACGCCTGCGGGCGTTTTTTTATTGGCCCAAATTTGCCCAGCCACCTGCTTAAGGCAGTTGGCTTAATAAGGATGAACAGAACTATGAAAAAATCGTTAGTCGCTGTTAGCGTCATTGTGGTTCTTGGCGCAGCATGGACCGGGGCTTCCTGGTACACCGGCAAACTGATCGAACAACGGATGGGTGAAGTGGTTGATAACGCCAACAGCCAACTCAAAGCCTATCTGCCAAAAGCCGGTGTCAAACTGGGTTACGAAAATTACCAACGCGGTATTTTCAGCAGCAAAATTCGCTATGTCCTGCGCGCTGACGGCAGCGTCACGACTGACGATGCGCCTCTGAAAGCCGGCGATGAAGTCGCGTTTATGGAAACCATCGATCACGGCCCGTTCCCGCTGGCCCAGTTGAAAAAATTCAACCTGTTACCGAGCATGGCGTCGGTGCATACCGAACTGGAAAACACCGCAGCAACTAAAGGTCTGTTTGAGATCACCAAGGGTAAATCGCTGTTCACCGCCGAATCCCGCATTTCTTACTCGGGCGACACCTCGTCCGCTATTGACGTGATCCCGCTGGATTACCAAAAAGACAAGTCAGCGCTGAAGTTCGGCGGTGCAACCATCAATGCCGATGTATCACGCGATATGAAAGCCATTACGCTGGACGCCAGCAGCGACAGCGCCGTGATCAGCGGCCCAAACCAGTTTGGTCAAACCGAACAGGTGCAGCTGCTGGGCGCTACGCTGAAAAGCAACACCCACGCAGGTCAGTTCGATCTCAGCCTGGGTAACCAGAATCTGGCAGTAAAACAGGTTAAGGTTGCCGTTGACGGTAAAGAAACGCTGACGCTGGACGGCTTTAAATTGGCAAGCCAATTCGGTGAGAAAGACAGCAATCTGAACGGCCAGATCGATTACACCATGGACGCGTTGAAGATCCAAAACAGCGACTTCGGCTCCGGTAAGTTGACGTTAAAAATCGACAAACTGGACGCAAAATCGCTGAAAGAGTTCGCCGACCGTTACAACCAACAAGCGATGGCGATGCTGCAGCAGGCACAAACGATGGATCCTGTGGCCTATCAGCAGCAAACCACCGATATCCTGCTGCAAAATCTGCCGCTGCTGTTGAAAGGCAACCCGACCATTAGCGTTGCCCCGTTGAGCTGGAAAAACAGCAAGGGTGAAAGCACCTTTACCCTGAATCTGGACCTGACCGACCCGGCGCAAGCTGGCTCACCGGCAGAGTCGCCAGACCAATTGATTGCCCGTTCAGTGAAAAAACTGGATGCAAACCTGAGCATTCCTGTCGCAATGGCAACTGAAATCACGTCACAAACTGCGTTACTGCAGGGTTACAGTGCTGAAGAAGCTCAGAAACTGGCACAGCAACAGGTGCAAGGGCTGGCGGCCATGGGGCAGATGTTCAAACTGACCACCTTGAAAGACGACGTGATTGGCAGCAGCTTCCATTACGCCGACAATCAGGTTGATCTGAACGGCAACAAGATGTCACTGCAAGAGTTCATCGGCACCTTCGGTCTGCTGGGAGCTCCAGCGGAAGACGGGGCCCCGGCTCAGGACGCCGCGCCGGCACCAGCCCAGTAATCCCCGTTCGAAAAGCATTGAGGCCCGCTTAGCGGGCCTTTTTATTGCTAAACCCCATACACCGCATCGCGGATCTGCTGCGGATAGAGCCCACTCATCCCCTCAAACGCCGTATTGGTCAACGCCACCACGCTCAATGCTGCCTGCGGATCGTAAAACCAACTGTGCCCATACACACCGCCCCACTGCAGAGTGCCATTGTGCTGTGGCGTCGCCGCCAACTGCGCGTCCACCAAGACCGCGCCACCAAAGCCAAAGCCCCAGCCCGGCCCCTGAATTTCAGCCTCTGCCCCAACATGGGGTTGGCGCATCAGTTCCGCCGTGGCCGGTTGCAAAATGCCGTCGCCGCCATTGCGCAATGTTTCCACCAGCCGCAGCACATCATCAGCATCACCGACCATACCGGCTCCGCCGGAGGCATAGGCCTGAGGATCAAGCCCGCGTGAAGGCGACAATTCGATAGCGAAGCCAAAGCCTTCCGGCAAGGCCAGCCGCATCCCATCATAAATGGGTTCTGGACGGGCAGCCGTATCCTGATAGGCCGTAGCCAGATTGTCGGCCTGAGCGGCGTGAAAACCGGTATTTCCCAATCCCAACGGTTGTGCAACCCAGGCATTGAATAACCGTGGCAGTGGCTCCCCCGCAACCTGCTCCAACACGGCCCCCAGCACGTCGATAGACAGAGAGTAATTAAACTCTCGGCCCGGCTCGGCCAGCAGGTCCGCCTGCGCCAACAGGCGCAAGTTCTGTTCCAGCGTCAATGACGACAGCGCCATACCGTCCTGAATGCCCAAACGCTGATATACCCCATCATCAGGCTGATTAAAGCGATAACTCAACCCGGCAGTGTGGCTCAGTAAGTGACGGATTTTAATCTCGGGGTGACGACCGTCAGGCAACGTCGGCGTGAACCAGGGTAACCAACGGCTGACCGCATCATCCAAATTCAGCTTTTGCTGTTCGACCATGCGCATCGCCGCCAATGTGATGTAGGGCTTGGAGACTGACGACAGCAGGAATTGCGTCTCACGCCGCATAGGCCGCTGTTGCTCTCGATCGGCGTAGCCGTTGGCTTCGGCGTAAATGACGGTGCCGTGTTGCGCCACCAACACCACGCTGCCGACGATACGCTCTTCTTCAATTGCCCGCAGGCTGACCGCCTGAACTCTTTCTGCTAATGACTGATTCACTGTCGACATGTTTTATTGCTCTCTGAGGGGTAATAAAATCAGTCTAAAGTGATTATTATAAAATTAAATACCGGGTTACTTAACGAATCATTAAGCAGGGATTATCGATAGATGAGCTCACTGTTGCAGTTACTGCCGTTTTTTGAAGCCGTGGCCCGGTTAGGCAGTTTTACCCAGGCCGCTAATCACCTTGGCGTCACCCCACCCGCCGTGTCACAAAACATACAGGCTCTGGAAACACGTTTGGGTGTACGTTTGTTTAACCGTACCAGCAGGTCGGTTCGGCTAAGCGATGAAGGCCGTCTCTTTTACCAGCGAGTGGCTCCTGCTATGGGGCAAATAGACGTAGCTGCTGATGACGTCCGTAGCCTGCACGGCCGCCCTTCCGGTTTATTGCGTATTACCTTGCCGCAGCTGGCCGCGTCGTTACTGGTGATGCCTTATCTGACGGAGTTTCTGGCGCGTTACCCTGAGGTGCAGCTTGAGCTGTTTACCGACGACCATTTTTCCGATCTGGTGTTGGACAATTTCGATGCCGGTATCCGTATGCGTGCCATGGTGCAAAAAGACATGGTTGCGGTGCCGATCGACAAGGACCAACGGCGTGTGATCATTGCCACGCCGGGCTATCTGGCACAGCACGGCACACCGCTGACTCCCCAGGCACTGAGCGAGCATAACTGCCTGCGCTACCGCTTCCCCGGCAGTGGAAAATTTGAACCTTGGTACTTCAGGCAGGACGGCGGGCAGCTCACGCTTGAAGCCAGTGGCAGCCTGATCTTTAACGAGGACAGGTTGATTAAAGACGCCGCGCTGGCCGGTTTGGGCATCACCCAACGCTTTGCCAGCACCGTACAACACGAGCTCAATAATGGGCAGTTGGTGGAGATTCTGGCGGATTACAGCGGTGACTTCCCCGGCTTTTTCATCTACTTTCCCGCCAATCGGCATATGCCGCTCAAGCTGCGGGTATTTATTGATTTTATGCGTGAAAAACGGGCTCAGCAGCATAACCCCCACGCCTTAAGGCAATAACCAATTTCATCGAAGGCGAAAATGGTCAGGTAGCCCATTCGGGGCCAATCGTGATCCGTCATGAACAGTGGTTCACGAGGGGGTTCTCTTTGGGCGCAATGGCGATCGGTTGGCGTTCAGCAGGGTGAATTGAGAGGGCATTAACGATAGGGGCACGCCTGTGCATTTTACCTTATTTGCATCACGGTAATCGGGACTGGCGTTAATATGATAACTGGGGCGCCGTGGCGCCCCAGCGGTGATTATTTCTTATCTAATACCTGAACAATGCGGTAGGTCGCCGCAACCCGATCATCATTCGGGAACCATTTGTTTGCCAGCATCACCACGGCGATTTTCTGCGATGGGATAAATACGGCGTAGGTTGAGAACCCACCGGTCGAGCCGGTTTTGTTATACCAACTGGCGGCCTGTTCCTGTTGTGGTGGCGTGATCGCCGTTGCAGGGGTGCCGTTCATGATCATCCCCGCGTTGTTCCCTTCGGTAAGACGGGTTAAATCGACCGGATAAGCGTAGTTTTCCCACATCAAATCTTGGGTGAAAACCCCTGCCTTGTAGTAACCGACATGGGTAGCAGCCAGTGCGCTGCGCCATTTTTCCGCCACTGTGATCTGTTGCAGGTTGGCATCCAGATAACGAATCAAATCACGGGCGTTGGACTTGATGCCATAGGATTCGGCGTCCAGTGGGCCTGGGTTCACACGCACCGGTTTATCTTGCTTGTCGTAACCCTGTGCGTAATTGGCCATTTGATCGGTAGGAACATGGATATAGGTATGAGTCATGCCCAGTGCCGGCAGCAGAGTCTGTTCCATCGCCTTGGCAAACGGCTGGTTGAGGCTTTTCGCCGTGATCATCCCCAGCATGCCGATACCCATATTGGAATAAACGCGCGTGCTGCCTGCCGGGTGCTGCGGTCGCCAGTTTTTATAATAGGCCATCAGCTGTGCGTTGTTGGTCACCTCATCGGGCACAAACAACGGTAATCCAGAGGTATGCGTCGCCAGGTTCAGCAAGCTGACATGGTCAAATGCGCTGCCGCGCAGTTCAGGCAGATAACGACTGGCGGGCTCTGAGAACGACAGTTTGCCCTCATTTTGGGCATAGGCAGCCAATGTGGCAGTGAAGGTTTTGCTCAATGAACCGATTTCAAACAGCGTTTGGTTGGTGATCGGTTTACCTGTCTGTTTGGACGCAACGCCGTAGTGATAGAACTGCTGTTTTCCCTCTACCGACACGGCGATTGCCATACCCGGCACGCCGTATTTCTGCATCAGCGGTTGAACGATGGCGTCAATGTCTGCTTTATCGGCAGCATGGCCAGCAGGCAAGATTAATGTGGCGAGCAGCGCGGCCGCCAGGCGATTTATTTTCATCATGTAAAAACTCATGGGTTGCAGGGTATCGGCCGATGGCAAAAGATTTTATTGTCATTCAACACGCGGATATCCTTGGGTGGTGATGCGATTCCTTTTCTGACTGCGTGACTTCCGCAACAGTTGCGCAAAATATCGGGGTTTAGCCTTGCCTTGACAAGCGATAATAATTTCAGCCAGCATAAAGAAAAACTTATGGCTATCATTATGCGCAACCGACTTCCCCTGAATGCACTGCGAGCGTTTGAATCTTCCGCCCGTCATCTGAACTTTACGCGCGCCGGGCTGGAGCTCAGTGTAACCCAAGCCGCTGTCAGTCAGCAGGTACGTACGCTTGAGCAACAGCTGGGTATTCAGCTGTTCCGTCGCCTGCCGCGCGGGCTGGACCTGACCGAGGAAGGACAGGCACTGCTGCCAATATTGACGGATGCTTTTGATCGTATTGAATCGGTGTTGCAGCAGTTTGAAGGTGGGCATTTCCATGAAGTGCTGACGGTCGCCGTGGTCGGCACCTTTGCCGTGGGTTGGCTCATGCCCCGCCTGGCGGCCTTCAGAGAAGCACACCCATTTATCGATTTGCGGGTGCTGACCAATAATAACCTGGTCAATCTGTCCGCTGACGGGATGGATTTTGCTATTCGTTTTGGCGAGGGCCGATGGCCGGCAACCCATAACGTTAAATTGTTTGACGCGCCACTGACCGTGTTGTGTCCGCCCGACGTCGCGGAACGCCTGCACACACCGCAAGATCTGCAAAACGAGCGGCTGATGCGCAGTTACCGCAAAGACGAATGGGAATGCTGGTTCACCGCTGCAGGGATCACCCCCTGGCGCATTAACGGCCCGGTGTTTGACTCGTCTCGGCTGATGGTGGAAGGTGCAATTCACAGCAGCGGCGTGGCGTTAGCCCCGGCGTGTATGTTTACCCGCGAGCTCCGGGAAGGCATTCTGCAACGCCCTTTCACCGCCGAAGCGAATTTAGGCGGGTATTGGCTCACCCATCTGAAATCACGCGATATGACGCCAGCGATGAAAATGTTTGTGAGTTGGCTATTGCAACAGGCCAACGATGAGCAGAATTGAGATCAGGCCGAGCCGCGTTTGATCAGCATCGGTGGCAGGATGACGTTTTGCGGCGGCAGCCCGGCATCCGTAATCCGTTGTAGCAAGCGTGAAGCGGCACTGCGGCCCACTTCACGTGCCGAGCTGGAAACCAGTGTCAACGGCGGTTCGGTCAGTTCGGCTTCGGGCACATCGCCAAAGCCAATCAACGCCACCTGCTGGCCGTAGTAGGTGTCGACCCCTTCCGAGCCGATACTGCGCCCACTGCGCACGATACCAAAGTAGGCCCCCAACGCGACCGATGCCTTGTGGCAAACCAGTGCGCTGATATTCGGGTGTTGCCGCAGTAAATGTTCAGCCGCTTCCGCCGCCGCACGCTGATGGCAGTCACACTCAATAATCCAATCGGAGCGGAAAGGCAGGCCATACTGTACCAGCGTGGAACAAAATCCCCCGAGCCGTTCGGCACGCGTCAGGGAACTGCTCTGCCCCCCCAGGTAAGCGATTTGGCTGTGCCCGCGTTTGATTAAGAATTCGGTGGCTATTTTAGCCGCTTGCATATTGTCGGGCCGCACCACATCAACCCCTTCGAGCCCATTAGAGCGTGCTGCACAGACCAGTGGCACCCCCTGTTCTGCCGCTTTTTCCTTCAGCCCTTCGGCCAGACGGACGCCCCCCGCCAGCACAATGCCGTCAACCCCGTGTTCCAGCAACGTATCAAAACACCGCATTAGCCCCTTGCCGTCGCGGCCGCTTTGGGTCAGAAACAGCACTTTGCCATGCGCTTCCAGCACCTCGCTTAGCCCCGCCGTCATTTCCGCATAAAACGGCTCGCAGATATCGCGCAGGATCAGTCCAATCACCCCCGACTCTCCGCCACGCAAGGTCGCAGCCTGGCGGTTACGCACATAGCCCAAGCGTTCAATCGCCTGATTCACCCGCGCCACGGTGGTGGGTGAAATACGCCCTTTGCCACTCAGCACCAGCGAAACCGTGGTCACAGAGACACCGGCCTGCTGGGCGACATCGGTAATGGTGATCTTTTTGATGGTCGTAACCTCTGCGAGCCCGATCCTGGGCATTCTGTCCCCATTTCCTTTCACACGACTGAGCAATGACGTGAAAGACAACGGAATATGTCTCTTGAAGCAAATGGTATACCGAATCTGTTTGGCCAGTAAAACGTTTTACTGGCATCAGCATTGTCGCCGCAAAGCGCACGCTGGAATTGTGATTAGCGGCGCATTTTTGCTAGGTAAAACGTTTTATCTTATTTTTACCTAACAGGGCACACACCACTTTTGCACATTTTTTCGCCAGGAGCCGTCGGTTATGCCAGCATCTAAAAAACAAAAAATAACGCTTTGGGAGTTTTTCCAAAGTCTGGGCAAGACATTCATGCTGCCCGTCGCCTTGCTGTCGTTCTGTGGCATCATGCTGGGGATCGGCAGTTCGCTGAGTAGCCGTGATGTCATCACCCTACTGCCGTTTATTGGCCATCCTGCCTTCCAGCTACTGTTCACCTGGATGAGCAAGATCGGCTCTTTTGCCTTCAGCTTCCTGCCCGTGATGTTCGCCATTGCTATTCCATTGGGCATGGCGCGTGAAAACAAGGGCGT